>JAKATX010000008.1 GCA_021818545.1 Microcaldota archaeon
TCCCTAGTAATCGCTTGTCATTATCGAGCGGTGAATCTGTCCCTGCTCCTTGCACACACCGCCTGCCAAGTCACCCAAGTGGGGTCCTAGTGAGGCAGTGCCTTCGGGCACTTTCGAGTTAGGGTTCTGTGAGGAGGGCTAAGGCATAACAAGGTATCTGTAGGGGAACCTGCAGATAGATCACCTCGAATATAATTAGTGTGCAGAGTCTATGCGATTTTTCCTTGCATAAAGCCTCAAGACTACGTCTTTTTTCTTGTACTGACCTACTGGTACTCCATGTATATTGTTAAGGTTTGGAGCGCCGAGTCACGGTAGATATGTTACCGCTTCCTTCGATATTTATACGCCATAAAGTAAATCCGGATAGGATATTATTTAAATGGAAACCTTAATCTTATAATTACATGCAACGAATTACATGCAACGCTCGCGTGCATGAAATGTGCATCACCATGCGCGCCACCAAACCCGGATCGAAAAAGGCGATGCGGAGCGATGTCATTCCGGATAAATATGTATACGCTTGGCTGCTTGCAATTATTATCGCTGGCTTGGCCATTGCTGCTTATTTCTATTCAGGGCCATTCTACGCGTTCGATGACGGCCAGTACATAATTTACGCCAGGCAGATGATACAGGGCAACTTCAGCATAGCCAGCGGCTATCTCGCCTTCGGGTATCTGACCCCGATGACGGTCGCCGCCTCGTTCCTTATTTTCGGCCAATCCCCGTTCTCCGCGGCGCTGCCCAGCATAGTGGAGTACGTCCTGATAATAATGCTGGCGTTCCTTGTGGGCAGGGAGATGTTTGACAACAGCACCGGCCTGGCCGCAAGCTTCATAATTATAATATCGCCGACGGTGTTCGGCTACGCGACCAGGGTACTGCCCGACATGCTCATCGGTGTGCTGGTAGGTGCAGCGCTTTACGCGTTCGCATCAGGAACCAAGAAAGGCAGGAACAGTGCCTTATTGATTTTCGCCAGCGGCTTCTTTTTCGGAATGGTGATATTCGTCAAGATGGGCGGCGGCTTCGCCGTCCTGCCCGCGCTCATCGGTGTTTTTGTATTCTACAGGAAGGCCATAATCAATTTCGCATCCGGCATGTTCGCAAGCGTGATGCTTTACTTCGCGTCTTTCTACGCGCTTTCCGGCGGCCATCTCTCATTGATAAGCGAGTACAGCGCAGTGCAAGCCGCATTGCTCCCGCATGGCACGCTGTTGATCAACTTCGTCTCCATGCTGAACATGCTGGCTGGCCCGGTGGAAACGTATCAGATTTATCCGCTGGGACTTACAATGCTTTTTGTTTTCATGGGCACTTATATTGCCTACAAGCGAAGGGACCTGCGCCTCGCGTACTTATCGCTGATCTTCTGGTTCGCGTTCTTCTACATTCTGTACGGCACCGAATCTCTTACCCAATATACCTTTATAACCGTAGTAAACAGGTACCTGATAGCCGTTTTCGTGCCAATGGCACTACTTGCAGGTTACGTGCTTTCTGACATATATAAGACATGCATGGCGATCGGAGGCATTAAGCTGGCAGTCCTGGTTTTAGCAGTGCTGATAGTCCTGATCATTCTGTCCAACGTCACTGCTTACATCAATGCGTACGATACCAAAAATCACATACTTGGCGTGCCGCCCTATCCTGGCATGTTCGGATGAAGCCACAGAATACTTCTACTGTGCTTCAACAGTAGACATGTGAGGGGTTAGCATGGCGCTCGTTTTGGACAGTAATGCTTTGCGACGTAAGAATCATTCACAAACATTGCCCCGAATGCTACTATGGAACTATATTGTGTTTCTTCTTGATACAAAATAGTAAAATACTGATATTACGATAATCGGCGTGATAATAACTATGTAGTAAGTCAATTGGATATGGTAATCTTTTTCTTCTTTATTCGTGGCGATAGATAAATCGCAGTTATCAATGCGATTAGGATTGCAATTGCAATTATGTACGACAATGATATGCCAGTTGAAATTAATATTGGCGTTGACAATACAGAAACGGTGTTCGATTTAAGATTTGAAATATACACGTACTTGCTGGTCTGTGTAGTAGCAACACTTTCTGGAATGTTAGCATCGCCAAATGCATAGATAATACTATTATTGAAAGTAGATATTACATAGATTTCTTTCATGCCAGTAACATATGCATATTGGCCAGATGGAATAAACGTAATATCATATGGTGAGTTTACCGAACTAATTGTATCTACTAGTGTATTGTTAGATGTAGCGATAACATAAATTCCATTCAGGCTGGTAACATATGCATATTCGCCATTCGGCATTATTGAAACATCAAAAGGCAGTCCTTCTACACTTATGGTATTTACTACAGTATAATTAGAGGTTGATATTACAGAAAGCGCATTGCTATTACTAATGCAGCATGCTGCAACATACGCATATTTGCTATTTGGCGTAAATGCAATTTGGTTAGAGCCTTCACCTTTAGACTTTATCACTCCTACTACGGTATTGTTAGAAGTAGAAATCACATAGATGTTATTTGCAGTGGCATAAACATATTTGCCATTAGGCGTAATTGAGAGCCATCCGGGATTGCTACCAATGGTTATATTATCAATGATAGTGTAGTTAGTTGTTGAAATTACAGATATCATACCTGAACCCCAATCAGCAACATAAACATAACTGCCGTTTGCATTTATTGCAAGCCCTGATGGGTATGTATAATCTTGTCTCCCTATTTTTATTGACTTTATCAGTGTATTGTTAGATGTAGAGATTACTGATATAGTAGCCGAACTGTCGCTTGAAACATATACATATCTGCTATCTGGGGTGATAGCGATATCGGTCACCTCACTTGATGTGCCATTTATGCTTATATTTTTGATTAACGTTGGCTGTTTTATTTGAGGTTTTATGCTGCCTAACGCAAAGAAAATTACGATTATTAGTATTATTATCAATCCGAACATTACATATCGGCTAAGATTTTGCATGTTTTACACCTCTATGTGGAGCTTACACTCACGGTCTGCGAGAAGTTGGCATCCGTAAGTAGTATGCATGGCCCACCATTGCTAATTTTGCATTGAACTGGCTTTTGAGGTACTATGTTTGATTCATTGAAAACTTCGCCAGTTCCAGAGAGATCGATTTGGTCAGTTTGTATGCTTCTTGAGAGTTTTAGCGTGAGCTCCAACTCCTGGAAGTTAAGGCCAACTATATAATCATTTTTAAACTGGTCAAAATTTGTAGTTCCTCCCCTGCTCAATATGTCCCCTCCGTATATCTGTGCTTTGGCTTCCTTCGTTAAGGCGCCATCATATGATTCAAGGTAAGACAATGTCTGATCAAGATTTGTGTCGGCACATGGATTGCCTCCGAATCCGTCCTTGGACACATTTTTCCCGACCTGCACAATCAGGTCGCCGGAGTATGAGTATGAGATATTGGCACTATTTATGAGATTTACTATTCCACTTAATACCTTGTCATAAGAAACAGCCTTGGCATCAGAAGCAATCTTGAACGGGCAAGTAAGAAGACTGAAGCCTTGGATCAACTGCTGTACGTGATTAGAATCATTGATTGTGATAAGATAAGGGATTGACTTACTACCGTTATCTTCTGTTAAGGGAACAACACGTATAAGCCCAGGGATTCGGGATAAAGATTTATTCAAATTTTGGATAACACCACCAATTTGCGTGCTGTTGAACACTGCATAATAGGTGAGCGCAGGCTGCAGCCCGATAGTCAAAGCGTAGTCGACAGAAGAATTTGCTGGGCAGACATCTGAATTGTTGACGCACTGCTGCGCGCTTGCAGTTATGTAATTAACCCGATGGTTGAATCCTACCCCTATTTTAGCATCTTTATCTGTTATGTTAACATAACCTGATTGGATAGTTGCTGACCAGTTCGATGGCGATTGCACAGTATATTCGTAGGCACCAGGAGGAAGGTTTTTGAAGGTCATGTTAATAGAAGTGGAATTCAGTGTTTTATTATTAAGTGTGACAGACCACCGCGGCACTACGCAGCCCTGCCCCGTAATGCCATCGCAGCTAGTACCTCCCCAGTAATTTTTGGATGTTATTGTAAACGTAACGTTGTATACGCTGGCCTTCTGGAAATATACTGGTACGTCGGTATTATTGCCTGCAACCTTTACCGTGCCGGTCAGGTTGATTGCAGTATAATTCGCAGGAGGGATTATAGTATAATCGTACGTGCCGTTCTGCGCGTAGAATGACATGGAAGTGCCGATTGACGATTGTGGCGGGGCGCCACCAAAATCCACGCCCCACTGCAACTTGTTGCAGAGGCTAGGAAACAGCCACCAAAAAAACCCACATTCGATAGAACCGAGTATGCCGCCGGAATTCGGCAGGCCAGATTCATCGAACGTTATATTATACCCACTGCATGCACCTTGACTGTTGCTGCATATGATCGGTGTGGGCGGTATAGTGGTAGTGGTCGTGACTGTAGTATTCGTAGTTTTGGGCGCGTAATAATCACTGAAGTTAAGGTATATTGTAGGCTGGTCGGCATGGAGCACGAACGTGCCGTTCCCCACCTTTATGCACGAAGGGTAATCACATGAGAATCCGGTGGTGGTTCCGGTGCTCTGGTTGTATGTATACTCCCCGTAGGAGCCGTTGAATATGCCGTACGTGTAATTGTAGTCGCCGTTTGCCAGCGTGAAAAAATATGACATGTAATCAGTCGAGGAGTTGATGGTTGCGCTTTCCCTGCCAGTAACACCCCTTCCCCCGCCCGCTCCGCCGCCCCAAAATAGAATCGAAGATGAGTAGTAATACGGGTCCGAAAATGGGTGCGCTATCGGCGGCGAGGTATCGACTTCCGTCATGTTGCGGCCCTCCTTCTCCCATGCGAACCACCATCCCGTGCTGCTGGTGTTCTTTATCCCTTCTTCCACCATAGTGAAGCCGTCATAGTACGCACTCTCGTTAAGGTACACGGTCTCGTTCTTCCCATCCAAAGTGAATTCGCCCTGCCCGCCTACCGGCCAGCAGTTGTGATTTGGGTCACAACCGAAAATTGCTGTAGCTGCACTTTGGTTCGGCGCGGGGTTTGACCATCCTCCGTCAGATGTGCCTACACCGTAGCGGTATGCATAGACCTGATCGGGCAGGTTCAAGCTCACCGATCCATCCGTAGCGCTATTGCAGTACCAGGTCCTGTTGCTTTCATTATACGCTTCGGCTATCCCGTAAGCTCCGTCTTGGTTTATGAGACTGCCCAGTTGGTCGGGATACGGCGACGGGTAAGAATAATTGAGCGCCAACGTGTTCACCCACCATCGCGTCCAGCACCCGAGGCCCGTCTCGATGAACGTGACTGTTGCGTTTCCAGATGGTTTGCTGAAATCCGTTAGCGTCCTGTTCTGGCCGGCACCGGAAAGCGACATGGACCCCTGAGGGCATGCGGAGAAGTGCGCTATCTCAGTGACGCCGGACTGCGGCATCGTTATGGCGAGGCTCTCGCCGCTTCCGGAATAGGTGCCGGTCCATCCCTCGAACGTCACGCCGCTGAAATACGGCCATGCATTGAGCACCACCTGGTTGCCTGCGTATGCCTCGAAACTGCCGCTTGATGAGTTGCCTATAACTTCAGGGAGCACTGCGCCCACCCCCCCCGCAGCCCGTGGAGTTCTCAGTCACGACTTCGGCAGGGCCCTGGGGCTGGACGTACACATCCGCAACTTGTTTGGTCTGAGTGTTCATTGGGGCAGTAAACGCAGGATTGAGATATGTTGTATGCACTGCCTGTGACGCACCGTATGCACATGATTCTGACATGATGAGTACTAGCAGCGCCGAAAATAGGAATACGAAGATATGCATTATACCATTGGGGATTACTGTATTCTGCATCCCTACACCGCTGCTTTAATAGAGATGTAATTGCAATGATATTTAAGGTCTCCTGAAGTACTGCAGACCACCAGCCGCAGCTTTTATATCTTCAAGCTTAGAACGTCTTAACGCATTTCCAATCATTACAATCAAAGCGGCGTTTGCTTTGGCTGGACCATATTTATGTGCGCACGGAGGCGCGAATTTACGTTTACACGCTGATACCAGTGACCAAAAAACTCAAACTTAATCCGAACGTAAGTTATATGTTGGGTTTGTACCAGTGCAGCCCTGACGGCGAGGTAGGGATAGTGACCGAAAGCCCGGACCTCGTGCAGAAATTCATAAAGCTGCTGATGGACGAGTTCGGCGTGGCGCCCAACAAGGTACTGGTAACCGAATCAGGCAAGGACACCAAGGTGATGACGTACAACTCCAGCCTCAAGAAACTTTTCAAGGGCGCATTGGAGAGGAAGCTCAAGGTGTTCAAGTGGAGGAACGCCTATTCGGCCAATTACATAGCAGGCATTTTCGACTGCAACGGAGGCGCGGACGCGCAGGGCCTTTACATAAGGAACCTTGTGGAAGGCGACAGCATGCTGCTCGAGATGCTGGGCGTACACACTTTCAGGAAGGGGAGCAAGACCTACTTCGTCAACCAGAACACGCTTTTGGGTATGATAAAGGATTACAGCCTGAAATTGGGCAGCGATTAACCCTTATACGGTTATTTGCACCTTAAGGCTTGCTGCCATTATATAAAGGTGTTTGTTGTTAATTAGATTTCGTGAATTTGATGGGATTGCTGGACAGGATGTTCAACGGCGGAGAATACAAGATCATGGAGGAGATAGGCGCCATGGCAGAGATAGCCAAGAAGGCCAACATTGAGCTGCAGAACATCATAAAGAAGCCAAACAGGGTTTACCTGGAGAAGATCAAGATGTTCGAGGAGGAGTCGGACAACAAGGCCTTCGAGCTCTCGAACCACATATCGTCAGGGGCGATTTCACCAAACGTGCTGTCAGACATGCTGGCTCTCGTCGAGAAGGAGGACAGCATAGTGGACTCGATATTCAACCTCGCTAGGGAGATAGGAAGGTACAGGATACCGGACAAGAAAGTGGCTGCAATGGTCGAGAAGGACATACTTACGACTACCAGACTGGTGGATGGGGCGGTGGACGAGCTGGCCAAGATGGAGCAGAGCGGGGACCTGACGAAGATAAAGGAGCATAGGAAGATAATAGAGAAGCTTGAGAAGGAGGAGGACGACATAAAGGACGGGCTTCTGGACTTCATATACAAGTACGATGTCGATTTCAAGACGTTCAATTACATAACGGAGATAGCGCACAGGGGAGACGATATACTGGACAATTGCGAGGATTCCGCAGACATGTTCATGTCGATCATGATTTCGATAAGTACATGAATCGCCGTGGACCAATGCCATGCACATACGGCAATCTGCCTCCTGCGTTCATGACAGGTTGCATCTGTGTTACGCTATCGGCTTGTTTCGATGGGCATCTTGACCTTTTCAGGCGGCTATGAGATTATGTGCATTGTAAGCATGCGAAAACGATGGTAGTGTGTTCGGGATTATAACTTATGCGCTTGGATTCCTGCTGATAGCGCTGGTTGCGGGCAACAACCTTTCAGTGTGCTTCGGCAGCGTTATAGCGAGCAGGGTCATACGCAGGAGGACTGGAGTGATCCTCACCATGATAGGTTATGCCGCGGGCCTGCTGCTGCAGGGAGGGCTGCTGGGCCACACGATATCTGTGCTGCTGCCATCGGGCGGCGAGGCTGCCATAGACATCGCGCTTTGCATATCCATAGCCATATTCGTGGTATCGCAGATAAAGAGCATACCGCAGTCGCTCTCCATAACGCTAACTGCAGTCCTTGTAGGCATAGATGCGGCCGCCAGCACGGCATTGAAGCTGGACTTCATAGTATATGTGGTGGCTTTCTGGGTGCTCATGCCGATAGTATGCGCGATATTCGTGCTTGCGCTCATGAGGCTTCTCAGGAAGAAGGCGGTAACCAGGCACGTATGGGGCTACGTCGGCTGGATAAAGCTGATTCTAATAGTAAGCTCCTTCTTCGTGGCCTTCACCTTGGGCGGGAACACCATAGGGCTGGTAGTCGAGCTGATGTCAAGCGGCTCCAACTACGCGACCGTTACGACAATAGCGATAATGGCCATCATAATAGGCGCTGTGGCCTTCAATTCCGGGCCATTGAAGCGCGTAGGGAACGAGATAATACCGATGCGTTATCTCAATGCGGCCAGCGCACAGATAATATCCGCGCTGATGGTGGAAATAGCGACGCTTTACGGCATACCGCTGTCCAACACGCAGACGTTCGTTGCAAGCGTATACGGGGCCGGAGTGAGCTATAGGCAGAGGCTCATAAGGCGGCACCCGTTCTTTACAATGATAAGCATGTGGATAGCGACCGCCTTCATAGCGCTGGCTTCCGGCTACATTGTAATGTATGCGCTAGGCTGAAGCTCACTTCGTATATTCTGTCCGGCCATGGCTTGGCCCATTTTGGGCATATGTTGTGCAGGTCAGACCCTCCTTCCCCTTCTGCCGCCAGGCCTCTTCGTAGTATCTGTAGGTATTGGGGTGACGTCCTCTATCCTGTTTATCCTTAAGCCGCTCCTCGCAAGTACCCTGACAACCGCCTGTGCGCCTGGACCCGGAGTCTTTGCCCCATGGCCTCCTGGCGCCCTGACAAGTATGTTTATGTTGGTAACCCCCTTGTCCTTTGCAGTAGCAGCTACCTTGTACGCGGCCTGCATCGCAGCGTATGGGGATCCCTCCTGAGAATCGGCGCTTACCATCATGCCGCCGCTCCCTATAGCTATCGTTTCGGCGCCGCTCATGTCAGTCAGCGTTATTATCGTATCGTTCTTTGACGAGTATACGTGTGCGACCGCCCAGCGCTCTTCCTTTGATTTTATCTTCGAATCCTCAAGAGCCTTGGCTTCGTATGACACTATCTCCTTTGCCTTAACTACCGGTCCTGCAACCGCAGGAGCCTTTTTCTTGCTCGATTTCTTTTCGCCTGCCATATAAAACACCAATCAGCTTGCTGCAGAGGCCTCCTGTGCGGCTGCAGGCGCAGGCGGGGTAGGCTCTGGCGCAACCGCGGCTTCTGCCGGATTAACCTTCTGTATTATCTCTATCGGCTTGTAATATCCTATCTGCTTCTCCTCTTCTGCCTTGACAAGATAGCCGGGCCTGTTTATCCTTACTCCGTTTATTGATATGAACCCGTGCGCTATTATTTGCCTTGACTGCTTCATGCTTGTGGCAAGGCCCTTCCTGAACACTATGGACTGCAACCTCCTCTCCAAGAATGCATTTTCCTTTATTTCAAGAAGGCTGTCCAATGTAGAATCATTCTGGGCTACGCCGAGCCTTGCAAGCCTGCTTATAATATCATGCTCCATCTGGGATGAGCCGGTTGCACCTGAAAGAAGCCCTCTCACGTTACCCCTTATCCTGCTTATCTCGGTCTGCACCTTCCATAGCTCTTTCATGCTCCTCAGGCCGTATTCGTTTATCAGAGCACGGTCTGAAGATATCCTCTGTATGTTCCACATGTTCTTTGGTTTGCCGTATTTCTTCCTGTTTCTCCTAGGTGCTCCCATTTAATCACTCGTTTATTTAGGTGCCGGTGAAGGCTTTGCTGCAGGGGCCGCCGAGGCCGATGGCTTTGCATCACTCTTTGTGGCCGCTGCCATCTGCTCCTTCGCTGCCTTCTTCATGACACCGACAGTTGCGCCGGTCCTGCCAGTTGAGCGAGTACGCTGTCCGCGCACCTTTTGCCCGTACTGGTGCCTGTATCCACGCCATGACCTTAGCGTAACAGACCTGTTTATGTCTTGCCTTGTAGTAAGTAGTAAGTCATTGCTGACAAAATGGGAATCTTTGCCAGTTTCAAAGTACCTTCTGTGGTTAACCATGAAATTTGGTATGCCGTAGGAAAGCGGGTCCTTTATGACAGCCTCGACAGCGGATATCTGATCCTCGTCCAACGAACCTATGCTTGTGCTCCTTGGTATCTTGAGCTTCGTCTCTATAGCGCATGAGAGCGAATTTGACAGATTTGACCCTATGCCCTTTATCTGCGACATAGCGCGCTCCAGACTTAACGCTCCGTTGACGTCGCGCCCTGCCAGTCTCACTATGGACGAGGCGCCCTTTTCACCTTTTTCCTCTTTCCTTTGAGGTTGCTTTTGCTCTGCCATTTCAACACCATACGCCGGGGTTGGGATTTTCAGCACTGAGGCGTTTGAACCCAAAAGGCCGTTAGGCCATGCGCTTGCCGTGTTTAATTCCAGGCGCACGCGATACCGGATTCCGCCACCCCGGCATTTCAGAGAATTATCTGTAATAACGTTATTTAGATATTTGCTATATCACTATGATAAAGCGCTGAAAGCACTATATATTACCGGACAATATTTAAAAACCTATGCAGGGACACAGATACGCAGTTTGCATGATACAGCATCGACTAATATGCATGCAAATGACAGATGTATTTGGAGATGCTATCTAAGCGATACTGCACCTGCCTTTGCACTATCTTCCTCGATTACTACGCCTGTTCCGTACGCGACAACTTCGGTCATTACCTGGCCTATGTCTGCACTGTCGAACCTCATGTCAACAACGGCATTGGCCCCGGACTTCTCAGCTTCGGCAATCATACGCTGTATTGCATGCTCCCTTGCCTCTGTGAGCATTTTGGTGTATTCGTTTATCTCGCCGCCGATTATGCCTCTCAGCCCGGCAACGATATTTCCTCCAAGGCCTCTGCTCCTGACTATTATCCCGAACACGGGCCCCACGACCTTGGTTATCCTATTCATGGGGACATAGTTTGTAGTAACTACCACGAAGCCGTTGTTTTTGTCCAATGAATCACAGTTAAGCGTTGGTTTTTAAACCATAAATAGCTATCACTGCCAGATTTACAACTGTAAGGATGAGGCGGGCCCGGTGGGATTTGGACCCACGACTTAAAGGTTAAAAGCCTTCCACTCCTAGCTTTCTTGTAGCCGTTTTCTAGCACCATTAAAAACACCAAAATTTCGAAGCGTTTATTTTCTCCAAGCCCGTCATTCGGACCTATAGCTTATCGGATAGAGGGTATTTAAGCAGCCACGGTCCGAATCTAGAGCATTCTCGCTCTAATGTGATTTCCCGAGGTTCCGTGCGCGGTAGCGTTTCAGAAATATAGTCGAACCTGCTGCTGCGGCGCGGCTTATGCGGGCAGATCAGCAGACGGATATGACTGTACCGTTCGCCTCCTTGACCGTGGACGGGCTGATGCAGGTTATGAGAGACGGCTTGCGCACCACTATGTTCTCGACGCCTCCCGAGCCACTCGATGCGCTAGGCATGACGCCGTCCGGCGGGTAAGCTCTCGCTCTGAGCCACTGAAACTTGGCAGTGGCCGAGAACGCGCCACCGTTCACCTCTATTATCGAGTAATAAGTGCTTGGCAGGGAAAGCGCGTTGTTAGTAGAGTTCAGCACAGTGGTGTAGTTCTGCAATGCCGTCTCCTTGCCTGTCGCGCCCCATGCGATACTATATATGAATGGTTGCGCCGGGAATGCGGTCTGGTTCAGCACAGTGGAAGAGCCTCCGCCCGATGGTTCATAGAAAAGCTGCGTCTGCGCAGTGCCACCTGTGGAGCCTCCCACACCGTAAGAACTCGGCGGCTGCTCTGCGCCGCTCACAGATGTGCTTTCACCTTCTGCAACACTGACTCCTGGCGCGCCGCCGGTCTTGTTGTAATATGTTACTAACGTGTCCACTACCGAAGGCGCACTAATAGCACTTGTGAAGTATATGCCTTCTGTGCCTCCATTGTTATTCTGCAACTCTGCGTAGTTGTTGAACGTGTTGCTGCCGATTGCACCAGAAAGCACAGACATGCTAGTTGGTATAGACGTGCCGCTGAAGTTCGTGTACTTGTTGAAGACGTTCGCGCCGTTATCATATTCGCCGTAGGTGCTTGGCAACTGAGGCGCCTCTCCGGTAGTGCCAGAACTGCCGCCGTTGAGCAGGTTCGTTCCTAAGGACTTCATGCCCATGTACACGGTAACATCTGAGTGCGCGCCTATGCCGCTGCCCAATTTGAGCCAGTATATGGTGTCTGTAGAGGAATTCGAGTTGCCTGATTCGAGCCATGATGGCACCACGTCTATGGACTGGCCGCTCACAGTGAAGAACTCTATGTTGTCGAGATTTCCCGCCTCATAAGCCTTGTAATTATTGGAGTTTATGTCCAGAAGCTGCTGGAACGGCGACGGCGTGGCCGAGCCCTGCGAGTTGGATATGGTTATGTTGACGTAGCGCAGGAAAGGCACCACCTTCGCGGCCGCGCTGGTGACTGATTCGGGTGTGGATGCGCTGTCGTTCACCACTGCGCAGTACCATGTAGTGCTGGTAGGTGAGACTCCGCTGAACGTCGTTGAGGATGATGACAGCGAGGATTTCGTCTGTACGAGTGTAGATCCGGAATTGCATGTCGATGTTGAAGATGAGTATAGCTTGGCCGTGTAATCCGGAGTGCCATCGGCCCATGAAGCGGTGAACGCGACCGACTGGCCGCTGCTGGTGTTTATCAGTATCGCTTGATTTGAGGAAGGCGAAAGCGTAGGCGTCGTAAGGTCCGGGTTTACTATTATCGTGCTCTCGATCGAATTGAAGATATAGTGCGGCGAAACGCCCTGATCCGTTGATATGGCGTTGTAGGTGAACGTGCCAGTCGCAATGGTCTTGAAAGTCACGGATCCGTGCCCCAGCGGTGAGCTTATGGTGACGTTGCTGCCCTGCTGCTTCGAGCCTGTGACGTTGTAGAGTTCGGTATTGAACGGCCCTATGCCGTTGTAATCCGTGATTGTATACGTTTCATACTGACCTGAATCTAGGGTCGTATTGGACGGTGCGAGCCCTATAGTTGGTGTGGCGTTGACTATGACGTGGACTGCACCGGAGAAAGTGGATCCGGAATTCTGCATTGAACTCGCAGAATCATTGACGAGCACCTTGAAGCGGTACTCGCCTTCAGGTGTGATGGAATTAGTCGAGAAATTACAAAGCGCGTAAGTTCCGCCGCCGCAATCAGTGGCCTTTGTATAATACGGTGGTGGGAATACCAATCCCTCGGCGGACGAATAATTCTCATACCAATGATAGCCATATGGCGAAGTCCCATTCACTATGCCGTTGGCTTCGCTTATCCCTATGGACCTGCCGCGATATACGCCAGTCGCTGGAACAGTAGGTGTATTTGCTGTTAGTGGGTAGTTGCCCGTGATGTAGTATGTCTGGTTGGCTCGTGCGCTCAAATTGAAATCTGCAGTCGAATTGAAATGTCTAAATTTTTGGAAATTAATTGAATTTATAGCAACCGCAGAAGTAGTGCAATTAGGAATGATCATGATGCCACTTTCTTGCATACAAAACCATACGGAATTTAAGCCATTAAAAGAAAGTGAGGAATACGTTACTGGTTGCTCAGTGCCATAATATGAAACATTATGGCCTTGCTCGGTTAGAAGCCCCGTATAAAATCCATTTACAGCGCTGTAAGGTATAGAAGCATTGCCTATGAAATGTGTAGCATTCTCTGCACTTTCATTTACTTTTGCTAGGGCTTTTGTGATAGGATCATAAACTGACATTATAATGTTACTTTTATAAAAAGATAAATTTAGAATGACATTATCGCCATTTTGTATTCCGGGTACCGTACTGTTGCCTGTAAAATTTACATACGTTATGGATGTATCTGGCCCGCCCAATCCAGGCTTCCAGATTTGGTATATAAGCTGGAATCCCTTACCAACGTGTGGTGCATTAAAAATATAATCTAACCCAACTTGATACCACCACCCCTGATCTGATAGCCCATTTAGTAAGTAAGCCGGGCCGCCGTATAAACCTGTTTGATTAATGGCGCTAACATTATATGTCATGTTAGTAAAATTTTTAGCAAAAGAAATTGATATGCCTTCATCATATGCACCTTGAGCTTTTGATTGACAAAATAAGAATGTAATAGCTACTAAAGCAAATAACAAGAGCATGCGTATTCGCAAAGGATTATGAGGAGTATTACGGTGCCGCACCTATTTCACCTGAATAAGCAGTATTTCCTATGGTAAATAGAAATGGAGCGGCATTGGTACAAACACCTGGGCTCAGTTCAATCCAAGAAGTTCCTTTAATCGAATTGGAAGCAATTTTAAATCGCGCAGTGACTATGTAGATGCTATTAGCGGTATAACGCTCATTTTGAGGCGATATGGAAATATTTATTCCGGAATCTTTCAAATTAGAATTTAAATTTTCTACGGCCACCCAATTGTCTATAGCTAGATTACGAAAACTTGCATTCGTAGCTTTACCAACTAAATATGGCCATCCCCAATAATTTTCGTAAGTTATAGTCGCATTATGTCCAGGCAATATTATATAATCGGGCCATAAATTACTGTTTGTGCCATTCGTATAAGCATGTTGTGGTCCACGTATATCAGATACGACAAAACCAGAACTATTCAAGATTTTAGTCCATGTAGGTGTTATCGTACTGTATGGGCAAAGTCCAAATCCGGTGCCGTTTGGAATCATTTCTGATGCATTTTGCGCTGTTCTATTTGTTGAATTAGTTATTTTGCTTGATATTAAAGTCGTTAAAATCGATGGTACTTGAACATTGCCTGTTACATTATGCTGAACTACAGGAGCGGGGGTTGGTAAGGAAAAGACCGCCGCACCTGCGATGACTGTCACTAATATCAATACAGATAAGTAAACTACCTTTCTCTCCATATTAACCACTCACATGAAACCTTTAAATGCGTTGCGAAGGGATTGCCAAGTGACGAATCAAATATGTGGCGCACCCCCGTGCCTATTTCATTCATGGTTCAAGATAGCCATAGCCGGCCGGAATCCGATTTGTCCTTTACCCAGCTCGTTAATTCGCCTTGCTCATTCGCGAGGGGCCGCCCCAACGGGCTTAAGCCTAGCCACCTAGGCAGTCGGCTCCCATGAGCCTTTAAGGAACCTGAACCTTCTTGCAAGAAATTCACCAAGAATCAAGCGGCAGCCTTTGAGTGGGGGCAAAGGCTGCCTTCTAGCCTAGCTATGAGCCGCCCGCAGCCCGCCGAGCGCCACCGCAGGTGGCTTAGGGCGGGCGCAGGGCGACTTCATCTGACTACTTCATCTGAACCTACTATTTACCAAGGGAAAGTCGCTCGACGACAAATTTTGGGCTGTTTTGGCCTTGTCGTCGTAAGGCTAACTTCATCTGTTTTTCGGAATCAGATGAAGTAAAAACCATAATTTTGACAATCGCAACTTTATCTGCGGACCTTATCTGAAACTGCGTTTACCAATGTAAAGCCGTTAGGCGACAAAATTTAGGGCTTTTTGAAGCTAACGTCGTAAGCCCAACTGTATCTGCTTGGCTCCGATCAGATAAAGCCAGCCATCCAGATAAAGCCGATTCGATGGTTTTGGAAACCGGCTAAACAGGCTTGGAAACCTTGGCTTTCAGGGCCACAGCCTGGCTTACGCTAAATGCTCCATCTATGCCATCATAGAGGGCTTTTTTATTCGTGCTTATGTAGGTCATTGTGACATCCGGCTTGCAATGCCTAGCGAACTTGCTAGTAAGGAAGACGTTGCCATTGGTTTGCTCGGCGAAGTGCGTTATAGCATAGTGGCGTAGGCTGTGAGTTGTTAATCTGTGCAGACTTCGTGCTCTCCTATCCGGCACAGATTCATCGGTTGTGCAATAGATTTCATCTATCAGGGCTAGTTGGACATATTCCCTGAACTTATGCCTAGCGTAGCCCTCATCAATGAACGCAGCGCTAGTGCTGCTCTTGCCGTCCTCTTTGAAAAACAGGCTCCCATGGGCCTTCTCTATCTTGTCTGAGTTTGCTGTTATGTAGTCCAAAGTCTCTTTGAATAATGGTGATGGGATCAGGAGCACATCCAACCGCGCAGCCTTTTCGGTCTTGAGGACCAGCTCGCGGCTCTCGAACTTGATATTACTCAAGTTTAAGCGAACTGCCTCGCCTATCCTAAGACCTAGTTGCGCCTGATACGAGAACAGCAGATGGAACTTCGGATTGTCTACCGCCCTGAAGAAAGCCTGGAGTTCATGCTCCGTGAAGCCCTTATTAAGTGCTCCGTACTTGGGCGGGCCACTCTTCCTGAACTTCTTCTTGTAGAACCTTACAACTACCGACCTCAACTCCTCCGTTTGGTGCTTTGAGAGCGCCGGAAGAGTAGCCTCAAGGTCGGACTTTAATTTTCTGAATCCGATTCTAGGATTGGAACCGGACCTAGGCGCACGCTTCATTATGTGCGCCTCCCCGGATTCGGACACTAGCTTGACATCGTAAGGATGAGGCGGGCCCGGTGGGATTTGGACCCACGACCTCAGCAGAAGAATTTGGCAAAATTCGATGTGTACTTAGCAACACCGAATTTATATTGATACTAGGTGCGGTTTACTTGAATTTTAACCTGTTGAAAAAGCTGACGACCGCACAAGCGGAGCGGTTTTCGCGAACCGCCAAAATCCTTATTTTTATATGATTCAAAAACGTACATAAACAGAACATATTTATATAATAAGCAACGTAATATTCTTGTGGTAAAATGAATGTTACTTTAAGGGGCAAGGTGCAGCAAATCCTTGATGTCATGGTTAAAGAGGGATACGCCAATACCAAGTCCGAAGCAATCAGGTTCGCCATACTAAATTTTGGTGAAAGCCACGTTGAAGAGATTATGGTGGAGGAGAAGCTTGGCAGAATCAACAAGGAAATAAAAGAAGGGAAAAGGAGACTGCTAAATTCGAAAGAGGCTTTGGGTGTTTACGCTAAGTACGCGAAGTGATAAACACGTACGAAGCTGAATACGACCAGGACTGGCC
This sequence comes from Microcaldota archaeon, assembly GCA_021818545.1. GTDB lineage: Archaea > Micrarchaeota > Micrarchaeia > Micrarchaeales > Micrarchaeaceae > JAKATK01. The sequence continues at coordinate 16,889 of JAKATX010000008.1, forward strand.
TAAATATTTCCAACATTTGGAGAATGGCATAAAGGCGAGAATCTCCAAGAAGATCTGGAAAATCCTAAATTACCCAAATAAGAGACATTTGAAGAAAAGCCAGTTTTTTGTTGACGAAGTAGGGCAGTATAGGATTCTTTACATGGTTTTTGAAGAAACGCGGAAGGTAAGATTTTATTTTGTAGGTACACACAAAGAGTATGAAATATGGTACAAGCAAGGCCTCTAATGGCCGACAAAAAAGACTGATTTTTGCCATCGTAAAAATGAGGCGGGCCCGGTGGGATTTGGACCCACGACTTAAAGGTTAAAAGCCTTCCACTCTAGCCAAACTGAGTTACGGGCCCATAGATTTAGCGATTTATTTACGTAGACAACGTTTTTAAGGTTTAGTTGTTTATTTAGATAATCAGGAGATATCGCGATAAGACATGATTTCATGCTTAGTGATGTGATGAAAGCCGAGAAAATAGTAAAAATAAAATTGAGCGACCTTATACCCCACGAACAATTCAGGCCAGAACATGCGCAGGAACTTACCGTCCAGATAAAGAACGACAAAGTGTTGAAGAGGCCGATAGCGGTATATGACCTCGGCAGCTACAAGCCTGGGAAATACATGATAGTGGACGGCCACCACAGGACCGAGGCCCTTAAGGCGCTAGGACTTACTTATGTGCCCGTCAACGTAATAGACTATTTCGACAGGGATATCATGGTAAGGAGCTGGGACGTAGAAGTAGTATGGGACAAGAAGGAAATCGTAATGGGCGCATTGGAAGGGAAGCTGCTAAAGCCCAAGGCGACCAAGCATATACTGGTGCAGTACAAGCAGGAATCGGCCTTCCAGGACAACGACTACATAGAGCCCATCATAAATTATCCGTTAGAAGATCTGAAATGAAGGCTCTGCGTCACGTGCCGCTCTCGTAACTGGACAGGTATCTCTTCTGTCGCTCCGACAGCTTGTCTATGCTTATCTTAAGCGATTCCAGTTTTAGCTTGGCTACGTTCTGGTCTATTACTCTAGGTACGTCATATACCCTGTTAGCCATGCTCTTACCATTCTTCAATAGGTAAACTGCTGATAGGGCCTGGTTCGCAAAGCTCATGTCCATCACCTCGGATGGATGGCCTTCCGCTGCGCTGAGATTGACCAGCCTGCCCTGCGCTATTAGCAGTATGCGCCTGCCGTCCTTCATTGTGTATTCATAGAGTTGTGCCCTTATCTCGCGCTTCTTTGCTGCGAGCTTTTCTAGGTCTTTCACGTTTATTTCCACGTTGAAATGCCCGGAGTTAGCTACTATCGCGAGATCCTTCATTTTCTTGATGTGCCTCTCTGTTATTATGTCGCAGTTGCCCGTTGCGGTTACGAATATGTCGCCCGCCTTTGCTGCTTCATCCATAGTTTTGACGTCGAATCCATCCATGTATGCCTCCAATGCCTTTACAGGGTCTATCTCAGTCACTATGACCCTTGCGCCCATGCCTCTGGCCCTCATGGCTATCCCTCTCCCGACCCATCCGTAGCCGCCCACAACGAAATTCTTTCCGGCCAGCATTATGTTGGTGGCGCGGAGTATGCCGTCGATTGTGCTCTGGCCCGTGCCGTACCTGTTATCGAACATGTGCTTGGTGTCGGCGTCATTCACGCCTATCACAGGGAAGGTTAGGCGCCCTGCTTTCTCCAGCGCTTTGAGCCGGAATATGCCTGTTGTTGTTTCCTCCATGCCGCCCATTGCATCCAATCCAGCGGATATTGCGGCATTGGTCAGGTCTCCGCCATCGTCCATGACCAATTTTGGCCTGAACGCGATGGTGTCAGCTATCGCCTTGTAGTAATTCTTCGCGCTCTCGCCCCTGAAACCCATTGCCCGTATGCCCTGTGAATTCAGATAGGCAACGACATCATCCTGCGTGCTCAATGGATTTGAAGCACACATGCAGACTTCTGCGCCACCTGCCTTCAGGGTGATTGCCAATACCGCAGTTTCGGTCGTAAGATGCAGGCATCCTCCGAGCTTGGCGCCACGCAGCGGCTTCAACGCGGAAAACTGCCTCCTTATGATGCCAAGTACTGGCATCCTAGTAGATGCCCATTCGACCCTATTGCGACCCGAAGCTATCAAGGAAGACTTGTTAGAACCCATAGTAATACGCCGAGATTTTATACATTTTTTACTTTGGGCAGAACAGTTTAAATACGTTAAGAGCACAAGTAGAGTAAAGTTGGTTATATGGAGAATACGCTTGAGAAGTCACCAAAATCAAGTTCAAAGAGCACCGTGGATAAGGAGCCTAAGAATGAGGATTCTACTTACCTGACACAGATGCTGCGCAAGCGTCCGTCGAATAAGCTGCTCAACAATGTGATCACGCATGCACAGAAGCTTGAGGCAAGCAAGAATGTCGATAACATGGCAGTTGGTCAGCATTACATTGCAGCGGCCAAGATAGCACAGAAACTAGGAGACCAAAGCAAGGCAGATGCTTACATGGACAAGGCAATCAAGTATATAAGCAAGGAACTCTACAAGCAAGCAGTCAAAATGGCCAATGCGCTTAAATCACTCGGTGCCAAGGAGGTAACTGTAGGAGTTACAGTACTAGGAATAGAAGTCTCTGTAACTTTCGAAGTAAGCACGATAATAGTAACCAAGCCGCAACCGACTGAGAATTGAGCATTATGAGGTTGGTAGCACCGCCACATCCAGTGTAGTCTACTGCAATGGTGCCACTATGAAGCTTATTGCCATATACGGTCCTCCTGGGGTCGGGAAGCTGGCCGTAGCTAAAGAGCTTTCCAAGGCGACTGGTTATAGGGTATTTCATAATCACCTTACCGTAGACATGGTCGGAGCGGTTTTTGAGCACGGCAGCCCTGTTTATAATAGGCTTGTAAGGAAGTATAGGACTGAATTGCTTGTAGAAGCCGCGAAATCCGGCGTTGCAGGTGTGATATTTACTTTCATATACAGGGATGAAAAGGAGATCAATAACGTACTGATTAATACTGAAGCCAAACTACGCAAATTGGGCGTAACTACCCACTTCGTAAGGCTTTATTGTAAAAGGAGAACCCTTTATGGTAGGCTCGTTATTGGATCTCGCAGGAAATTTGATAAGATTGTAAGCGTGAAAGCTCTAGAAGCGGAGTATGCAGGTTATGACATGTTCGCGCAACTGCCATTCGCAAAATCCCTAAGTATAGACAATACTGCGCTATCCCCCAAGAAAGTAGCCCTGACGATAGCGAAAAATTACCATTTAATTAGTAGGGGATGGTAACACATGCGCAAAAATATGGTAAAGCACACAAACGTAATAGTCCTGTATGGACCTCCGGCAGTGGGCAAGTTGGCTGTGGCAAACGAATTGTCCAGGATAACGGGTTATAAGGTATTGCACAACCACCTTACTCTTGACTTTGTCACTTCAATATTTGGTTTTGGAGGTAGAAAAACACCAGGCCTTGTAGATAAATACAGGATTGATATCATTAGGGAAGCAGTTGACAGTGGGATCGAAGGACTCATACTCACATTTGTATATGGCAACACAAAGGGCGATGACAAATTTATAAACGACATTATAAAGGCGGTCGAACGCGGTGATGGCAGGGTTTTGTTCTGTCAACTTAAATGCAGCATCAGGGCCTTGAAGTCTAGGATAGGCAGTGCCTCAAGAAAAAGGTATAACAAGATAAGGAGTGCAAAAAAGTTGGATAGACTGTTTTCAGAATACGACGTGCTGTCACCAATAAAGTCAGTTAACTCTTATATATTAGACAACACTCATCTATCCCCGAAGCGCGCCGCAATGGCCGTAAAAAAGCATTATGATTTATAGGGCTTTGAAATGCCAAAAATAAAACTGCTGGGGCTTGACTTTGATGGTACCATAGCGCATTACTCGTATCCATCGGCTTGGGAAGTAATAGCAAACGGTATAGGATGTGCAAATGAGGATGCGATATTAAGAAAATTATATTACGATGGGGAATTCGACGTAAGAACATGGTCTTTCAAATCCGTGGAACTGTACAAGAGATATGGACTTACTAAGCCAGTTTTCCATGAACTATTCACTAGGGATATGAAGCCAGCCACAGGGGCATTGAAACTTCTATCGGAAATGCGCGACAGGGATATAAAAACTGCCATAATTTCAGGATCAATAAAAGAGGTCTATGAGATATTCGAGCAAAAGTTCAAGGCGAAAGTAGACTTTGTCAAGATAGCGCACCAATTTGACTTTGACGACAAGGGGATATTGACAGGCGGTTATTTCACAAACCAAGATTTCACTGGAAAAGTGACTGCACTTAAAGACATATGCGAGAAATTGGGCATAACGCCCAAGGAATGCGCTTTCGTAGGCAACGGTACCAATGATATACCGATATTCAAGAGTGTGGGCGTGTCTTTTGCATTCAATCCGGAGAAAGACGAGGTCATGGAGAATGCAAACGTGATAATAAACAATCAAGACATAAGTGAGATCCTTAATTACATAGATTGAATTTTGCAGTGTTTGTGCGCAGGGCCATTTTGCATGAATCAAGAATACGGATGATTATTAATAATTGAAATAGAACACGATCATGTAGCCATGGTATGATGACCAACCTTTCGAATTCATTCGCATTTGAAATAATGCCCAAGCCGCCTTATTCTTTTGAGCTTACTGTAAAAAAGCCGGCGGGGTGGCCGCTTTTCAACCCGTTCGAAGTATACGATAGCAGGACATTATGGACTGCGACTTACATTGGCAGTAGGCTTATTGGAATGCGGATATCATCGTCAGGCACAATTAATACTCCGATATTACATATAGCCATACACTATGCACGAAGGTTGGATGATGCAGAGAAAAATAGGATAAAGGATATTGTAAAAAAGGCGATAGGCGCAGATCAAGATTTGAAGCCATTCTATAGGATGGCAAAGAAAGACAGCATACTCAAGCACACGATAGAAGACCTTTATGGGATGCACGACACTTTTTCACCGATGATATTCTCTGAGGCAGTTCTTGCCATATTGCTGCAGATGGCTCCTTTAAAAAGGAGCACCGAAATGATGGGCTCTTTCATAAAAACGTATGGCGAGGTTGCAGATTTTGATGGGAAAGTAATAAAGGCGTGGCCAACTCCGGTAAAAATAGCAAATCTAAGTGCTATGGAAATTGCAAAGAGATGCAGAGTAGGATATAGGGCGAAGAGTTTGGTAAAACTTGCAAAACGCCTTAATTCTGAAGCATTTCCATCTGCTGAGGAGCTTGATGAGATGGATTCGAAGGAAGCCAAGAGGTTACTGCTTGAACTGCCAGGCATAGGTGATTATTCTGCAGATATAATAAACCCCCATGGTGGTTTCCCGATAGATGTATGGTCGGCAGAAGTTTTCAGCAAACTCTTTTTCGATAAAGCCCCAAGAAACAACAGGAAGGCGGTTGATAGAATCAAGACCGAAGGGCTGCGAAGATGGGGTGCATGGTCATGGATGGCCTTTTTCTACGTGGTGCAGGATCTTGAGAATCTCTCCAAGAAGCTTGGTAAGGATATAAGACTTAGCTGAGTTTACCTATGTGCTCGCTTACGAAATCGGAGAACTTGATTGGCTTTGTTACGCACTTGTACAAGACTGTGTCTACCCTAAAGAGGTCATAGCCCAACATGGTGAGTTGCTCCTTACTTATTATGTTTAAGGCACTGAGTAGGGGGATCGCCAGATAGAACAATTTTATGGGCAATTGTGGAATGGGTTTCTTGCCTTGTTTGCCCCTTACTATGTTGAGCATATCCCCTAACCTTAGCTTTTCATTGCTGCAGACATCAAACTCCCCTTTCGCTTCAAGCAGTTTCTCCACCACTTTTGAGAAGTCACCAACATATACAGGGTTGAGGAATCCAGATTTTGGAATCGCAGGTACAAATCCGCCAGCCATGCTTAACAACTGCGCGACTATGTGGTCGTCCTCTCCGTAAAGCAATGAAGGTCTTATTATAACATGATTTTCGTGCTGCTTTACGTTTTCTTCTGCGGCCCTTTTTGTATTGAAATATTCGGTGCCACCTTTATCGCTACCTATAGCCGATATATAAACCAGTTTTATGTCATCTTGACCTGCGATTGCCTTGACGAGATTTGCCGTTCCATTAACATTTACGTCATGATGCTTCTGCTCTTTCTGATCAATCAAACCAACTAAGTCAATTATAGTGTCGACGCCTGCAGAGACTGCCTTTTGGATTGACTCGAAGCTAAGTATGTTGCCTTCGATCCATGAAATGCCCAGATTATCGGCCCATTCTGGTTTATGGCGCGATAGCACCTTTATTTTATTCCTCTTGCCTAGCGCTATGCAAAGATTGCGGCCCACAAATCCAGATCCACCTATTATAAGTATCTCCATTAGAAGCACAACATTATATCGAAGGAAAAATGTATCATACTTGCGTATTTACATTATGAAGCAGGCAATTGATTGTCTATTATTCCTTATACGCATACGCCTTTAAGATATCTGATGAATTGAAGTTTCAGGTCTAAATCTCCCCAATAGCAAAGAATTTGAGACTACGGTAACAGAACTAAACGCCATGGCCAATGCAGCAAGGGATGGCAGGACGTTATAAACGCTTATGGTGAAGAACGGGATTAGCGCACCTGCGGCGATAGGTATTAAGATCATATTGTAAGCAAACGCCCAAAACAAGTTTTGCCGTATCTTGGCCATTGTCTTCTTGCCTAGCCGCAATGCCACGAATGCATCATATATGCTGTTATTTATCAAAACGATGCTGCCTGCTTGCAGCGCGACATCCATACCTGCACCTATGGCTATGCCAACATCTGCCTTGGTTAAAGCAGGCGCATCATTTATCCCATCCCCTATCATTGCGACGATTTTGCCTTGATGCTGCAACTCGGCTATCTTATCCATCTTTTCCTTTGGCTTTGCCCTTGATATTACGTTTTTTATGCCAAGCTGCTTTGCTACAGACCTTGCCACCCTGTCGTTGTCCCCAGTTATCAGCCATATCTCGGCGTTTGCGTTTTTGAACGCGTTTATCGCCTTCTTGCTATCTCCCTTAAGCGCATCTGCCAATGCTAACAGCCCTATCACTTTGCCATTTACCCCTATTATGAGTGTGGTTTTCCCATGAGATTCAAATTTCTGGACCTGTTTTTCTGCAGCACTCAACTGCCTCTTGCTAAATAGGTCCCTATTCCCCACAGTTATTTTTGTGCCATCCCTGTCAACCGCGGTTACGCCGCTCCCCTGCTTATAGGTGAACTTCTTTGGGAAATCTGATTTTATACCTAACCTTTTAGCTTTTGACAGCACCGCCTTGCCGATTACGTGTTCTGAGTTTGTCTCTGCTATGGCAGCAAACCTTAGCACACGTTTCTCGTTGAAACCCGCAAACGTTACTACGTTTGTAACCTCCGGCCTGCCCTTAGTTATTGTCCCTGTCTTGTCTAAGACCACCGCATTTACCATGCTTGCCTTTTGCAAACTCTCCCCGCTTTTTACCAGAATCCCGTGCTTGGCAGCCATGCCAGACGAAACCAACAACGCGGCAGGAGTTGCTATGCCTAGTGCGCATGGGCATGCTATTATCATGACACTTACAAAAATCAGTATTGCTACGTTTAGGGCAACTCCGCCTATGATGAACCATCCAAATGAAGCCATAAGGCCAACAAACACCACTGTAGGCACAAAGTATGATGCTATTTTGTCTGCAAGTTCCTGAATTGGCACTTTGCTTGAGGCTGCATCCTGCACAATCCTTATTATCTGGGCCAATGCAGTGTCTTTGCCTATTTTTGTGGCTTTAACCCTTAACGGGCCGGTTACATTTATTGTGCCGCCCACCACATTATCGCCTACTACCTTGGTAGATGGCATGCTCTCCCCAGTTATCATAGATTCATCAACAGAGCTCTCACCTTCAATAATTACTGAGTCCGTAGGAACATTTTCACCCTGCTTTACCAAGAGCAACATGCCAGCCCTAATCTGCTCTATATTTATGTCAACTATGCGGCCATCTTCGATTTTATGCGCCGTTCTCGGCTGCAATGCAATTAATGCTGAAATGGCAGTTGAAGCCTTAGATTCTGCGATTCTTTGCATGTACGTGCCCGTTAATATCAATGATATTATCAGTGTTGAAGTATCGAAGTATATGCCGCCAGCAGGGAAAAGATTGGGCAATAACGTAACTGCAGCGCTATATCCCCATGCTGCGCTTGTGCCTATCGCTATGAGTGTGTCCATATTAGCCGACTTGTTCCTTATTGCATCGATTATGCCAGCGTAGAACCTACGCCCGGAATAGAACTGCACCGCACTTGCTAGAATCAACATTATGTAAGTGCCGTATCCAATTTGTAGGATGTATGTGAGTATAACAACTACTGCAGTAAGCACCCATGAAACAGTTAATGCATTACGCAAGCCATTTAGCTCTCTTTCGGGTTTTTCGAATTGTATTTTGCAGGTAGTGCTGCAGAAATAGTATTTCTTGCCTTCCCTATCGCTTGCCAGCGATGAACTCCTTTCATCAACATACATGCCACATACAGGGTCCGTTGCCATTCTATCGCTTCTTTTCGGCTTCTACAGACTGCCTTGCAATGCTCAAATTGCAAGTATCGTGCGATGAGCACCATTTATAGCATTCTGCGGCCAACGCTCTGCTCTTATAATGCAAACCGCATATTGTGCATTCGTATTTGTTCATTGTCGATTCTTAGTGTAATTTTCCGGCTTCTTATCGAATGCCTGTTTGCAACCCACTGAGCAAAAGACGTAAGTCTTGCCGTTGTGGCTGCTTTTGAAGGCCGATTTTTCGTCAACTTCCATGCCGCACACAAAATCCTTCATTATATCACTGACAAGTTTTATTCATATTTAACGCTAAATTATAAATCAATGTGCACATGTAATTTGAGCACGAACTATGATATGGCGGCGTCTTGATTTACTATGATGGCATCGCTATTTTACCGTACTCTCAATGCATTTAATATTACGGTTATATCGAGTATTTCCTGCAGGACCGCACCTATAGCTGGTTGAATCTCACCTGAAACAGCTGCAATTAGCATTAAAACGATGCTGGCTCCAAGGCCAAAATAGATGCTCTGCTTTGCTATTTTTATCATTCTTTTACCAATTTTTATTGCAACTGTTATTTTTGTGACGTCATCCACTAGGAGAACTATGTCGGCAGCTTCTGCAGATATGCCTGTGCCATGGGCACCCATCGCTACACCAACTGTTGCGGTTGCAAGGGCAGGGGCGTCATTTATGCCATCACCCACCATCACCGTAGCGTGATGTTTCTGTGTTTCCTCTTTTACTATTGAAACCTTGTCTTCGGGCAGTAAATTTGGCTTATAATCTGTTATTCCGGCTTCGTCCGCTATTACTTTGGCATTGATTTGATTATCTCCGGTAAGCATTGTTATGTTTTTTATGCCGATTTGGTTCAACTCATTTACCATATCTGGTACGCCTTTTCTAATTTGATCTTGCATCACTATTATTCCTTCAATTTTCCCATCTACAAAAATAAATGTGCAAAGTCTGCCGTCATCACTAGCCCTTTTGATTATCTTGTTATATTTTGATTGAATCCGCTTTTTGTATGTTGATTCGTATAGTTTCCTCGAGCCTACTAGTACGCGTTCGCCGTTTAGGCGCCCCTCTACGCCTTTTGATGGGTGCTCCTTAAAGTTTAATGGGGTATTGAGTTTTTTGAACTCGGATTGTGCTTTCTGTTTTATGGAATTTGCGAATGGATGTGCGGATAGTTGTTCAAGACAGCCGCTCATGTACAAAAGGCTCCTCTCCGTGCGATTTCCAGTAGGTATTATTTTGTCCAGTGACGGAGAACCATATGTTATCGTGCCTGTCTTGTCAAAAAATATGGCTTTTGTATTGGCGAGCTGTTCTATGGCAATGCCACTTTTTACTATTATACTCTCATTTGATGCTTTATTCACCCCCGCTATTACGGCTATTGGCACGGCTATTATAAGCGGACATGGCGTGGCAACGACAAGGACTGATAGTATTGTGACTATCTTCCCAGTTATCAAATAGCCGGCTCCGGCAAGGATTAGGGTTATTGGCGTAAATAATACTGCATACTTATCGGCTAGCCTTTGGATTCCGGGTTTTTGGCTTTGGGCCTGTTTTACTATCTCTACTATTTTCTCATATTCGCTTTCCTTGCTCACCTTGTCAGTAACTATTTCAAAAGTGCCGGATACATTTACACTTCCGCTAAGGACTTTGTCTCCTCTCCGTTTGGTCTTAGGCACTGGCTCCCCGGTTAGAGCTGACTCGTCTACATAACCTTCATTGCTTATGACGGTCCCGTTCACAGGTATCAAGTCGCCGTGCCTTATAACCAATTTGTTTCCGACTTCTACTTCATTAACATCTATTTCTTCTATGCTCTTGCCTATCTTTCTTCTTGCAATCTTTGGGGCGCGTGCCATAAGGGTTTCGAGGGACATTGATGCGCGTTTAAAACCGTAATCTTCCAGAGCTTCGCCTCCTGACTGCATTATTACTATTATTACGCCGGCAAAACTTTGGCCCAATAATATTGCAATCACTATCGCCAAGGCAGCAATTATGTCAGAGGTAAAATTCTTCTTTAGCGTCTTGTTTAACGTTTTCCATACCAGGGGTATGCCCCCGATTAACAAAGTTGCAAACCAGGTTATATTTGCATATGACGTATATCCTAAGAAGAATATGACTATGCCTGCTACTAGGGCAATTATAGAGAAAAATACTGTAGGATAAGACCCCACTATGGTTAATGTGATGTTTTTTCGTTTATGAAGCTCCATAATATTACCAGCCTTATTCAGCACTGGAATTATCCTGGAACCTTGCGGTTTCCTTTGAGCCACGATTACTTTTTATAAAAACTTATCGGTATTGGTCATTTTGCATTTTTGAGATTAACTGGCAATAGCGCTGATTGATGCGCTTGCGTCATTCTCACCGCCAACTTCTACGGTGTACGTGCTATTGACAATAGGTGCTATTGATATGCCGCCATTGCTTGTCACTACTGCGCCGTTGAATACGAACGTATATGACTGGCCGGATTGCAATGCGTAGCCGGTTGCATTAAAGTCCTCTAGTGCATATGGCAGTGATAATGTGCCATTGCTAGACACTAAAAAGTGTATCTGCTTAATATCTGCCTGCCGCAGACCAAAGTTCGTGGCCATAGCGATGGACCTGTTCCTGAACTCATTCGCAAATTGAGGCAGACCGGAGGTTGCACACACGCTAGAATTAATCTGGATGCCGACTTGGGCGCGAATTCTTTCCCCTATGTCGCCAAGTTCTGATGAGTTAAACCTAGATCCCTCAGAAGCTGAAGTTGCACTGTTGTTTTCATTAGCCACTGTAGACGTTTTTCCCTGGATGGAGGATGATTCGCCATCATTTGATGTGTTTACTTTCAAACCGCTCTGATTGACCTCCCCCAGTCCAATACTTACTCCTGCGCTGGTATCATACCCTGCCATTGAAAGCGTAGAGTTGGTAGAGCCTGTCACTTTAGCAGTAGCATTATTTGATACATTGACGCATGCGGTGCTGTTTCCAATCTTATCCCTAAGCTCTGTCTCTACCCTTACTGCGCTGTCCTCTATCGCACTCGTATTAAGTGAGGTTGATATGTTTCCTGACAAACTTATGCGTTTTATCAGGACGCTTTGGTTAGCGTTGTTTTTCACTGTTAAGCTAAGCTTTGTGTTATTCCCGGAAACTAAAAGCGTTGCATTGGTTATCGTTATGTTTGGTTTTATGCGTTCCAATTCGGCCCTTGCGGAACTCTTTAGCACCTGCCTTGCGCCTTTAGACAGCGTATTGTTTGCAGTTCCATTTGATACTAATATGGCCCTAACAGACGGAACCATTACAAAAATTGTTTGATTGGACGCCAATATCTCCACTACAGTAGGCGATAATGACAACAATACGCTATCAGATTTGTTCATCGAAGCATTTCCATTTATTTTGGCTGTGATTTGGTTGCTCGGCAATGTTACGTTGTAAGTGACATTATTTATCTTTATGACTGCTGACGAGACATAGAACCTGACCATATCTATTGCAGTTTCATTCGAAACTGATACGTTACCTAGAGTCTGAGATATGTTTAGCAATGATAACAGGTTAACACTGCCAGTATCGTTTGACTGTACCCATCCTGCATTTGCTCCACTGCGCGCATGCACGGAGAGTGAATTATAATTTATGACAAGTGATTGCGTTCCTGATGGCACAACCGGTGGATCTGTAAGCTGTATCGCCATAATATTTTTCCCTGAGACGTTTTGTAAGGACGCTATTGATGATGTGTTTTGTGTTGTAGGTGCAGTTAATGTTATGTATCCTATCGCAAGTATTGCTATTATTATAACCGCCATTATTCCGATTATTGAATTAGAAACGGACATTTTATCCCTTATTTTTTTAGTATGCTAGCATATTTAAATTACACTGTATAAGTGGCTTCATCCCATAATTCGTAACCGACGCTAGAATCTTATCATTTCCGTCTGATAGTTTTTGCGTTGGGAAGTACAATAAGAGGGTTAACCCCAAGGTGACCAGCAGAGCAGACATGGACCTCAAAGACTTGACGGTAAAGGAGGCGAATAAGTACGTAAACAGGCAGCAGCAGTCATTGGTATAACCTGAAGCGCATCGCCCGAAGCAGGGATCGAACCTGCGACCTATTGATTAACAGTCAATCGCTCTACCACTGAGCTATTCGGGCTTGAAGAAGTCAAACGACCTGGCAAGATTTATTACCCTTATACAAATAAAAGTGTTTCCTATCAGTTTTTCTGTTGCGGGACTTTTTGGCACTTTTATATTAGGGTTTGGATGGTCACTTGAATATGAGACCTATAAGGTACATCACAGCATAAGCAGGCTCGTATATTATAGGGAAAGCGAGTGCTCCCTGGCCTATGGCGTTGTAATCGTTAAGCACTGACGCATTCACGACAAGAGTGACATTGGTGCGCTTATATACAAGCGGGCTGCGTGATGATTGGACTAATATCGATACTGGCCAGACACCTGGTGTGTCCTCATACACCGGGTATGAATACTTGCTAGTAGTGTGATGCAGCGGTATCACTGTTTCAGAAGCATTGTTGAACGCTGGTAGGCCCGATGCAGTTATTATAAATGGGTTGTCTGAAACACCAGTGTTATTTATTGAGATGTAGATTACTGCTGGCTCGCCAGGGCCAACAACCAACCTTTGCGGGTACGCTGAAAGCTTGAAAACGTCTTGGGTTATATTTACGTGGGCAGGTATTGTGAAATTGCCAAGCTTGGAGTAGTTTCCTATGTTTATTGCGGTAAGGGTGAAGTTGTATGTGCCGTTTATGCTCTCCGCAGAGGATGTTACCTCGACCGAAAGATTTGACGTATAAAGGGCTGAGTTTTTGCCTGCCCATCCCTTAGGCAGGTTAGATACGGTAAACTCGTTCCAGCCCAGGTTGTTTACTGCGCCGGTGACATTGGACGTGGCTGATGATATAGTGACATAAAAGGTTTGACCCGGACCAACCTGGCCCAGATACAACTGGTTCCCGCTATATATTGTGACATTTGTAGGCTCTACTACATGGACATACATGGCATTCGAAAGTGGGATAACAGCCAGCACTAACGCAAAAAGCAACGATATTTTTAGTACTGCGTTTGGCATTCTATCACTTATACATTTTGTTTATACAGTATTTTCGCTTAAATATCTAATGTTTAGGCGCATTGCCAAGCTTGCGCATGAGAACCGCTAGTTCATTTGCATTCTTTACCAGCGTTCTGCGTTCGCCGGCGTTCGATATTATGAAGTCTGCATCCGCGATCGCTCCCCTTACCCCGTATCTTGCTTCTTTCTTCTCCCTCCATAAGAAGTCCTTGTACGAATCAAAGTCATCACTCCTCCCTCTTTGTACCATCCTCTTGTACCGCACTTTTGGAGGCGCAGTTACGGCTATGACGTAAACCTTGCCTTTGAGGTGCTTTTTAAAGTAGCTGATCTCCTTCTTGCTCCTTATCCCTACTACGGCTATATCCCCTGACCGCCTATGTATTTCTGAAACTGTAAGCTTGGCTACTGCCATGCTGCCATGTTCTTCCCTTAGGTGGAGGGCGAAGTTCCTCAGCGTATGGTTGTCTATGTTTATGCCCTGTTCTTTCATCATCCCCCTTACGATCTGCCCCATTTCTATCGGGACAAAACCGCTCTTATGGAGTATCGAAGCAAATGAGGACTTACCGCTGCCAGGCATCCCAGTCAAACATAATACTATCATTTTATCACTTAAGTATACCTTGTATTGAAAGTGGCCGCCACCTCTACCGTATGGAGCGATGACGGGAGCCCCGCATATGTATAGTTTATCCACACGATGCCACTTAATTTGTTGCCAAGATTGCCTGTTGCCCTGCCGGATGGGCCATAGCAGTAAACTGACATAACGCCTGATGAGCCGCTTGATATCGCAAGGCCATTGATAAGCGCGTTGCTTGGATAATACGCGCTTGTTGTAATGGAGTTATAAGGCATGATGTGCACATTGCCGTATGCCGGCGTATTGCCAGAAACGTTGGCTGTCAATGAGCATGCGACTCCCGTTATGTTTATTTGTCCGTTGGTATTTTGAGAAAGGACCATGGTGAGGTTGCTAGATGTGGACAACGACACCGTATCGCAGATAAATGCCGATGATGACGACGTGCAGCCTATTGGCACAAGTTGCGTGTTGAATATGCCTATCCTAAATACCACATAAAGGGACAATGTTATTATCAATATCGCTATGCCGTAGGATAGCATAAAGTCAACAGCCACCTGGGCCTTCCTCGCGGAGACGCGCTTAGTTTTCATGCACACAGTCTTCCCTTCATTTAGAGGATTTCAACCCTTCCTGCCGACCTGGAGCCTTACTCCGCTAGGATCTCGTGTTATCTTTATATCGAGGTTCTGGTCGCTGAACAGCTTCTCAAGTTCCTCATAGGTGTAAGAGCCGAGGTTGTTTGCAGGTACGCCTTTGTCCTTCAGTATCGCATCCCTGCGTTCCTTCAGCTTCTCTTTCTCAGATTCGGCGAACTTTATTGACAATTTTGGAATCTCTTTTGATTCGAACAGGCTTTCTATGTCGCTCATGTTTATGCTCTTGAAACCGGCATCCTGTAGTATGAAAGGCATGACCGCATCGAATTCGCCTTTTACTTCCTTGATTAAGTTGTCGACGTTCTCCTTCATCCCTGCGATGACGAATTCCGTATTGTTCAAGAAGCCGACGAAAGCGACCTTGGTCTTAGTCCTTATTATGTCCTGCAACAGCTGCGAGACCAGACGCAGTATTACCATGGCAGATTGGTTGCCGAACC
Organism: Microcaldota archaeon; assembly: GCA_021818545.1. GTDB lineage: Archaea > Micrarchaeota > Micrarchaeia > Micrarchaeales > Micrarchaeaceae > JAKATK01. Next base: position 32,366 of record JAKATX010000008.1, read on the forward strand.
TTCTTGCATAAACGCCCAGGTTGTCTATCGTGAGCGTGCCTATTACGTATTCGCCATTTTCCTTTATGGAGCGCTCAATCTCCTTTGATATGCGTTCCTCGTCAGGCAGGTCTATCAATGCATCAAAGCGTTTGCCCTTCTTCCTAAGGAATATCGTAACAAGCGCGCGTATCTCGCCAGGGTCGAACGGCTTCCTTACGTAGTAGTCCGCGCCGTATTCTATGCCCTTGAACCTGTTGCTGGTCGGATCCATGGCACTGACCAGTATGACTATCGTGTTGCTTAGCTCAGGGTCGCTCTTTATTGTCTGGCAGATGTCCAGCCCATTCTTGTTTGGAAGCATCAGGTCAAGGACGACCAAGTCCGGCTTGTTCGCCCTTATGAATGACATCGCCTCACCGCCATCGTATATCTGGCTAACATTGAAGCCTTTGCCTATCGTTATCGCCATTAGCTTGCTTATGCTCTTGTCATCCTCCACTATCAGAACCTTGTTTATCTGGGTGCCCTCATCCAGTATGTAGTATGTCATTATGCCCCCGCTGTTCCTTGATGCTATCCTCTTGCTTGTTTCAAGTTGCAGTATCACGTCCTTCAGCTCGTTTTCGGGTATGCCACGGCTAAAGGCTATCTCGCTCAAATCGTTATAGGTGACCTGTTGGCGCTCGTTTATTATGAAAAGCAGATCGTTTGTGAAATCGTGTTCCCCCGACATCCGTGCCACCCATAGGTTATAGACAAAAAGGCTAATATTCCTTACCATTTTAGCTTTTTAAAAATTGCAGTTTAAGGCACTTTTCTATGGGCGCCATTACTGACTGCAGATGCGATCCCCTACGATAGTATTAAAAGATTTGGTAAAAAAGGCATTATCGGTTGGATGGCTCTTGACAAAAACGACAAAAACATCCAGAAACAGCAGGCCATGCAGGCAACCGCGCCACAAAATGGAAAGCGCAAGGGTAGTATAGTCCCAAAACTGATTGCCATAGTAATAGTACTTCTTGTGGCGTATTTTCTTCTAGGCTACTTAAGCGCCGCGCCTACAATAAATGTAACCGGCCTTACGGCACTTACCATAACTGCAGCGCCAAAGGTCATAATTGTAAATGGCACGTCTTACATGATATCGCTAGGATCTTATAATTCAGCTAAAAATGCCGTGTATGTATACTTGAATGCAGTGCCGCCATTCATTAATCCAGAATACAATATAACGCTTATTTACGGCACATCGGTCAGGGTAAATCCGGGTAACTCGAGTTATGCCACAATCTTGCTTTCCCTAATCAGCGGCTCTTCGAGTTCTGCCAAAATAGATGTATCTCCCATACCGCAAGACCTACAGGAGAAGCCGAATTATTCTTATATATCGATTGTAAATACATCGCTATTGGGTTATAAGCACAACCAAAATATTGGAGCCATAAACACCATTTCTGTGACCACAACAACGATAGCGGCTACCAGCACGCATACGACCAGTGTGCAGACCACCACGGTCAACCAGAATTACCAGGAGAATCAGACAGTTATAGCTGCTCTTGAGAAGGGACTTTATTACCCGATAATGTTAAATTATTCCGTGGTCTATGCGAATTCCAGAAACTGCACTTCGAGCTTATACAACACGACATACAAGAGTTACTATGGCAAGGCTGCTTTTGGTCACACCGATTACATGAATACGAGCGCCCTGACCCCATACTCTCTCAACTATAGCATAGTTAACTACGCGAACGGATATTCCACGGTTACTTACACTGCAACGTCACATTCGGCGGCAACTACCGGAGTGGCGCTAACAATGAATATAAGCAGGTCATCCGGAGTTATAGTTAAACAGACAATACCGCTTTCAGGAGTTTATGGCGGGGCAAACGCTACGCAGCTTAATGCAGGCCTCAATAGCATGGCAAGGATAGGAAACGCCTGCGGCGTTGATGTGTTTTCCAGCTCATAACCCCATTCCTCTTTGCGGACCGGCTTGCATCAGTGACCTTTCTGCGGTTCGATCTCATCCCACCGCTAAAGCGCGTGGGATTTCCCGCTCACGATGTTAAAAAACAGCATGTAGTGATAACAAGAAAAGGACTATTATCACGCAATGGCTCGCGACGCAGTACACGCAGATGGCCCTAAGCCTAATTTGTATGCTGACAAGCCATGCTACGAGCAAAAGGCCCAACATGTTGTAAATCGCCACTATCAATGGCGGAATCGCATAGTATGAGAGAGGCAGCTCTATCAGAAAGAATGCCGCACCAAGTGCTGCGGTCTGGATACCAAGTAATTTGGGGTTTGTATCTAGCACTCTCTTGCAGTTTACAAAGCCGCCTTCAGGGCAATACAACCTTACCACTTTCATGCGGTAAAGCATTATGTAAAATGATATGAAAAGTCCAAGCAATGCCAAGGCAGCATAAACAATGTCCATTATTTACTGCCATTATCCGTATTGTAGCATCCGATGGGCATCGTACCAACTAGTGTTGTTGCTTTTTCTTGGACTGCCGGCGGGTTATCGGCAAAGTGAAGATGAAGGTGCTGCCCTTACCTACCTCCGACTCTACCTTTATCTTGCCATGATGCAGCTTTATTATGTCCTTTGTTATGGACAGGCCGAGTCCCGTTCCTGTGCCTTCTGGCTTTACAAGGCCCTTCCTTGGGACTTGGTAGAACTTCCTGAATAGCTTCTGCTTGTCCTCCGGGCTTATTCCCATGCCTGTGTCCCTGACCTGTACCTGTATCTTCGTTCTGCTCTTCCTTTCAATGACAACGTAGATACCGCCAGATTCGGTGAATTTTATTGCGTTGCCTATCAAGTTTACGAAAACCTGGATTAGCCTGTTTTGATCGGCAGTTATGCTTGGTGGATCGCACTTGGCATCCCACGAGAATTGAAGCCCCTTGTTTTGAGCAGCTTCTTCCAATGCCTTTATGCTGGGGTTGTTGCTCAGCTCTGCAAGATTAACTTCCTTGAAATCCAGTTCCACCTTATTGGCATCAAGCTTCGTGGCATCCAGTATCTGCTGTATTATCAACATAAGCCTGTTGGCCTCGTCCATGATGGTCTTTATGTTGTCTTTCTGCTCATCATTCATCTGGCCGAATTCTCCCTCATAAAGGAACTTTGAGAATCCGATTATGCTGGTTAATGGGGTCTTCAGCTCATGAGATATGTTATATATAAATTCAGACTTCAGTTCGCTGTTGCCTTCAAGCTTCTTTACGCGGTTGAAGTACTCCTTCAGCATGGTATCCTGCATTTGCATTTTCTCCTTTGTCTCCAGTTCCTTTATCAAAAGCATGTAATAGCCGTCGCTACCCTTCATTTTAATAAGGCGGACGTGGTGTGTTGCAGGTATCCTGGACATGTCTTTCTTGAATAGATTTACGTAAGTATTGTCTGCCTTGCCGCCGTTCTTGACATATGTTATGTCCCTGTCTAGCATGGATGGGTCCTCGTAGAGGGACCTTACGTCCTTACCGATGAGCTCGTCCTTATTGTAACCTAGCACGCGCTCCGGATTGACATTGCATTCTTTGATGAAGCCCAAACTGTCTATAGTAAGCACAATATCGTTCGTTGCGCTTACGAAGTCCATGAGGTTCTCGCTCGCTATCTCTACGTATTCTTCCATGTCCGCCTTAGAAACAGCTATTACGGCGCCATAGAATGACTTGGCCATCACTATGTGGGTCCTCACGAGGGACGAGTTGCTCGTTATAAGCCTAAGCGTTCCGGCCAAAATGCCCGAATTGGGTGGTTCTTGCTTATTTTCTCCTCCGGCCAGTAGCACCCGCCCTTCCTTGTCCGTTATATCCATCACCGATTTGCCGATTAAGGAGACCTGCGGGTAGCCGATGAGCTGGCCGAACCCGCTGGTTGACTGCCTTATTATGAAATTATTGTCTATGAATACCACTGCTGCATCATTGCTGTAGTCCATCGCGTTCAATGCGCTCTTTAACAGCAATGTAGAAGTAGAATTCATTAGTAGTACGTGAACCAGGCTATCGCTTATTTTAGTAACGCTAATGGAATACGCAACTGGATCAGCGCCTTGCGCCATAACAAACTCGCTATGAAATCCTTTTGATAGCTGGACAAGTCCGGTGAAATCCGTGTTGAGCACTGCGCCGACTTTCACCTCGGATCCGATGCTTATGTTCAACGCCTTTATGGCGCTCTTGTTCGCCTTTATTATGTTGTTGTTGCTGGATACAAGGAGCTGCGGTACGCCATCGCTGAACGCCGCATCGAAATAAGTAGCTAGCTTGATGCTCTTTCCGCGTTCCTTCTTGTACATCAATGCATAGCCAACCAATGGAAGGCCCAACGAAAGGATTTGCATCATGTCGTTGCTGAACTTGTTCTCGAAGTTTGACAGCATCTCAAGCACGAAAACCGCCTTGCCATCAACAACTATCGGTATGGCAGCATAACTCTTGTAGCTCGCATTCTTGTATCCTATCAGCTCAGGGAATGCGGAGTATTCACTGAGTTGGTTGTCCACGTACACTTTCTTTGTATTTGCAACATATTCGCATACTGCGCTATTACGCTCTTGGATTTCTGTAAGGATTGTCTTCTCTACGCCGAACATACTGCTTATAACAGTCGAAAGATTAGTTTGAATATCGTTATTTTCTGATGAGCCGCTCAGTACTTGCGATATGTCTAGCAGTAGCTTGCTGGTCGCCATGTTTTCGGTCATGCCGTCATCCGTAATGCTGAGAACTGTGCCTAGTTTATATGATGCCATGACAAAGTATATAAAAGTAGCCGCTAATTTCTTTATCGTCGGAACCTGCGCGGCATTTCCTGTCGGATTTTAATCCGGCTGGTTGGTGGATTAATTGAACTTTAAAGAGTTGTACGAAGGCGTTTTTTCCTTTGATGGGAAACTGGCGACCAGGAATTTTTCCGTGGGCAGGAAAGTCTATAATGAAGAGCTCATCAGATATGAAGGGTCTGAATACCGCACCTGGAACCCGTACAGGAGCAAGCTTGCCGCGGCCATATTGAACGGGCTCAAGAATTTTAAGATTGGAAGAGGCAATGCAGTACTTTACCTTGGAGCGGCCACCGGCACCACCTCTAGCCACGTGAGCGACATAGTTGGTGAAGACGGAAGGGTGTACTGCGTGGAGATTTCAGAGAGGAACATGAGGGACCTCATAAGGGTGTGCGAATCCAGGGACAACATGCTGCCGCTACTCGGCGATGCTATGCATACGGAAAAGTACAGCGATGTGGTAATGCCATGCGATGTGATCTATCAAGATATATCAGCCAGGGATCAGGCCCTGATAATTAAAGCGAACAGTATTTTCCTAAAGAAGGGCGGATATGCCTATTTCATAATAAAGTCGCAGAGCATCGACATATCTAAGAAGCCGAAGGATGTTTTTGACCAGGAGTTGTCAAAGCTAGGCGACGAATTTGAGGTTGTAGAGACGCTTAGCCTTGAGCCGTTCGACAGCATGCATCTTTTTGCGGTACTTAGGAGGATGTGAACGGGGCTCTAATTTAATAAATTTTCTTGACATATAAATGTGATAAGATGGATGTTAAGTCTTATATGGGTCAGATACAGGCAGCCGCGCAATCGCGCCAGATGTTCTGCGCATATTGCGGGGCGCAGACGCCCGCAAACGGATCTGAGGGGATATGCTCAAACTGCGAGAGCCCGGTGTACCACACGCTAGACGGAGTGAAAGATGCCAGCCCTACCATAATAGAAGTGCTAAACAGGATAAACGACTGCATTGCTAGGAATGAATATGATGCTGCAGCTGCAGAATATGAGAAGCTCATAACCACGAACAAGGATGACGCCGACCTTTTCTATGTTGCAGGCTTATTTTACATAAAGTATTCGAATTATGAAGTAAGCAGGATAAACTACAAGCTTCCGGGTTTCATGGAGCAGAACTCGGCACAGAGGCACAAAGCCAATGACCTTACCTCCAAGGCCAGACTGCTTTTCAATAGAGCAGTATATATCAGCGATGTGGAAGTTGCAAAAGGCAATGACCAATTACGCCAGACCTATATACGCTTCCTTTGTTCCATAAAACTGCACAAACTCAGGGAAGCAAGCGGCAGCGTGGAAAAGATGAAGACGCTTGGCAACAATGCGATGGCGGCGTATGCGGAGCTCGTGCTTATGGCGAATTTGGGCAATTATGATTATGTCATAACACACGCGCAGGACCTTATAAACGCGCAAAGCTTTGCACTGAATGCTTCGTTCTATCTGTCTTTTGCACTATTCAAGAAGCGCAGGTACGGTGAATCCGAAATGATAGCCAAGGCGCTCAAGGATAAGGTAGCCGGCAGCAATGTTAATGAACTTCTGGATGAAATCTACGATATGAAGGCATCATTTTGATATGAATATGAACTGCATCTTCTCCTTGTCGTCCAATATGCAGTATCCGAACCTTTCGAATTGCACTATGTCATGCTCATTCAGCTTCCTTGCATAGCCCTCGACATATCCTTGGACCGCCTTTAAGCTGTCTGGATTGTACTTGCCATGCTCGTCCATGATGCTGCCTGGCACTAGTACTGTGCATTCAATGCAATCGTTTTGCGGCACCCATTGTATTATCTTATCCTTCTGCGTGGCAGGGCCTGTTTCCCCCAGGATCTCATTTCCGGTTTCCGACACTTTTATGTCCATAAGGTCCTTTAGCCTTATTGTGTCGCCGCTCTTGATCGATTTGGCGTCACTTCCGCTTATGTAGAATGCACTGCCTACCTCGTATTCGCGATAACCGTAATCATTCGAAGGATGCAGCTTCAATTTCGCGTTCATTGCATTGGCATTGCCGATGGACAGCTTGACCGGGCTGCCAACAAAGAATAGGTGCTTCGCTATGGGGTCTATGTGCTTCTTATTCTCTGCGAGAAGCATGTCTATGCTCATCATCGCGTCAGTGAGGCTCAAACCGAAGCGAAGGACAAAATCCCTTATTGCCTGTGCCTGTATGCCCCTTCTCCTGAGCGCCGCTATGGTGCCTAGGCGCGGGTCATCCCACGTTTTCACCAGACCGTCCTTCAGGAATGCGCGGATCTCCCTTTTTGCGGTTGCCACCTCCTTTATCCTTAATCTCGCCTCATAGTGGAACCTTGGGGCTTTTAGGTCCAGAGACTTAAGCATCTTCTTGTTTATATCGCCCCATATTTCGTATTCCTTGCCTCTTATCACGTCGGTCACGCCGTTGATATTGTCTATCACAGGGGTGTTGACGTGATATGTTGGCCAGACAATGTACTTGCCGCCTTGCCTGAAGTGGCTGGCCTTCTTTATCCTGAAAATTGTTGGATCACGAAACGTGGCGTTCTCAGACTTCATGTCACCCTTAAGCCTTATTATGACCTGACCCGCATCATACTTGCCGGACAGCATCTCTTCGAATATCTTTAGGTTCTCTGCAGGATCCTGTGCCCTATGCTGGCATTCCGACATATCGGCCCTTTTCTCTTTTACTATGTCTCCGCTGCACATGCATGCATAGGCATCGTTTTGCCTGATTAGCCTGCGGCCCGCATCGTAAATCTTTTCTATGCTGTCGCTTGCGTAGTATTCTTTGGAGAACTTGACGCCCAGCCATGCAGTATCCCTCTTTATGCCATCGACATACTCCTGCTTGCACTTCTCGGGGTTGGTATCATCGAAATACAGGAATATGGCACCTTTGTAGAAATTGGCCAGCTCCTCGCTGAGCAGGCACTGCTTTGCATTTCCTATCTGTATGTAGCCGCCGGGCTCCGGAGGGAACCTGGTGAATACGTGACCGTCTACTGCGCCTTCAACATTTATCCTTGGCTTTGCGGTCCTTTCCGCAGTTTCCTTCGCCCTCTGCTCGAACTCCTTTTCGAATGGGGCGTATGCCTTCTCCAGATCCGCTTTGTCCAGCGCGTTTACTTCATTGATTATTTCTTGGACTGATGCCTTAAGTTCTGGTATCGGTGTGCCCTTTGCTGCCTGTATGGACTTGCCGAGGACGCTGCCGACATCGGCCTTCCCGTAATCAAGGGCGTTCTTTATTGCGAATTTCCTTATTATGGACCTTATATCCTCGCTAACTGCCATTATACCACTTTCATTTTGCAATGGACACGTTGAATTGGTTGCTTATTATCGTGCCATTGGCGGACACCACGGCGAATACCTTTAACCTGAGCGAGGAGTTTACAGCCGGCGGGTTGACAAGGCCAAGCGTGGTGTTCAGGGCAGGCGAGGCGACGGAGACTGATTGGTTATGAAAATAAAGCTTGGTGTATTGCGGCAGGCTCACTATGGCTATCGCGGACACATTTATGCCTAAAAGCGCGTTTGATGCGAGACCGTAACGTATTGCGCTCTGCAACCCATTAGGATCTATGCGTACAGTATATACGTCAAACTGATTACCAAGTGGCACATAGCTGCTTATGGAGCCGTTGGACTGCATCTTTGACAGTATACCGGATATTGCACCAGAATAATTTACCGATTGGCCCGATAACTTCACTACGGAGTTGTTTTTGTATCCTAATATTGTAGAATTCACATAGCCAATCACAGGATAACCGGTGACTTGCTGGATCGTAGTCGTAGTAGTGGCCGTTGGCGTGTTGCCGAAGGACACGTACGATGAGACGAACATTATTGAAATTATTATAGTGCCTATAAGCAGTAATGCCTTGTTGTTCTTTTCTTTTTCTTTAGCCATCAAAAAGCAGCCCTAAACAGCTTTAACCTAATAATCCGCTAACGGTATAAGGCAGATATTGATTGTGTTGAAAAGCTTTTATAGATATGGCATCAAAAGTAATCTTACTGTAGGTAATTGAATGACTTTCAATGATGGAGATTTTTTAGAGGTAGATTACAGCGTATGGAACGCTTCTGACAACAGGCTTATAGCAACCACCAAGGCGGATGAGGCCAAGAGCGCCGGCATTTACAATGAGAAGGGGCACTATGGGCCAGTACTTGTCATACTAGGCTCCAATGGGGTAATAAAGGGGCTTGACAGGGAGCTAAGAGCCATGGAGCCGAGCCAGAAGAAGAAATTCACGTTCAAGCCTGAAGATGCATTCGGGCAAAGGAGCGAGTCATTGGTAAGGGTGATGCCGCTATCAGATTTCAGGGCGAGGGACATAAATCCGGAGCCAGGCATGCAGGTGACGATAGACGACATGACTGCGGTGATAAAGAGCGTGAATTCTGGCAGGGTCGTAGTTGACGCCAACCATCCGTATGCCGGCAGGGACGTGGCTTATGAGGTCAACATAATAAAGAAGCTTGATACTGACAATGACAAGATAGCGGCGCTTGGCGACACGTACAACGTGAAGCCGTCGTCGGCCCAGATAAAGGACAAGGGTGCCGAGATAATTTTTGATGACAAAGTAAAGAAGGACGCTGATTATTTCGTTGGCAAGGCAAGCCTTGTGGCCGCTGCATTCAATTACTTGGGCAGCATAGACAATATAATCGTTAAGGAGGAGTATGCAAGGCCGAAGGCAGTTGCGCCAAAGGAGCCTGAAGACGTCGAAGCCAAACAGAAGTGAGGCGAAAAGTAAAGACCGGATGTCAGGTCTTTATGTTGAGGGCGAACGTGCTTGCGACCTTGAGCCCTAGTTTCTTTGCTATTTCCGACTTCTCCACGTTGAGCACAATTATGTAGCCGTTCCATTTTGTAGTCAGCTCATTGGACCCGCAAAGCGGGCACACATCGCCGTGGCTTTTCATTATGAACCTGCAACTCTTGCATGCTTTTTCTTCCATATGACATCACTTTTGTTTTTCCTTCTTCGTACCGGCCGCCTTCTGCGCGGACCTGGTTGATATCCACTCCAACTTCCCAAGACCCTCAGGCTTCATTGTCAGCGCTATCTTGGAGTCCTTTATTGAAGTCTTCATGCTGACCGTTGATATCTTGGCATAAACGATATCGCCCTTCTTGAGGTTCCTACCCGTCTTCCTTGAAACGAATGCAGGTACCTTCTTATCGAACGACAGGAAGTCGCTCGTTATTTGTGATACGTGGACAAGCCCATCCATTGGCCCCATCCTAACAAAAGCCCCGAATTCCGCCAGCTCTGTGACCTCTCCTATTACGACCTCGTCCACCTTTGGCATGAAAGAGAGCACGCTGAACTGCGCCTCGTGATGCGTAGCAGGATCGCCCGGGTATATTATCCCGTCGCTTACGTTCTTCACGTTGAATATGGCCACTATCACGCCCATGTCCTTGTCTATCATGCCTTCGTATTTCTTCTGGAGCACTTGGGCAGCTACGTCCTCTATGTCCTTGTCGAAGTACTCCGGGGAGAGTTTGAACATATCCCTTACAGTATAGATGCTGTACATCGATACACCTTACAAGTATTATTTAAGTATGCCGTTCCTTGCAATCTTCAAGGCTTTTACACCGCTAGCGCGAAGCTTCCTTATCAATGCGGTGTCATTCGTGATTACGCTGGCCGTCTTGTCCCTCTTAGCCGCGCTCAGTATCCAAGAATCGACATTTATATTTGCATTAGCAACATTAATATCCTTAATGCTTATAGCCACAAGGGCGGTCTTTGCCGTTATCCCTATCGCAGTGGGTTGCTGCGCTATTCCCTTGAGCTCGTTTATGACGCCTTTTGATATGAGCATGTCGCATCCCGGCATCTGCTTGGCGACGTGTTCGAATATGTCGTGCCCGTTAGAGAAGGCGAATAATATGGAGCTTGTGTCTATTATGACCTTCATTGTAAAACAGTTAGTAAATACAGTACAAAGCTTTAATATTATGTTCTGTGATTCCCTATCATGGCGGACAGTGCGGATGTCATAGACAGCATACTGAAGGACTGCAAGGTAATAGCCGTTGTGGGATGCTCGCGTGAGCCCGGCAAGCCCAGCCATGACGTGCCGGCGTATATGCAATCCAAGGGATACAGGGTAATACCGGTAAATCCATTCGCGGATATTATATTGGGCGAGAAGGTCTACAAGAAGTTGGCAGACATAAAAGAAAGTGTAGACGTAGTTGATGTCTTCAGGCCGGGATCTGAAACCCCCTCCATAGCTGCGGAGGCACTGCATATACATGCGAAGGCGCTGTGGCTGCAGGAGGGCATAGCGAACGATGAGGCAAGGAGGATAGCCGAGGACGGCGGGATGCTATTTGTGATGGACAGGTGCATGATGAAAGAGCATGATAGGCGTGCCTAGGCGCGGGTCATTATTCCTGAAGCTTCTCCAGCCTTTGGTTAAGGACCTCCAACAGCACGACTGCGTTGTTATGCTCCGTGTCCTTTGAAGCGAAAAGCAGCGTCAGCGCATCATGTTCCAACGCCATGTCGACCAGCTTGTCCATTGCCTTGTTGGCATCAAGCTCGGCCCTATAGCGTTTGCGGAACTCGGACCATTTGGTGGGGTCATGCGCGAACCACTTCCTCAGCTCCGGAGTTGGGGCAGTGTCCTTGAACCAGATATCTATGTTCTGGGTGCCTGTCCTTATGCCCCTGGGCCATAATCCATCTATGAGTACGCGCATGCCGTCCCTAACGTCTATCTTGTCATAGACCCTCTTTATTTTTATCATACAAATTAAGGTTTGTATGTGCATCTTTTTATTACTTGCACAGTGATAACTCTGCCTGATTCCAGGCTGCAAAACCATGAAATACGAGGGAAAATCGAGATATAGCCAACGCGAAAGTATTATAAACTTATATTGTATATTATTCGCGAGGCGACTTTAGGTGAGCTAAATGGGAATTTTTGATAAACTAGGTAAGACGTTAGGTGCTTCAAAGGAACTTGACGTCGAAGAGTACATGAACTCTGCAGAGATGGAGAATGTAGACGTGATGAACGAGCCTGCAGACTTTTATATAAAGCCCGTTGCACTGAGAGAAGAATCTGACGTCGCACTGATACAGGGCGAGCTCCAGAAGAAGAACATAATACTGCTTAACATATCAGAGCTATCCAAGAGGCCGAACACGCTTAAGACGATGGTCGACTCCCTGAAAGACTACGTTTCCAAGATAAACGGGGATATAGCAAGAATAGACGACGAGAAGATACTGCTTACCCCTGCTAAGGTCAAGATAATAAAGAACAAGAAACCACCCCAGCAAAAGATGTGAATCTGGGATTTTACTTTTCCTTCTTGTTTTTGGTGACATCCTCCCACCCGTGAACGGCGTGGGCTTCCTCTGCGTTCATGCAATCGCTGCATCCCGCAAAGGATGTGTTTTATCGGTTCTCAGTTCGCCGAGTCCGTTTGCATTCCCTGTTGGAACGTATTGACGATTCTCTC
>JAKATX010000013.1 GCA_021818545.1 Microcaldota archaeon
GCGAAACTGTCGAACACTATAGCGGCAAATTCCAATACCGTCATATACCTTGGATTCGCCGCTACATCGAACAACCTGCTCAACAGTTCGGGCACGGCAGGCATAGGCGAGGCCCCGCAGTTCGCCGGTGAGCCGTCTTATGGAGCGTACGACGACGGCGCCAGCGTCTTCAGCTTCTATGACAACTTCGCAGGAACTTCATTGAGCAGCAAGTGGAACAGTTATGGCAGCAGTTCTTATTCCGTAAATAATGGGATTAAAATTAATACCGGAAATGAGAATGGCATAGTTGAGAAGGTGTCTTCTGTTTCAGACCCACAAATAATGGACTATTATGGCTGGAACGACCAACCATCTTCCTCAGGTAGCAATAGGTACTTTTATAATTCCCAGTCTAACTCCAATGGAGGGACTAACAGTGGGGCTGATGACTATCTTTGGAACCAGCAAAACTCGGGAGTGACAGAGACATTTGACTTGTGGCAGTCACCGAACTCTTACCCACAGATAACCGCATCAAGTACGACACTGACGGGACAGACGCCGCACGTTTACACAATAACCGTGTCACTTAGCGGTGCAGCGGTGAGCCTTTACAGAGATTATACGAGTTTTGGTAGCAGCGCATCAGTTGCAACTACGTATACATCTGGGTATTTTGGGATTGGATTAGCCGGAAGTGGCGGCACAGGGCAATTTGTACAATGGTTTCGCACACGCGCATATCCTCCTGATGGCGTGATGCCTAGTGTAACTTTAGCGTAGTAGTAAGCAAAATTAAGGGAAGAAACAAACCATGCTTGTGTCTTTATATTATGCAAAAAGGCTTTGGAGCGAACGGCTTGATAGGTTAGGAGCAGTGCTTGACGATGAGAAACATACACGCTAAACGATAATTGAATGGCACAGACAAACGATACGCGTAGGGAACTGGATATTACTAGGACATTTGATGCTTCGCTTGACATTGTATGGAGAGCATGGACGGATTCTAAGCTGGTCGCCAAGTGGTGGGGGCCAAGAGGCGTTACCAACCCTGTATGCGAAGTTGACGCGATGCCTGGCGGCAAGATAAACATAGTTATGCTAGCTGGCAAAGAGCTTGGACCTGCTGAGGGCATGAAATGGCCGATGATCGGCGTGTTCAAGGAAGTTACGCCACAAAGGCAAGCTTGTGATAGCTGCCGGTGCAGCAGACGAGGTGAATGATATATTTCTGGAAACTGAAGTCACAGTAAGTTTTGAGAAGTCCGAGGAGAAGACCAAGATTGACATACATATAGCAGTGATGAAGATTAACGATATGAACAGGGCAATGCCGGCGCTCGAGGGAATGTAGATGGGATGGAACCAGCAGATAGACAAACTTGGGGAGTTCCTTGCCGCCCAGTGAACGGACTGTGGATTTATGCAGGCATAAACAAAAAGTCACTATGAGATAGAACACCTGAGCTTTATGCATTGCTTATAAATTTGATCCCAATAATACTTCGTGAAGTGAGCGGATGGAAATTTCAAAAAATGACGCAGGCAAGGATGCAAAGGCAGATGGCACAAAAGGCAAGAAGGCCAAGGAGAAGTCCAAAATGACGCCAAAGGTGGTTATTGCGGTAGTAGTACTGGCTGCAATAGTGATTGTGACATATTTTGCGATTGGAAATGCCCTTGGGCAAACCGTGCAAAATGGTGACACTGTCCAAGTCAATTATACTGGGATGTTTACCAATGGCACCATATTCAGCTCCAACATAGGCGTGCAAAACAGCACTCCGCTACAGTTTAAGGTAGGGGCAAATCAGGTCATACAAGGATTCGACCAGGCAGTCATAGGCATGAGGGTAGGCCAAGAGAAGAACATCACCATACCGGTAAACGAAGCGTACGGGCCAGTTAATCCTGCATTGTTCATAGATATTCCAACAAACACTTTGGAAACAGAACTCAATGCCACGCCAACTATCGGCATGTCTATACAGGACAGCAATGGCGCGCATGGCATTATTACTGCAGTAAATTCAACACACACAACTATTGATTTCAATTCGCCGCTTGCTGGCAAGACATTGGTCTTCAAGATAGTTGTGGTAAGCATAACGTAGCGCAGATCGCAATGCTTATTATAAAATCTAGGCATCCAAGTGCAGAGTATGAATAAGGCTATACTGATAGGGTTTGTTGGCATGGCTATCGTAGCTATCGCAGTATATGCATCAAATGTAGGCGCTTTGAATGCAGGGGCCAAAAACGTCACTTTTAGCAATGGCTTAAGCCTTATTATAGCCATAAACGCTACGCATCTAAGCCAAAATCAGAGCATATATGTCGATTTACGGCTTAACAATACGACAGAGCATGCAATAAACCTTAGTTCTAGTAACGCATGGCCCAACGTAGATGGGTTGGATTTGCCGCTCTCCGACGCCGCTGAATTCTGCTCGGGAACGATGCAACGGTATGCCATCAAGTTATCGCTTTTTAGGGGCTATTACACATTTAGGAACATAAGCTCGGCGACTGGTTCATTGCGTTTGTATCCCGCGTTTGAAAGGCACTTTATATTGCCTACTTGCCCAATTATGGAATCATACAGTGTGCCGATTGGCTACTCGTTTATGCCGCTGGGTGACATGGCCGTTGTGCATGCCAACAGAGTCTCATACGGTGACGGCGTAAACACTACTATATATTTCAATGAGACCATCAATTACAATATAACTGCGATTGGTTACATGTTATCTAATGGTACCGTGGCCAGCTTCGGTCCGGGCACCTACACGCTCGTTGGGGCAGACCAGTGGGGCAGCGTGGCGATTGTGCATTTTGAAGTGGTATGAGACTGACGCTCATGATTCCAGCGCTTTCTTTATCTTATCGATGTCCCCATCTACTTCTATCGGAGGATTCATAAATGCGGGCCTTATTTTCTTTAGTTCATTTGTGTGGTATCCCACAGTAGTGATTGGATCCTTTAGTATATTTCCAGTAAGTATGCACACTACATTTTGTCCTTCTTTTATTACGCCGTTCTTCCTAAGCTTCTTGGCCCCTGCCAAAGACGCTGCTGAGGCCGGTTCGCAACCTATCCCGCTTGAGTCTATCATGGCCTTTGCATCTAGTATCTGGTTGTCAGAAACTTTCTCTACCACTCCATTTGTCATCTTTATTGCCTTGATAGCCTTCTTCCAACTTACAGGGTTGCCTATTTTTATAGCACTGGCTATTGTATCAGGATTGTCAACCCTAACTAATTCATGCAATCCACTTTTCCATAGCTTGTAAAATGGAGCAGCGCCCTCGGATTGTATGGCGGCTATCCTAGGCATTTTCTCTATTAACCCGAACTCTTTGAGCTCAGAAAGCGCTTTTCCCATTGCAGCGGTATTTCCTAGATTTCCAGCAGGCAGGACAATCCAGTCTGGGCTATCCCACTTCATCTGCTGTATGAGTTCAAATGTTATTGATTTCTGCCCTTCTATCCGCCATGGATTTACCGAATTCAATATGTACATTTTAAGGCTAGATGCAGCTTCTTGTATAAGGCGCATCGAGTCATCGAAGTTGCCTTTTACTTGTACGACTTTAGCTCCGTAAGCAATTGTCTGTGCGAGTTTTCCGTAAGCTATCTCGCCGGACGGTATAAACACAACGGCCTTCAACCCAGCGAGCGCGGCATATGATGCGAGGGATGCAGATGTATTTCCAGTGGAAGCGCAGCAGACTATTTTCGCACCGATTCTGACAGCCTCTGAAACGCCCACAGTCATTCCCCTGTCCTTGAATGATCCTGTCGGATTTTCGCCTTCGTGCTTCATGTAAAGATTTTTTATCCCTGCATATTCCGATGTCTTTGTGTGGGAGTATAGCCTTGTGTTGCCCTCCCACCTTGACACTATGCACTTGTTTGGAATGGATTTGTGCACTAGTTCCTTGAATAACCATACTCCACTGTCATACGGAAAACCCCTTGCGGCAGCTCTTTTGTCCAGTTCGCGTACGGATATATTGATATGATCCAAACGCACCTCTAGCAATCCGCCACATTCGCACTGCCATATATCCGCAGGGCGGTATTCGGCTCCGCAGTCTATGCATACGAGTGAGGTAGACATTCGATCAACCCAATGTTGTTGCGCCTGAATTGGATATGCTGCTTAATATTATTTCATGCTTTTCCTTGAATACCTGATCTATTTGTGCTATCAGGTCATTCTTTGAATTGTTTGACCGGTCTCCGAGAATCAATACTGCTGGGCCGGCGCCGCTTGCCGCAACACCGTATCCGAGGCTGCTTGCAATCCTTTTTATTTCATCGAAATGCTTTAGTATGCCAGCCTTTGCCCTTGCGGGCTCTATAATCTTGTCGTCCATCGATTTTATAAGCATCTCTACGTTGCCATCAAGCATTGAACATATCAATGAGGATAGGCACTGGAGATTATCCTGTGATGAAATCCGGCTAACCATGTCAGGCAGCACACTTCTTGCAGCTTTTGTCGATATTTTGCCCTCTTCTGGTGCTATTATTATAGCATCTAGTGTTTTTGGCGCATTTATTTTCTTTATTTTGATAGGGTTTCTTGAAAATACTATGGTGAAACCGCCAAATATGGCAGGCGTGACATTATCATAATGTGGCGTTCCAGCTGCGATTTGCTCCCCGAGCGCGGCGTATTTGACTATTGATTCGTCATCAAGTTTTAGATCGAACAGTTTGTCTATCGCATATGCGATTCCTGCTGCACTTGCTGCGCTGCTGCCCATGCCGCCCCCTGGCCTTATCTGCTTGTTTATCATTATGTCCAACGGCCCGAACCCGAAATCTTGCCTCATTTTGCTTACTACCGGACCGCATGTATTTTCTGACATGTTTTCGGGAACGCTGTATTTCCCGATTGACTTTATCGTATCTGCTCCTGATACTGAAACTTCCATTTCATCAAAAGGACGCTCCAGAGCGATTCCACATATGTCAAAACCTGAACCAAGATTGGCCGACGTTGCAGGTACCTTGATCTTTATTTTATCCATGTCCACACCTCCTAAGGCATTCCAGCGCCATTTTTAAGTTGCCAGCTACGCGACTTGCAGTGGCGTCCCCACCGGCCCCTGGACCGGATAGGAATATACTGAATTCGCTGCCGTTTGCCTTGCCTTTTATCTCTATTGCGTTGTTTACGCCTTCTATTTTAGCGAATTGATCGTTCGAATCTAATATTGTTGGGGCTACTGAAGCAGTAATTCTGTCGCCTTTCCTTTCAATGCTGCATATGAGCTTAACACTCTTCCGATTTTTCTTGAGTTTCCTGATGTATTCGCTTTTTATCCCATCAATCCCGATGTGACCCTCCGATATGCCTTTCAAACGCACTTGGCCTACGCTTATTTTCCTGCCGAATAGCCTATAACATAAGCCAACTGCTTTAAGTGCGGAGTCGTGGCCCTTTATGTCATATTCGTAGTTGGCTTCGGCGTAGCCCATGCGCATCGCTTCGGACAACGCCCCATCGAATTGCTTCTCTTCTAATAGCCCTAGAATATAGTTGCTGGAACCGTTCAGTATGGCCCTGACACTGGATATCTTTATGTTCATTCCATTCATAATCTCAAATACTGGTATGCCACCCATGACGCTAGGTCCATCCAGGAACAATGCACCATGTTTCTTTGCTGCATTCTCTATTTCCCTTAATGCGCTTACGGATCTGAGATGATTTTTTGAAGATACAACCACATTTATCCCGTTCTCCAGAGCGCGGACAACTTCCTGGAAACCGGGCTCTCCTGTTTCTATATTAGTTGGGGTCAGATCGATGAGTATGTCAGGTGTTGCTATGTCAATCGCGCCTTTCATGTTTATGTTCCTGAATCCGGCAAATCCTGAGAGGTTTTTATATGTGGTTTTATGATCAAGCAGGCTTTTGGCTTTGATGCCATTCTTGTTTATTACTGCACCACTGCTATCTATCGCAGCAACGAGCAACATATCAATGTCTTTATCTGCGGCCCATCTTTCTAGCTGACCCCACATTTTAAGCAGACCCTTCCCAACGTTGCCCAGACCAGCGATTGCTATCTTAGATTTCATATATAGCCCTTTGAAACAAGTAATTCGGCGTCCAGTATGCCGACCCCTGCGGCACCGCGGACTAGATTGTCACCAACTACCTGATACGCGATACTCTTGCTATTCAAGCCTTTCCTTATCCTGCCTACTGTGACAGCCATGCCGCTAGCATCAAGGTGCGGCTGTGGCCTATCTTGCTCGCCTCTCACTATGATTGGATGCTTCAGCCCGGAAGGCAGGTTTGGCAGACCGACAAAATCCGTTAACTCGCGCCTGGCGCATTCTGGGTCTATCCTTTCCCCGAATTCTATATGGACGGATAGCGTATGCCCGTTGAGCACAGGCACCCTATTGCATGAGCCGAATATTTCCATGCTGCTCATTTTTATGCTGCTGCCCGTGAATTTGCCGAATATCTTCCTTTGCTCCATTTCCAACTTTTCTTCCTCCCCCGGAATATATGGTAGGATATTCCCAATCGCTTCCAGCGATGCCAACCCTGGATGGCCGGCGCCGCTTAATGCCTGCATTGATGTGGCTATTATCCTCTTTATTTTGAATTTGTCAATTAACGGTTTTAGGGTGAGGGCTAGTATTATGGTAGTGCAGTTCGGATCGCACACAAGGCCGCCGCTTATCGATTCCCTTTGCTTGTCCAGCATTACTATGTGCTCTGGGTTTACTTCAGGCACGATAAGAGGCACCTTCCTGTCCATGCGATTTGCGCTTGCCTTGCTTATTACAAGCTTCCCATCTTTCGCCAGCTTCCATTCCAAGGTCTTTGCGCTCTCCGATGGCAATGCTGAAAACACAACTTTGGAATCAATCCCATCGCCTAGCCCCTTGAGTTCTATGTCCTTTGCCTGACTTTTTATATCGGAAAAAACCGGCCTTGCCACCTCTGCAAATGGCTTTCCTTTTGATTTTTCTGATGCGACTAGCTCGTTTATGCGGAAGTATGGGTGATTTTCCAGCAGCTCTATAAACTTCTGGCCGACTAGGCCGGTCGCACCTAGTATCGCTATGGGAATCTTTTTCATAGGCTTTCACTGGCATATATCACAGTACCGCTTTTATGAATGTTTTTGTCCTTATATGAAACGACGCGTGCTATTGTAGGAGCATTGAAGTAGGATAATGCCTTCAATTGTATTATGGAGTAGGGCTTTTCGTATTTCCTTTGGCCATTGCTGCAAATGCGCATCAACTGGCCCAGAGACATCGAATCAACCTTCTTTCCATCTAGATACACGCCGTCCACATCGCTTACCTTTATTATTTCGTCAGCCGCTATGCACTTGGCTATCAGGAATGCGCTAAGGTCGCTGGAGCCCCTGCCCATGGTGCTTATCTCATTCTTCGCAGTCTTTCCCACAAAGCCAGGTATCACTATAACACGGCCGCCCCTTAACAATGGCACCAATTCTTTCCTGCATATCGCCCTTACCTTGTTTTCTAATGGGTTGGCATCGCCAAAATTTGAATCCGTTATTATTGGCCAAGATGGGCTCATAGGGTCGAAAAGTGTGTATTTTATGCCGAGGTTTTCCAATTCAGCGGCAAGAAGCGACGCGCTTATTATTTCGCCGTAACTTAGAGCATGATCCCACGCTTTAGGATTGATTTTGCTGCCCATATCATTGAGTATGCCGATCAACGATGACGTCATATTGCCGGGTGCGGATACTACCACTATCATCTCGTTTGACTCTTGCTCCTTTGCTATCAATTTGGCGGCACGCCTTATCAGCTTGCCTGACGAAAGGCTCTTGCCGCCTATCTTAAGCACTATTCGCTTTTTTTGCATGTGATTTGCACCGCGTTTTTGAATCATGCGGATGCTAAGGTCTATGCTTGGCTAAATCTCAGAAAAACGAACAGAATTTTTTTATAACATTTTTCGGAGATCCAGCTAGCTAAGACTAGCATGTTGTAGCTGTTGTTTCTAAATCTCCGGCTAATGCCATGGTCATATTATTGCCACATTGCTTTATAAACTTTTTGTAGAACATCTAAATCCAAATGGCTTTACTTGCCGTGCTTTTTCTCTGTATCCAAGAGCTTGACTGCCGCCGAATAGGGATCGACCCTGCCTTTTAGCATATTTGACATTGCATGCGGGTTTCTTGCCAAAAGCCCATCGACACGCCTTGATAGTAGTTCCTTTGCAATCCTGTTTACTTCCATACTGAAAGCCCGCTCTATGAAAGATTTCGTGTTTATAGATTTTTCATGCTTCTCTATCATGCCTGCGAGATCCTTTATGCCTTCCTTCTTCGTGCAACTGGTGTTTGCAATCATTTTTGATTGGGGCCCTGAAAGCGTTGATAAGTATGCAGTTATCGCCCTCTTCGCTTGGTAAGCACCCTCCAAGTCCGACTTGTTGATTACGAATATGTCAGCAATCTCCATAGTACCCGCCTTCATGGCTTGGATCTCGTCCCCTAACCCTGGTGCAAGCACCAAAAGTATGGTAGATGCTATGTCCAGTATGTCAACATCCGCCTGTCCTGCCCCAACGGATTCTACTATAACTGTATCGAAGCCGGCGCACGATAGCGTTATAAGCGCGCTCATTATGGAAGCCGCAAGACCGCCCTTTGCGCCCCTTGTAGCTATGCTGCGCATGAATATGTTGGAAGAAGAAACAGTCTCTTCCATCCTTATCCTATTGCCGAGGAAAGAACCGCCGCTAAAAGGGCTTGATGCATCTATTGCAATTATCCCAAGTTTATTGCCGTGGGATGCGATTATTGGGGCGAGTTGGGCTATTAGGCTGCTCTTGCCGCACCCAGGCGGGCCGGTAATGCCTATTACGCGCGGTATCCTGTTTGGATCGTATATGCCTTTTATCAGCTTGGAGAACGCCTCGGGCTCATCCTCTGCTATGCTGATGCAGCGGGCTATGCACCCTCGGTCACCTCGCTTTAGGCCATCGGCTAGAGCCTTCATCTTTTTGTCCACGCTTTCACCATTTCTTGGATCTGGACTCGCGCGCCCTCTTCTTTATGTGGTCTATTATATCTGACATAGGAGTGCCCGGTCCATAGTTGCCGCTCACACCCATCTTCTCCAACATCGGCTTGTCCCCTGCTGGTATTATGCCGCCTCCAACCACCGCTATCCCTTCTGCATGGTTTTTCTTAAGCAACTCCATGACTTTCTTGAATATTGTCATATGTGAGCCATTGAGCAGACTTATGGCTATGACATCCACGTCCTCGTCTATTGCTATCCGCACCATCTCTTCCGGAGTCGGGAGCAAGCCCGGATATATGACCTCCATGCCTGCATCCCTGAAAGCTCTGGCTAACACATAGACGCCGCGATCATGCCCATCTATTGCCGGCTTCGCAAGAAGCACCCTTATAGGCCTAGATGATTTTTGGTTCCTTCCACTCGCCATAGACATCCCTCCCAACTTTGACTATCTCCCCTATTGTAGCGTAAGCGCTAACGGCATCCATCACATACGGCATTAGGTTCTCATTTTTAGATTCCATTGCCTTGCGCAGCCTTTTTAGGCTAGCCCTCACTTTGGCCACATTCCTTGTCTTTTTAACTTGGGCCAGTCTGCGCCTCTGCGTGCGCTGCGCTGCCATGCTGATTTTTAGCGTATTTATAGGGCGTTCCTTTTCATCTCTGTACTTATTCACACCTACCATCACATCTTCGCCCCTTTCCAGCCTCATCTGCCGCTCATATGACGCATTGGCTATCTGGTCCTGCAGGTAGCCTTTCTTTATCGCTTCTAGTACGCCCCCCATCTCGTCTATCTTGTGGAAATATTCGTATGCATCGCGCTCCATCTTATCGGTGAGCGCCTCTAGGTAATAGGAGCCGCCTAGCGGGTCCACTATGTCATTCACACGCGTTTCCTCCGCTATTACCTGTTGTGTCCTAAGCGCCACTTTTGCTGCATCCTCTGTAGGGAGGGCAAGCGCCTCGTCATATGAGTTAGTGTGTATGCTCTGTGCACCACCGAGCACCGCGTAAAGCGCCTCAAGGGCGGTCCTCGAGATATTATTGAGCGGCTGCTGCCATGTTAAGGTATAACCGGATGTCTGGGCATGGAACCTCAATTTGAGGGACTTTGGATTAAGGGCGCCGTACTTTTCCTTTAACACGGTGGCCCATATCCTCCTTGCTGCGCGGAACTTCGCTATCTCCTCGAACATTTCCATAGAGGAGTCGAAGAAGAACGATATCCTTGGGGCGAATTCATCAACCTTCAAGCCAGCACTTAAGCCCATCTCCACGTAATGAAAACCGTCAGCGAGCGTGAACGCCAACTCTTGCACTGCAGTGGAGCCTGCCTCCCTTATGTGATAACCAGACACGCTTATGAAGTTCCACTTTGGCATCTTCTTCACTGAGTAAAGCATCATGTCCTTTATCATCCTCAGGTGCGCTTCCGGGGGATAGAACCATTCCTTCTGCGCGATATATTCCTTCAGTATGTCTGCTTGAAGCGTACCAGCCAGGGAGCTTGACTTTACGCCGCGCTTCTGAGCTGCGACTATGTACATAGCGAATAGTATTATGGCAGGCGCGTTTATCGTCATTGACGTGCTTACGCTGCCCAACGGAATTCCATCGAACAGCACCTCCATATCCTTCAGGGAAGAAACGTTTACGCCGCACTTGCCTATCTCGCCATCCGCGCGTGCATTGTCACAGTCTATGCCATATAGCGTAGGCTCGTCGAATGCTATGCTGAGTCCCGTCTCGCCATGCTTAAGTAGGTATTTCAATCTGGCGTTCGTGTCTTCAGGGGTGCCGAAGCCGGAGAACATCCTCATTGTCCATGGCTTACCGACGTACATGTTCGGGTATATGCCGCGTGTGAAAGGGTAGACACCAGGCATGGAGTCGTCTTTTTCTAAGGCATATTCACTTGTGTAGACTATCCTGCCCCTGCCATCTACATGCTTTGAACCTTCCCATGGCTCCAGTATTTTGTTTTCCCATCCCAAGTACCTTTTGCTCTCATGCTTTGTATCAGATTGGATAAGTTTGAGTTTTTTTGCCCAGAAAGAAACGCCGTTTGATTTGCTTTTGTGCTTTTCCATCATATCAAGAATAGTGATTGTAATTTTAGGTCGGGCTTTGCGGCTGCTGGGGTGCGGTGCCGCTACCCTCCGCAGCACTGGGCTGCTTATTGGCGCCCTCTATATTAGATTTGAGATTGATTATTATCTGCTCTATCTTGGAATCGCTCACTTTCCTTATTATGCCAGCACCGACTCCGCTTATCAAGCCGCTCAATTCGAATGTAGATGACCAGATGGCGCTGGTGGTGCCCGGGGATTTCTCGGAAATGTCAAGAGCGAGTTTTATCTTTGCCGTGCTCCCTATGCCACGCCCATCTAGCTCATATGCTATGTGGTTACTCTGCTGATCCACTATCGCGCCTTTCATGTCGAATAAGCCGCGCACCATCCCTATGCCGACCTTTACCTTAAGATTGAAGTTCTTGCTGTCTATTTCAGCAAAACCCTCGCTGTCCGGTATACAGGACGCTACTTCGCGCGTATTTGACAGGAAATTCATTGTAGCGGTTGGTTCCGCACTTATTTCGATATTGCCATCCAAGTCTATTTGCATCGTACACACGCTGATAAATCAGATATTTGCGTCGGAATTGGCGTAAAGCGCGCCATAATCCGATTGACCAGATATATGAATGCTATGTTACATCATTGTGGGAATCTTTGCTAAATAATTATCTATTTTGGGCTTATAAATCAAGCGCGCATGATATCGGGGTACCGAGAATGCAAGCGAACCTGGTTATGCGGTGCTCGAGCCGTGAAACTTCTTCTTCAGTTCGGCCTGCGCAGCCGCCAGCCTCGCAACCGGAACCCTGAAAGGTGAGCAGCTTACGTAATCTAGGCCTGCGCTATTGAAGAACTCTATGGACTTTGGATCGCCGCCATGCTCGCCGCAGATGCCTACTTTTAGTTTTGGGTTTGCCTTCTTCCCCTCTGCAGTTGCAATGCTTATCAGTCTGCCTACGCCGTCCCAATCAAGAGTCTCGAATGGATTTGAGGCGATCACCTTTTTCTCTATGTAAAACGGTATGAACTTGGCTTCCACGTCATCCCTGCTGAATGCATATGTTGCCTGCGTGAGGTCGTTTGTACCGAAAGAGAAGAAGTTTGCGTATTTCGCCATGAAAGTTGCGGTAAGCGCAGCCCTCGGAGTTTCTATCATGGATCCTACCGAATAGTTTATCTTCATTCCATTCTCTTTCATCATCCTCTCTGCTTCTGCATCAACTATGGCCTTTGCGTCCCTGAGTTCGTTGGCTTCCGCGACTTGGGATATCATTATCTCTACTTGCGGAGCCTTCCCGGTTTCTTTCATTAGCTCAGCTGCCGCTTCGAATATTGCGCCGACCTGCATTTGATATATTTCGTTATACATCAAGGCAAGGCGCACCCCTCTTTGGCCCATCATAGGGTTGTATTCCTTAAGCTGCATCACCTTATTGAGTATGCGCTCTTTCTTCGCAAGCTCGCCATTATTCTTGCCCGTTATTCTCAACTCCACGACCTGCGGAAGTATTTCCTCAAGTTTAGGCAGGAACTCATGGAGAGGCAGGTCTATCAGCCTTATCGTCATTGGCATGTCATTCATTATCCTGAACATCTCCTTGAAATCCCCCTTCTGCATCGGCTTCAACTTCTCTAGGAACGACTTTCGCTCCTCAAGGCTATCGGCCAGTATCATGTTCTGGATTATTTCCAGCCTTTCAGGCGCGTTGAACATTCTTTCTGTTCTTACAAGGCCTATGCCGTCGGCCATGTTTTCTACAGCCTTTGCAGCCATAGTCGGAGTATCCGCGTTGGCCCTTATCCCTAATCTTTTGAACTTGTCCGCCCACCCCAGCAGAGTTATTATGTCCGTGTTGAGCTTGGGCTCTACAAGCGGGACCTCGCCTGGATAAACAAGACCATTGCCACCGTCTACTGTTATGATTTCGCCGTATTTGATGTTCTTGCCTCCTGCGGTAAACTCCATTTTGTCGAAGTCTATCTTTATCGCTTCTGCACCAACTATGCAGGGCTTGCCCATTCCTCTAGTTACCACAGCTGCATGGCTTGTCATGCCGCCCCTACTAGTAAGGACCCCATCGGAAGCAGCTATTCCCGCTATATCCTCCGGCGTGGTTTCCGGCCTAACCAGTATTATCCTGTCGCCTTTTTGCTTTGCTTCCTGTGCCTCTTTTACCGTGAATACGACTTTTCCGTATGCTGCTCCGGGGGAGGCAGGCAGACCTTTTGCTATGGACTCGCCATCGAATTTAGGGTCTATCTGCTTGTAAAGTAAGCGTTGCACCTGATCTGGTTCTACCCTCAATACGGCTTCCCCTGGTGTTATCAATTTCTCGTTCGCCATGTCTATGGCAATCTTAATCGCGGCTGCTGCAGTCCTCTTTCCATTCCTTGTCTGAAGCATGTAAAGTTTCCCACCCTCTACTGTGAACTCTATGTCCTGCATGTCCCTAAAGTGCGTCTCAAGTTTTCCGAATATCTGCTCCAGTTGCTTGTATGCATCAGGCACGAGCTCGTTCATCTTGCTCACAGGGTATGGCGTCCTTATTCCGGCAACTACGTCTTCGCCCTGCGCCTTCATCAAGAACTCGCCATAAACCTTCTTTTCTCCTGTTGACGGATCCCTCGTGAACGCTACACCAGTGCCTGACTTATCGTCTAAATTTCCATAAACCATCATTACTATGTTAACTGCAGTGCCCAACGAATCCTGTATTTTGTATATTTTCCTGTACTCTATGGCCCTGTTGTTCCACCATGAACTGAACACAGCACTTATTGCCATAAAAAGCTGTTCGGTAGGCTCCTGTGGCAGTTCACGGCCTGTCTCTTGCTTTATGAGCTCCTTATACCTCTTTACAACCTCGCACCACCCCGCAGCGTTGACATCTATGTCACTTTTTGCACTTGATTCCTCCTTGTATTTCTCAAGGACGTGGTCGAATTTCTCCCCTGGGACGCCCATGACTATCTTGCCGAATAGCTGTATAAACCTCCTGTAAGTATCATGAGCGAAACGTTCGTCGCCGGTCTTCTTTGATAGCACCTCGACTATATTGTCGTTTATTCCAAGATTAAGCACCGTATCCATCATGCCAGGCATTGACATTGGAGCCCCGGACCTAACTGAAACAAGCAGAGGGTTGTCTTTGTCGTTGAACTTTTTACCTACCAAATTCTGTAGGACTTCAATTTTGGCTGATATATCAGCTTTCAATTCAGGCCATATGACTTTTCCCCTTTCAAAGAATTCGTTGCACATTCCGGTGGTTATAACTATTCCTGCTGGCACAGGTAGCCCTAGCTTTGTCATCTCTGCAAGTCCATAACCTTTCCCACCAAGTTCCATCTTGGTCAGATTCTTATCCGCAGCTTCATCGAAAAGGTACACTTCAGTCGTCATTGAAACACTCTTTCATTTTGTTAAATATCATGCAAGTTAGATGGGCAGCTATCCCACATGCGTGTTGAAGGTGCCCACGTATGTCTGTTTCGGTGCACCGGAACAACTTGGCGAAGTGAAATTGAATGATGGCAAAAGGCCACAATAAGATGCGTTAACGTATATTTTTCCGTATATTAAGGTGCCTGCTTGGGCTTGCATGGGAAGCGTTGCCTGACATATTATAGTGTTGCCAGGGTTATAAATCATTGATGGAGAAGTGCAGGGCAATGCTGATGAATTGGTCCCGTTTATATTATAGAACATCGTAGGATTTGTAATCGGGAACTGCTGTGCATTCTGCAATGAAACGGTTAGCACTGTGTTACCGGCTATGCCGTTTGTTGTGGCAGCCATATCCGAACACGACACACCTATCGAGAAAATACATGACGACGGGGCTATTATATTCGGCGCTATGAGATAGAAGTAGATAAGTGATATGGCAACCACACCTATTAGTATTGCCCACCCGTATGTAGCGAGATACTCCATGGCTATCTGCGCATGTTTGCCGCTTGGGTATGCTCGCGGAGCTTTGCGTGTTGCTTCTTTGAATCTGGTTGGCTTGGTTGTCATCATATCGTTTTCTCAAAAACGCTTTAAATAATCCGCATGCTTGGTACCATGTGACCGCGCTATTTCTTTACTGTTGTGCATACAACTGGCTTGCCCTGAAGTATGCTTTTCATTATGCCTGGCTTTGTGGCGTTGGCTATGTATCCAGTTGCCCTGGTCGTATTAATTATATCATACAAAAGCGATGCTTTTAATTTCATCCCGCCAGTCACATCAACTTTTTTCGTTGTTCCGACATTGGATAATACCTTGCTTATGTTATTCATGTTTAGCTCCTTTATCAGGGACGCGCCCTCTTCCGACGGGCTTCTGTCGAAAACCCCATCTACGTCAGTCCCGAAAATCACTTTAGAAGGCTTGAAATAACATGAAAGGAATCGCAAAATCTCTTCTGTTGAGACGATGCAGACGCCCTGCTTCGAGTCTATCCCGACATCGCCATAAACGACAGGTATGAAACCGTGCGCCATGGCCTCTTTTATTTGCATTGTAAAGCCGTATTTTATCTTGGAGGCTCTAGATACAGTGAAACTTGATGGCGAGAACGGAAACGCGGGCATACCTATTTCTGCAGCACATTTTATCACAATGGCGTTAAGTTCTCTTGCATCGCTAAGCGTAAGTATTGAGCCTTTCCTGCTGTCGCTTTTCACCAGCCCTTTTTGCACCTGATATCTGCTTGCAGTGATATGAGGGAAGGATCCGCCCCCATGCCCGATTATTACGTCCATTCCCGACTGTTTCTTCGCTTCGTATATCTCACGGAGAAGCCTCTTTATAACGGCGGGTTTTGGCTTTTTTGGCACTGAGGTGTCCGTTATGACGCTGCCGCCCAGCTTTATCAGGCATAGCCCCTTTTGCATGATAATCTAAGTTAATTAATTGTATTCCGCTTAATAAGACTTTTGCTCGTATTGGCATACCTGTTTGTGAGCAAGACGAAAGTATGCTCTCTCATATGATTTTGAAAGTTAAGCATTAGATGCCAAACAGCAACATGATTTCCCGCCCAAAGGCAGTACACACATATCGTGAGCAGTCTTAGCTTCCGAGTTCGGAATGGGATCGGGCGTTACCCTGCTCCTATTACCGTTTGGCGATTTTATTAGGATGAGTAAATTTATAAGGCTTGCTGAATCAATGCATTATTTGTCGCACCTCGCAATATGAACAATTACAGGGTAGATTTTTATATGAGCTGCGTCATTTTAATGTGGTGTAATCGTGGACATTGAAACGAAGCTTGCTGCTGTGCGCAGCTTCGCGCAGGAGATTGTGACCGAAGAGGAATTAAGGCAGGTCTTCGAGACAAATGATCACCCTGTCGCATATGACGGCTTCGAGCCATCTGGCATAGCGCCAATACATTTCGGCCTATTGAGGGCGCGAAACCTCAAAAGGATGATGGATACAGGGGTCAAGTTCAAACTATTCTTGGCCGATTATTACGCTTTCATAAACAACAAGTTGGAGGGCGATATAGACCATATACGCAAGACCGGAGAATACTTCATAGAGGTGTGGAAAGGCTGCGGCATAGATACAAGCAAAGTTGAGGTAGTATGGGCAAGCGACCTAATGAACAGCTTGGACTACTGGGACCGCTTTATAAAAGTCGGAAAGGCAACCACTCTGGATCGCATAAAGAGGGCAACGACTATAATGGGCAGGAGGGAGGGGGAGAATCTTTCCGCAGCACAGCTTTTCTACCCTGCAATGCAGGTAACTGACGTGTTCAGGCTAGACATAGACATCTGCCAGATGGGCATCGAGCAGAGGAGGGCAAACGTTCTTGCTCGCGAGATAGCACACAAGGATAAATTGAAGGCGCCTGTCGCAATCCACCATCCATTGATGCTGGGACTGCAGGGCATGCCAAATGGCGTCGATATAAAGAAGAACCCGGAAGCCGCCGCAGAGTACAAAATGTCCAAATCGAATCCCAAAAGCGCCATATACATGCACGATTCTTACGAGACGCTGAAGAAAAAGATAGGAGGAGCTTATTGCCCCGATCGGATGATAGATGGTAATCCGATGTTCAATTACCTGCAACTAGTCATAGTAGATGATAAGGCGAAGCCGATTACAATAGAACGGCCGCAGAAATTCGGCGGACCCATAGAATTCTCGAATTATGAAGACATGGTTACAAATTACATGGGAGGTAAACTGCATCCTGCTGATCTCAAATCGTATGTAGCTGGCGAGCTGGAGAAGCTCATAAGACCCGTAAGGGAGCACTTTGAGAAGGACGCAAAAGCCGCAGAACTTTATAAGTCGGTAAGCAGTTACATGATAACGCGTTGATAACATTCAGTGTGGGCGATGCAAGTTTTTCCCAGGATAAGAAGTTGCGGCGGAGTCTATGGACCGCGGGAGGATTCGGATTTACTTGCCGATGCAGTTTCGAGATACGCATTCGGAAATATGCTAGATTTAGGGACAGGAACAGGGATTGCAGGCATAACTGCAGCAATGAATGGGTGTGCGGTCACTTTCGCTGATATAAATCCTGATGCAGTAGAGTGCGCTAAGGCCAACGCATCAGACAATAAAGTGGAAGGCAAGTTTATAGTAAGCGACATGTTCTCCGGGATAGAGGGCATGTTTGATACCATAGCGTTCAATCCACCGTATCTTCCATCAGAACAGAGCGATGGAGCGAAGGGCGATATTGCGCTGGAAGGGGGCGGATCAGGCCGCAAACTAATAAACATTTTTCTTAGCGGATTCAAAGAGCATGTGACCAGCAACTATGCGGTGCTGCTACTTGAAAGCTCTCTGAACGATTATGAAAGTGATGCAGACAGACTTGGCGCGGAGATAGTCGCCACTAAGCGCATGTTTTTTGAGGAATTAGCAGTGCTGCTTATAAGATAGGGCGCTCACTCCATCAGTATCCTTCTAGGCGCGACAAGCTTCTCTATTAGGGTTGAGGGTATGCCATTTCTCTCTATCTGCTGCTCTGCTGGAGGGTATGACATATAATTAGGTATATTTGCAGACAGCCTGTCGCCATAATTCGATATCGTCTCATTCTTGTAGAATATGCCCAGTGGTATCTTGTCCTCCCATTCGCCTGCCTTCAATACTGCGTTTGCTATCTTCTGGTGCACCTCGCTTGGATCCTTAACCACAGGATCTATGTCGGTCATCTTGTATATCCTCTTCTCGTACCACTCCTTGGTATTGATGTCATTATATGTTGGACACGCTTGCAGGACGTCCACAAAGGCGGTACCCTTGTGCTGAATTGCGGCCTTTATCATTTCCTTTGTTCCATTAACGTCGTAGGAATATGCGCGGGCTACGAATGTGAAGCCAGATGCCAATGCCAGCATTATGGGATTCACCTCGCCATTTATGTTGGGCCTGGGCATTGACTTGACCTTTTCATTCAACTTCAAAGTAGGCGCAGCTTGCCCTTTGGTCAAGCCATAGACGCCGTTATCGTGTAGTATCACAGCAAGATCGAGATTCCTACGCCCGGCATTAACGAAATGACCAGCGCCTATCCCTAAGCCGTCTCCGTCACCCATATTTACTATGACCTCAAGCTTTGGATTTGCCACCTTTATGCCAGTAGCGAACGCCAACGCCCTGCCGTGAAGCGTATGCACCGTAGAAAGCGGCGAATTCATGAACTGCCCGATCTTGCCGGAGCAGCCAATGCCAGTTACAACTACTGTATTCTGAAGAGGAGTGCCAAGTTCCTTAAGCAACGATTCCTCTGCCCTTAATATGCCAAAGTCCCCGCAACCGGGGCACCAGTCCGATAATATTAGTTCAGACTCCGCCATTTAATGCAATCCTCTTAGAAGCGCCAGATTTTATGCGTCTGATCGACTTGTATATCTCTTCCCTCGTAATCATCCTACCATTCCATTTCAATATGCAGTGCGTAGGCATTATCCCTGTGTTCTCTGTTATGATCTGGCCGGCTTGGGCGGTGTAATTGCTTTCCACCGCTATTATGGTCTGTTTGTTTGCCAACAACCTGCTTATCGCGCTTTTCGGGAATGGACTGAATACCCTTATCTGTATGACCCCTATATCTATGCCATCGGCCTTGAGCATTTCCAATGCATCTATAACAGGTAACTTTGAGGAGCCCCACGTAACTATTACAGTGTCAGAATCCATGTTTCCATAAGTATTTATGCAATCGCGCTCGGACATTTCCTTGGCAGCAGTTTCGAGTTTCTTCATGCGCTTTTCGTACATGTTGAACCTGATGTTTACCTCCTCTGCTATGTGGCCGTACTCGTTATGCTCGTCCCCTTCATGTATTATCTTGCCGGGGCCGGAGCCTAAGAACGCCCTTGGAGATATTCCGTCATCGCTGAGCTCAAAACGCCTGTATGACTCCGAAGCCTTTACTATCTTTCCCCTTGATATCCTAAGCGCATTGTAGTTGAACGGACCCTCATCTATCGTAGTGTATGAATTTGCAAGTGTTTTTTCTATTAAGTGTATGACCGGAGTCTGATATTTCTCAGCCAGATTCAGAGCCCAAAATGCATCCCTGAATACCTCGGTGTGGTCGCCAGATGCGATCACAATCTTTGGGAACTCGCCGTGACCTGCGTTGAGCGCGAACTTCAGATCTGTTTGGGCACTCCTTGTGGGCAGGCCGGTTGATGGGCCGCCGCGCATGTAGTACGTAATAACTATTGGGACCTCGTTCATGCCAGCCCAACCTATACCTTCGCACATGAGTGAAAATCCCGGGCCGGAAGTCGCAGTTGCTGTGCGCGCGCCTGTAAGCGCAGCGGCGATTGCCGTGTTGACTGCGGCGATCTCGTCTTCCATCTGCAAAACTACTGCACCGGCCTTCTTTAGCTCCTCCTTCTCGTTCTCAAGGTCAAGCATCTGGTGTGACTCTATGAATTCGCTTTCATCCGATGCCGGGGTTATTGGATAGTAAGTCTGCATTCTGAGCCCTCCGAATATCTTGCCCAATGCGGACATATAATTCCCGTCGACGCGCAATCTGCTGCCGTTCATTGGGAGCGCTTTTAGATCGTGCTTGGGCTGCACCTGTGCCATTCCATAGTCCACGGCAAGTGAATTTATCTTGCGATATTCCTCCTTCTTGAAGATAGAGGAAACCGCAGCAATGAGGAACTTCTTATCAAGGCCAAGTAGCCCATATGAAGCAGCTACTGCTATTACGTTCTTGGCCTTGCCAACAACTGTCGAAGACTGGTTGACCTCATTCATTATCTTAGTTAGAGTAGAATCGAAGTCTATCGGTATAACTGTGATGCCGTTGTTCTTTAAGTAGCTCAGTACGCCGCTTATGGACTCTTCAAGACCGTGTGATGAGAGAACCTGTGATATGTTGTGCCTCACCTCATGTTCCATGAACATCATGTTGGAAAGCTTCGCCCCCTCGATATTCTTATCGTAAAGCAATACACCCTTCAGCTGCCTGAAGTGCTGGAATATGGTCTCTGCCTCAAAAGTGGATAGTATGTCTATGTCATCTGATATGCTTGCAGTAGGTACATCGCTTATAGTCAACGTGAAATAGCTGTGCTTTCCTTTTATGTTGGAATAGTACTCCCTATTACCGAATATGTAGTACCCTGCTTTTGCGATTGCGTCCCCGAATAGGTTGGCGGATGTATCCACCCCACTTCCCTGTGGGCCCCCAATCACCCAACTGATTCTTACCATATGCATCAAGCGACATATATTTAGGAAGGTCAAAGTATAAAATTAGTTAACCCGGCATCTTTGTATTCCAGTTAAAAAGGTGCTGACTCCGAATCTTTATATTTGGCTCTTTCCCATCGTCACATCTTATTATGTTATTTAAATTTAATAATTGTTATGTTTCATGTCATTATGGCGGGACCACACGGATTTATGAGATTTTGACAGATTGGATTGCTCTGTGTACGAAGAAGCATCGTTTGGTCGATATTATGCGCTTCTTTGGCCCTTCGCGCCGCGTGATATTATCAATGCGGTACACAGTATCAAGACGCCGGCGGCTGAGAATGCAAACCAGTATCCGATATAATATGACAGGTAGCCTGCCAGCGGTGCGCCCACTAGCGCTCCGAAACCTACAAACCCGCTGTATACACTTAGTTTAGTGCTTCTTTTTTCAGTGCCTACGGCCTCGAAAACCATGGTGTTGAACGTTGCATAGAAGAGGGCATATGCCATTCCTGCTGCTATAGCGTACAGCACCACGTTTAAGCCGAGAAGGTCTATTCCGGTAAGTAGGACGAATGATATGGCAACAAGAATGTAGCCTAATCCCCTGAACACAAGTGACGTTGAGGCTACGGACGATTTCTGCCTTTTTGCCATTATCATGCCTGACTCGTAGAACATTATAGCCTGCACTATGTTTCCTACGAGCAAGACTGCCAACACTTCTGAATTATTGAACCCTTGAGCCCTCAGACCGGCGGGGTATGCGGTATTGAATATTGTGGTACCTATGAAAAACACGAATGTGCCTGCGTATAGCAAGTTTATTTGGTCGCCATTCTTGAAGAATGACGGTTTAGCAGGCAAGAGGCTACGCACTCCTTTCTGCCTGAATGCCGTGCTCCTGCCCTTAAGAAACAAGATAGGGTTTGATTGAAGCCTGCTCTTGAATGCGAGAATGCTGTCCAGTATTGAGATTCTGGGGAATGTTGACTGCGGCTCCTGTATGAACGGCATGAATGCCAGTGCGATTATTGCAAATGGTGCAAGCATCAGTATTACGTAACTTGTAGGCAATATCCCGGAAAGGAATGATGTTAGGACATAACCGAATACGACGCCAACGGTAGAAAGCATCTGCAGCCTTGAGAAACCATTGCCCCATCTATCCTTCGGGTTCGTTTCCATTATGAGCATATTAAGCGGCATGCTGTTGGCTATCACAAGGAACGTTAGCATGCTGTATATGATTATTGCGCCCATCACGCTTTTTATCAGGAAAAGGCCGATAAGCGAAAGAAACAATCCAAGAAAAGACACTGCTATGAAAACCTTCCTTTTGTTGTAGGATTCTATCATCCTGCCCCAAAAGATGCTTGCGCATATCCACATGGCATTCGATAAGGTCACCGCATAAGAAGCTGAAATTACGGTTCCGTGTAAGTCCAGTATGTATAGTATGATGAGGTTCGAGATCGGGCCGTATGCTATCTCGTAAGGCAGCATCATGTAGAGCCATTTCGAAGCGCGGTCGCGCGTATGCTTCAGCGGCATGTACAACAACCTTTGGTCGCAAAACCCGATTTATCTTCAAGGAAAACGTGCCTGATGCTAGGATGGCAGTGGTTTAATCGCCCGCTATTGGCAGCAGTGGCCCAATCGTTCATATCTGCTTGCTAGGGTCCAGTATCTGCTCGAGCTTTTCCTTAGGCAGCACTTTCATTTCAAGGCACACCTGCATAACGCTCTTGTCTTCTAGGTAGGCGGTCCTTGCTATATCCGCGGCTTTTGCATAGCCTATGTGGGGGCTCAGAGCAGTGGCCGTGGATATGTTCATCGTTACGTACTTTGATATAGCTACTCTGTTGGGTTTTATGCCAACTATGCACCTTTTGGTGAAAGCCCGAGTTCCGTTTGACAGTATGCCTATCGCGAAGACAATATTGTAAGCAATGACAGGCATGAACACATTGAGTTCCAGCTGACCGCCCGCAGCTGCCGCTTCTACTGCATAGCAATTGCCCAATGCATGGAAGCACACCTGGTTAAGCATCTCGGCCATGCTGGGATTTATCTTGCCTGGCATTATTGACGAACCCGGCTGGACCGGTGGCAGGACTATTTCGGATATTGCAGTGCGTGGACCGGAACTTAGCAGCCGCATGTCATTGGCTATCTTGCCCAGTGTCACGGCGACTTCCCTGAGCCCGCCCGCTGCGCGCAGCTCGTCCAGTTGGTTCTGCATAGAGCCGAAGAGGTTGCCTGACTGCGTGAACTTGAATCCCGTGGACTTGCGAAGCTCATCTATAGCGTACTTGGAGTAATCCTTGGGTGTGTTTATGCCTGTGCCAAGTGCGGTACCGCCAAGCGGTATCTCAAGAAGCGCATCGGATGACTGGGAAAGGTGGTGCATCACGGTGTCAATCGCCGTGGCATATCCGGAGAATTCCTGGCCAAGCGT
Source organism: Microcaldota archaeon (assembly GCA_021818545.1). Lineage (GTDB taxonomy): Archaea > Micrarchaeota > Micrarchaeia > Micrarchaeales > Micrarchaeaceae > JAKATK01. The sequence continues at coordinate 23,280 of JAKATX010000013.1, forward strand.
CATCGGGACTGCATCCTGCAGGTGCGTCCTTCCTACTTTCACTATATCAGCGAACTCCTTGGATTTTGCGCCAAGTGCTGCCTTAAGCTCTTCAAGCGCTGGCAAGAGTTCCTTATGTATGCCTTCATACATGGCCATGTGCTCAACGCAATGGAAAGTGTCATTTGTGGACTGCGACATGTTAACGTGGTCATTTGGGTGTATAAGCTTGTAGTCGCCGCGCCTGCCCTTGAGAAGCTCGACTGCCCTATTCGCCACTACTTCATTTACGTTCATGTTCGTACTGGTACCTGCGCCAGCTTGGAATGCGTCCACTACGAATTGGTCATCAAACTTGCCGGCAGCGACTTCATCGCAGGCATCGCATATGACAGGGCACAGTTTCTTGTCAAGCTTGCCTGCGCGCATGTTTGCCAAGGCCGCGGCCTTTTTCAGAATAGCGTAATTGCGTATTATGGCCTTTTGCAGGTGATGGCCGGATACCGGAAAGTTCTCGAACGCCCTCTGGGTCTCGGATCCATAATAAGCATCCTTAGGGACCTTCACCTCTCCAAGCACATCTTTCTCTACCCTGAATTCCATAGATACACCAAATCGAAATTATATCTGAATTTGAATCAAAAGCTTTTAGACTTTAGCCCTTTAGGTTGGTGAGCGATAGGTGCAGCGACTTTGGCGCTTGCCAGTAGTTAGTATTTTAAACATATTTAGAGCAAATGATAAATTATGGAGTTCCTTGACTATGATATTGTTATACTGGGAAGTGGGTTAGCAGGAATGAGAGCCGCGCTCCAGGCAGCAAGGGCATCTGATGGAAAGGCAAGGATAGCCCTGATATCAAAACTGCACGCAATGCGAAGCCATTCCGTTTCGGCTGAAGGAGGCATATCCGGCGTCCTGTACCCTGGTGAGCACGGCGACAGCGAGGACCTGCACGGATACGACACTGCAAAGGGAGGCGACTTCCTAGGCGATCAAGACGCAATAGAAATGCTTGTAAAGCACGCTCCGGAGGAGATAAAGCTCTTCGACCATTTGGGAGTGCCATGGAACAGGGACAAGGACGGGAAGATAGTTCTGCGTGCATTCGGTGGCATGAGCATACCAAGGACCGCTTTCGCGGAGGACAAGACGGGCTTCTTCATGCTTAGCGCGCTTTATGACAACTTGATAGAGTTTGACAACATTAAGATATTCCATGAGCACATGGCCACGAGCCTTATACTGGACAGTCATCGCTTCGTTGGGATGACTGCGCTAGATATGGCAAGCGGTGAGATGAAGGCATTTGTCGGTAAGACAGGCATAATAGCTACGGGCGGATTTGCACGTACATTCGGCTTCACAACGACGGCATATTCAAGCACCGGTGATGGCGCTGCGCTCGCGTACAATGCAGGGCTTCCGCTCAAGGACCTTGAGTTCATCCAGTTCCATCCTACCGGGCTTATCCCTAGCGGGATACTTATAACTGAAGCGGCAAGGGGAGAGGGCGCTTACCTGATAAACTCAAAAGGCGAGAGATTCATGGAACGCTACGCTAAGAACAAGATGGAATTGGCACCGCGTGATATAGTGTCCCGCGCCATAGTAACCGAGATAGAGGAGGGCCGCGGCCTGTCCGAGAAGAGGTTCGGTGACATGAACTTCGTGCACCTGGACATGAGGCACCTGGGCGAATCAAAGCTGTCCGAGAGGCTACCCATGGTCAGGGAAATCGCGCTTAAGATGATTGGTGTTGATGCTGCCACAGAGCCGCTGCCGGTCGCACCGGTCGCACACTTCACGATGGGCGGCATACACACAAACATAAACGGCAACGTGATGTTCAACGATAAAAGCGCAACGACAGGATTGTGGGCAGTAGGCGAGTGCGCATCCGTAAACGTGCACGGGGCGAACAGGTTAGGCAGCAACTCGCTTAGCCAGTGCGTCATATGGGGCAAGATGGCAGGCAATGCTGCGCTGCAGTCCATACGCGACTTGGGGCTCACGACCGAACTATCGCCCAAGCTTAAGAAGCGCATAGATGCGGAGGAAGGCAAGCTGCACAAGCTTCTCGAAAGCGATGGCAAGGAGAATCCATACGACATAAGGAAGGCCTTATGGCGCACCATGGACTTGAAGGCCGGCCCGTATAGGAATGTCAAGTCGCTGAAACAGGCAAAAACCGAGATAGCCAAGCTCCGGAAGCAATTCAATGATATACATATAGATGACAAGAGCATGGTCTACAACGTTAACCTAAGGGACTCGATCGAGATAATGAACATGCTGGATTTAGCGGCAGTGGTCGTAGCAGGTGCCCTTGCAAGGAAGGAATCTAGGGGCGCGCACGCTAGGAGGGACTTCACTAAAAGGGATGACAAGTCGTGGATGAAGCACACCATAGCGCGCAGGCAGGCGGACGGCAAGATAAAGCTCTCCTACACACCGGTAAAGATAACAAAGTGGAAGCCCGAGGAGAGGAAGTATTAGGTAGTGCGATGGAGAAGAAGCTTTACGACATGCGTGGAGGGCAGGGCCGGATACACAGGCTTGTCAACTTCGACATAGAGGGATTCGTGCATATGCTATTCTTCAGGGTGCTAATCTTCGCTTCGATTATATACGGTGTCCTCCTGTTGCTTTCATTCGTAACTTTTATACCGGCGACCCTCATCAAGCTCTTCACAGTGGTTGTTTGGATACTCATAACGCCCCAGTTCTTTGAAAGCGTGAAGATGATATCTATGATGGGCACAAGGGGGCTGTCTTACGGCCATTTCAGCCAGGAGCGCATCATACTTGACAAGGCGAAATACAAGGTACACACTCTGCCTTTTGACATCCTGCCCTACGCAGTGATGCTGCTATGGGTATCAGGCTTCGCAGTCATGCTGGTGTGGTGGAGCATATGAGCAAAGGATTTAGCATAGCGAGGTTCTTCTACGCAGCGATGGTAGGCCTGCCGGTATTCCTCTGGCTCATAGCCATGCTGTTGCTTGTGAATGCTTTCTTCCCATCCTATATTACGGCTTACATAATAGACATATTTGCTTTTCTCCTAGGTTTGGCTTCATTGGTGTTCGGTGTCGTGGGATTCTGGGAGGTGTTTATGCATGAATGACTCTAATTACACTAGAAAGATAAGGTTTGTGATAGAGGCTTACAGCCCGGAGACCGAGTCTTTTGTAAACTCCAGCAGGACTATAGAGGCCACAAACCTGACCACGGTGCTTGATGCCATCATAAAAGTGAACGAGACCGAGAAGCACAAGGTGGCTGCCAGGTACAGCTGCAGGATGGGAATATGCGGTTCATGCGCCATGGTCATAAACGGCAGGCCAAAGCTGGCATGCGAGACAAATATATTCAAAGAGCAGAGCAACACCATAACTGTGGGTCCGATGCAGGGGCACCCAATACTTAAAGGACTTGTCACTGATTTTGACGACTTCTTCTCGCACCACAAAAGCGTAAAGCCGTGGATAGTCAGGGAGGATCCGGCGGAGAAGTACAGCGTCGGGAAGGAATTCATGCAGACGGATGAGCAGCGAGACAAGTTCCTGCCGTTTGCGGAGTGCATAAAATGCGGATTGTGCGTAGATGCATGCCCGGTATCAAATATAAAGAAGGATTACAAGGGGCCGCAGGCGCTTGCGCAGGCATATAGGTATTATGCGGATTCAAAGGACCAGGTAGGCGGAAGCAGGCTTGATTACCTGGACTCGATGGAAGGAGCGTGGGGATGCGAATTTTCAGGTTCCTGCTCCAAGGTATGCCCCAAGTCCGTCGATCCAGCATTCGCCATACAACTGCTAAAGGGGGAGATAGCCAAGAGGCGCCTGAAGGAAGCCTTGGGGCGAAAGGAGGATTAGCAAAGAATGCGCTAACCTGCTGAAACGCCTAGATTTTGTATTCGAAACATAGTTAAAGCCTAAACAATGTTGAATCACCATGATAATCATAGGCGGACCCGCCTCGAATGGATTGGAAGACAGCATAGCCAAAGCGCTGAACGAGAAATCCGCCAAGGTGGTGGACAAGCTTTTCCCGGACGGCGAATCGTATATAAAGATGCCTGATGAAATTGACGGAGAAGATGTTGTTCTTGTGCAATCTACCTACAGCCCACAGGACAAGCACATTATGGAGCTGCTGCTGATGGCCGACACTGCTAGGGACTTGAATGCCAATAGCATAACCGCGGTGGTGCCGTACATGGCGTATATGAGGCAGGACCGTAGATTCACGAATGGCGAGGCAGTAAGTGCCCAGGCTATGCTGCGTTTCATGAATGCAGCAGGCATAACCTCTCTGGTCGTAGTCCAACCGCACAAGAGCACGCCATTCACTGCTTTCCATGGAAATGTCAGCCTTGTCGATCCAATACCATTACAGGCAAAAGCAGTATCCAAGATAATAAGCGATCCTGTGGTGCTGGCTCCGGACAAAGGTGGCATAAACAGGGCTGAGGAACTGGCAGGCATGCTGAAGTGCAAATTCTCACACATAGACAAGGTTAGGGATAGCGTTACTTGGGAAGTCAAGGTCGAGGCTCCGCTCGTAGGCTCATTTGAGGGCAAGGATGTCGTCATAGTGGATGATATAATAAGCACGGGAGGGACAATAGCCCAGGCAGCACGCGAGGTGCTGTCCAGGGGCGCCGAGAAGGTTATAGCAGTAGCGACACACTTGGTAATGGCCAATGGCGCTAGGGACAGACTCAAAGGTGCAGGAGTATCTGAAATATTTGGCATCAACACGGTTCCGTATCAAGATGCAAAGATACTTGATATAGGCAGCCAGATAGCGGCATCACTTACAAAGATTTGACCGCAAATATGCACAGCTGGCCGTAGGAATCCAAGTGCACGTCTTTTATATCGAATTCCTTGAATGCGCTGCGCAATGTGCTGGCAGTGAAATAATGGTGCAACAGTCCTTTTTCACCGCCATCCAACGGCACGTATGTATATTTGGATGTGAAACGGTGCTTGCTGCCGGCCAGGGCGCGTCTGCTCTGCACTGATATGAATAACATGCCGCCTTTTTTCAGCACCCTTCCTATTTCTCCTACAATCTTCTTAATGCCGTTAATTGTGTTATGATCTATGACTTGTATCGATATCATGGCATCGAAGAAGCCACTTCGAAAAGGTATCCCGTCAGACATGTCGTGCACGGAAACATGGGCTTTTAGGCCCTTGGCGTTAAGGCGCTGCTTTGTATAGCGTATGCCTGTCGCGGACATGTCGAAACCGTAGACATCAAACCCTTTCCTTGACAGATAGATCATGTGCCTACCGCTGCCACAGCCCAGATCCAGTACCTTTTCTGCGCCGGCGCGCTTGAATGCAGCGGCCACTTTTGGCATGTCCTCATGTATGCCATACCATGTTATCCCTTCTGACTTGAATATGTCTTCCCAGTTGCCCATCCGAATCACGATTACTGATTTGATTATGCTACGATGCTAAGCTGTTGCCAATTTAATTGGAGAATAAGCATTGGCAATTACTTCCTAAGCATCTTTGGCAGCAGCAGCTCCCTGACATCGACCCAAGTCTGGGCGACCACTATCTTATTATGGCTGTTCAGTATGACTTGCTCATCAATCTCGCTCCATGGCTGCTTTATCACTATAACGTTCTTGTCAAGCACGGCCACCTGCTTGGCTACTGCGAAGTAATCATCAACGTATATGTCTGCGCCCTCGTTCTGCTTGTCTGCCTGATGCTTTACATGCACAAACTTATCATATGTTATATTGTTTATCCTTAGCCAGTCCTTTATCTGATCGTCTGTGCCTACCGCCGCAGTAACAACGTGTATCTCGTAATCTTTGTGCACTTCTCTTAGTATCGCAGGTATGCTATTATCTACGAGGCCTATGTGCTTGTAGTTGTCCCATATCTCCTTAAGTATGCCTATGAATTCCGCCCTTGTCATAGAAGGCACTAGGTCTTCTACATGATATTTGGTCAACTGTTCGACTGTCAGATGTGCATCTGGATAGCGATCATTTACTATTTTCACTATCTGGGTTGCAAGGTCTGCTATGGTGCCATCTACGTCCAAGGCTATGACTTTTTTTGCCTGCTGGGCCTCTATCGGCACGTCCTTTGTGACCATTTGAATCCAATATTTAATTTATGGGGATAGGTACATAATGGTTCCCTAATGCCAATTTTACCGTTTTTATGGAACTTTTGTATATTGTATACGCTGAGCAAAATTTAAGCCGGGACTCGTATGATAACCATTATATACTTATTCCGATTAATGAGATTTTATAGTGATTTACATGGAAGCAACAATTAACAGGGCCACTAAGAAGTCGGGAGTCAAGGAAGAAGAAGCCAGCGATATGATCAAGGAGGATTCTGATGCCTTAAAAAATGCTGTCCGCAAAGAGCGGGAGGAGCTTAAGGCATTTGCAAAGGAAGAGGAGGAGAAGGCTAAGGCAATGAACAGCGTTAGCTGGACAGTGCTTGGATGCGGAGGAGTAGGATTTTTACTAATCTCAGCGGCATTCCCACCAGCTGCAATAGTCGCCGTGCCATGCGGCATAGGATTAATCGGTGCGTATGCCATATCGAACCATTGGGCACATGTGCACATGGAGCGCGCGAAAGATTATACGAGAAGGGCTAAGGAAAAGAAAGCTTTTGGGTCATCCTCAGATTCGATTGATTGGGAGGGCGCTGACTTAACACAGGATGCCTGAGCGGCTTTCGCTTCCTGGCCGGGGCATTTATTTCACGCCATAAAGAGCAGTATATCACGTATCGCGCTTTGGCCTCTTGGCCCCAAAATCCGTATACATGAACACTTCATCGAAATACCTTTTGCCTCTTTTTATTGCGCGCGGCATTCTGCCGTATTCCACAAAACCCATTTTCTTATATAACGCCATTGCACGTTCGTTGCCCGCAAAAAGGCCCAACCTCACTATCTCAAATTTAGCTCTTGCTTCCTTTAGCGCAGCACCAATCAAGGCAGTGCCTATCCCGCTGCCCCTATAGCCGTCCATTATCGCTATACCGAGCAAACCGACATGGTCCATCTCAGAATCCGGTCTGCTTGTCGATATGTCGCATAGCCCGACCACCTTACCGCCCGCTTCTGCAACTTTTGCTATCTTGCTGCCATTCAGGAAGCCCTTATACGCCCCCGTAAACCAGTCAATCTCGCTTTCGTATGTGGGCTTCTTCCTGAATAACGTTAAGCCCAATTCCTTGTTGCCATGTCTGAGCTCATCGTAGTAGCCGTAGTACAGCTTTATGAGTTTGGGGCCGTCATCAAATTTCAGGCCTCTTACTCTAAATTTAATATCCATTTACCCACTCGCGATGCAGTCAATCGCCATTATTCTCATTCATGTATTTCTTCAACTTGTTTAATGCGATGCTGCGCATTGAGATCTCGTTTTTTATGCTGCCCGCCAGCTCTGCAAAGCTTTTCTCATATCCTGCAGGTATGAATATTGGGTCCCAGCCGAAACCGCTCCTGCCCTTTATCTCTTTTGCTATGGTGCCATCTACGCTTCCAGAGAAGATGTGAACAGTATGCCCGTCGTAAAATGCGATTGTGGTCTTAGCCGTGGCGCCCCTGTCAACAGCAGACCTCATCATATCAAGAAAGCCGCCAAGGCCGGCGCTCTTTATTAGCAATTTGACTAGAGCCCCGGGAAAGCCGCCCCATGAATGCACAAAAAGTCCGGTATCCTCCACTAGCACAGGCTTCTTCAGTATCCTATACGCCTGCATTGCCTTCTCTCTTACTACATCCTCAACCTCTATAGCTTGCGGTTCCTGAAGTTCAAGGTCCACCTGCACTACTTCAGTCTTAAGTATCTCTATGAATTCCCGTAATTTCTCCTTGTTTGATGTAGCGAATATTAGATGCTTCAAGAAAGCCACCATGTTGTATTTTGCATTGCCTATTGACTCAGCCTTTGTACAGAAGCGCGATCAGCCCGCCAGTAACGCCCAGTGCCAATCCTATTATTATGCCGCCCCCTGAGAATATGCTGGCCAATGAGAACGCCAGCGCTATGCCGCCCATCTTATTTATCGTCTTGATACTGCCGGACCTCATTTTTATCCCGCAAATTGCGACTATTGCGCCGCATATGATGCCAGTGCTGTATACCAAGTCAACGCCCTGAGCGCATTCGGCCATTGAAGACGTCATGTTCTGCGCCATATTTATGCCCGCGGTGGTGCATAATTGCGCCAGGATGGACGGGCTTGCAAGCGAATAGAATGCCATGCCCGCTATGCTGCCAAATAATATGAGCATACCTGCAACTATCGTGATTATTATTGCCAGCGTCGGCCTGTTTATTTGGGGTGCATCAGCAGTATTCTGAGCCGCTTTCAAGACTTTTTTAGTATGTTTAGCCATCGAATCATCCAAAGCTCGATATACATCATGCGATGCTGTAATTTATAATGGGGCCGGGAAGGCTATCTACGTAAGTAGGTTGGACTTGATTGCTTATTGACGTCTCGTTTATGTCGAATCCGAAGCCCAGTTCTGAAGTCATGTTGGTGATATGCATGTTTATTGTCATGTTTAATGGGATATGATGCGAATATGATAAGCACATGCTCATTTCTCCGGATGCTTTTGTTGAATTCATATTAGGCGATGCAGGCTGTTGAAGCCCTTGTAAATTCCATCCGCTAGTCAAAGTGCTCATAATATTCCGTAGGTTGGCGGAGAACTTATTATCAAGAAAAGCGCAGGGACTGCCGTTGTATGAAGCTTCAGAAACATTGCTGCTGGTCTCGTTTAATGAATACAAAAACGTATCCAGGTAGCTTGAGTTCAGTACAGGCAGCGGATTTTGCGCTTGGCCTAGAATCTTATATTGCGTGCCATTGGACATATTAACCGTGTTGCCGGGGCTAGTCTCTTTACACCAAGTATTGTTTGACAGGCTAGGTAAGTGCATTCCTGAAAAACACGTGTATGAGTCTCCGCTTAACCTAAAAATGCTTATAGAAGCGCTGGAATTCGACATGAATGAGCCTTGGCTTAACCCAAACAACGTGGATACTAAACGGCCGTAAAGATCGACCCTCGAATCATTGCCATATTTGGAGAACTTTGCATTGAAAGGGAGTTGGTATGTTAGGTTTGTAAAGGCTGCATCAAACGAGATTGAAAATGTACCGTTGTATGTGACCTGGATAGGATTTGTTGCATTAAGGCTGTTGCTTATCATAGCCAATATGGCAGGAGCATCAGTCTTATTCATTGTTATCGCGTTGGAGAACGCTTGCTCCTGCGCATTAAGTTCAGCAGCAGAGGTTGGGTATTGTTGGCTGAAGGGCTGGCTATTATTTCCTAATGCAGATATCAAGAAGTACAAAATTATTGCAAATGCTATTACTGCAGTTATCACCAGCGGGATTTTAGACCCTGGAAGCGCTTTTGCTTTTTTGGTACCGGAATCAGGAGGCGTACTTGGTGCAGCATCAATCTCAATGCCGTAAGGATCTTCTGCCTCGGTCTGCAGGTTACCTATGGCTATTTTTTTGGGCATTTTTATCATTGCTTGAATCGGACTTAAATCAGGCATAGCACTTTGGATTATGCCTAGGGAACAGGCTGCTGCATGGTCTCCTGCTCCGATAGTACCCCTGCATCAACCACTCTCGTAGCTGCGTCAAGCCTCATCATGTGCACTCCGCTTGCGCTCCTGCCGGTTATCCTTATTGATGACACAGGGAACATTATTGATACACCGTTTGAATTCATCAGTATAATGTTATCCTTCTCTGACGCCTTGACCGCCTTTATCACTTTTCCTGTTTTATCTTTTAGCTTGACGTTTATGACGCCTTTGCCGCCCCTATTTTGGAGGCGGTACTCATCAACAGTTGTGGCTTTACCGAAGCCTCTTTCTGTTATGGAGACTATCAAGTCCAACGTCTTGGCAGCGAGTATGTTGACTACTTCGTCTCCCTGCGCCAGCTTTATGCCTCGAACCCCGATGGCATTCCTGCCCATCGGTCTAAGTCGATTCTCTCCGAACCTTAGCGCCTTCCCGGCCCTTGTTGCTATCAAGAGGTCTGATGATCCATCAGTGAGTATAACGTCGGACAGTTCGTCGCCGGGCAACAATGGTATGGCACGTACGCCGTTTGAACGCGGATTCGAGAACTTATCGGCAAGCACCTTCTTTATCTTGCCTTTCTTGGTTATGAAAATCATGTGATTCTTTGAGAAATTGCGCGTATTGACTATTACAGATACGCCTTCGCCCTCCTGCAGCTTGACAAGATTGACTATTGCCTTGCCGCCAGCATACCTCTGCGCCTCTGGCACTAGATATGCTTTAAGCCAGTATAGCCTGCCAAGGGTAGAAATTACAAGTAGGTAGTCCTTTAACCTGCAAGAGACAAGCGTCTTTGGATAGTCGTTCTCCTTTAGGCCAACTGTTATTATTCCCTTCCCACCTCTGGACTGAAGTTTGTACACATCAAGAGGCATCCTCTTGACGTAGTTGTTCCTTGTCAGTATCACTGTAGTCTCATCGTCGCTTATCAGGTCCTCTTGTTGTATCAACTCTATGTCTTCGCCTTGCTCTATGCGCGTCCTGCGCGGGCGGCCGTATTTCTCCTTTAGATATTTCATGTCATCTTTTATCAGCGCATATATCTTCTCTTCGTTTGAGAGTATATCGTTGTAACCTGATATGTCCTGCAGCAACTGTGATTTTTCATTGTTGAGCGACCCTGCTTCTAGACTGGTTAGCTTGCTAAGCTTCATGTCCAGTATTGCGTTGGCTTGCTTCTCAGATACCTTGTAATTGAAAATCAGTTGGGCGCGGGCTTCCTTTGAATCTGCGCTCTTCTTTATAGTGTCTATGACGCTCTCTATGTTGTTCATTGCGACCAAGAGCCCTTCGACTATGTGTAGCCTGTCTGATGCAACTGTGAGGTCGTATTTTACCCTGTTCCTTATAACAGAAACCCTGTGATCCACGAAGACTTTTATGAAATCCTTGAGGTTTAACGTAACTAACCTATTGCCTATCACTGCTATGTTTGTTATATGGAGGGTTTCCTGCAATTGCGTATGGACGTACAGCATGTTAAGTACTTGATCCGTATTTGCGCCGGACTTTAAGTCCACCGCTATCCTTATGCCCTCCTTGCTGCTTTCATCCCTAAGATCTGCCACATCCGTTATCTTTTTCTCCTTTACCAAATGCGCAATCTTCTCAACCAGTAACGCCTTGTTTAGGGTGTATGGTATTTCTGTTATTATTATGGACTCGCGATTGTTGTGCTTCTCTATCGTGATCGCGCCCCTTATTGTAACAGAACCGCGTCCAGTTACGTAGGAGTTGACCAGGTTGCCATTGCGGAATATTATGCCGCCAGTCGGGAAATCGGGCCCTTTTATGTGCTGCAGCAAATCCTCTATGGTTATATCCTTGTTGTCTATGTAAGCCATGATTGCATCCGCCACCTCGTTAAGGTTGTGCGGCATTATGCTTGTTGCGACGCCAACTGCTATGCCTGCTGCGCCATTAAGTAGTAGGTTGGGCGCTTTCGCTGGCAACACGATGGGCTCCTCTTCAGTGTTATCAAAATTCGGTACGAAATTGACTGGCTTCTTCTCTATGTCAGAAAGCATCTCCTCTGCCAACTTGTTTAGCCTTACTTCAGTGTATCTCTGCGCAGCTGGCGGATCCCCGTCTATGGATCCCATGTTTCCCTGGCCCTGCACAAGTGTGTGATTCATTGAAAAATCCTGAGCCATCCGCACAAGTGTCTCATATGCGGCTATGTCGCCGTGAGGGTGATACTTTCCTATGGTGTCTCCCACTATCCTTGCGCTTTTCTTGGTTGGTTGATCGCTGGCATTCCCCAACTTGTACATTGAATAAAGTATCCTTCTTTGGGCAGGTTTCAAACCGTCCCTCGCATCAGGCAGAGCCCTGCCTATGATTACGCTCATCGCGTAGTCCAAATAGCTGGACTGCATCTCATTTTCTATAGGCGCTTCTATTACCTGGCTCATAAAAATTACCGCTCATACGTCCAAGAATGAGACCTCGCTGGCGTGCTCCTCAAGGAAGTGCCTTCTCTTTTCCACATCTACCCCCATCAACACGGTGAATATCGCATTAGCCAGCTCCAAATCCTTTATTGACACCTGTTTGATTACGCGATTGTTGGGGTCCATCGTGGTCTCCCACAATTGTTCAGGATTCATCTCGCCCAAACCCTTGTACCTTTGGACAGCGCCCTTTCCGTCGTACCCTTGCATTACAGTATTAAGCTCTTGGTCTGAATATGCATACTTGACCTCGCGACCCTTCGTTATCTTGTAGAGCGGCGGTTGGGCTATGTATATGTGGCCGCGCTGGACGAGAGGCAACATGTACCTGTAGAAGAAGGTGAGCAGTAGCGTCCTTATGTGGCTGCCGTCTACGTCTGCATCCGTCAGCAGTATTATCTTGTTGTACCGCAGCTTGTCGGGCTTGAATGTCTCCTTTATGCCCGTCCCGAAAGCGGTAACCATGGTATGCAGTTCTGCGTTATTGAATATCTTTTCATCGGACGCCTTCTCTACATTAAGTATCTTGCCCTTGAGCGGCAATATGGCTTGGTAGAATCTGTCTCTCCCCTGCTTGCTTGAGCCTGCTGCGCTTTCTCCCTCTACTATGAATATCTCTGCTTTCTCGGGATCGCTCTCAGTGCAGTCAGCCAGTTTGCCTGGCAGCACAGCACCTTCAAACATGTTTTTCTTCCTTGCCAGCTCTCGCGCTTTTCTGGCCGACTCTCGCGCCTCTGCTGCTGCGGCGACTTTGCTTATTATCTTTGCCGCCTCCTGAGGATTCTCTTCCAGGTATGTTGATATTGCAGCATATGAGATGCTGTCCACCAGTGTCTTTATCGTGCTGTTTCCGAGTTTTTCCTTTGTCTGGCCCTCGAATTCTGGATTCTGCATCATTATCGATATTATTCCAACAAGGCCCTCCCTTGTGTCATCGCCCTCTATCGCAGCCTGAGGCTTCGTGGCGCGCTTGGGGTTCTTCTGTATATAATTTGTTATGGCGCGTGTGAGCGCGGTGTGGAACCCTATGACGTGCATGCCGCCATCCGATGTCCTGATGTTGTTCACGAACGAAAGAAGCTCCTCGCTGTAGCTGTTTATGTACTGGAATACCACATCGATTTTAACGTTGTTCTGCGACTTTGATAGTATCACGGACTTTGAGACTTCCTGTTTGTCTCCGCGCAGGTAGCTTATGAAGTCGTCAAGACCACTTTGCGATACGAATGTATCCGCCTTTTCCGGCGACTCCCTTGCATCAATGAGCGTTATCTTTATCTTAGGATTCAGGAACGCGAGATCCCTAACACGCTCCTGAAGCACTATTGTATCAAAGCTATTGACTGAGAATATCTCCTTGTCTGGCTTGAATTTTATAGATGTACCAGTCTCGTTTTCGCTCGCCGAACCTATCTCCTCCAACGCTGAAGTCGATGTACCGCGGCCAAACCTCTGCCTGTAAGTTTTTCCGCCTTTCTTTACGATTACTTCAGTATATTCGGATAGGGAGTTAACAACCGTTAGGCCTACGCCGTGCAATCCACCGGATACTTGATATATCTTGTTATCGAACTTGGCTCCCGAGTGCAATGACGTCATTATCACTTCGAGTGCAGGCTTACCGACCTTGGGTATTATATCTATAGGTATGCCCCTGCCATCGTCGCTCACTTCTGCTACGTCCTGTTCGTCCTCCTTGGAAAGCCTTATCTTGATGTTTTTGCAATAGCCCGCGATGGCTTCGTCTATTGCGTTGTCCAACACCTCGTAAAGCAGGTGTATGAATCCCTGGCTACCAGTAGATCCTATGTACATAGCAGGGCGCTTCCTAACTCCTTGCGGGCCAGAAAGGACTATTATGTCCTTTCCGGTATAATCATTTTCAGCCATGAAAATCATTGATAAGTAGCACAAATAATTGGCGTTTTAAGCTTAAATACCTTTTCAGGGCTTATTTGAAGTTTTATCGACGACAGCCTGAGAATTAAGCGCTACTTTAAAATAAAGCATACGTCGCACATAAAAAATGAATGAAATTTGTAGCTGTAATGTCTTGCATGGATCTTAGAGCAAGCACTACATTTTGCATATCACAATGTAAAAAAGTAAAAAAAATAGACTGGAAATCAGACAATATTCTTGTGCTTACGCACGGCCTTAGACTGATTCCCTTTGCGCAACATTTCAGACTCCGAGTTAGGGGTTTCCAATGTCGGATGTGGCTTTTCGGGAACTGCAGGAAGGAGCTTTTTATCCTTGGCAGGCGTTGGAAGAGGCGCTGCATTTTGGGCAAAATCCTTTTGTGGTGCGACTGTCTTCTTCAGCATCTCTCCAGCCTGCTTCATATCATCATCACTGACATTTCTGATTCCGTTCTTATCCATCACTATCATTCTCAATGGCTCGCCTACGTATGCATTGTGGGCTATGTAATAGCGTTCCAATAGATACGCAACTCCTTTTGCATCGTTCTCTGTCATCTGTGCAGGATCGGCCACATGTTCATCAATTATGAAATTGAGGACCTGCTGTGGTGAGCCATCCACTCCGGTTGCAGTGGGCCTTTGATAAGCAACCCTGTTGAAATAAACGTTTGGAAGGTCGCCTACGTCTGCCATTGGGGAGCCGCCCGGACTACTATATGGCTGGTGACCGGTAAATACCATCGCCTCCATAGTCTTCATTGTGCCATCGTTCTGCTTAACGGCTATCAATAACTCTGCAAACAAGTCCGTATGCCCTAGACCGCTTTCCTTGAGAGCAAGTGTAATTAGTTCTTTCTGGATTTCGGCCTTGACGTCCTTTCCCTGTTCTAAATCGCTGGCATACTTTTGAACTACGACTTTGGCAAGCTCTATTAAGGAAGCGGCGCCGGCCTGTGCACTGACCACGCCATTTGATAGTTTTGTGAGTTTTTCTGTGACGATTGTGTCTCCTGTAGATTCAATTGTGCCCCTGCTGTCTGCCACCATTACAATGCCGCCCTTATATGGTATGGATGCAATCACAGTCACATTATCATCTCTTTACAATAGTGCTTACCGTTATATAAGTATTTAAATGTAATCTACGGCATTTTTATTAAGTTTAAGATGATAATACGACGACAATTGCTTTTATTTCGTATTTTTGCGCCCTGGCGTCGCGTTATGCTTTAGTCTTAGACTCTAGTATTTCGCCAAAAGAACTGCAAAAATGATTAACTGCGTGATCCAACGCCTTCTTCCCGCTAGGTGTAAGTCTATAATAAACAGATTTCCCATTTTTGCTGCCGAATATTAGCTTCTTGCTGCTGAGCCCCTTAAGAGCGGGATATATCGTGCCTGCCTTGGGCTTCTCCCCGCGCCTTTTCTCTATCTCTCCAGCTAGTTCCTCCCCATTCATTACCTTCTTTGAGAGCAACCAGAGTATCTGGAATGAGAGCATGCCCCTCATATCACAGCCGTAATCCTCCATGTGAACACTGTAAATAAATATAGGACATACTATATATTTAAATATTTTGACTAAAATATATATATGGCGTCCTATATATGGATGCAGGTTGAAAACTATGTGCGGAGAATACGAACATGGGAGGGGCTTCTTCACGAAGCAGGAAAAGATAGAGATGCTGGAGGACTATAAGGAAAAGCTTGAGCACGAAGCAAAGGGCGTAGAAGAAGCCATAAAGGAACTCAAGAAGAACAACTGAATGCTTTCTTTTACTTTTTTCTTTATTGTTTCTTTATTATAAACGGCAAAAGCCATAGCTCAGATTAATGTATTGAAATCGCTGTTAGCGTTTCCTGCATACAATCATCATGTGCTGGCTTATTCCGATGCTGCTTGGATGGTTTATAGTCTTGTAGTGCGCTTTCATCCATATATTGAAGCGTCTTGGATTCCGTCTTAGCTTACCAAGCTCTGCATCAGAGTATGATGCAAATCCCTCAAGCGCAAAGATCCCCATTATATTTACATCTTTATCTTCAAACAAATGCTCAAGTTCCTCTGGTTTGAAGCCATGGAACGCGGTGAAACCATAACCACCAGGGTAGTCACCAGTTTCAAGGTAATCGTTGAAGTAGCTGGCTTCAAGTTCATTTTGGAAGCGCCTAACGAACCCAATCATTGACGACATGCTATTCATCACCGATACCAATATCGGCGCGCCATGTTTCGCCACCCTTATAAGCTCCTCTGCTGCTTTCTCCCTTTTAGCGCGGCTCATCACATGGGATAAGGGGCCGCCCAGGCATATTACCGCATCAAAAGAGTTAGACTTGAAAATTGAAAGGTCATTTAGTGACCCTTCAGCTGTCAGTTTAAGCTTATTTTGAAGGTGCTCCCTCTTTGCCTTCCGCACTGCAAAATCCAGATTTGCCTTGGTAAAATCAAATAAGGTGATTTCATAACCAGACTTCGCCAGAGTAAACGCGTATCTGCCGGGCCCTCCACCAGCATCCAGTATTAGCCCTCTCTTCGGCAAGTATCTCTTTAGCAGATGCATTGTCGTATCGAATTCAAGTTTTGGCAGTGCTGCGCTCTTAAGACGGCGCCATTCTTTGGCAACGTTTTCTGTATAGTAAGCTTTTATCTTGCGCCTAAATTCCTTTTCTGGCATAAAATCACTTTATGAAATAATGGTTAAGCATAGCATTTAGGTCTTGTAGTCTCCCACAACTCGCATATCGACGCTCTTTGTGGGATAGCTGTGCACGAGTCCCGTCTTAGCCCCGTAAGCGCCGACCACACCGCTGGAGTTATAGCATGCCAAGTTTATGCAATCTTCTATTGCAGCCCCCTCCATTAGCCCCGTAACAAACCCTGAAGCGTAAGCATCGCCTGTGCCTACCGTATTAATCGCCTTGGAATGAAATGTTCCTACCCTGTATATGCGCCCTTTATTGGCAACAAGTGAACCATTGACACCCATCGTTATTATGGCCGTACCTCTTGTCGCTTTTGCAAGAGCGATAACGTTCTTCCTTTGGTTAGCCATGCCGATGAACCTCTCGGCCTCGTAATTATTCATAATTATAAGGTCTACCTGCTTCAGCACATCGCGCATGCCTTTTAAGCCTACATTTAACTCTGTATATCCCAGAAGCAGCGCAACTTTAATTTTCATGGCATCGCAGTGGCGCATCACCCTTGGCAGCATGCTATAACTGGATCCCGAGAGCGGGCTTATGTACATCCACTTTGATTTGAAGTCAAGCTTCAACTCCCTCCCGTGTATAGTATTTGCCATACCACGCAGTGACAGTATTATCATATGGCCGTTGCTTGAGACTAATATCTCGCTGAATGGCGTTTCCCCTTGTGCACGTATGATGTACTTTGTTGAAACTGCCATCCTTCTAAGCTCCTTCAGTATGAAGTCGCCGTTATAATCGTTACCTATTTTAGCTATTATGGCAGTACGCTTATTGAAGTTTGAGAAAGTAGCTGCGGCATTCGTGGCACCCCCTCCAGTAAACTCAAGCTCGTTGGTTATCTCTATTTTCCTATCCATCGGTATCTCAAGAAAATGACTATCTTTTCTGGCCCTTAGCGCACTACTCTTAGCGAATAGGAAGATGTCCTTAGTCGCCGATCCCATAGTGACTACATCAAACATAATTCGTTATTGTCGCAAAACAAATAAAAATCAGCGCATGCCATCCTATTTTAGGCGTATCATTATCCCGCTTGCTTGCTCTATTGATTTTACCACGCACTTTTCCTCTGCAAAGAACTCGCAGCTTGCACAATTGAAGTTCTTGCACCTTGGATTCATACCGTACCATTCAGTGCCCAGTTTCTTTATGGTATTTATTGCGCCCACCAGGACCCTTCCGTGATCCGTTATCGTGTACGCAGTGTGCTTTATGTTGCCATTTGATGTCTCTGATTTGTATACTAAGGACGCGTCCTTCAGCTCCTTCAAGCTTAAGCTAAGATTGCGCTGAGTTGCGCCGCGCACGGAATTGCTAATTGAATTGAAGGACAGCCCCACCCTGGAGTAATAAAGTTCTTCCAATATTGGGATAGACCACTTCTTGCCAATTATGTGCAGTAAATCCATAGTAGGACATACTGTATAGCCTTGTCGTATCGGCATACAATTACACCTTATTTTTATCCATATGTTGTTTTATCATGCGCTTTGCATGACATAGAGTCTGCCGCGCACAGAACCTTTTAGGCACTGCACGCGTACAATCTCTGTTTTACCATACGATGAAACAGGATATTAGGATAAGTATGAAACTAGTTTCAATCATTTGATCGCTTCGCATGCAATTTGGCAACCGATTTTAGAGATAATGACAGTCATGGTTGCTTAACGCCGCCCGATTCGCCTTGTACGCCCTCCTTAAGTATTACGATGTTTGTCATGCCGCGGCGGCGGCGTTCTATGATGCCTAGCCCCTCCATCCTGTCCAATAACCTGCTCACCTTGACTTTGGAGAAGCTGCTCTTTTCTACCAATTCTGCCTGGAATATCGATCCATTAGCCTGCACAACAATATTGTATAGGATATGCTCTTCGGATTTTAGCCGCGGCATAGGGCCTCTTGCTTTAACTGTGGGAACCTTCCTGCCGGAATTGCTGGGATTTCCCTGAGAGAGTAACTGCAGCTTCTTTCCTGCGGATATGTAGTATGCAAAAGCTGCATCCAATGCGCCTGCGAATGCCAATGCAAAGCCCACCAAGAAGCCACCGCCATCGAGCAGGCTTATTATTGAGAATATGAGGACGATTATTGATAGCAACTGTATCCTGTCTAGCGTACGCATGCTGATGAAAAGTGATGATAATATTAGGGATATGCCACTAACTACACCTATTATACCATTGTAGATATCTGGAGCGCCCACCAGTTTGACTGCTAATGCACCATTAGATAATGCAAGCGCCGAGGGAAGGCCCATGATGCTTAGGATGCCGCCAATTAATATGAATGCGCCGCCGACCAGAACGAATCTGGATGTTGTTGTAAGCTTTGCAATCCTGATTATAACACCAATATGAGTTGCAAGTGTATGCAATAATTGCAACTGCAATGTATAAATTAGTTTTACCTCTGGTCGATGAATGTGCGGGCAGCTTCTGCTGCATGGTATGTTATTATTATGTCTGCGCCTGCCCGCTTTATTGACAGCAGCAACTCCTGCATTGCTTCATTCTCGTTCACAAACCCCATGCTACCTGCCGCCTTTAACATGGAATACTCCCCGCTTACGCTATAGGCAGCTAGCGGGACATCAAATCGACGCCTGGCTTCTGATATCACATCGAGATAGGCAAGAGCCGGCTTTACCATTATTATGTCTGCGCCTTCCTGAATGTCCAGTGCTATTTCTCTCATCGCCTCACGCCTGTTTGGAGGACTCATTTGGTATCCTTTGCGATCGCCGAACGATGGTGCCGATCCAGCTGCATACCTGAATGGACCATAGAATGATGATGCATATTTTGCAGAATAACCCATTATCGCGGTGTGCTCATTTCCTGATGTGTCTAACATTTCCCTTATTGCGCGTACTTGATGATCCATCATCGCGCTTGGGGCAACTATGTCCGCTCCGGCCTGTGCATATGCAACAGCGGCCTTGCTAAGGAGCGGTAGGGTGCTGTCATTGTCTACTGCCCCATCTTTTATCATGCCGCAGTGGCCGTGACTGGTGTATTCGCACAGGCAGACATCGGCTATTATGGCTGTTGAGCTAACCGAATCCCTTATTGCACTTATTGCCTTTGGTACTACGCCTTCACTGTCATAGGCGCCTGAACCTGTTTCGTCCTTGACTGCAGGTATGCCAAAAAGTAGTATGGCTTCTATGCCCACATCTGCTAGCCATGCAACGTAATCACCTACGGTATCCACGGAGTACCTGTTTATTCCTGGCATCGACGTTATTGGTTCCACTATGCCATGTCCAGGGCGTACGAATATTGGAGCTACCAGCTGCCCGGGATTTACGAGTGTCTCGCGGACCAGTTTCCTTATGCGCGGGTATGACCTTAGCCTCCTAGGTCTTTGCTTATCCAAAGTTTCTGCGTTCATGTTATCTCCAATGGTGCGTTAAGCGTGATGTCGCTGCATGGAAGCGGCGTGGCATACGCGCATAGCATCGTATGCATGTTCTATGCTTGCGTCTATATCAGCCATGTGATGGGATGTAGAAACGAAAAATGACTCGAATTGCGATGGGGGCAGGTACGTGCCATTGGCCAACATGCGCCAGAAGAAATCTTTGAATGATGACGTATCGGATATCTTTGAGGTGGCGAAATCGCTGACTTCGTAGCGGTTGAAGAATACGCTCATCATTGAGCCAACCCTGTTAGTCGCGACAGGAACTTCGCTGTCCTCAGCCGCATCGCGCAAACCGCTCTCAAGCCTTGACGCTAGCCGTTCAAGGAGCACGTATGTATTGGGATGAAGCGATGATAGCGTTGCTACGCCGCCAGCCATAGCTGCTGGATTGCCCGCAAGCGTGCCTGCCTGATAAACCGGTCCTGACGGCGCTACCATATCCATTATTTCCCTAGAACCACCATAAGCGCCAACTGGGAAGCCGCCGCCGATTATTTTGCCTAGGCACGTAATGTCTGGTTTTATGTGGTAAAGCTTCTGGGCCCCGCCCATTGACACTCTGAAACCAGTTATTACCTCATCGAATACCAATATCGAACCATTATTGGTGCACAGCCTCCTTATGGAATCTAGAAAGCCCCGTGACGGCGGCACTACCCCCATGTTTCCTGCAACAGGTTCGACTATCACTGCAGCTATGTCTTTGCCATGTTTTGCAAATGCAGATTCAAGCGCATGGACATCGTTGTACGGTATTGATATCATCTCGCTGGCAAAAGAGGCAGGAACACCTGGCGAAGAAGCTATGCCAAGCGTTGCAAGACCAGAACCGGATCCTGATAAGAACGAATCCGCATGCCCATGGTAACAACCTTCGAATTTTATTACTTTTGAACGCTTTGTATAAGCCCTTGCTAGCCTTATGGCCGACATCGTGGCTTCGGTGCCGGAGTTTACGAACCTTATCTTATCTATGGATCTTATGCAGCTGCATATCATGCTTGCCAATTTTACCTCAGATTCTGTAGGCGCACCGAAGCTTGAGCCGTCCTTCACTGCTTTATAAACGCTCCTGGTCACAACATTTCTGGCATGCCCGAGTATCAAAGCGCCCCAAGAGCAAACATAGTCTGTAAAACGGTTGCCATCCGCATCCCATATGTGCTGGCCCTTTCCCTTTGCGATGAACAGTGGGGAACCGCCCACGGGGCCGAACGCCCTTACTGGACTGCTCACACCACCAGGCATTACCTTGTTTGCACTCGCGTATAGCCGTTTAGACTTATTATAGCCGTTCATTTATCATCACATTGCTGTCCGTATAGGGAGTGCAGGTCGCTATATGCGTAGGCACAAGCGGTATCGGAGCCCAATGGATCGGAGGATGAAGCGAATGATCTTGCCCTACTTCCACCGCACGTCTGTTTATACACACATGCACCACAAGACCCATTTATGGACCTGTTCCTTATTCCTTTCAACGTTTCATTCTCCCTGTAAACTTCAACGATGTTGCCTGACCTTGAATCGCCCAGTTTTAACGGAAGGAAGCCTCCTGGATATATGGATCCGTCGTGAGCCACGAAAAGGATGCCATCGCCGTCCAGTGTGCCCATGCTGGCTATTGAGGACGGCCAATGAGCCCTATAGCCCAGTGCAGACAGTTCATCGCGCAGGCCAGTATAAACATCATCGTGGTACATCCCGGCAGACCTTCGCATCGCAGCTACGCGCCTTATGAATGGTGCTTCTACGGTCCGCACTGTCATACCGCACATCGAAGAATCGTACAGGAAGTTGCACACGCCCTCGCTCTCCTGTGGGGTTATCTCCTCGACCTCCGAACCACGGCCAACTTTTATTAGGAAGAACACCTCCCACGTCTTTACGCCCATTGATTTTATTAGGTGGAATATGCTTGCCATCTCGCGGATGTTGCTCTTCATTACCGTGGTGTTGACCTGTATTGCAAGCCCTATTGCGTTTGCTTCCCTTATTACCCGCATCGTATTATCGAACGTTCCTGCCACGTTACGAATCCTGTCGTGAGTTTCACTGCATGCACCATCCAGGCTCACTGATATCGATGTTGCACCTGCGTCGCGAAGTCTTGTTAGCTTTTCTGAGTCCAGCGATGGTGAAACCGCGGGCGACACGGCGAATTTCACACCCTTATCCATGGCATGGCCCATTAGCTGGAATATGTCGCTGCGGACCATTGGGTCTCCGCCGGTCAGTATTAGAACCGGAGCGGGGGTGCCGAATCCTGCCACAGAGTCTATTAGCGCATAGCCTTCCTGCGTGTTCAGCTCCCCGGGCAATGGGTCATGTATAGCAGAAGCCCTGCAGTGCTTGCATGCCAGCGGGCATGCTTTCGTAGTCTCCCAAAATACCAATACAGGCTTATTGGCAAAACGCGGCGCGTTGTTGGTGTGTTCTGTTCTTTGCATCATGAAATCACGCTGACTTACAAATATAATCTACAACATCCGCAGCGGCTTTGGATGCATTAGACACGCAGTTTGGCACGCCTACGCCATTTATCCATGCACCTGTAACGAAGATACCTTTGTGTCCCTTCAGCTTGGACATTATGTAGTCTACGCGTTGGGAATGGCCTATTGTGTATTGCGGCATGCCCATGGGCCACTTATGCACTCTTGACATTATGGGCTTGCCTATTATGCCAATTAGGGTGCACAGTGAATCGTTTGCCATCTCTATTATTGCTTGGTCATCCATAGTCACAGTGTCGTTATAGTATGCGTCATTGAAATAGCATCGCGCAAGAAGTGTACGCGAAGGCGCACGTGATGACCATTTGAGCGAGCTCCATGTTATTGCGCCAAGGCGCATTCCCTCTATCTTTGGTACTAGTACTCCAGAGCCCTTAGGGTACGATATTATGTCTGAATTTTTATAAGCAAGCGACACTGTTACTACTGTCCTGTATTGTATAGAATTGAGAATCTTTGCCAAACGCTCATCTGAGCCGGATATCATTTTGGCTGATGAATAAGCAGGAGTAGCCATGATGACTACGTCGGCGCTCATCGTCTCACCATTGAACATATTTATGAGATGCTTGCCATTGTGCGCACCCATGGGCACCACACTATTTACGCCCCTATGCGTAAGTATGTTGACAGAGCCCAGCGCCTTGACTAAGGCGTTTGGAAGGTCGCCCATCCCACCATCTAATGACATTAACGGCGGGCGGCGATGCGAATTGGAAACGGTGCCCGCAGTACGATTACTATGCTTCTTACCACTTAGTAGGATGCTGCGGAAATTGTCCTCAAATTCGGCCAGGTATGGGAAGGCGCACCTTATACTTGTATGTTCGGGATTGCCAGCATGGATGCCAGAAAGCAGCGGCTCCGCAAGCCTTTCGTATACTTCCTTGCCGAATCTGCGCTTGACAAAACTTGCAACGGATTCGTCGGCAATCGAGCCACGAGGCAAGAGCACTTCCAATGCAGCACGGCTTTTGCCTACTGGCGTCAATAAATCACTAAGAACCATGGACATTATTGAATTTGGCAGCATCATTGCGAGCCCATCGGGCAGGTTCCGCATTTGCTTGCCAATTAGTACGCTGGCCTTGCTTGCAGACAGTTCCGGGGCCACAAGATGCTTGTCTATGCCGAGATCCTTGCACAATTCCATGAAAATTTCGTTAGATGTAGCTACTGAATCAGGACCTTTCTCCACCATGAAATCGCCGGCTATCTCTGTAGAGATCTTGCCCCCGATGCGATGACCCTGTTCTAAGATGGTGATATTAACTGTTGGATGACCGCAATGCGCGGCCAAGTACTTTTTTATGAAGTAGGCTGATGATAGGCCAGATATGCCACCGCCGATTATTACTACTTCCTTTGACACCAAATCAACACCCTCCATCCTCGCCGAATATCTCCCTTAGGGTTTCTATCTTTGTAACGTCGCCTTCCTTTATTATCCTCTTGATGTTCTGTACAGGGCTGCTAAGTATTGCGTTTGATATCGACTTCGCCATCATGTCAACCGTGGCCCTGTGCTCATGACCTATGAGCTTTAACGCCTTGCCGCACTGCGCCGTGCCTGCTACTTCGGCTTTTTTGTACAACGATGCTATTATTTCGTCTGCCTCCATCGAGTTGAGGTGCCTGACCATGGCGTCAGAGGAACTGCTTATTATCCGCGATGCTATCCTATTATCTTCAGAGCTAAGCTTTGCGTTAATATGAGCGTAGTTCTTGATGCCCATCAAGTCGATGTATGTAGAATTGCCATTGGAGCTTACGTTCCTCGGGTTGCCGAGGTCTATTATAAGAAGCGGCTTTCCTGCGGAAGTTATCTTAAATATTGGTTCCGGAGACGACACTGCGGTTATTATGGCATCGAAATTAGATGGGTTGAAATCCGCCAGATTGACTGTGTCTGTGCCATGTCCATTGGACAGCGCGTTCAACTTAGCAGCGCTCCTACCACATAATGTTATACGCAGACCCGCATCTGAAAGCTCCTTCAGCACACGGCTGGCCATATGGCCTGTACCAACTATGCACACGCTGCCTATGCCTTTTGTATGCATTATTATCCCTGAAGCAGCCTTTGGTATTGAGAATGCACTTGTTGACAACGACGTGCTCGTGCGCACCTTCTTTGCAGCAGATAGCGCTTTCATGAAGACGTAGTTGAGCATCTTTGACGCAGTGCCTGATGCCTGCGCCTCGGCTAGCGAATCCTTGACCTGCTTCTGGATCTCCTGCTCCCCTAGTATCATTGACTCTAGGCCTGCGCACACGCGCATTAGGTGCGTTATGGAGTCTTGGCCTTCCAATAGGTATGCGCTGGTGGTTTGCATGTCAGAGGCGATTGATGCGAGGCAGAGCTTTGCGTTTTGGATTTCTGATACTGCGACGTATATCTCCATGCGATTGCATGTTTTCAGTATAACATACTCGTGTATGCCAGATTCCTCAATCTTTTGCGCAAAGAACGCCTTATCGTGGGACGCCCACTTGCCAAGATGCGTCAGGTCCATCGTCTTGTAAGTCGCGTGTAAGCTAATTATGTACATGGAGATCATTTTGAAGTGGGATTCGCTATATCGCAATGCGAATCCGATATAGTTGGGCGATCCGCGCCTAGCCTTGCATCAAGAGCTATCACCAGGTCATCGAAAGTGCACTTGTCAGGCACAACTTCAGCAGCCATACCCATAGATGCCATGGCGCGGGCAGTGGAGTCACCTATCGCAGCAAGAAGCACTCCGGACAGGAGTGATGCCTGCCTCTGGCTGAACGGCGTTATTCCGAGCATTTCCATCATGCCCTCCGCTTCCAGACCGCTGCCGAATATTATTGCATCTATGGATCTTGAAGAAAGTGCTCCGTAGAATGCGCGTGAGGCTGCAGCATCCATCATGGTTCTTGTTTCATAAGTGCCTATTTCTATGACATCAGAGGCCCCTGCGGATAGAAGGGCGGTGGCCATGCTATTCTTTGCTGATGCGTTACGTATGACAACGATGCGCTTGCCGTTAATCGCCGAATGCTCCAGTGAATCCACAATTCCTGCATAACCTGGCCGTGCCGCGATGATGGATGGCTTGATGCCGTTGGATTCTAGGAATTCAGATGTCTTCTTGCCTACTGATATTACAGGAACTGACTTTAACTGCTCCACTATGTCCAAGCCGGAAGCAGCAGCAACAAGATATGTAAAAGCATTGCGGCTGAGAAATGCTACGTAATCAACAGCGCCTGAAGACAGATCATTGTATAGCTTCGCCACTGCTTCTCTGCACTCCGACATGCGCATGAATATAGTAGGGATGTAGTATGGGCGTCCGCCCATCCTAACTATTGCCGAAATCACGCCATGTGCCGAATCTTCAGGCATTGCAACTGCGATAGTCTTGCCACTCATCATAATCATGCACCCGCCGAGGCTTGCCATTCCCTGAGCATGGACTCTGCACCAGCAGAAAGCATCTCCCAACCAAGGCTTTTCGCTATGCTTTCGGCCGTTGAGACACCGCCCATTGCAGAGCGCTTTATCGACTTACCCTGCTTTGAGAACGCTACGCATGAAATCTCTATCGTGTCTCCGGATACGCTAGCAATTGCACCAACAGGGACCTTGCAACCGCCTCCGATTACCGATATTGCTGTGCGCTCCGCCAGCGCTTCTGTCATTGATACTTGGTTGTTTATCCTTCTAAGAGCATCGAGCGCATTCGAATTATCCTTCCTTGTAATCAAGGCTATGGCGCCCTGACCCGCAGCAGGCATGAAATCCGATGTGTTTAGCGTCTCTGCTATCCTGTCTTGCAAACCCATCCTCTCCAGCGCGGCAGAGGCCACTATGATGGCGTCATACTCTCCTCCGTCCAATTTGGATAGCCTCGTGTCTACGTTGCCGCGGATGTCTTTCAGTATGGCATCGCGCTTATGCGACTGGAGCTCCGCGCGCCTTAGCACACTTCCGGTGCCTATCACCGCGCCTGCGGGAAGTTCATTGAGCTTTAATGATCCCTTGGATACTATCGCATCGCTGCGGGAGGCCCTTTCCGGAACTGCTGCTATTACAAGGCCTTCCGGTAGGAGCGTAGGCACGTCCTTCATGCTATGAACCGCGAAGTCGGCCTGACCATTTAGGACTGCGGCGTCCAGTTCCTTCTCGAATGCCCCATCACCAGCCATCTCATGTATTGGCGTGCTTTGGTCGCGGTCGCCAGACGTCTTTATTATCCTTTGTTCTAATTCAAGGTCTGGCATTGAAGAGGCTAGCGTCTTTACAACCATGGAGCATTGTATCAATGCAAGCTTGCTCCCCCTTGTACCTGCTATTAGCTTCAAGCGATCAACCTTTCCTAGTTACTCTTTCCTTGACCATCGATGCGAGAGCTTCTATAAGAAGCTCGGAATCGTTTGGCAATGCCACTCTTGACACTGACATTCCTGTGCTGTTGAAACCGGCTACGCATTCTATGTCTATGTCGTATAATGTCTCCAGGTTCTCGGTAACGAATCCTATCGGTGCTATAACGACTTTCTTGTGCTTCCCTTCGCCTGCCATGGCCTTTAGCTCCTCTACTATGCTGGGTCCAAGCCACCCAGCCCCGGAGGCGCTCTGGAAAGCATACGACCAGTCCTTGAGACCCAAGCCTGAAGCTATTGCATTACATGTCTCTATGAACTGGTCCTTGTATGGGTCGCCGTGGTCCACGGTTACGCTCGGAAGGCTGTGTGCAGTGAATATTATGTGTGCTCCGCCACCTGCATCTTGATGCTGCATTGCTGCCGCTATTGCGCCCTCCCAGAATTTTATAAGATGCTTGTTTGTGTTCCAGCCCTTCACAAATGACACTGCTGGTGCTGCCTTAAGCCCTGCTAAGCACCCGTCTAGAACCTTCCTGTAGCCCTCCGTGCCCATAGTGGAGTAATACGGGGCCATCGGTATGGCAGTTATCTCAGATATGCCATCGCGCTCCATTCTGGATACCGCGTCTGCTATACTGGGCTTCCAGTGCAGCATGCCGGTGTACACCCTGGCCTCTATCCCGTAATGCCTTAAATGCGACGACAGCGAGCGGGCCTGACGCTCCGTTATCTCGTTGAATGGGGACTTCCCCCCAATGGCGCCGTACCTCATTTCCAACCTTTCCGTCTCCTCCTTCGTAGGGATGGCGGAAGCGCCTGGCCGCGAGTGCAGCGCTTTTATGTTGCGCAGGTACTGCCCGACATCCCCTATTGATTCGGGTGAACCATAACCCATTAGTAGCACTCCGTTTGTCATATCAATCACAGCGCGGTCCTTTCATGGACCAGCTTCACCAATCTTTCTGCATTCTGAACAGGGGTCGTAGGCAACATCCCGTGGCCCAAATTGAATATGTGGCCCGGCCTGCCTGCTGTCTGCTCCATTATGGCATTGGCACGCTTTTCCAGGGTACCGAAGTCGCACAACATTAGCGACGGGTCTAGGTTTCCTTGTATTGCCCTGCATCCTATGCCGGACCATGCATCATCAATGTCCACGCGCCAGTCCACACTTATGACATCGGCGCCAAGTTCTGACAGAAGACCGAACATGCCGGATGTACAAGTGCTGAAGTATATCGACGGCACACCTGCTTCCGATATCCTCCTGAATATCCTTTTCATGTACGGCATGACGAACTCCTCGTAATCTGCTGGGCATAGGTTGCCGGCCCAGCTATCGAATATTTGTATTGCGCTGGCGCCGCTGGACGCCTGAGCTATCGAGTATGCAGATACCATGTCTGCAAGCTTTTCCATGAGGGAGTGCCATGGCTCGGCGTTTGAGTGCATGAACCCTTTTATCATATGAAGATCCCTGCTCAGCGTGCCCTCTATCATGTAGCTTGCCAGAGTGAACGGTGCGCCTGAGAACCCTATGATTGGTACGCGGTTTTGAAGGGATGCGGCAGATCTCCTTATCGCCTCCATCACATATCCCGTATCGGAGAGCGGATTTATCTTCTTGAGGGCGTCGACCCCGTGCGCATCTTTTATCGGGTATTTTATTGCCGGACCTCCCGATCCAATGTCAAACTCTACGCCCATTGCTTCCAATGGCGTCATTAGATCCGCGAATATTATGGCGGCATCTACCCCTATGAGCTCTACTGGCATAGTCGTTATTGCAGAGCTTATGGCAGGATCCTTGTACATCTCCATGATGCTGTGGTGCTTCCTTAGCTCCATGTACCCAGGCAGATACCTGCCGGCCTGCCGCATGAACCATATCGGGGTGTATTCTGCTTCGTGGCCCCTGCATGCGAGAATGAACGCATTGTTTTTATCGACCATGACATCATGAGCCAGCGCACGCGCGGATGCCCCATGCTTGATCGGCACAGAACATCATGATAGTGCTAGATGTGTGGCAAATCATCTCTGTAATTTAGTTGCTATTTAGGTGGGCCAGTATAAAATTTGATAGTTGCAAGTTCTTTGTTGATATAGACGTACTTTGGATGTATTGGACCTAAGTTCAGTAACACGTTGATACTGGCCCGGCGGGCTTTGGACCCACGACCTCAGCAGGCGAATTCGCCAGAATTCGATGTATATTCCTAGTCATATTAGCAACCCCGATTAAGCGCATTTGCTTGCAAATGAATCCCGAATTTATATAGGCAACGGGTGCGGTTTGTCTGAATTCGTACCCGGTTGAAAACGTAGATAACTATTAATACATAACGGCAATCGTTAGTGTTGTAAGAAGATTCATGAGATTGAAGCGCACAGTGCATCAAGATCCATAGGTCATTTTAAATACCTTTAAGAAGCACATTATTTGGAGTGAATAAAATGTCTCAAGGACCCGATATTACTGGTGCACCAGTAAATGTGGGCGATGTGATAGAGGTTACCATAGACAAAGTTCTGAATGAGCATAAAGGAAGGGCGACAATAGATGATTTTTACTTTATTTATATTGAGGGTGAAAATCTAAAGGTGGGACAAAAGCTCAAAGTTTTTATACGTGAGCTTTGGGGCGGTTTTGCAAAGGCGTACGTGCATAGCCGATAATGCAGTGAGAGCGAATATTATGGTAGAGATACGAATTAAAACAGATGGCGAGGAAGATAGCTGTGCTAGCTTAGGCTCGAACATGGCTGATGTGCTAGGCAGCACCGCATCTCGTGCCAAAGAAAAAGTGCGGCATGCAGAATTTCAGTTCTATGTGAACGGACGCCAAAAAGCTTTATTTGATACAGTGAACGCTGCTTATAAAGAAGTCTGCAAAGAGTTGAATAAAAGTATCGATGCGGAAGACTTGAAAATAAATAAGCCAGACTTTACGGATGATTACAAAGCATCCTCGCCAGCAACCCAAGCTGAATACCATCCGGATTCACACGCAATTGAATTTTACAAGCCATCATATAAGGTATTTGTGGAGATATTGGAAGCAGAAGACGCATCAGATAAAGCGAGGAACTGCTATGACCTGGATGTGATAATAGGTCACGAATTGGGTCATGCGCTATTAGATGAGTCATATTTCAATAAAGATGAGACTAGATACGACAAGAGGAAATCCGAAAGCCTTGCAGAGTTAATAGGACATTACAGCGCACAAATCTTAAAAGGAGAACATGCTACAAATAAGATTCTTGCAGATAAAATTTTGCAAAATTTAAGAGAGGATTTGGAGAACGTGATAGATTTCTGTGATGAGGTATCTAGCAATTTGAGTCGCGCAGTAAAGCAGTATGGCAGTGAGGAATTGGAAGTGCTACTGCTGGAAAATAGAAAAACAATGCAGTTTTATGTGGAGCCAGAGCTAGGTGTTGTGGAAGCGTTACGCGCAAATAATGATATGCAGCTACCAAATTTCATAAAGATACTGCTCGCTGATCCAGTCAAACTTGGTGACGGCGCCCAAAAGCACATAGTTGAAGAGAGAACGCTGCATGGGGACGACATCCTGAGCAAGTGTAATTCTCTCGCAAAATATGCATATGCAATCCGACAGGAAGCAATCTCGCTCGGCTAGATAAAATCTCTGCTGATAAGCTGTAATAGCCAGAAACGAGGGAAGCTAGGCCAAGGATAGCGGGCTTTGGACCCGCGAACATCGGTTCGAATCCGGTCGGGGCTAAGTTCATTTTGTCGTCGCAAAATGAACGGTTCGAATCTGTAGCAAAGGAAAGGAAATTTAGCAAACATCGGTTCGAATCAAGCAAGAAAACCGAGCTGGAAAAAGTCAAGAAGGAGCTAAAAGAACTCTTGCCGAAACTCGGCAAGAAGGACATCAAAGTCCTTAGATCCGTAATCTACCAACATTGGCAGAAGAGGTTCCGAAAGAACCACCCGCCAAAGTATGGTAGCATCAACAAGGGGTTCGACGATCAGGAGTTCCAGAAGTTCTTCAAGGCGATAGACAACGACAGGTTCCGCCTATTGTTTTTGTACCAGGCGCATCTATGAGAACTAAGAGAGAAAATACGGCCACGCGAAGTGGTCGTATCTCTCCATCGGTTTGTAATAAATCATATACCACCTGTTTTTATATTCCTTTCCTACATACTCTTTGCAGTTCGCGGCTATCGACATACATCTATCCGTGCTCTAAGCACAATATGGTAGTCGTTTAGGCCCCCATTCAGCTTGTCGGGTTCGAGACCCATGCGCTTAGTCGGGGTGCCGCTGCCACTACTCACTAACTTGGGTTCTACCGTCATAGAATCCTTCATTGTTGGTGAGCATAAACCACATGATATACAGCATCTTGTGTGCAAGTGCTGTTACTGCAATATTCAATTTTTTCTTCTTCGCCATTTTCAGGAAAAACATTTTCAATTTGCCTCCAGCTTTCTTCTTTAATACGCCCTGCGCACATTGAATCAACGCAGTCCTTAATATTTTGGAACTCTGCTTGACCAGTCTACCGCGCCTATCAGACTCTCCAGACTGAATGACTTTGGGCACTAAACCTGCATATTTGCATAACGCCTTTGGATTTTCAAATCTTTTTATGTCAACTATCTCCGACATTATAACAGGCGCGGTTATATCCCCTACTCCAGGCATCGTTTTCAATAGTCTTATCTCATTTCTGTAAAGACTATCCGGAATCAGATGATCTGCATTCTTTATTTGAAGATTTGCAGCGGCAATCAATTCAAGGCAATCATCTATTTCACTGATTCTAAGATGCTTTAACCATGTAATGCCTTTCTTCGTAAATATGTCATCGAATTCTAGGATGCTTTATGTTTTCTTCCCTAAGTTTTGCATGAATCTGATTCTTGAGTTCCGTAGATATAGTTACCATCGACTGCCTATGTCTAATTTTACTCCTATAATCTCTTGCATCTTTTCGAGGTACGTAAGACTCGTTTATCATTCCTGCTTTCAAAAGTTCTGCCAGCCTCTTCGAATCCAATTTGTCCGTCTTTTTCCCTGACGAATTCAACTTCGTTTGCATGGGATTGGCGACTTTGACTACGTTGCATCTCTCCACAAGATAATCGTACAGGCCGTGCCAGATACCACATGCCTCCATCACAACGTTTAGACATTCCTTCGGTATACCGCCAAAGAACCTTTCTACAGCTGCTTCCTCGCAAGGAAGTTTTGCTTCCTTGATTATGTTCTTTTCCTCGTCTATCATGGTGGCGTATGTCCACTTTGTGCCTAAGTCCAGACCTACATAGTATTGTTTCATTTCAACACCGATTAACATTATCAACCGATGCCGATTAAGGAATAGTTCTCATACCATTCAGCTTGGGCTAAGGATAGGCGAAGCTGTCCGCATAAACATAAAGGACATAGACTTAGAGAAAAGGGAACTGACGCTCAGGACAGAGAAAGCGAAGACCGTTGATGTGCTCCTAATACCTACGCCGCTCTTCCAAAAGACGTTGGATTTCATAAAAGCCAATGCGAGCAGGATAGAGCAGGCGCAGGGCTATCTGTTCTTTAAGGAACCTGACAGGTGCAAGAGGTCTGAGCCGTACTTTGACACCAATTACGCGAGGAACGCATTTTGCAGGTACGTTAGGCTGGCAGGGCTGGACAGCGTATATGCCGAAAGCGACGAGCCGGGTGGCAAGCCTGGCCGGAGGCTGCACAGGCTGACAACGCACAGCCTGAGGCACTACGCGATTACCAGCTTCGCCAAGCACACGAATGGCAATGTCTTCCTGACAAGCAAGTTCGCGCGTCACGGCAACCCTAGCAACACAATGACCTACATAAACACGAACAAGCAGGAGCTTTACCAGCAGATAGATGGGGCTTTCGGGCTTAGTCAAGTGGCAAACCTGAAAGCTAGGATAGAAAGGAAACCTTGAGCTATCTTTTCCTGTAATGGAATATCCTGTCGTATTGCTCGTGGTCCATTATATCAAGCACAAGGACAACAGTTTCATCTTCAGTTACCCCATTCTTTAGCGTGTATGTGAATCTCCAGAAGCCAGGTATCTCAACCCTGAAAAGATTAGTTGCATTGTATTTTATCCTGTATTCAAGCGGTATCCTATCTTTCTCTACGGAATCTCCGTAGTGTACATCATACTTGACCATCTCTATCTTTTTATAAAATCCATTAACCAGGGTCCTTTCCTGCTTCCTCTTCGTTGCAAATGATTCGAGCTCTTTCAAAGTGTTCTCCGCATCTGGAGATAGGACTACTTTTACTACTTTCATAGCTGCCGACCAGTAGTAATGAGCCTTCTTACTGTTGGGTCAGTATCATATATCCAAGTTATCCCATTTAGAGTTACGGCTATTTTATTGCTGCTTTCAAGGTATTCTAGAATCCGCATTAGCGTGTTGTGGTTTACCTGCTTGGGAAGGGCGCGCTTTATCTCAGGTATAGTAATGATGGAGCCCTTCGAATTCTTTATCACATTCTCTACCATCAGCACCGTGTTCAGGGTGGGCGAGTGTTCAACCCGCGCGGCCATTACAGTTTTTGCCATATTAATCACATATAGTTATTAACTAATAATGAATATATACTAACTAATATATATAGATTGCTTCCCATCGCCTATCCGGCAAAACTCATGTAAATTAAGCTTATCAAAATTATGGTTTTGACTTCATCTGATCCAGAAACTTCGTCTGGCTTTGATCAATCAGATGAAGTTGGGCTTCGACGTAAAAATTTAAAGGCACAAAATTTGTCGTCGAGCAACTTTACCTTGATAATATAGCGCAATCAGATAAAGAAACAGATGAAGTTGCAGTTATCAAAAACATGGAACCCAGCTTGGAACGAATCTGGGACTTGGAACGCTTACACCGAATCGTTCCAAGAAGGGCTTACGACGGCAAGGCCAAAAAGGCCGATTTTCTGTCGTCGTGCGTCTACTATGCTAATTCTTCCTACATCGCACTTTGGCCGCAGTGCCAGAACAATATGACGCGTTAATTCCATTTATCACCTGCACATTTTTATTCTTTCACATCAAATTTCCTTTAAACTACTATTCGCAGTCAAATGCTGCATTCAGACTTCCATGGTAGGCGGAAGGGTGCGTTAGACTCGCCAACGTCCTTTTAGGGTACAAGCCTGACGTCAACGTCACCCTCCGTCCTCATTCATAGATCCGATATACCTCGTTTCTCTTGAGCATGAAATAAATCACCTGCAATAATCTCCTTGCGGCTGCTACCTTTGCCTTATTGTGGCCAGCGCGCAGTTTTATCCTGTAATATGCGCGTGTTACAAATGAGTGTGGGCACTTCTTAAGGTGAATTTGTACGCACTCGATGAGTATTGTTTTGAGGAATACGTTCCCCCTAGTTATGTGGCCCCTGAACTCCCTATCCCCTGACTGCCTCGTCCTAGGGACAAGACCCGCATAGGAGAATAAACCCGACTCGTTCTTGAACCTTGAAACGTCGCCTATCTCAGATGCGATAGAGAGTGCTCCGAATTTACCTACGCCGGGTATCGTGTCGATCAATTTTGCGTATTGATTTGCCTGGACCTCATGCGCTATCTGTTTGTCAGTAGCGTATATGATGTCGTTTAGGGATTCTAACTCCTGCAATAATGTGTCCAGAATCGGATATTTCTTCAACTTTGGCAGCTCCCAATGGTTGAATTTCTTGAATTCAACTCCAAGGAGATACGATTGGTACCTTATCCTATTCTTGGCCCTGGTTCTCTGTTTCACTAGGAAGTCCCTGTTCCTGCAAAGGTCCCTCGCATCCCTTACTTCTCTGGGCGGCAACCACGATTCTGGTAGATAGTCTCTCTTGAACAAGTCCATCAGTACATGCGCATCGTTTCTGTCTGTCTTCTTCGTAGATTCAGCTATGATCCTTACTTTTGCCGGATTGGCAACAGTGATGTCGTAACCATCTAAGATATTTGCGACTCTGTTTGTAGTGCTGCAAGCCTCAACGACTATTTTCGGATCCTTCACATTGCCGAAGAAAGTAGAGAACCCGTCCTTTGTGGTCTCTACGTACCCCTCCTTTACAACTTTGCCGTCCTCTTCCATTACTACGTAACTCTTATGTTTTCCCAAATCTATGGCTATATTCATGTTACCACCAACATAACTAACGCCGCAATATTATCTGACTTTTGCGGCGTTATGTCAGTCGGAAGAATTAGGCATGTCCGACTCGCCATTATGAAATACTCAGTTTGCACCAAGAAATCGTTCCAAGACGCCCTGCGCTCGCCCCTAAGCCACCTGCGGTGGCGCTCGGCGGGCTGCGGGCGGCTTGCTTGGCTGGAAGGC
Source organism: Microcaldota archaeon (assembly GCA_021818545.1). Classification (GTDB taxonomy): domain Archaea; phylum Micrarchaeota; class Micrarchaeia; order Micrarchaeales; family Micrarchaeaceae; genus JAKATK01. The sequence continues at coordinate 58,662 of JAKATX010000013.1, forward strand.
TGACCTTGTCCCCACCAAGGTCAGCTGCTTGAGCTAGCTGGGCGCCTTTGATGGCAAAGGCTAGCCCAGCTCATAGGTTCCTTTAAAGCTCATGGGAGCCGACTGCCTAGATGGCTAGGCTTGCAGCGCGTTGGCGCGATAGCCCACGTGAATCCGAAGGATGAACGTGCTGGCGTAGCTAAAGGAATACTGATTACCTTTATAGAAAGAAAAATAAGCCTTAACACACACAAACAAATGTATCATACTTAATTCGATAATCATGTGAAACTGATTTAGCGGAGTTCAAATGCGCTACAGCAAAATTCTATTAATTCCTGGTGAAGGGTGGGTAGTAACGCCACTGCATGGTATGAATCACACCGAAACGATAACTTACAACTATGTGGCTAAAAATGGTTGGGTTGCAATTAAGTTAAATCCAAATAGTAAACTGAACGCTGAACATAGAACACAAATAGCTAATTTGAATATACCAATCTCAATAATAAAGCCCGGCATACCAGATTTTATATGCTGGAAGAATGGGAAAATTATATTTATTGAAGTCAAAGGCGGGCAATTAGGGCTTTCACAAGTCCAGATAGATTGGGCTGAGGCTTTTAGCGACATATATAGCATATTAGTGCTTAGAGTCAAGCTTGATGAGAAGGAGTACCTTAAGAAAAATGGGCTGTTTTCTATAGAAGGTGCGATAATAGATCGCAATACTAGCAATGTAGAAACTTTGGATAATTTACAAGACGAAAAACATATTAGTAAGGTACCAAATTTAATATGGGGCCCAGACGATCTTGCAGCTGCAATTCCAGCTACTCAAAATATAAATCCAGAAAAGGCAGAAGAGTGGGTGTATTATCATCTAATCGCAATGGAGTATGCTGATGCAGTTATGGAAGATGCTAAATCTAAATTAAACCAATTATTAAGCATTAAAAACAAGAACCCTGAGAAGTATAAAGAGGCGTATATTCTGCTGCGGAATGCGATTGAAAAATACCAGAGGCTACTCATATCGCAAAGAGAGAAGGCTAAGACCAGGATAGCAAATACTATATCTGAAAAACGGAAAAATTATATACTCAAAAAACGCCTTAAAGAAAATAGAAGTCTTGGAAATATTTATCTTAAAAATGAAGAAAATGGGGAAAATTTTGAAATCCAATTTAAGACAGGCCTAGAGATCTTAAATGATGCGAAGGATCCACAATCAAAAGAGGAATAAAATGATTGGGCTGTACGATTTAAAAGAAGCAACAAAGAAATTTGAGAAAGTAGAGGGCAGAGCTAGTTTTTATGAGAGAGCGTTAAGCATTGCTAAAGAACATCCGGTTGAGGCAGCTATAATTATTTTGGCAACATGGAATGTGAACAGATTTAGAATGAAATTCAATAATCCAGATAACTTAATAAAACTAGAATATGCTATAAAAGAGTCTGAAGTATCATTTAAACTGCTTGAAAAATATGATATTCAGACAATAGATTTTAAGTCTGAAGCGGGCGTCATAAAAGAAATCTATAGGTCTTTATCTAGCATTCCAGGGGTGGAGCATACGGGAGGTTCGAAAGTAATGAGCCTCATGCAACCTAAATTGTTTGTGATGTGGGATAGCTACATAAGAAAACATTATGGAATTCTGAAGGATGATCCTGCGGCTTACGTTCAATTTTTAGTAGATATGCAGAATGAAGTTAAAGATGTGGGCTGGGAACATGAATCAAAAACATTAGCTAAAGTGATTGATGAATACAATTATGTTAATTATACATTACCAGAGCTTGAAAAGAAAAGGCATGAAAGAACTAAAACTTAGGTATACTTGGTCCAAATTTTTCCGCGAATCTGAACCATGCTTGCTTGCGAAAAGTTACAGTTCAGAAAGAAAGGTTTGTTTGGGTTTGTCGTAAAGTGCACAAAATATAAATATCCAAACGTCATAATACTAAGTAGACAGTAAATTAGAGCTCTGTAAAAGGTTTTTAGACCTTCGCTTAACATATTAAAATGGAAATGGATTAGGGCGTGTGCGTATGTCCGATAATATAAAAACTGGCGGGAATGAGCGCAAGCTTTTCTCTGAACTAGATAACCAGAATATAGTTTGGATTGTTAATAAGATTGAGCGGAATCAAGTGCTCTCTCAAATCGGGTATGAAATAAAAGATAATATCATAGTAGACAATGTAACAAAGAAGCCGATAGCATCTGAAGTTGATAAAAGCCGCATTGACATAAATAAAGACGATCGGTTTATCTTGGTTGGTAATTCACACCACTTCGTTAGAAACGTAAGGGAGTATATAGAATACTTGTCTGATACTGGCAAATTAGAAGTTGAAGAGAAGGATTAAGTAGGTTATTATCTTGGTCCATATCCCAGGGTTTTACCAAAATATCAAACGTGTACTAGATAATATAGGATATCTTAACGAAGTCCAGAACATTTTTAAAAGAGATTCGAGTAGAGAAATTTATATACCAGAAGATAAATCCGAGCAAGAAAAACTGCGGCAAATGGTGAAAGATGATATATACTCTTATTTCGAAATATTAACTAATGCAAGAAGAAGCAAGCTCAAAAGCGCGATAAGCCTAAAACACTACGATATTGTAAATCGTTTCCTAGGTTCGTTTACATTCTTTTTTCTTCCTACGGAAAATAAATATGGAGTTGGTAGAAAGAAAATTGCAGCGCAACATCTAATAAAAAGGCTTGGGGATGAAAAAGATAAGCCTACAGCGCATCCAGTAAGCCTCTCAGAATATAAATCAGGTGTAGAAGCTAACGACGTGGGTCCTGTTTACCTAAAAAAAGAACTTAAGAAAAGAATGAAAGTTAGTGCTACTTATAAAAATTTGATTGCTGTTGCGTTAGAAATTGAAGCGTTTTATTTAAGCGGTAAAATAGATGAAGCGGAAGACGTAAAATGGCAAATATTGCATGAAGGCGATAATATTGAGAGTTCAAAAGCCAAAATTAAATTTATTGATTTGTGGATAAGCGGTTACGTTAAACACCTACTTTTACGTTTGCCAGCAGATCAAATAACACAACAGAATGTAGACACGGAAATAGAGAATTTAATAAAAAGTGCCAAATACGTTATTTTTATCAGTGATAGTACTAATATTAATGATTCATTTAATGAAATAAAGAAAGGGATTGCAGAAGATACCCCATATATTGCAATTCACAGTTTGGGATCAGCTACATATAACGCCATACAACTCTTGGGACTCGCAGAGGTCGAATTTAAAGGTAAAGGTTACACTAAACCTACTCCAGTAATAAAACCAGGCCGCGAGGTAACAGTAATATGGTATAAAGGTCCAGAAGGGCTAAAAGCATATAAATTATTAAAGGAGCTTGAACAAGATGTTAAACGCGAGTAGAAACTTTACGTATAAGCCTATCTATTAACATGCCTTTAATGCCCAAAATACCAGCGACGAGCAGGAGTGCTAAACCTATCAAAAGAGACACGGTTCCTGGCAGTAGCAAGTAATTTGCAGATATTTGTAGTGAAGACTGACTTAATTGTATTATCCCAAAAGCTAATATAACAAAAGCAGTGCCAGTTGAAGTTATATTACTGATTTTATTACCTTTTGTTTCTTTTATGTGATAATGTCTTTCACTAGCGCTATACTCCCTTAGCTGTGAATTTATATTCGCCAGTTCATTTCGAATCGATTCTAATAATTCCTTGTCATCTTTAGTCGCCATCATATCACATAAAACATTCTTACTAAAGGTTTTTGATACGCTAGGTATCTCAATATCAATCCATTACTTTGACAAAGCCTATAATATAGATAAGCTAAAAATAAAAAATCTTACAACTGTTCGGATCTAGCCGTGTCCGAACGATATGTGCTTATAAAGCTTAGCCACGCTAAAGATGTGTTCGATTCCGAGCTTTTTTGGCTTGGGATTTTATTGTTTTTGTCGTGAGAAAATGGAGCTAGAAACGAGTGAAGCTAGGCCAAGGACAGCGGGCTTTGGACCCGCGAACATCGGTTCGAATCCGGTCGGGGCTAAGTTCATCAAAGTAATTTCAATAAGTCGCTGGTCCCGAATATCCTTATTCCTCTCTTACCTTTATAATCGGAGTCGTTAGTCCATATGCCATCGCATTTGAATGCTAAGTAACAGGCAACATATGGGGCATCTTTAATATCCTCTTTCATCAATTCCTTTGCATTCTTAAGCTCAGCCTCATAATCCTCTATAGGTATTGTTTGTATCTCTTGAAATACAAAAGTAACAAGCAGATTCAGAGTGTCTTCCTCCATGCCGGATTTTTGCCTTACGTATTCCAAGTATTTGGATGTCTCTTCCTTTACGAAATCTGGTGCTAAGAACTTGAAGTTTCCACTAAGCAATATTTCCCGTGCTTTGCTGTTCTTAATAAGAGCCGCAATGATAACATTCGCATCTACAATAAGGATCATAGCAACCCATGCCTTCTTGCCACTGCTTCATTTATCTTTCTGCCTATCTCCACTGCATCCTTTTCAGTAAGTTTGCTCTTCGAAGTTAGTTTATCCATGAGTTCCAATACCTTAGCCTTATCCCAAAGAGCCTCTCTAGCAACTGCACTCCACTTTATATCCTTGTGCTTCTTCATAACAACCATTAGCTCGTTCGGTATGGCGAGCGTCATATTAGTCATTCCATCATCTAAGTATATTATGTAGAACAAGTATAAATACTTATTTATCAGCGAAAGAACTGTTTGATTCTGAGCCGTATCCTTTATGTTTCTGAATGCATTGTAAGGCTCTTGCCTGCTGCAAGCTGCTTTATCGCCTCTATTTTCTGCTTATCAAATGCGAAGTCTATGCTCTTGTATAGCTCTTCGTTGTCCTTCGCTATGTACCTCATTGTAGTCGCCCTGCGCGGCCTCTATCTCTTTTGCGTGGCAATTGATGAACTCCACGATCCCCGTGAATAAGTCCAACGGTATTATCAGCGAATCCATCCTGTGCGACTTCTCGCTCTGTATGATCAGCTCGCGCTTGTCGAAGTCAATGTTGCCCAGGTGCAACTGGCAGACTTCACCGATGCGTAAGCCTAGATAAGCCTGGTACTCGAAGAGAAGGTGAAACTTCGCTTCTGCACGTTCCGTAGGAACTGCTGCAACTCAATCTCTGTGAAGCCCTTGTTCATCGAGCCGTACTTCGGCTCTCTCTTGAACTTGAAGCGCGTGTAGCGCGCCTTCGTGAATACGGTGGTGACCTGCTCCAACTGATGCTTGGAAGCGGTCTTGCCGACTTGCGCGGCAAGTTGAAGGAAGCTCTGGAAATCCAACCCCGAACCCTGGTTCCCATCGCTTCCTTTCTTGCTTGGGAACGTCCTGGAAACGCACCCCGAACCCGCGTTTCCTTTGCCGTTCCGCTTGCGCACATGCTCGGAAACGGACCCGGCGCGCGCTGACGTAAAAACATAGGCGGGCTCGGTGGGATTTGGACCCACGACCTACTGGTTAAGAGCCAGCCGCTCTGACCAGCCTGAGCTACAAGCCCACTTGAAAGAGATTTAGTGAGAAAATATATAATGTTTATTCTACAGGGCATTCAGGAACCTGTTGACGACAGGCTTTGCCTTTGCGACGTTCCGCCCATCACAAGCAACGACAAGCCTATTGGTATCGTTCATCGTCCTCGCAAGATTTGCAATAAGTGGCGAGACCTTGGAAAGCTTGCCTATCGGTTTGTTTCCCTTGCCCAGTATCGGCAGTTCGTAGTCCTTTATCTTGAAGTCCAGCTTTTCTGCTATGAAATCGTCGGACCCAAAGCCTGCTTTTTCCAGGGCATCGCCCAGTTCAGAGACTGGCAGATCCCTTGGAGCTGCGCCGTCATAAACGCGTTTAAACAGTTTCCTATCCATTACTCTTCCCATCATCGCAGAAGACGTACGCTCATTCGACAGTATGCTCACTATGTCGCCGTCGTTGTAGGAGGAAAGCATCTTCGGGTCTATCTTGCCGACCTCGATGGCCGCCGTCAGCGCTTTGCCATACATGCTGCCCGCTATCACAACAGTATGGTGGTAGTAGACGGAGGAAAACATCAGGTAGCGCGCTATGAGCAATGATTCGGCGCCCGAGACGCCCTGCCTGTATAGCGCAGGTGCATCGTTGAAAAGCGTTATCTTGCTTATCAGCCTGTTGGCATCAAGCGCGCCGTACGCCACCCCTGTATAATAAGAGTCCCTGGACAGGTAGTCTATGCGATCGGAGCCTAGTGCGCCTGTGACTATCTGGCCCTTGGTCAGCCCCCTGAAGTAGCTCAAGAATTTCTTGAACGACAATGTCGAATCTGATATTATGTCGCGTATCGCGCTGCTTCTTATTATCTCCTCGCCGACTGCTTCATGCGTCTTATCCAAGTAGTGTTCTAGGGCGAAATGCGAGAGATGGGAGAACGCAGCGTGCCCTATGTCGTGCAGCAAGCCGACGTACGGAACTTCCAATTCTACCTCGCCTGTTATGTTGCGCATCATCATGCTGGCCACATGATAAGTGCCCAGAGAGTGCTCGAAACGCGTGTGGTTGGCTCCAGGGTACACGAGATACGCAAAAGCAAGCTGCTTCACATACCTCAGCCTCTGCATGTGCGGATCCTCGAGTATCTTCTGCGCGATTTTATCAACGTATATGTCGGAGAATATCGGATCCCTTATGTTCATGAAACCACCACTTTTACGTATGTTGCTGCACCTTGTATAGCAGCACAAGGGAAGCTATTACAAGGATGTCTAGCACAGAGCAGTATATGCATATCTCGCGGAGGCTGTACATTGCGGTGAACGAATACGCTACGCCCACTATCCCTGCGGCGAACCATAATGTAGTCTGTATTTTATCGCGCATGTAATACGACAGCGCAATCGCAGCAATGACCCAAACAAAGCCGAGCAGCGCCAATGGCACCCCGAATACCTTTGAGAATACGCTCTCCACTACGGAAGCGCAGTTGATAATGCCCGTGTCTGGACATGCCAGCGTTTGCGGCGCGAGGGCGACCAGCAATAGGTACGCTGAGTCCAGAAGTGCCATTAACAATATGACGAACAGCAGGCGCTCGGTTTTATGCACATTCATCTGGTCCTCCGTTTTGAGGCTTTGCTCGCGAAGGCCTTCACTATGCTGTCGAACCTGCTGTTGCGCGGCTTCAGCTCATAGCCTACCTGGACTATGGGCTTGTCAACGACTATCAGCTTCCTTATGTCTATCGGAGTAGCTGATATGACGAGATCGCAATCCACGTTGTTTACCGTGTTCTGCAGGTCGTTTATCTGCTTTGGCGAGTATCCCACTGCTGGAAGCTCGGCACCCAGATTTGGGTATTTGTCGTACATGTCCCTTATTGTGCCCAATGCTTTCGGCTTTGCGTCCACTATCTGTTTTGCGCCGAACTCCTTGGCCACTACAGTGCCTGCGCCGAACTTCATGCCGCCGTGGGTTATTGTAGGTCCATCTTCTATCACAAGCACACGCTTGCCGCTTATTATCCTCTTGTTGTCAGGTATGACAACCGAGTCCGCCATTATTATTTCGGCCTTTTTGTTTATCTCTTTGAGATTGTGGTTAAGCTGTGCAAGCTGCTCCTTGGTTGCGGTGTTTGACTTGTTTACTACAATCACATCCGCTATTCTGGCGGCCGTTTCTCCTGGATAGTAGGTGAGTTCGTCGCCTACACGCAATGGATCCGCTATGGTTATGAGCATATCGGGTTTTATGAATGGCGTGTCGTTGTTGCCGCCGTCCCACAGCACCACATCCGCCTCCTTCTCCGCGGCTCTCAGTATCTTTTCATAGTCTACGCCGGCGAATACAGTGAAGCCGTTCTTTATGTGGGGCTCGTACTCCTCCCTTTCCTCTATGGTGCACTTGTTCTTGGCCAAATCCTGCATAGTGGCGAATCTTTGCACTATCTGGTCCTTTAGCAGGCCGTATGGCATTGGATGCCTTATCACTGCAACCCTCAGGCCGCTTTCACGCAATATATTTGATATGTATCTTGTTGTCTGGCTCTTGCCTGCCCCTGTCCTAACAGCGCATATCGCGATCACCGGCTTCTTGGACTTTATCATAGTGCGCTCCGGAGCTATAAGCAAGAAATCTGCACCGCTGGCGTTTACAACGCTCGACTTTTCCATCACAGTGTTGTACGATAGGTCGCTATAAGCCTGGACGCATAAATCCGCCTTGAACCTCTTTATCAGATTGGGAAGCTCGGATTCGTTGAATATCTTTATGCCTTTCGGATACCTCTTCCCGCTAAGCTCCTTCGGGTATATCCTGCCTGCTATCCCAGGGATCTGGCTGGCGGTAAACGCGACCACTTCATACTCCGGATCCTCCCTGAAAAGGACGTTAAAGTCATGGAAGTCCCTGCCAGCCGCACCTATTATTATGACTTTCTTTGCCATTCAATCACACGAAGCTTATAATTGCAGCACTTCTATTTATTTTTTTGTTTTATTGGACGAACATCGCAGCAAAAACCTTGGCACACTTCACAATGTCGCTTATGTACGCGAACTCGTTTGGCTGATGCGCTATGTCTTCGCCAACGCCCCATACTACCGATGGCCAACCCTCTCTCCTGAAGTATGCTGCACACGTACCTCCTCCTATCCCAACCGCCTTTGGTTTTACTTTCATCTGCCTACTTATCGCACTGGAAATGACAGCGAAAATCTCTGATTTTGGATCCGTGGGCTGCGGTGCGTCTTCCCTCTGCATGACCTCGAATTCTATCCTTACTTTGCTGAACTCATTGCTTTTCGCTATCTTCTTTATATCGTCCAGCACGTCCTGTGTCCTGTAGGTAGGCAGGATCCTGGAATCCATGTAGAATACCTCCTTGCCGGGTATTATGTTTATGCTGTCCACATTCTTTTCATGCTTTGTCATCTCAAAAGTCGAGGAGGGTGGCTCAAACGCCTTGCTCCTTGCTTCGTATTTCTTGTGCAGGAAGTCGTCCATTGCCACCATCAATCTCGCCGCGTAGATGCCTGCATTAACGCCCATCCCCGGAGTGCTGGCATGGACCTGCTGGCCGTGCACCGTGACCTTCAGCCACAGTATGCTTTTTTCTGCCACCTCTACCTCATCGCCGTTCTTCGTGTTTGAATCAGGCACAATGAACATGTCGTCTTTGATGAATATGCCCTCCTTTATCAGTTTCTGTATGCCGAACTTGCTGCCCAGCTCCTCGTCCGCCACCAGAACCAATCCATAATTGTATTTCAGTTTGGAGCCGCTTCTGGAAAGGGCCTTAAGCGCAAACATCGCACCTATTAAGGCCTCGCCATTGTCGTTGGTACCGCGGCCGAATATCCTGTCGCCCTCAATGTGGGCATTGAACGGGTCATGGCGCCAAAGCGCAAGGTCGCCCTCGGCAACCGTATCCATGTGCGCCACTATCCACAGGGTACGTTCGCTCTTGCCAAGAACGGATATAAGATTAGAGCGCACGGAAGAGCTATCGTCCTTATAATCATAGCGCTTTACCTTGAGTCCCCAACCCTTAAGCGTCTTTTCCAGGAAATCCGCGCGCGCTGACTCGCCTGTGCCTCCGCTGGCCGGGGATACTGCCTTTATCCCCACCATCCCTGCCATCGCCTTGACCATTTCTTCCCGCATAGAGTCTATGCGTAGATTCAACTGCGAAAGAGGATCTGTAGATTGAGCCATAGAAACCGCTAATAGATGCAAGATAAATTATAAGAAAGCTACCTGGTCCATAGATCGGTGAAGTGGTCGGACAGCTCCTTTATCCTGGCTTTATCGGTCATTATCTCTATATGCTCTACGTTTTTGTGGGTGCCGCTGTACGTGAGGTTCGCGCTGCCCGTTATTGCCTCATCTCCAGATATGTACAGTTTTTCGTGTATGAACTTGGCAGTGACCACCTTGACATGCAGGTTCAGCAAGCTTGTTGGGTATTTCTTGTGGAAAAGCTCCATGTAAAGGACGGCTGCCAGGGTCAATGCGATTATCACGGCAGCCTGATAGTAATTAAGCCATATTGATATGACCAGCATTGCGGCCACGTAAAGTATGAGCGACTTGTCCGCCTTCCTGATCCCTGCATTCTGCAGTATGCGCACGGAATTCTCAGTGCTCTCGTTCTGGTGATTGCCGGGCGAGGTTATCACATAGACTTTCCTGTGCTTGGATACGTCAACCAACATCTTTGCGTAGTACGGACCGAGGAAAGGCGATATGACCATCAGCGGCGCGCCACGGCGCTTTATGAGCGGATCTATGTACTTGTAGCTCTCGGTGCCGCTGTAGCCATCCTGAGTGCTTCGCTTGAAACCGAACAACGTCAAACACCGCATACATATGCGCGCATTAAATAATTAAGAGTTGGTTTAGGGTCAGATGGCGCTCACGCTATGCATCTGAATTGGAATAAATAAGAAAATAAGAAGAAATTAAAAAAAGAAAAAAGATGGGCTTTTTACATTGAGCCCATCATCCCTCCTATATATGTCAGGAGGAATCCGACGATCGCATATAGGAAGTATGCACCCATCCCGCTCAATATGAATAGCGTAATTGCGCCAAGCATTATGAACTTCCAGAGGATGTTGCCCTTCATCTTCTTATGAGCCTCGTCCATCATCTTGTTGGACATCATGCCTATGCTCAGGAAGAATAGCGAAAATGAGCTAATGATCGCCAAAGCGATTACAAACGGAGCAAAAAATGAGGCCATGTTAAGCCACGTTCCCATCGCACCGCCTTGCCCATACCATGTAAACACTACGTACAGGTATATCAACGATCCTAGAAATACTAGGATTCCTCCAACTGGTCCAGACGATTCTTTTTTCGCCGCCATAATTTTCACCTGGTAAACACTTTGATAGTAAAGTTTTTAAAGCTAACCACGGCATACGTAGGTTGTAGAACTTATGTATAATTAGTAAATGGCAGCTTATTCTAACAATATCTTAGAAGACATTTGTGTGGCTGACGCTACGATGCAAAAGATCAAGCCGCAACTGTTCAGATTTGGCTTGTGCTCTTCGACTTGGTCTTCTCCCCTTTCCTAAGCAACTCAAAGAGCTCTATGGCGCCCTTGTCATTCGGCTTTACAACCATGTATGAGTCGGATATGCGCTTAAGCGTCTCGTTGTTCCCGTCTATCATTACTGTAACGAGCTTGCACTTGCCCTGTTTCACCAGTTGCTCTAACTCTGGGGACACTTGATCCTCGCCGTCCGTAATCAGTATTATAGTGTTTGCGCTCTTTGACAGCTTCCTGTCGTTCTGCATGTCGCTGAGTGCAACTAGTATGGCATCGTTTATTGTGGTGCCGCCGCCGGATTGCACGCTCTTTATGGCTGCCTTTATCTCGTCGGGCTTGTCCAACCTCTCTGTATATTCATCGTCGAACAGCCTCAGGTAGTACTTGCGCCCTTTCGCCTGCGCCTTCTCCAGAAGTGCGAGCGCAACGCTCCTTGCCCAGATATTCTTCTTTCCTCCGGCGTCATCCATAGAGCCTGACTTGTCTATAAGGACATAGTACGCCCCCTTGAATGAAGTGTATTTATCGAATGAAAGCCATCCCTGGAAGGCCTTCGCAATCATGATCTCCTCTGGCATTGCCAATTCCCTAAGAAGCGCCTTGCTTATGTCCCTTGTCTGCCTGAATCCGGCTATCCTGTCTCCCACCGGGGATGTTATCTTCTTGTTGGATAATTCCGGCATCGCTTTTATTAGCTTGTGTGTGAGTGACTCTATGAGCTTAACTTCCTTCACCGGCAGCGTCGGATATTCGGTCAGCCCCTTTCCTTTGGCTGCGCCGCCCTTGCCTGACCCCTTGCCTTGCCCTTTCTGGCCCTGCTGGCCTTGCTGACCCTGCTTGCCTTGCTGACCTTGGCCCTGACCCTGACCTTGCTGCTGGGCCTGGCGTTCCTGCTCCTCCTTCTCCATCTGCTCTATTTCCTTGTCCAATCCGGACTTGCCCTTTGAAAGCAGGTCCTTTATCTTCTGCGCCAGCTTGTCTCCCTCGCCGCTCTCGGACAACTCCTTCAGCTTACGCTGAAGCTCCTCCTGCGAGTACTTGTCCCCCTGCATTGCCTTCCTTATTATGTCCTTTAGATCCTCCTGCTGGCCGTAACCATACGGATCATGCTGCTTTGACTGCTGCTCCAACTGTTTCTGGAGATCCCTGAGGAGCTCCCTCATTATGGCAGCCGCATAAGCAGTGGATTTTTCCTCGTTAAGCATCGTCTCTTTCCTGAGGGCCTGGAATTCCTGCGAATTTATGACCTGCTCCATCATCTGCCTCATTGATTCCAGGAATTCGTTGTCATTGTGATCCACGACCTTAGGACTTAGTGAATATAAAGAGTAGAAAAGGTCTGCCGATACGATCGGAGCCTCCTGCAGAGACTTGAACAGCGCCTTCATCTCCTGGCTGAGGTACCTCTCCATGCGGTCCGATTCTGATTTGTAGATATCGTTGTCCTTGCGCATGTTTGTTAGATTGTTAGATAGCTTTTGCTGCTCCTCATCATTTATACCAGACATTTAATCATCGCTCTTATTTTCTTATCCTCCTAATAGTATTTAATCTTTGTGTATATTTTGGCGTTGCTCATAAAGTCGATTCTGCTCATAAAGTCGTAAGTCTGCCCATAAAGTATACTTAATGAGCTACTTCTTGAGCAACGCTGCATATGTTTGTGTTGGATGCACAACCTTAGAAATCGCGTGCATTGTAGCCAAAAAGAGGCCATGCTGCAAATATCAAAAATAGGAGTGTTTAAATATTTATTTGGGCCTTATCTCAGCTTCAGAGTGAGAATACGGAGATTTACAAGAGCAAACCAAGAGGGTCGTCTGAGGCTTTAATTAGGGAGAGCTCTGATGCAGAAGCACAGAAGGCAAAAGTTAACGCTTTAGAAGACGTTGCCAGGAAGTCCGCCAAGGAGGAAGAGAAAAAGAGGAGCGACATAACGAAGGAAGAGCTCAAACTGGCACACAACTGCACTATGAAGAAGATAGGCGCGTATGTTGGTGCTGCTGCGATTTTCGGCGGAGCCGTAGTGATCGGCTTGACCAGCGTAGTCGGGATAGGCGCAATAGCTGCAGGCATAGGTTTCTTGAGTTTATCACAATTGATGGCAAGCGATGAGAGGGAGCACAAGAAGATTGCAGGAGAGCCGCTCCAGGACATGCTTAAGGACCGCGAGAAGAGGAGCAAACTAGAAGTTGCCAAGAACACAAACGGGACAGAAAAGCTTCTTTATACAATAGAGCATATAATAGGCATGCAGGACAGGCCGCGTTCAAGCGACTTGAAGGAGCGCGTATATGGCGTTGCTGAGTACTTATGCGGAATGCAGGAAACCGCTGATCCGGATACGCTAGAAAAGAAGATTGAGAAGGAGACGGTGCTTGCAAGCGCACTTGAGAGGAAGGCACGCATGTTCTTTTCGATGATAACTGCGGAGTCTTTTGCGATTGGAGCGGGACTGGCGCTGGGCATAGTTTCTGGTGGATTCCTTGCTCTTACGTTCGTTGGAGTACCACTGGCCTACGGAATCACGTGCGAGGCACTCGGAAAGAGGCACAGAAGGATAGCTAACGAGATGGAAGCAAAGGCCAAAGTGGAAAATAAGTGATCGCGGCGCTTCAACCTTTTTAAGTGCTGCAAGTTCTGGGCCTTTCTTGTTTTTACGTCGTATCTTAGCCAGAAAATAGCAAATACTGTGCCAAAATGGCAATAGACAACTTTTATATACTATAAGGTTGATAATGGATTATTGGTAATGCTTAAAGGTAATTTAAATGAGCGAAAAAAATGCCGAATTCGGTACGATGCTGAGAAAAATAGGTGAAGCGGCGCTATATGGCGACGAATTCACTGAACAGAACGTGGACTCTGCCGAAAAGCCCGATATATATAGGGAGGTTCTAAGGAGCCTGATACAAGATAACGGCAGCACAAGCACTGCGCTATTTGAAAAGGCGCAGAAACTGAAGCAGTCATTGGAGGGCAGATTCATAGAGAGGGAGCCTGAGATACTAGGTGTGCTGGCAGGATTATTCTCTAACGAACCTGTGCTGCTCATAGGGCCGCCAGGAACGGGCAAGACGAAGCTAGTAGAGAAGCTTGGGGAGGCGATAAACGGCAAGTACTTCTATGCTTTGATGCACCAGTTCATGGAGCCGGACGAACTGCTGGGTCCGCCCGATTTCGATAAGCTTATACACCCGCCGCACAAGTACGAAAGGCCGGCCACGGGACCATTGCAGCAGGCTAACATAGCCTTCTTCGACGAGCCGTTCAAGGCATCGTCACCGGTAAGGAACATGCTGCTGGACATAATGCTGTACAAGCGTTACAAGGCAGGGGATCAGGAGCTTAAGCTTCCAATACTCGGATTGTTCATGGCAGCCAACGAGATGCCTGACGACAGCGAGGACGATGCGTTCAAGGACAGGCTGGTCATAAAGGTCTACGTAAGGAAGCTTTCAAGGGAAGGGAGGATGAAGATGCTCCTGACTCAAGGAGAGAAGGACGCTGACAGGGCAACTACCACCGCCCAGACGGGCATAATGAGCGTAGACGAGGTCAAGGCGCTCCAGCAGGAGGTAGATAGGCGCCTGATAGCCGCAAAGAGCGACAAGGCGCTGACGGACAGCTTCGACAAGGCCATGGCTGATGTCCAGGCTGGCGGATTGGAGGTGTCTGACAGAACCTTCAAGAAGGTGTGGAAGGTAGCCGCTGCGTGCTCGGTAATATTCAACGAGCCTGCAGTAAGTTCTGAGGATATAGCAGCAGCGCTTTATCTATGCGCGCCTAGCTCTGAGAGCGACTACGGCGTAATAGAGGATGCGATATCGAAGAACAAGCTCAGCCCATCATACGAGGCCACCAAGGTGGTGATTTCAGTAGCAACTGAGGTATACAACAAGTTTGATGATGCCCAGAAGGCAGCTACTAGGAAGGACCACATGGATAGATACGTAAGGGCGCTTGAGGATCTCGATGAGACTTCGAAGCAGGCCAAGGAAGTCGCCAAATCATACAATGGCAACTCCAAGGTAGCAAGCCTGGTAACCCAGCTCAACCAGCTCATCACAAAAGTGGATGAGTATGTAAGCAAGGAGAAAGAGCCGGCGAAGAAGGAACTGGAGAGGCAGGAGGCTGAACGCGACAGGCTGAGGAGGCAGAGCGGAAGGAGGGATGCAGAGGTCGACAGCAATGGCAACACATTGCCAGCTACAACCACATCAACCCAAGAGCGGCCCCAGACCAGCCAGCAGGAAAAGCTGCCGATGTCCTGAATGAGTTAGTTTTATTGTGAACAACGGGTTTTGGCTTTTGCCAGAACCCGCTAAATTTTTATTTTAAAAACAGGATAGCGCGAGCGGTGCTCAGTACAGCGACTCTATTCCCCTATATCCTAGTCTTCTGGGTCTGCCACCCACTATAGGTATGGAATGGCCGCAGTCATTGCACTTTGAATCCTTGCTTATGTTCCACTCAGTAAGCTGGAATCCGTACCTACCTATAGCCATGTTGCCGCAGCCGGGGCAGTACGTGCTTTCGTATGGATTCCCTTCCATGTTGCCTATATATACATACTCCAAGTCATTCTTCTTCGCGATTTTGTAGTGCTCCAGCAGGCTGGAATACGATGTAGTGGGATAATCAAGCATCTTGTAATCAGGATGGAACTGGGTGAAGTGTATCGGCGTATCGCTGCCGATATGCTCCGATACCCACATGGTGAGGCGGTCACATGCTGACGGCGAATCGCCCACGCGAGGTATTACCAGGTCTGTGATTTCAAGGTGGATGCCGGAATGTTTTATGGCCACCATGGCATCCTTTATGGCTTCATTTGAAACAACAGCCTCGAAGCCATTTGCAAACTTCTGGTCTCCGTTCCCCTTGTAATCCACCACTACTGCGTCTATATTGCCCTTCATCTCTTTGACTGCATCCGGAGTCATGTAACCATTTGATACGAATATGGTGTGCAAGCCGCGTTTGTGTGCCAGTTTCGCGATGTCTAAAGCGTACTCTATGAATATTGTAGGCTCGTTGTATGTGAATGCTATGGACTCCGCTGCCCTGCCCAATGCTATGTCCACTATCTCTTCCGGGCTCTTTTCAATTCCGGCTATCTCCCTTTGTTTTGATATGTTGTGGTTCTGGCAGAACAGGCAGCCCCAGTTGCAGGAGGACGTGCCTATTCCAAGGACATAAGTGCCAGGCATGAAGTGATTGAACGGCTTCTTTTCTATCGGATCGAGCTGCATTGCCGCAACTACGCCGTAATCCACCAGCTTCAGCTTGCCCCCATGGTTCTGCCTGACGAAACAGAAACCATGCGATCCATGCGGGATTTTGCATCTTCTCGAGCATGCTATGCATTCGGCCCTGCCATCTGCAGTTGGCCACCATAGTCTCGCGTCCTTTATCATATCGTGCTATTGGCGCTGACTTAATATTTATATTTTATCGACTCTGAAGCGCGTATTTAAATGGCGTTAACGACGCATGCAGTTTATTTCATTTATGAAATTGCGGTAGGAGCCGCAGTCATTTGTATGTCATGCCTTTCTTTATGAGCAGATTCACTATGTCTTTATTGTGCTCCGTCTGCGCAATCTTGAAGACGTTGTCCCCATTCATATCCTCGATTTTGGCGTTAGCACGCTTCTTTATGAGGAATTTCGCTACCTGGAATCTGCCTTTTATTGTTGCCCACATCAGGGCGGTCTGGCCATATGGTGTCTGCGCATTTATGTCAGCACCGTTATCCACCAGAAGCTTGACCATTTCGTAGTTTCCATTCGCAGCCGCAAGCATGAGAGGGGTCAGATTGACTATTATGTCGCCTGATTCTATGTCTGCCCCATTGCTTATCAGGAGTTTGGCGATTTCGATGCTGCCGCTTTGAACTGCCATGAGCAAAGCACTTTGGCCATTCCGGCCAACCGCTCTTGTATCGGCGCCTTTGCTTATCAGGAGTTTGGCGATCTCCAATCTGCCGTACTTGGCTGCCCACATCAACGGCGTAGTGCTATCGCATTTTTCACGCATGCTGACCTTGGCACCAGAGCCTATTAATATGGCAGCTATATCTGCCCTGCCAATCTCTATTGACGCCATGAGCGCGATCCATCCGCGCGATGACAAGCTGTCTAAATCAGCGCCCTTGCTTATCAGGAGCTTCACTATGTCGGCTTTGCCCACACACACTGCCTGCTGCAGCGGCGTAAGGCCGTTTGCGTCTTGCATGTTAATTATGTCGTGCATCTCCCCTAGAAATCCGTCCGTGCGCCTAAAATCGCCTTGTTTTATGGCTTCGAACAGGTCGCTTATATGTTTCTGCTTGGGATCTTGCTCCATCTGGTCAACTTCTTTTATCTGATATTTCCGTATATTAAATTTGAATGAATCTTGATTATTAAAGCTTGCTGGGCGAAGAGGTTGTGGCGTGGTAGAAGGGATGTGTGCACAAAAGGCAAGTTAATTGTATTATTCGTTTATTGAGCCGTAGCAACTGCTATCCTCTATTTTCTAATCTTGAATCCGGGCCTTTCAGCTAAGATGTAAAAACAAATGGGCCTGGTGAGATTTGAACTCACGACCTACGGCTTTCTTATCAAGTATTATAAGACCGCCGCTCTGACCAGGCTGAGCTACAAGCCCACTTTTGTAATTTCGCAATTAAGGTATTAAACGCTTTCTGTGGCGCTCACGGCATAGTGTAATTGTTTGACACGTATGGCGGTTTTTGCGGCACCGAGACGTTGCCACCGGTGTAATTGTCCAGCTTGTATATCCTGACGCCGTAAGTATAGTTGACGAAGTTCACTCCAGTAGCAGACGCATTCACAGGGTATACCTCAGTGAACCCAGGCAACGCGCCGAGGAAGAAAGCCTTGTAGTAGTTTGAGTTGTAGAACTGGGTAGGCGCATTCGTTATCGTGCCATTAGGGCCATTAGGAGTGTATATTATCGGGAAATCCAGGAATGTGGTGTTGGCTATAGTCACTAAACCGAGGTCAAATGAGGCCTGTATCGCGGCGTTCATCCTCTGTCCCGAAGTAGCGTATAAGCTTAGCGCACCATTGGCGTTAGTGCTCGTGTCAAGGCATACTGATTGGTTGGACGCCGACTGCCCTATCAGTGTGAATGACCTTATATATGTAGTATTTGGAGTCGATATGCTGCAGTAATAGTTGAGGTTAGGGGAGCAGCCTTGCGCTTGTGGATCTATAGCGCAGTATGGCACCAACAGGTCCTGCGGGTCGTGGTTTATCTCGCATTGCGAGTAGCCCAGCAGGAACGGCTGCGTAGAGCCAAGTATTTTTGATTCTGCTATCGCCTGCGCCCTAGATGTCTCGTTTACGTTGACGCATGCCAGGAAATCCAGGGCCCCCCACTTGCTCACGAGCTGTTGGTCGAACAGCGCGTACTCTGTCTGGTTTGTGTTCATCAGGTTTGCCAGTGTATTTGGCGTGTAGCCATCAGCAGAGCCTAGCACATAAGCCGCAGCCACGGCATAATCCTCCTTGGGCACAGAATTATCGCCCCTTAAGACAGCATTGGTGTTGCCGAACCAGTTTATCCAGTCTCCGTAATCCCACCATGCCAATACCCTAGATCCGTTGGGACCGACGTTGGCCTTTACCCACGCCATCGAAAGCAGCCAGTACTGCGGTATAGTATTGCAGAACATCGAAGCGCCAAGGCTGCTGGTTATCGTATAGGTGTCTGTCGGCGATGATACGCATGCCAGCGTGGAATTGGCCGCATATGATGATGCGGCACCCACAACATTGAAGAATGATACGCCCTCGCCCTGCACCAGACCGGAGTTGCCGGTGACTAGGCCGATGACCAAAAGTATAATGAACAGCACAAGGAGTGCGGCTAGGTATATCGTGTGCTCGCACCTGTTCGCGAATATTAGTATGAGTATCAGGAAAACCAGCGCCAGCGCGGGTATGAAGAAGAACAGCCCTATGGCTATTATAGCATACGCGAAGATTGACTTGTCGCCCTTCATGTACATGTCAGCGGTTATGCCGAGCTCGTGGCCTCCTGGTGACGGTTCCTTGTTTAGGTTGAAGTCTATCTTCGCCAGGTATATTAGCTCGCCCAGCATTATGCCGAAAAGCATTATGTATGCAACCCCCATGTGCGGAAGGTATTTGACCTCGGACATGCCGGCAGCCATGAGCGGCACTGCAATTGATATGTACAGTATGGCGGTCTTGCTGTTCCTGTATATTATGCTGATGATTATGAGAACTATCGATATAACTATGACTGCCCACATCAGCAGCGGAATGCCGCCTATGTTGGCTGCTATAACGCCTAGGCCCTGCTGGCCGAAGTCGTATAGCGGGCCGGTAGGTATGTACTCCTCAACGGTCATGAATAGAGCGCTGGATGGGGTTGTGAACTTGACGCTGAGGTTAGCGTAGCTCGCTATGGGCGCACCTAATGGCGTGAAAAATATCACGAGGGCCACAAGCACAAGGAGTATCGCTAGGACACCTATCCTGAAGGCTTGTGCGCTGCTCAGCATGCTCGTATCCTTTGCCTTTGTATCGCTGACCTTTATTTTCAGCAGCGATGGAAGCCTGCCGATTATAAGCTCCGCGGCTGCCACGCCTATAAGCGAGAAGAGCGCGAAGCTGATTGTCGTAGGTATGCCAAGCAGGCTAGGTATCCTGCCGCTTAGCGTTGCATTGTACGGATCGTAAAGCGCCAGGAATATCGCTATGACTATTATCACTATGCCGTTCATCCTATAGAATTCGCTTTTTATCTTGCCGTCCCTTATGAGGTCCAGCACGCCTTGTACCACTATGTATATGGCCAGTATGCCTGCGTCCACAGTGTAATAGTGGGCGCCCAGGAAGGTGGAGGCGAACGCTATGCCTGCGAATATCGCCAGCCTCGTGCTTTTCATGTTCCTTACGGCCAGCATGTATGCGGCGAAGAAGAAGAACAACGAGAATATCCCCCATGGCTCAAGAAGCTGCTCGCCTGCTATGAACGTTGTTATCAGTACGGGCATTGCGGCAGTGAGAGCCGCGCCGATCAGGCCGACGTACGGATCGTATTCATGGTAAAGCAGCACGAATATTACGAAAACCAGCAGCGCCGCGGTTATGGGCGGGTAGAAGCTGCCGACATAGCTCATCAATGATGTATTGAATACGTGGTAGTTAGGGCCGAACATATTGGCCAGGTCGTACCAGTACGATTCCAGGTATGGCAGCAGGGGCTGCACCCTCATCACTGTGCCTAGTGCAGAGACCGGCCACGCTGAAGGCGATAGGTAGAACTGCTGGCCGTAGACAAGTATCGACTGCGTAGCTATCATGTCGAAGTACGGATCGAATTCGAAGAAGTTAGGCGCAGTGCCTATGTTGGCTATTCGTGTGTAGAACGTAAAAAGCATGAGGATTAGGAGTATGGTCCATATCCACCACGCAGCGTGCTTCTTGTGCGACCCGTGTGATGCGTGTTCATCTGAAGGCTTAGACGTAAGTGATGAGATCCATGCGCTGAGATCCACAAAGACGCCCTGCTTGTAGCAGAGAACCGCGCCTATTACGGACAAAAGCGCTGCATTGAGCTCGAAAAGCGATACGGAGAAAGTGAAGAAGCTCGAATACCCTATCAGGAAAGATTCCACCCATGTTACTGTCGCTGGGGCGATTAGGCCGAAGATGAACCCTGTGACAACTATCTCAAAAGTGTGCAACTCTGTCTTGCGCAATAACGCGAAAGCCAGGAGTATGCCAGGTATGAACATTGAGAAGAAGGCTATAAGTATTGGTAAAAGTATCCCGCTCATCTTATCAACGGCCTACGGCCTTCCATTCTAGGCAAACTTATTCAACTGCTCAATATTGCCCTTGGAATCTCAAGTTGCTTTACCTCCCTGTCCGGGAATACGGTGCCGGGAGGCACTATCCTGACCTTTATCCCTATGGCGCCGTACTTCGGGTACGCCGCACATGCAGCCTCCCTGACCAGACTCGTGACGTCTCCGGACTTTGGTATATAACCTATGCTTTTCCTTATGGACTTCGCCCTTGCACCCTTCGCGGCAAGCTTGCCGCATGCTATTATCTCGGCACCCAGGGCACCGTTCTCTATTATGTTGTGCAGGGTTGACTGTATTATCTTCCTCGCATTTATGCCGCGCTCAAGTCTGTCCGCTATGTCCTTTGCGACAAGCAGAGGTTCAAGCATCTTGTTTTCAACTTCCATGACACTTATCTGCGGATTTTCAATGCTAAATCTGTTTCTAATCGTTTCGGTTAAGGTATCTATGGTTCTTCCTGCCCTGCCTATGACCCTGCCTGGGCTCAGCACAAAGACAGTTATCCTAGTTATGACCGGTGTCTTCTGTATGTCTACCCTAGAGAAGCCTGCCCTTGAGAGGGACTTAATTAGATACTGGGAGATGTTCTCCTTTATTATCGCGTCATCTATGAATTTCCTTTCTATTGCCAATCAAGCACCTTTCTTATTTTCAGTTTCCTCACTCTTGGCTGCCGCAGGACTCTGCGCTGCAGTTGCGTTAGCGTCTTTCTTGCCGACATCCTTGGGCTTCTCCGCCGCTGGCTGGGCTTTCTTAGCTTCCTTTGCCTGCTTGTCTAGCGGCTGCTTTGGCTGGGCCTTCTTCGGCGAAGCCTTTGGCTTTGACCTTGCATCCCTCGCCTTCGAAGCCTTTATGCTGGCTGCGATGTTTTTGCTGAGGCCTTCAATCTCAGCGTTTCCGACCCCTATCTCCACTCTTGCGAGCTCGAGATCGCTGTGCCTCGTCGCACCATAACCATAACCGTGCCCTATGGATATTATGCCCTTTGACGGGTACCTGGGCACTATGACTGTCTTGTTTGCCGCTGCATGTATAACGTAAAGGTCATCGTCCATAACTCCCTTGTTGCTCGCATTGGCGCGCGCGTTGACGAGCACCTTTCTCACCAATTCGGCGCACTTCTGCGGGTACCTTCCCTTCCTGCCATGTAGCTCATGCCTCGAACCCATGTGCGTATTGTGGTTCCTGTAGAGTATTGGCACCTCGCCGTTGGCGACAGATTCCAGCAGGTCGAGCGCGCTCTGCACGCTCTTGTACCTTATCGCATCGCAGACGGCGCCGAGATCCTTGGAGCTTGCGTTTATATCGCTCATCCTGGCGAAAACGACGTCCTTTGCCTTTTGATTGAAAGAGTATCTCAATTACTTCACCGCTAGGAACTTGCTTCCACGTGTGGCCCTTATTCCAGGAGCCGAGTGCAGCACGCGCTTTGTTGAGTATGCGAACTCGCCGAGCCTATGCCCAAGCATGCCGGCGGATATCTCGAACGGCTGGAACTCCTTGCCGTTGTAGACAGAGAATGTCAAGCCTATCCACGAAGGCAATATAACTGCCTCGCGCACATGGGTCTTTATCGGCTTCTTGTTGGCCGACTTCTTCATCTCCTCTATCTTGGCCAGCAACTCCCTGTACTGCATTGAGTTGCGACTTATGCTGCGCCTCTGCCTCGACTTTATCAGCTTTATGTACTGCTCATTGCTGAGGTTGGCCGCATCTCCTGCCAGCATCCCGTTAAAAGCTATCCTCTCTACCATTTAGTCATCCCTTCTTTTTCCTTCCGACGCGCCTGGCTGCTATGTGACCTACTTTCCTTCCTGGCGGGGCGTTCCTTGAAGTCATGCTGCTCTTACCCTTGTGGTGCTGCTTGCCGCCGAATGGGTGGTCGACTGGGTTGCTCTTCACGCCCCTGTTCCTAGGCCACATCTTATTGATTGCATGATTAATATAAAAGTTCTTGCCTGCTTTCACCAGGGGTGCCTCTTCCATGCCCCCTCCGGCAACTATGCCCAACTGTGCCCTGCACTCGCTGCGCACCGTTATGGATGTCTTGGAAGGCAGCTGCACCGTTGCAAACCCGCCATCATGGGATACCAAGAGCCCTGAGCTGCCCGCACTCCTAGCGTACTTGCCGCCGTCGCCTGGCGATGATTCTATATTGTATATCGGAGTGCCATCCGGTATTTTGGAAAGCTCCGCGACTGTGCCAAGACCCAGTACACTGCCGTTCAAATGTATCTTATCGCCAACCTTTATGCCTTCAGGGGCCAGAAGATAACCGCTAGAAAAATTACCATATAGCACCTCCATTAACGGGGCAGTATGGCCCGTGTGGTTGAATATGCCTATCACTTCGCCAACCATTACGTTCTTCCTGTCGCTCGGGAAACTGATGTCAATGTCAAATGTGCCTGGCAGCTTGGAGTAGGCATTAGTGCCCTTTCCTCTCCTTTGCTGCTTTAGTCTCTTTCCCATGCTCCCACCTTTATACCAGCTTCAACTTGACTGCAACGTCGCTTGCGTTGTAGCCCTTTGACAGCTTTATGAACGCCTTCTTTGCATTTGCCGGAGTGTTCAGCGTGCGTACCGCGCTCACCTTTACGTTGAACGTGCTCTCAAACTCCTTCTTTATCTCTGGTTTAGTGGCCCTGAAGTCCACAATGTAGACTATCACGTTGTCCCTTTCTATCATACCAACGGACTTTTCTGTTGCAAGCGGATATTTCAATATTCCCATATGATCACTTGAGACTTAATTTGCTTATGTCCTGATCAAGGCTCTTGACTGCGGACTCGCTCCATACCACAAGCCTGCCTGGCTTGCCGCCAGGAGCCAATAAGCACACGCGCAACTGATCAACCTTGCATATGTCGAATCCCGGTATGTTCCTTGCAGCCTTTGATATGCCGCTGTCCTCCTTCACCACGAAGAGCACAGACCTTTTGTACTTCCTCTGTGAAGCAGAGCGCCTTATCCCCTTCTTTATCCTTGCTGCGGCCCCTACTTTATTATCGGAAAGGCCAAGGCTTTCAATCATGCTGATTACATCTTTTGTCTTCTTAAGGGCCTGGACCTCGTCCGAAAGCACTATCGGAAGGGCCTTTGATGACTTAACATGATCGCTTAATACAGTGGCCGCTATCGCAGACGCAATCGCCTTCTGGTATTCCCTCTTGTTTATCTGCTCTATTATCGTCTTCTCTATCATGTGCGGGTGGGCGCGTTTTCCCTTGACTGCAGATGGTATGCGCCTTACATCTCCCTGCCTGCCGCCGCCCAGCTTCTGCCTGGGCCTTATCGCTATTCCCATGTGCCTGCCTGTTCTGTATGAACCCATGGCGCCATAATATCTAGCGCTTGTCTGCATGCCTGCAAGTGGGAAGTGGCCCTGGGGCTGGAATTCCCTTGTCTGTTCGGCAATGGCCGCCCTGAGTATTATCTCCGGCCTTACCGACTCGCTGAAGGCAGACGGCTTCTGCACGCTGCCCTTGACCGAGCCTTTTAGGTCGAGCACGTTAAATGTACTTTGTTCCTGCAAGCTAATCTAACCTTTAAAACATCACATCGTTTATCTTCGGCTCCTTTATCCCCTTGACGTTTATGTTGGTTACCGACTTCCTTATCCTTACGAGCCTCTTTGACGGGCCGGGAACCGAGCCGTCTATTATTATGAAATTATTCCTGACCAAGCCGTAATTAAGGAACCCGGAGCTAGGGTTTATCGAGTCCGAGTCGGCCTTCGAGCCTATCTTAAGTATGCGCTTGTTCTGTTCTATCCTGTAATTGAATCCTGTCTGACCGGCATGCGGCACTGAGTACAGGACCTTGCCCGGCTTGAATGGACCTAAAGTTCCTACGTGCCTTATCTTCTGCGTTGCCTTGTGCGATACCCTCGCCACCCCGAAACGCTTTATGACCCCCTGCCATCCCTTGCCCTTTGTTATTGAGGCGACGTCTACGTACTCGCCAGGCTTGAAGAAGTCCTGGAGCCCGGCTTCCTTGCCAAGCTTCTGGGTTATAGCGGTGAATTTCTCCTCCATGCTCTTGCCACCTATCGGGGATTCGAACCTGTTGGGGTGATGCTGGCCTGAAGCTACGCCCTTTGGATATGTTACGAGAAGCGCAGTCACGTCGATGAACTCTGAAAGCTTCTGCTTTATCTCCGGTATCTTGCTCTCGTCTGTTTTTATCTTCTTTATGCCCAGCTTCTGCACGGACGCCTTGTCAAGTATCTCCTTGGAAACCGTCCTGTATCCGGTAAGCGGATCCTTTGAGTAAAGCCTGATGCCATATACCAGCATTGGCGGCGCCTCCAGCAGCGTGCATGCCCTATTGACCTCCTGCTGCTTTGCCGCAGGATTCATGTCGTTTATCATTGCGACGTGACCAGTTGCTACCTTGAAGGCTATCATGTTGCCCATGCTGCCTGTGTCTATGCCGCCAGATTGATTGCGCAGCCTAGGCAAACGCGTCTGTGCGCGCCTTTTATGCCAGTACTGCATTGATCCTCTTCGCATACTCACACACTCGCTCATGACTAATAGAGCGTTAAAGGTAATGTTGTTTTTCTCCTTCAGCACCAGATGAGAATGGCCACATTGCTTATGAATCACAAAAAGCCAGACATTACGAAGTATTTATCATGGGTTTACATTTATATATTTTTACTTTTAGCACCGATTTGTGGAATTTTTACTCTGCTTACGCTTTCTATCACTTGTATGTCCTTTAATATGGCATTCAGCGATGCCTTCAGCGCCGTGGCGTCTTTCGCTTCTATCCTGATCTTAAGCATGGTCGGCTTTTCGGACATGCTGACCGTGCTCCTTTTGTACTGCGAAGTTTTGCCTATTAGCTCAATGTAACTCATTCCTGATGGCTTCTTAATGGATATTATTGCGGTGAGATCGTAATGGTCCGCCATTCAATCATTCCTGTTCTGCGATTTTTGCATGGGTGCGCGAACCCAGTGATACGCTGCCAATCCATGAGTACGCCCCGTCGATACCGTTAACCTTTAGCTTATCCGCACGCATCTTGGCACCTCCGCGTGAAGGCACTAGCCTTATGATTAGTGCACTGTCGAAACCGCGCCTTATGGCGTCTTTGACCACGTCCCTTATCGTCTTAGACCCCCTGCAGACTACCACGGAATCATCAGCGCCCAGCTTAGCGGCTAGCCGCTCTGATTCATTGAAAAGCATACGCGCATTCCGATGGCAGCGCGAATAAGTAATGTAGGGCATTTGCCTACCGAATCACGCAGCGCTTCTCTCCACTGCCCTCTTGCTCGGCCTTGTCTTGCCGGTTCCGAAGCCCTTGTTCATCATGCCGCGGTGCCTCCTTCCGGAAACCGTGAGACCCCTGGATGCCCTTTGCTTCTGCATTATAACGCCGGAGTAGTTCCGGTCCGCAAGCAGCACCGGGCTGCTCTTATCCAGAAGTATCACCTCATAGAACTTCTCGTAGCCGTTAGTTCCGACGAAATATGAATTCAGGATCTCGCAGTTCGAGAACTTCTGGGCGGCCCTGCCTTCCGCTATGGACTGCATAGAACTTACCCTTGAGAAGTATCTGCCGCTCTTGGATGGTTTTCGGCCTCCGCCTGGCCTTGCGCGCTTGCTCTTTCCAGACCTTACGCGCACGCGGGCCAGCAGTATGCCTTGCTTCGCCTTGTAACCGAGCTCCCTGGCCCTGACCAGATTTGTAGGGCGGATTACCCTGATCACCGTAGGCTCTGCGTGCCACTGTGCAAGCCTATCCTTGTATGCCTGCGGCACCTCCTTGAACTCCCTCTGCATCGTTTCTTTTATAGCCTTATAACCGCTCATGAAAACCACTAATCTGAAATAGTACTAATGATTGGTTACCCAAAATATAAAAATATGTGGCAGCCGCCGCTGTCCATCAATATTTCCGCTGCAGCAATACTTTAATCCCTTGCGTTCGATTAATAAGCGTGCTAAAATGAGCGCCGTTGACATAGCACCATCCATACTCTCCGCTGACTTCGGAAACATGAGAAACGAGATAAAGCGGCTAGAGCGCGGAGGGGCGGACAGAGTCCACATAGACGTTATGGACGGACACTTCGTACCGAACATCACCTTTGGGCAGGAGTTGATAAGATCCGTAAGGGATGCCACCGGATTGCACTTCGAAACGCACCTTATGATAGAGAAGCCCGAACGATATATAAAGCAGTTTGCAGAGGCAGGATCTGATACGCTGATAGTGCATTATGAGGCGATCAAATCCGCAAGCAAGGTGCTGGAATCGATAAGGGGGCTTGGGAAAGAAGCGGGCATAGCAGTAAATCCGGAGACCCCGATGGATGGCGTGCTCGGATGCATGAAGCACGCCGACATGCTGCTTGTCATGGGCGTCCACCCGGGGTTCGGAGGCCAGAAGTTCATGCCGGTAGCATTAAGGAAGATACAGCAGGGGAGAGAACACGCAAAGGCGGATTTCAGGATAGGCGTGGACGGCGGCATAAATCTTGAAACAGGGCTGATGGCGATGCGGGCTGGTGCGAACGAACTCATAGCAGGCAGCGCGATATTTAATTCCGACAACTTGACCAAAGCAATTAGGGATTTCAAGCGCCTGAGGTAGGTAGATGTAAGCATTAGCGGCTGGCGCTGGTTTTCAGAACTGCGTCACGGAAGTTTTGTGATGCTGGTCACATTTATGTAATAGTACGTATTTGTGCAGTTGACCTGCGTTACGCACTGATTGCTTGTGGAACTTTCTGCCTGTATGGTGCAATTTGATTCCTGGGTGGTGCATGCCGCAGTAGAAACCGCGGAACCGAATAGCCCGAAAGCGGTGTAATTGCCTCCGTATATGAGCTGTGCTGAAGAGACATTGTTCAGCGCCACAAAACCGCCTGCAAAGTTGTATAAATTGTATACGGCATAGTTGTTCCTTGCCAATGTGCCAGTTACCTGTATGCTCTTGCCGTAATAGCCGGATGGATTCTGAAGCAACTTTGAAATTCGTATTACGTTAGCGTTTATTGAATTGTCATAAACCAGCTTGTTGAGGAAACCGGATTGCAGCAGATAAAGGAAAAGTACTACTACAATTACAATGATGATTATGCCTTTAAGCAGTGCATCGAAAACTGACATGAAATTATAGCGCACACAAACAATAAATCCTTTGCTGATTTGATGGGAGCACGGTCAGAGTCTCAGCCCTGTCGGCCCTATGTACTTGGAATCAGGCCGTATCAGCTTGTTATTTGCCACTTGCTCCATGTAATGCGCACACCAGCCGAAGGACCTCGCGGATGCAAATAGCGGCAAGTAGAATGCATGATCTATTCCGAGTAGGTGCATGCAAAGCGCAGCATAAAAGTCGAGGTTAGCCGGAAGCTTCTTCCTATCCCATACTGTTTCCTCTATGGCAGCGGCCAAATCGTACAGCTTCTCTTCATGCTTGAGTTTAGACAGCACCTTTAGTTCATTTTTCATGAACTGCGCACGTGGATCCGCATTTTTGTATATGCGGTGGCCGAATCCCATAATCTTTTCCTTGCGCGCCAACTTTTCATCCACTAATTTTATTGCCTCCTCTCTGCTGTCCATCTTAAGCATGTAATTGAGTATCTGGTCGTTCGCGCCCCCGTGTAGCGGGCCTTTTATGGTTGCCAATGCAGTCGTCATGGCGGCCCTCGGATCGGCAAGAGTGGAAGCAGTGACTCTCAATGCGAATGTAGATGCGTTGAGCTCATGCTCCATGTACAGTATAAGCAGTTTCTCCAAATGCTCCGCCATTTCTGAGTCCTTATTTCCAGTTAATAAGTAATAAAACCTCTCGGAATATGTGCCTTCCGCCTTGCCCAGAACAGCGGTGCCGGATAATGCGTTTCGGCCGTCAGAAGCTATCCGAGGCATCTTCGCGGCGATCTCTAGCAACGCCTTGTCGGTTTTTGCCTCGTCCAGCGGAATGAGCGAGACCACAGAGCGCATCAGGTCTATCAACTCCGTGTGTTTAGGGATGAGCTTCATTATGCTCTCTGTGTTCTGGTCTATGTCAGAATTTTTAATGAGGAAATCCGAAAACCCTGAAAGTTCCTGCTCATTTGGCATGTGACCATACACAACGATGTACGCTGCCTGTTCAAATGTCGCTTTTTCTGCAAGATCGGTCGCGCTGTAGCCCCTGTACAGCAGCTTCCCCGTTTCGTTGTCTGCAGTGCATATCGCGCTCTCGTCCGCTATGACACCTGCAAGCCCTTTTGGAACTATTATTGGATCCATAATAAAACCCGTGCTGCACTCATCGCCGCTTGGCTGTTTTGCCGGGCATTTTAGATTTTGAAAGCAGCGCGTCTTCATCAGCGTAATCCTTATAGCCTATCACTTTGTAGAATTCATCCCTTGTCATCAGGCGCTGCAGGACCTTTCTCTGCGTTCCGCTTTGGCGCAGCTCTTTATATATGGTGTCCATTGATGATAACGCGGCCCTGAACCCGGTAAGCGGAAATATTATTATCTTGTACCCTAGCCTCGCCAAGTCCTCCGAGCTTAGGAGTGGGCTTTTCCCGAATTCCGTCATATTGGCAAGAAGCGGAGCCCTTACTTTCTTTGCATACTCCTTGAATTCATCCTCGCTTTCCAGCGCTTCAGGAAATATTACGTCCGCCCCTGCCTTTAGGTACAGCCTGCCCCTCTCTATGGCCCCATCAAGACCCTCTATCGCCCTGGAGTCCGTCCTTGCTATTATGATGAAAGCTTTGTCCTTTCTGCTGCCCACTGCGACTTTCACCTTCTGGGCCATGGCATCCGCCGGTATTATCTTCTTGCCGGAGAGATGGCCACATTTTTTAGGAAGGTCTTGATCCTCCATGTGTATTGCAGCCGCACCTGCCGCTTCCATCGTCCTTATCGTGCGCACCACATTCAACGTCTCGCCGAATCCAGTATCTATGTCAACTATAAGCGGGAGCCCGGACATAGAAGTTATTTTGCGCGTCTCTGCGGCAACCTCATCGAGGGTTGTCAATGACAAGTCGGGAAGTCCCATAGACCCTGCGACTCCAGATCCAGATAAGTATAACGCTCTGAAGCCCGCCCGTTGGGCAAGGAGCGCAGATATGCCGCTGAACACGCCTGGCGCTACCACGTAGCCATTCCTTATTATCTTGCGCAGCTCTTTCGGCCCGGAATTTATGTTGTCTTTAAGAATCGACATTTGATACCACTTCAAACATATCAGAAACATCGCGCTTGTCTAATTCCTTTCCTACCTTTATTATGCCGTCGACCTTGGATTCGTCTCCCATTATGGATACGCCCTTGGCCCTCAGCTCATCCCATGAGTAGGGGTTCTTGAAATGGCCCTTTGGCACAACGACCTCGCTTTCTGCGCTTGATTCGGATGCAGTTACCTTTATCTTTATTGGCAGGTATTCCGGATACATCGAATCGAACTTTTGCGATACACTGAACTTCATTTTATCTATCAAATCAAGTATACGCACATCGCTTAGATATTTATCTTCGTAAGAATCAAGTTTTGGCCTTCCGTACAGCAGTGAATATGCTATTATATAAGGCAGGCTGTGGTCCGCAGTCTCCTTTGTTTTGGGCCTCAGCTTTTCGGGATCCTTTACAATTATTTTGTTGGCGACTGAGAATGTCTCTACGTTTATCTCCTTTATCGCGCCGGTGACCTTGCCCTTGAGTTCCAGTGCTGCCTCGACGCCACTCATCGCGTGGTATTCCACAGGATAGTTCTTTATCATTGTCTTCCTTACCCTGTCCTCCGCGAGGTTGAGGTCGAACGCCCCTGAGACCTGCTTGAAGAATCCCATTTCCCCTTCGAATATTGGTGCCGGCCCGGTCAGGCCCTTCTGCGCCAACAAGGCGGCAAAAATGCTGTTTCTGGATGCATTGGCGGCAGTGCAGCCCTTCCACATGCTCAGTTCGCCTGCGCGGGTCTGTCTTAAGCTTATGTTGTTGTTTATGGCGAGATTCAATGCATGCACGAAGCGGCCGTTTTCGAGGCCCATAAGGCTGCCAAGACCTGCAGCTGAGGAAATCGATATGTAGGTTACGTGATCCCAGCCCCGATCCCTTATTGAGACGGCATCTGAAAGCGAACATACCACCTGATACGCGACCTTTATGGCCTTTATCGCATCTGCGCCCTTGCTGCCAAGCGCGTAGGAAAGCGATAATATAGGCGGTATGTTATCGGATGGGTGCAGCGCCTCCTTTGAAAGGTAGGTATCATTGTAATCCAGATATCTAGTCATAGAGCCGTTTATGAATGCGGACGTCTCAACTGACGCTTCCTGGCCTGAGAAGTATATGGGTGAATTGTGCGGCCCTTGGGATGGCAGCAGCGCGGATTGCATCAGCTTTATGGGCACCGCATCCTTTGCACCATATGCCACGAATATGGAGTCAACTATGCGCTTTTTAATCTCGTCCGAATCCGCATTATCTACTCCTGTCTTGTCCAACGCCTTGGAATACTCGTATATTTCCTGTGCTATAGCCATATTCAATGCCTGCAATCCTATTACCGACCTGATGTGCATTTTTCCACACTGCCAGGAAGGAAAACGGGGTGTATGTTTGACTATTAATTCATTAATAATTTATAACTGCCATTATGCACGCTGGTCCTTTATTCTTGCTTTGTACGGCCTCTAGCTAAGTTTTTTATCGCTTTAATGCGTTGATTATGACCATGGACAGCAAAAAATATGGGGATGATGAAGTAATAAACAAGCTAATGAATGGCGAACTCTCATTATCGGGCTTATCGATGTTTCTAGAGGATGAGAGCCAGTCTTCAAGGATAAGGAGGCTTTACCTCGAGAAGAAATACGGCATAAAGTTCCAGTATATAGTTTCGGGAAACATGGACAACGAGGATGCCGGCAAGAGGAATATAGAGAACATGATAGGAGCCACCCAGAGGCCTCTTGGTTTCGTTGAAGCCAAGATAAATGGGGAACACCTGAGCGGCATAAAACCGATTTTCCTTTCCACCACTGAAGGCAGGCTCGTCGCAGGGGTTGCAAGGGGCCTTAAAGCAATCAATAGCGGCGCAGGGGCAACGACAACCATAATAGATGACAAAATGACAAGGAGCATAATAATAGAGACTTCGGGCGCCAGGGAGTCTAAGCGCATAATGTCATTTGTCAAAAGCAATGAGGGCTTCAAGTTCATCAAGGCGGAATTCTCAAACCATACGAAACACGGAGAACTGCTGGGCATAGACTGCTACACCACAGGCAGGAACCTATTCATCGTCTACAAGGCAAAGACCGGAGCCGCAATGGGCATGAACATGGTCACCATCGCATCCAACAACACCACTGCGAAATTGGTAGACAGACTTAATGAAGAGAGGAAGAAGCAAAATGCGTTCGAAAAGGAGTTAGAGCGGTCATCGCTATCATCTACGAAAAAGCTGCTGCACGTGCTGAGCGAAAGCGGGAATCTGTGTATCGACAAGAAGCCTGCGATGAAGAATGTCCTGGTAGGCAGAGGGGTGTCCATAATAGCTGAAGCAGTCATACCAAAGGAAGTGGTGAAGGCTACGCTAAAGACAGATCCTGAAAGCATGGCGAAGATAAATTACGTCAAGAATTACGTTGGGTCCGGATTGGCCGGCTCCCTCGCGCATAACGCACAAGTGGCGAATGTACTGAATGCGGCTTTCGACGCGTATGGGCAGGACGTCGCGCAGATAGTGGACGGGGTCAATGCATTCGACGACGTTGCGGTGACTGAAGCGGGGGATTTGTACGTCTCAATATACATTCCTGCTTTGGAGGTAGGGACGTATGGCGGCGGCACCATCAGGGAGACGCCAAAAGAGCTGCTTTTTGCTTCGGGCGTGTACGGCGAAGGGGATAACGAAGGAAAGACGAAGTACATGCTTGCGGAACTCATAGCCACAGTATGCCTAGCCGGTGAGCTGAACCTTCTCGCGGCCGAATCTTCCGGACAGCTAACCAAGGCGCATGCCAGCATAAAGCGCGGGTAAACGTGACATCCTCCCACCCGTGAACGGCGTGGGCTTCCTCTGCGTTCATGCAATCGCTGCATCCCGCAAAGGATGTGTTTTATCGGTTCTCAGTTCGCCGAGTCCGTTTGCATTCCCTGTTGGAACGTATTGACGATTCTCTCCCTGAGCGTGACTTTCCCTCTGTCCGAGGGTAGCTCTGTTGAGTATGTTTATTGATGCGTTTATGTCCCTGTCCTTTGACATTCCGCATCTCTGGCAGATGTACGTTCTTTCCGAGAGTGGCATCTCCTGAATGTTGCCGCAATTACTGCACTCCTTTGAGGTGTTCCTTGCATCCACTTTGACTACACTCAAACCAGCACTTTCAGCCTTGTATGAGAGGAGTTGGATGAACCTGTTCCATGAAGCGTCATGTATCGAACTTGCCAACCTATGATTCTTTACCATGTTTTGGATACGGAGGTCTTCTACTGCGAATGAAGTGTATCCTGAATTGACGAGAGCGTCTGAAAGTTTATGCAGGTAGTCGCCAGATTGATTTGCGGAATATTCGTATGTTTTTTGGAGATGCGCCTTTGCCCTCTGCCTTCTCCTTGAGCCTTTGTTCCTCCTTGCGACTATTCTCTGCCAATGTGCAATCCTCTTTCTGTTCTGTTGCATGAACTTCGGTTTTTCTATCTTAGTTCCATCTGACAGTGCAACAAATGAATCCAGCCCCAAATCTATCCCTACTGGATTGGTATCTTCCACTTTGGGAATTTTGACATTTGTTATCGTTGTGAAAACTGCATAATAACTCTTTCCTTCCCTCTTTATCGAAAGAGTCTTTATTGCACCTTCTATCTTCCTATGCAACTCTATCGGCATTGTTCCTATTCTTGAGACCCTTAGCCTGCCCTTCCTTATCGAGAAAGAACCGTTGTCCTGTGGATATGTTATTGACTTGTATCTGTCCCGTGACCTGAATCTCGGGAATCCTGCCTTTCTGTTTCCTTCCTTGATCCTTCTGAAGAAGTTCTGGTATGCTTTTAGAAGCCTGAATTCTATCTCGCATCTTGTCTGCGAATAGAGTTTCAGGTATCTCTTGTCATCTTGGATTGCCTCTTTTACGAATCTGTTGAATTGAGCCATCGAGACCTTGGTCTTTCCATTTTTATAGGACTCGATTGACTTCTCAAGAATCTTGTTGTAGAACTGTTGTGCAATAATCAGCCTTTCGTCTATCTCTCCCTGCCTTGTAGCGTCAGGGTGGATTCTGAACTTGTAGGCTCTTGTCAGTTCCATGCAACCTATATTTCCATCCATATTTATACGCCTTACTACGGTTCGCTTTCATCCCACCCATGAATGGTGTGGGATTTCCCGCTCACTTTGTTAATACGTCAGAATAGCAGCCGATAAATTGCCTGCGCTTTAGGAGTGTTTAGGCCAGACGATGACGCGCAGTGCAGGCAGGTTTGCCCGTGAACAGTATTCACTTGGCAAGGCGCATGGCGGCCCCCTTGGACATCAAAGAGCTTAGCTTCGACTGCAGTTCCAACTCCTTCCGCAATTCTTCCAACGCCACGGGCGCTTCGTATTTGCTGCTCATAAACCGCGAGTCGTAGATTTTATCGAGCTCCGCAGTGGCGCCGTCAAGATCCAGTATATGAGTGCTTATGCCTGCAAGCTTTTCCGGTTTACGCAACGTACGCCTTAGAAACTTGGGCATGTTCATTCCCTTATTCGCCTTCAGCGCTTGGGCGAACCCCAGCTTGGCATAGTCGTAGGAGAAGCACTGCGTAGCCCATCTTATGTTGCGCTGCGCATCGGCTAGTTCATTTCCTTCCAGAGAACCTAGACTCGTGGCCAGCAGGCGATTGCGCTCGTTTATTGACTCCTGCCTTTGCTTTACGGCTTCAAGCATTGCGTCCGCAATGGCGCCATTGTCAAAGGGCTTGCCGTTAACCTTTTGGGTTACGTAGAACCCTATCAGCTCCGCGAGCCCTTCCGCCAGCCTCCTGTCCCGCGGGCGGCTGTACGAGAATTCCAAGAACGGCATGGCATCAAATGATATCTTGAACGTCAGGGCGTGCGCCAGCTCATGGCTTATGAGCTGGTCTATGTGATATCCTGTTTTCTCTGCAGCATAAGAGTCACCATTCGCCTCGGCCTTTTCCATTGTCTTGAACAGATTGTATGCGGGCTTGTAGAATATTATTGAACCTTTTTCATAGCAGGCAGCCGCACCGATGTACTCCTTGTCGCACTGGAATACCAATGGTATGCCGTCCAATTCCTTTGGGGGCTTCTCTAATGTTAGGTTTGAAGTTCGTTACGCAGGCCGGAGTAAAGTTCATTGTACAAATCAGCGTAAATCGTTCTTGTCTCATTGACAATCGCTTTTGCACGGATATCGATGTATGTACGAAAATTTGCGTATTTGTCTTCGCTGGACTGGAGCTTTGTGGAAGGCCTTTCGGCATCGGACGCAGCGCCCTTGTCAATTGTCTTTTGTGCCGTAATATCACACTATCTGCTTTTCTGCGTCTGCTATATGACATGGTGCGGGACAATGTATATGGAGCTTTTTATATGCGGTTTTATCAGAGCATGCAATTGGGCGCTGAAAACCCATTATGCAGTTATGGCTGCATCCAGTCTATCTCGTAGTACTCGTAGTCGCTCTTTGGAAGCTCTATCATCCTGGCCTTGTAGTACGTGACTGCGGTTTCCCTGTCGGCTATTGCGATTATCAGCTCAAGCTTGTGCGCCTTTGCCTCGCTTATTATGGCTGACAGCTCGGCTCCGCCTATGTACTCGTCCTCGCTCAGCGATAGCATGGCGAACCTCGGGCTGTCGATGCCCGGTATCTCTATGTCATTGCCCTTCCTGTGGTAAAGCACGAAATCCATGCCCAGCTTTTTCTTCCTGCTCCTGCCGGGTATTGCAAGTATGAAAGTTTTCCTAACTGAATGCGCCACTCTTATGGCCCTGGCCCATTCAGATATCAGCAGCTTTGCGTCCCTGGGGAACACGTGCACCACGTGCTTGGAGTGCACCCATGCTGGGTCGTCCTTCACAGGGCGGGCCCCGGGGAAGTATATCCTGAAATGAGTGCCGAACTTGAAACCCGTCTTGACCACATAGCCCTTGCTGCGCCAGTCCTTGTAGACGTCGTACAGCTTAGGGAAGTCAGACCGTCTCTTTGTCGCAGTATCCAGTATATTGGCTTTTGTCGAATTCTTGACATCCAGCATGCCTGCCTCGATCAGGAACACCGTCTCGTATATGTCAAGCTTGTTGAGCATGCCGTGGTCGCTCAGCTTGTAGGTGCCGTACTGCCCTAACCAGCTCTCTAGGTATATCTTCTTGCCGTCCTCAGGGTCATCGACCACTGTGATCATGTCCTCCGGGAAGAATACACCGCTGAGCTTGCGGCCCTTTGCCTTGAATCCGGATTGGGGATACTTCTTTGACGGCAGACGGCCGGCGGACTCCCTGAAGCTATCGGACATGCTCCTTATGGCCAGGCCCCTATCGCGCCAATCCTTGTAGGTGAAGTACCGCGCCATGAATTTGTGGCTGTGGCTGAACCGCTCCGCTACCTGATTAAAGTGCATCAAGGAGCCCGTTGATGCATACCTGCACTCCGCATTTCGCACATCCATAAGGAATAGGGCCTCCTCTGGCATGAGGAACAATCCATCCTTTGTGATGGTGCCTATGTTGCCGTTCCTTAGCGTGTCTATGCCTGATTGATCAGTTACGCAGAACGTCTTCGCCTTATGATCGAATTTTATAGTTAGCAATGCGGACACCATTTAATTAAGTTGCTACATTTAGCAGAGTCTCAGATTCTATGTCGGCAAGTTTGGCAGGCATCATCATGAGCGTAGGGCCGTTGCTGAACTTGATATCCTTCAGCTCGCCCAGCTTGGCGTATCTTATCACCTTGCCATCAAGCGCTATGTTGTGCAACAGGAGCATTTTGGTGTCCCAGCCCACCAGGTCCGATTTGTGCTGCTGCGCCGCATTGACCAGTGTCTCTGCAGCCTCCTCTGGTTGCAGTGACGAACCGGAAGGGCCGTCATAGTCCAATAGCAGCATGGTGTGCAGGTTCCTCTTTGCGTTGCCCTCTATTATGTCAAAGAATGAAATGGGCTTGTAGTGCTCGCTCCAACGGGGTATCGTTATTATCTGACCGAACCTGTAGAAGTCCAGACCGCTCTCCCCTATAGCGGCAGAAAGTATTGATGGGGCGTGCAACATGCTAGTTTTTATGCCGCGCTTGGCAGCTGCGTTGAGTATCACCTTGTGCGTCGTAGCGACCAGCGGGTCGCCGCCGACCAGCAACGATATGTCGGTGCCGGCAGCCTTAGAGACGAAGCCATCCACGCCGTCCTCAAGATCCTGCCTGGAAAGCTCAGTCACCCCGCTTGGGGAAGCCGCCTTTATTAGCTCTATGGTGCTTTCAGGTATGAAGCTTGTGTACCGCTCTATGTAAGACCCGGAACTTTCCCTCACCAGCTCCAATGCCCTTTGGGACACGTCGCTGCTGCAGAGGCCCAGACCTATTATGTAAAGCATTTGACCAGCATCATTCCGCTATGCCGTTCGGCGTTATCTTTATGACGCACTCGCCTTCCGGCACGGCGGGCGAATCGACCAGCCTCACTATGCGCTTCTCCTCCTTGCTTTTTCTGAGATAGAGCCTTGTAGTGGCAGCATGCGCAAGAACGTTGCCTCCGATTGGCGTGGTAGGGTCGCCGAACAGTATGCCGGGGTTATCCATGACCTGGTTCGAGACGTAGACCGCCAGGCTGTACTTGTCTGCAAGCATCTGCAGCCTGTGGATGTGAACATTGAGCTTTTGCTGCCTCTCGCCAAGGGCGCCCCTGCCTATGAACTCAGACCTGAACAGCGCCATGAGGGAATCTACTATGATCAGCTTTATGTTCTTCTCCTGTATCAGCTTGTCGGCCCGCTCTATAGTGAGTATCTGCTGGTCCGTGGTTATGGCGCGAACGACCAGTATGTTTTCTAATGCGGTCTTTGGATCAATGCCCTTTGCCTTCGCTATGCTTTCTATGCGCTCCGGCCTGAAAGTCCCTTCAGTGTCTATGAACAGGACGGCGCCTTCTAGGCCGCCATCCTTACGGGGAAGCTGCACATCTACAGCAAGCTGAAAGCCTAATTGCGATTTGCCGCTTGCGAATTTTCCGTACGCTTCAGTTATGGCGTTTGTTTCCACGCCGCCGCCTATAAGGTCATCCAGGTCCTTCGAATTGGTGGTTATCTTGCCTATCTCTTTGCGCTTCTCGGAGATCGCCTCTGCGGTCTCATATACTACAGTGGTAGACTCCTGCGCCGCCTGGATCGCCTTCTTGGCGTTATCCACGCTTATACCGGCTATCTCTGAAAGCTCATGCGGTGCAGCGGTAGCGATTTTCTCTATAGAATCTATGCCCGAGGCCCTAAGTTTTTCTGCTGTGGTCTCCCCTATGCCCGGCAAATCCTCCAGATCATGGATTCCCTTGTCCTTCGCCATTTGTATCAACTAGGTTATGCATGAATAGTAATAAATAAGTTTGATAAGTAATAATGCATTGGAATTCAAGCCAGCTGTAATGCATTTTTACGTCGTAATTGGCAATGAGATAAGAATAAGTGCCAGCGTGCAGATGCACGCTGGCAAGGCGACCAGTTCTACGACCTTCTTTACAGTAGAGAACCCGTGATATTATAGCGGCAAATAGATTTTTAAATCTTTGTTAATAGCGGAATAATTTCATAAAAATGGTCGCATGGCGTTCCTCACTCTCGACAAGATGGGATTGGCAGTATCCTTGATTATGGCCCTTGCGCTGCTGCTTCTAGGGCAGGGACTGGGCATTTTCTTTGTGGCCATGATGATCTATTTCCTTGTCCTGTCGGCGTTGGCTACGTGGGCGGGGAAGCCGCGGAAGAAGGTGCTCAAGCTATATCAGCGCGATAGAGGGGTAAGCAACGTGATAGCGAATGGTGGTTGCCCTACTATCATTGCCGTTATATTCTTCCTGCTGAGCAACTACCTGCATGCGCCCGGGCTCGCGTTGTTGGCGGTGGTAGGCTTCATGGGCAGCGTGGCTGCCATAATGGCGGATAAGTTTAGCAGCGAGCTGGGAGTGCTTGACGGGATGCCGCGCCTCATATTCACGTTCAGGAAGGTCAAGAGGGGCGTATCAGGCGGCGTAACCTCGCTGGGATTGGCAGCCGGGCTATTGGGATCCCTGCTCATAGCGGCAGGCGTTTTCCTGATATGGGATTATGTCTCTGCCATAGGGGGCTATGGAGCGTATGGCATAGTGGTGGTTTTCTTAAGCATAGCCATCGCAGGGTTCGCAGGTACGGTAATAGATTCCATGCTGGGTTATTATGAGGAGAAGGGCCTAGGCAATAAGTTTACATCCAACTTCCTGTGCAGCGTGTGCGGTGCTATCATTAGCGTTCTCCTTGCCCTTGCGTTTGTATGAGCATCTCGTTTGTCACCACATCGCGTATGAAGACGGCGTACATTGCAGTTAAGCTTAAATATCGGGAAACCCATAATACAATATGCGTTAAGCATCGGTCATACAATGGCAAAGAAGAGCAACAAGCGGGCTGCGGTCAAGTCTAAAGTCGGGTATAACCTTAAGTCAGTGAAACATAAAAAAGCAGCCAGACCGCAGCAGCGCAAGGCGCAAGTGCATAAGGCAGCGACGCGTCCGCTCCCTGTCAGCAAAGCAGCCATTAGGCGCAGCGCGAAGTCCCCAAAAGCAGCAGTAGGGAAGAGCGCGAATAATGAAACGGAAGTCAAGAGCGCGGAACAGAAGACCAAGCAGATAAAGGACATAAACAAGCTGCTCGATAAGGATTATACCGGCTACGAGATGGCGAAGAGCAAGAAACTGAAGAACATGAACATAGGCAAGCCGGAAGAGGTTAAGAACGCCATAAACATGCTGCTGAACAACGAGCAGATAATAGATTACCTAAAGAAGAACGTAAGCAGGGTTGCGCCGGAGGTCATAAGCATGCTAAGCGTGCCGAGGACGGATGAGTACATCGCGGTCCAGCTGGACCTTAAGATAAATGCCATAAGGAGGATCCTCAACATACTGCAGGGATACGGGATAACCAATTATTATGTGGCAAAGAACACCAATGGGTGGCTATCGTTCGCATGGTTCATAAACATTGACAAGGTGGAACCTTTCCTGGAGTACGTTAACAGAATGGGCAACGGCAATTCCATAATAAATGATGAATGCAACGACTATTTCGTGTGCAGGAAGTGCTATGACACAGACAAGCTCATATTCACGTTCGACTCTGCATACGAATCAGGATTCCGGTGCTCATGTGGCGGTACGCTTGAGAGGATAGGGAAGGCAGAGGCGGAGAAGCTGATGAGGCCCGCCGCGGAGGTTAAGAAGAACAATCAGGATTATGCGGCCTCCTCTGGGTATTCGGGGGAGTAAGTGCCGTTTACGTTATTATTTGCAACTCCCGCAAAACTATTTATAGCGTTGCAGTAGATTATTTGTTAACAAAGCGAGGTAGGGTAGTCTGGAGTGCCCGCCGGGCTCATAACCCGGAGATCGATGGTTCAAATCCATTCCTCGCTATACACCCCTCACTTCCACTATTCGCGTTGTTGTTATATATATATGAATAATAAAAGAGAAAAATAAATGTAAGTAATGTGCAAAAATTCAGGATTTACAGCACAGAATAGCGGAACTCTGGGGTACTGGGCGGACTAACATGGCGGACAACATAACATATGACCTTCTATGGCAAATCCTCCAACGCGAGAAACAGACCAATGAGATACAGATGGTGCCGAAAACGTTCTTTCACGACATCGCCGGGCTGATAAAAGAGCTGGAAAAGGAAAAGACCGAAGAGAGCGAGCAGACAAAGCGCAACATGATAAAACTTTCCAACGACATGTACGAAAGGCGGAAGCAAAAGATACTGATATACATAGCATACGGAAGGCAGTTGCCGCAGCCGCTCCCGCAAGTGGAGGTTGATTTTTACGGCAAGGTGATTGGCGCTTTCAAGTCTAACGTGTTCTCGTCTCATCTGTCCGGCGAAAGCAAGGACTCAATGCTGGAGTCGCTTTATGACATACCTGAGATGCTGCTTCCATCCGGCAACAAGATAGGCCCGCTGGCGAAAGCCCAGACCGTCAGCGTTGAAAACACTGATGACGCTACATTCCTGATTAACAATGCATTATGCAAGAAAATAGGCTGATTGGCATGAAGATATCAAAAGAAATACGTGTATTTTGCCCCAAATGCAACAAGCACACCCCGCATAAGGTCAAGATATACTCTAAGAAGCAGGAAAGCGGCCTTAACATAGGTAACAGGAGGCGCGCCAGGAAGCTGAAGGGATATATTGGCAAGGTAAAAGGTGCTGCAACTAGCAAGAAGGCGGGCAAGCACCAGAAGGCCATGCTGGAGTGCGCGCAGTGCGGATATATAGTCGAGCGCGTGCTGGGCACGAGGACGAAGAAGAAGTTGGAGCTTAAGACAGGGTGAACAGCATTCCTTCTGAAATCGAAAGTGAAACAAAAAGGATACCTAAGATAGGCGAACTAGTAATAGCCAACATAGCCAAGATAATGCAGTTCGGCGCCTACTGCAGGCTGCTCGAATACAACGATCTTGAGGTCTTCCTGCCGATAAGGGAGGTCTCCTCCGGATGGATAAAGAACATACACGAGTTCATACATGAAGGGCAGAAGGTCGTATGCAAGGTCGTGTACTACGACAGGGAGCGCGGCTCGATAGACGTTTCGCTCAAGAAGGTAACCGCAAAGGAAACAAAAGAAAAGATAGGGAGCTACAATCTTGAGAAGAGGCTGGAGGCCCTGTTCACGCAGTCCATAAAGGTTAGCAAGCTGCAGGCCACGAATGAGAGCATCGAGGACAAGGTGCGCTCGGAGTTCGGCAGCTACACTAACATGATGCGCAGCATAATGGACGACGATGAGCGTGCACAGAAGAGCAGCATACCAAAGAAGCTAAGGAGCATGATGGTAAAACTGTACGAGGCCAACAAACCAGAGAAGAAGTTCATAGTTTCATACATAATGACTCTGTCATCATACAACACGAGGACCGGTGCGCAGGAGCTCAGGGGCATATTGTCCGCTGTCAAGGAAAAAGGCGTGGATGTAAAGTACATAAGCGCGCCGAAGTACAGGCTCGTATCGCAGGGCGAGAACTACGCCCAAGCCGAAGCAAAGGTGAAATCCGCCACGGAGATAGTCCAGTCAAGGCTAAAGAAAGGCCTTTTTGCGATAGAAAAGGAGAAGCTGGCCAAGAAGAAAGAGAGCGTGATGGAAGCTCTATAAAGAATGGGTTTGCTATGAAAGAGACCGTAATAAAGATGGACAAGAAGGTTAAGCTCAACAAGCCGATACTTATAGTCGGATTGCCGGGCATAGGCAGCGTGGGCAAGCTGGTCGCAGGGCACCTGATAAAAGAATTCAAGGCCAAAAGGTTTGCAATGCTTTACTCGCCCCACTTTCCGCACCAGGTAGTGATGCGCAGCGACGGCGGCATAAGGCTCGTAAGCAACAGGTTCTACGTGATAAAGGCGCAGAAGCGCGGCGGAAGCGATCTTGTGCTGCTGACGGGCGATGTGCAGGCGGTAACGCCAGAGGGGCAATATCAAGTCAACAGCAAGATAGTCGATTTCTTCAAGAAAGAGCTCGGCGGCAAGTTCATATACACCGTAGGTGGATATAGCATAGGCCAAGGCGTGGTGAGCAGGCCAAGGGTATTCGGCAATACCACTAGGACGAAGGTCATATCCCAATTCAGGGACTCGAACATACTTTTCGGCCAATCGAAGGGATTGATTTGGGGCTCCGCCGGCCTAATCCTGGCATT
This sequence comes from Microcaldota archaeon, assembly GCA_021818545.1. Taxonomy (GTDB): domain Archaea; phylum Micrarchaeota; class Micrarchaeia; order Micrarchaeales; family Micrarchaeaceae; genus JAKATK01. Next base: position 101,492 of record JAKATX010000013.1, read on the forward strand.
TGCCAAGATGAGCGGCATAGACGGAATCTGCCTCATGGGCGAGACGAGCTTCCTGGAAGTCGATGCTTCCGCGGCCAAGGCCGTCCTCACAGTCCTCGCCAAAAAACTCGAGTTGAAGGTCGACATGACGGGCATGGACGCCAAGATAACAAAGGCTGCCACTGCGATTCACGCATTTGAGCAGCAGGTAGCGACAGGGTTCGGCGGCGCATCCGGTCCGGCCGGCAACGAGGCTTCGCATCCAACTTACATAAGGTAATCTTTCAGGACGTTGCACAACAATTAAAACAGTTGACAAAATAATAGGTACGCTGGATGCGGGCATAGTCTAGCCTGGTAGGACGCGAGCTTCCCAAGCTTGCAGCCCGGGTTCAAATCCCGGTACCCGCACATTCATCCTCATGCAAAGAAAGGCGATCCGGAGAGGCGATGCCAACGGAACCAGACACCAAACCGATAACGAGCAAGGAAGTGCCATTGGGCATAACCACCACATTGTTTTTCCTGATAATGGCATCCACGTTAATCACGTACATAATACCGCGTGGCGACGCGGCTGCCATATACTACTTCCAGATACTCACCGGTCCTTTCAACATATCCAGAGAGGGCAACATATTCGGAAACGTAATAATCCTACTCTTGATATTTGCCGCAGCAGAGCTATACCTAAAAATTACCAATAGGGGCGTCGAAGTCCTGGCTGCTTTCATGTCCAGCGTCGTGGCAACATACATGGTGGATTTCTACCTTACAATTACCTCCTCCAGCACGATGATAATCGGCGGTTCCGGGACCTCCATAATCGGAGCGAGCATGCTTCTTCTGCTTATAACGGTCATAATACTTGACATGATAAAATGGTCCAAACGGCTTGTAAAATTGAAGCCGAATCCCATATTCGCCGGATTGAAAATAGGGATCGCATTCGTCATAATGTTCGCCGTGGTCCAGTACCTAATCCGGCTTTACATAAACTTCTATGTGATAGACAACCAGTCGCTTTATTATCACGTGTTCGGCAGCATATTCACCGTATTGTTGACCGGAGTTATCCTTGTTTTCAGGAGCTGGATACTTCCGCGAGATAGACATGCCAATTCACGGCGCGGCGGGAACGGCACGCTGCCAAACGGCTTCTGATACGACTGCATTTCGCATCTTCGGAAGAGGCTTCCATGACTGCCAACAACAAAGATAATAAATACCGGAGACAATCTAATCACGTGATACCATGGTTGAAGTAGGAGAGAGGATACCTGACCTGACGTTGATAGATACCGGACTGAAACCCGTAAATTTAATGGAGGCGACAAAGGGCAAGACCGTAATGGCGTTCTTTCCTGGTGCATTCACTTCGGTTTGCACGAAGGAACTGTGCACATTCAAGGATGACATGTCAAAATTCTCTTCGCTGAATGCAAACGTCTTGGGCATAAGCGTAGACGGCCCATTTGCCAACAAGGGCTTCAAGGAGAAGAATAGCCTGAATTTCACTTTATTGAGCGACTTCAACAGGACCGCAGTGAAAGCGTTCGGGATAGAGTTGGCCGACTTCGCAGGGATCAAGGGCTACACCGCAGCTAAAAGGGCGGTATTCATAGTAGCAGGCGGCGTCGTGAAGTACAAATGGGTGTCGGACGATCCCGGAGTGGAGCCAAAGTACCAAGAGATAGAGGCCGCGTTGGCCTGATTAAGACAGGATGCAGGGTTGGTGATGCTTTTATGGCGAAAAAAGATATGCTGGAAAGAGGCGTGAAGGACATAAAGCTAAAGAAGGGGATGAGCGTATCGAACCTGATAAGCTCGATGGACTCCGTGGGCGGTTTCTCTGCGCAGCACATGGTGGACGGCATAAAAATAATGAAGGAGATGCTGGCCGACAAGGACTCATTCAATTTCTTGTCGTTCCCTGCGGACATAGTATCGACGGGCATCCGCGGAGTATTGGCAAGCGCGGTGAAATATTTCGACGCGATAATAACGACCGGCGGGACCCTTGATCACGACCTTGCAAGGGCATTCGGCGGCAAATACAGCGTAGGCAGTTTCTATGCGGATGATGCGAAGCTGCACAGGCTTGGGGTTTACAGGCTTGGCAACGTATTCATAGAGAACAGGGAGTACGGCCTAAAGGTAGAGGATGAATTCACAAGGATAATGAATGACATCTACAAGTCAAAGGATTACAAGCATGAATACAGCGCGAGCGAACTGATATCGGAATTCGGCAAGCGCATGAAGGACGATGGATCCATAATAAGGCAGGCATACCTGCACAAGGTCCCCATATTCAATCCGGGCATACTTGACGGTGCGTTCGGCACCCAGCTTACCATATTCTCGCAGAACCATGATTTCAAGCTAAATCTCATAAAGGACGAATTGGCCCTCAGCAACATATCATTCGACAACAAGGTCACCGGAGCCTTCATGGTTGGAGGGGGCATAAGCAAGCACCACGTCATATGGTGGAACCAGTTCAAGGGCGGGCTCGACTACGCGGTCTACATAACCACCGCAACGCAGTTCGATGGCAGCTTGTCCGGTGCCAGGCTAAGCGAGGCGGTTTCGTGGGGCAAGATAAAGGAGAAGGCAAAGTACACCACCATAGACGGCGATGCAACCATAATAATGCCGATGATGTTCGCTGCGTCGGATATCGTCTAGCCGGCAGTCTTGGAAAAGCCCTTGTAAATCCTTCTATACAGTGCAAACGCTGTAATGGTGAAAACTGCCGCGGTTGCGATTATAACCGGGAGTATGGGCCTGTCCGCTATGCTTCCTACCTGCAGCACCGCAGGGGTGATTAGGAGGTTCAGCACCGATACATAAAAGATGGCCAGCGAGTAAACGGTGAATACCTTGCTTATCACCATTGACTGGACTTCGCGATTCCTCTCTGTGCCGAACTTGTACACGAAGGACGGGAGGTTCAGCATATACGGGTACTTTTCCATTATGGTGTACCTGAAATGCAGCGCCGCGAGAAGCGTTGCCAGCACGATCAGGAACACCGCAGGCACCACGAGCAGGTCTGTCTTGGGTCCATACGAAGCGGGCGCGCCGCTTGCTCCATAATGCGTTGCTACAGTGTTCGGCAGCATCGGATAATAATGAGCAAACGTCAGGAACACCGCTGCGTCTATCAAAAGTGATATTACTATCAGCGCCTTGGCGTTGGCCGACAATTGATAGCGCCCTTCTTTTGCATGGTAGTCAACAATGTAAAATCAAGATACGACGGTGCCGCTGTGCGATGTGTCCGCTATTGCCTTCTTAAGGTCAGAGATTCCCATGCCTATGAAATGCAGTTTTATTCCGGCTCTCTTGGCCAGCTTGCACGCGACTATGTCGAATATGAAATTGGAGCGTGCGACCCTCTGGTCATGCCTGGTGCCGTATTCTATCAGGGTGTTATAAGTCATCTTTGGCATTACCTTGTTCTTGTGGTGCTCTTCGTATATGCCGCCCACTCTGCTTACGTTGATAAGGAGCTTGGCATCAGCGGCTTCTGCGGAAAGGGCTGCAACTGAGTCGGTAGTTATACCAGGCATTATGCCGCCAAGCACCACTACATTGTTGTGCTTGATAAGCTCTGCAGCCGAATCGATGCCATTCGCCACTACCGCATCCTCCCCGAAGGAAGCGCATACGAGCAGCGCGTTCATCCTGGTGGTTGCTATGGCTATCCGGTCCTTGGTGTAGTTGGATTTCGTGAACTCGCTCGCCGCATTCACATACTGCTTGCTTACATAGCCGCCTCCGCACGTTATTATGAACCTGTTGTTCTTGGTCTCTGATTTTATCAGCTTGGAGAAGTTGCGCAGGAAAGCGGTGTTCAGCAGTTTTTCCTGGCTTACCACGCTGCCCCCGAGCGATATCACGATTATGCCTATTCAATCACCAAGCTTTATTGTGTCGCCGACCTTTGGCGCATGCGCCTCAAAGCCCTCGCCCCTAAGCGTATCCGCGAGCGCCTCCGCGTTGCCCTTGTCGCCATGCACGCACACAACGACGTTCGGCGAGCTTTTATTCACGTACTCATAGAGCTCGTTCATCCCTGCATGAGCTGAGAAATCATAAAAACTTACCGGTGTGCGTATATTTACCTCCATCTCGTCTATAAATATGCTCTTACCCTCGAGGAGCCTCCTGCCGTTCGTCCCCTCAACCTGATAGCCTGTCAGTATTATCTTCGAGTTCTCGTTCAGCCTGTTGATGTAGTGAAGCACCGGCCCGCCGTTAAGCATGCCTGCTGTAGTGAGTATTATGGACGGTCCGCTAAGCGCCTCCTTCCTGGTGCCGGCATCCTCTATGAGCGTCGATTCCCTGAGGCCGCCGCTCAGCAGGTTATGGTTCCTGATGAACTTGGGGTGCCGCGTGACTATCTTGGTCGCGGTCCTTGCCATGCCGTCTACGTATGTGGCGCTTGCGAGCCCGTTTTTCTGCAGTATGGCCAATATCTCCTGGCTTCTGCCTACCGCGAACACCGGGACAAGTGCAGTGCCTCCTGCCTCCAATACGCCGTTTATCTCCTCGATGAAATTCCTCGTCAGTTCATCCCTATCGGGATGATGCCTGGTGGCATAAGTGGATTCCATTATGAGCACATCCGACTCAACCACATCCGCACCATTGTGCAGCAGCTGCTCATGCAGCTTGAAGTCTCCCGTATAGACTATCCTCTTGTTCTCATGCGCATCCCGTCTCTCTATCAGCGTTATTGCGCTGCCGGCTATGTGACCAGCATCATGCAGGGTTATATCATAGTTGCCGAATGACTGCGTGGCGTTGTAGTTGAGCCCCACGAACTTGTTCTCGAACGTCCTTATCTGCCTCTTGTGGAATTTGGGCTGCAGATGCTCCTTCTTGGCGATGCTCAGAGAGTCTTCCAGCAGCAGCTTGGAAAGCTCCAGTGTAGGATGCGTGCCGAATGTCGGCACGAGCTGCTCATTGTACACCCCTGGGAGGAATCCGCTATGGTCCAAATGTGCATGGCTTACCACGCACGCATCAACGTTGGGCAGCCCTATCGGATATTCCGTCTTCTCGTCAAGCTTTACCCCATAGTCCAGCATAAAGGATTTCTGGTCCTTGAGGAATATGGCGGATCTGCCTACTTCCTGGGCTCCCCCTAAGAATTCCAACAACATAATTAACACTGCGGCGTCCCCGAATGCACCAAAGGTCGCATCGATAATCGCCTAAATAACTGTTTTTCCGAGCATATATAAAAAACAGAGCCTTGGGACTAACGGATACCTCCTCATTGTGCGCCCAGCCAATGCATCGCCAAAACATCCAGATGCAGGTTCGCTGCCTTTGGCAAAAGCCGTGCATAAAACGGCGCAAACCGCTTAATCCATAGCAGGACGGCCCGAGGCGCCATAGACCATGCCGCAGCGCAACTGTAATCGCACGGCATAATCCGCATTTTGTCGTATCTCAACTGATTCGCAGGCACGAAGCAGAAGTACAACCAATATAACAAAACAATAAAAAGATGAATGTAATAAGATAGGAACAAGGCGCAGTCAAATGGTGCAAATAAGCTCTGGCACTGTAAATCAGCTATACAACTTGATACAGCCTCTGGTCTCAAACCTTGTGGCAAACGCCACGCTATCATCAATAATATCCATGATAATAGGCATAATCATATTCGCCATAGCCCTCTCAATATTCTTCAGCCTTTTCTCATACATATTCGGATGGCTTGAGAGAAAGCTCATAGCAAGGGCGCAGAGGAGGCACGGCCCGACTTACGTGGGCAAATACGGCATACTGCAAAACCTGGCCGATCTGATAAAGCTGGTGACAAAGGAGCACATAATACCGAAGGAGGCGGACAACCCCCTGTTCCAGATGATGATACCAATGATGGTGGCTACGTTCGTAGTCATGCTTGCATTCATACCTTTCACGGCCAACTTCGTGGCCATAAACTCTAGCTTGAGCCTGGTTGTCGTATTCCTTCTGGTGTCGGTCGTGCCGATACTGGTGTTCCTGGCAGGATGGACCAGCGGAAACAAGTTCGGCTCCATAGCTGCGTCCAGGTCAGTCATAATGCTCCTCAGCTACGAAATACCGCTAATACTCGTGGTCGCCACTGTGGCTCTCCTGGCCGGTGGATTCAGCATAACCAACATCGTGTTGGCGCAGCAGAGCAGCACATGGTACTTCGTGCTCATGCCGATAGGGGCGGTGCTCTTCTTCATAGTGATGCTGGCGGAGACAGAGAGGCCGCCTTTTGACATAAGGGAGGCCGACAGCGAGCTTATAGCCGGCTGGCTTACTGACGTGAGCGCACCATACTACAGCCTGGTGCTGCTGCTCGACTACATAAGGATGCTCGCGGGCGTCGTGCTCATAGTGGTGCTATTCTTCGGCGGATGGCTTGGGCCGAGCTTCCTGCCGCCGTTCGTGTGGCTCATGATAAAGGTTGTTATATTTACGCTGTTCATAATAGTGATAAGGGCAACTACGGTCAGGATGCGCCTGGACAGGCTCATAAGGATAGGGTGGGTGTACATGATGCCGCTCGCCGTGTTGAACCTTCTTGTGACGTTCATATTGTTCATAAAATGAAGTGATTACAATGATAGTCAAATCGATTGAGACTGTTATGAAGGAGATGGTCAAGAAGCCGGCCACCCTCGAGTACCCCGACGAGAAGGAGGAGCTTACCGACAACTACCGCGGCGTGCACAAACTCGACATGAAGACATGCATAAGCTGCGCAGCCTGCGCAAGGATATGCCCGAACCAGACGATAACTATGGTAGATGTTGACACGGAGAAGGGTGTGAAGAAGATGCCGGAGATAAACCTGGAGCGATGCCTGTATTGCGCCCTGTGCGAAGAGGTGTGCCCAACAAAATGCCTCTCCCTTACAAAGGATTATGATTTTGTCAAGTACGACAGGAGGGAGTACGTAAAGAGGCCCGAGGATCTGGAATGAATTGTGGTCTAAATGGTCAGCCCAGACACATTGGTTTTTGGAATAATAGCGGTCCTTGAGGTATTCGCTGCTTATTCAATATTCTTCTTCAAGAACCTCATGCATTCCGCCATAGCGCTGACATCCGTTTTTGCGATAAATTCGCTAATGTTCGCATTCCTGTCGCAGCCTCTGCTTGCCGCCTTCCAGATATTCATAATGATAGGGGGCATATCCGTCTACATATTCGTAGGGGTGGCAGCGCCAGGTCTAGCTCGCTTCAAGCACGCAAGAATCAATATACTAATACCATTATCGATAGTCATGTTCGCCGTGCTCTCATATCCGCTCATCTCAATCATGTTTGCATCTCCTGCAAGCAACGTGCTGCAGTCCAGCGGAATAGCCGGCACCTTCTCTTCATGGCTGCCTGTGTTCTATATAATCATGCTGCTGCTTTTCGCGGTTTCGCTAGGTGCGATACTCCTCATAAAGATGGCCAAAGTCCATCATCATGGTGCTGATAAATGATCCCTATATTAGTAATATTGCTTGCGATGCTCGTGTTCGCCATAGGAGCCGCAGGAGTGGTATCCAGCAAGCACTTCGTTATGATAATACTTTCGATGGAGGTGATGCTTGTTGCAGCCACGCTCCTGGCCGTGGGCTTCTTCTACTACTATGCAAACGGACAGATAGTCCTGCTGCTCTTCGCCATATGGGCGATAGCCGCTGTTGAGGTGATAGCACTCATAGCTTTCTATCAATACATGCTTAAGGAGGAATCAACGATGGATATAACTAACCTTTCCGGGTTGAGGGACTGATATGCTAGCCCTTTTGGTCATAGTGCCGCTCATCATTGCCGCGTTCCTAGCATTGATACTCAGGTCCAGGACCGACATCGTGAAGTACATAGCGCTTGCGGGCAGCCTACTCTCACTTCTTATCGCAGCGTTGCTGTTTTTCACGACATCCAATGCCGTTCAATCGTTCACATGGTTCACCGCGGGCCAGTATGCCCTCCATATAACGACCACAACGGCGCCTCTGAACATGATGCTGCTGCTCATAGTGGCGTTCATAGCCCCGCTCATCTTCGCGTATTCATTCGGCTACCTAAAGACCCCGTCCGAGCAGGGCAGGTATTACTTCGAGATATGCATATTCGCGGCTTCGATGATGCTGTTCTCAATATCCGCAAACTTCATATCGCTTTTCATAGCATGGGAGATGCTGGGCATAACAAGCTACCTGCTCATAGGGTTCTGGCAGCACAAGCCAAAAGCACAGCTAGCCGCGCGCAAGGCCATAACCACGATAATAATAGGCGACGTGTCGATGCTCATCGGCATGCTGCTCATATGGAGCACCTACCACACGTTCGAATTCTCCGCGCTCTCTTTCGTTGCGGTCACACCGGCGCTCTACGCCGCTATGCTTCTGATCGCCGTAGCAGCATTCACCAAGTCCGCGCAGTTCCCGTTCACCGAGTGGCTTGCAGACGCCATGGAAGGTCCTACCCCGGTGTCCGCATTCCTTCACTCATCTACCATGGTAAAGGCAGGAGTGTTCCTAATATTGGTTCTGGCGCCCATATACGCTGAACTCCACATGCTTGGCATATTCATAATCTTCGGCATAGTCAGCGCCCTGGTGGGGGCCCTGAACGCGCTGTCCGAGCACCACATAAAGAGGATACTTGCATATTCCACGATAGAGGATCTCGCGCTGATGTTCATAGCAATAGGCTTCAATGCGCTCTACGCCGCAGTGCTCCTATTCATCGTGCAGGCATTCTACAAGGCGCTCCTGTTCATGAGCGCAGGCTCCATCATGACAGCCGGCGACCACGAAGAGGACCTTTTCGAGAGCTTCAATTCGACTAAGAACAGAGGGCTTTTCATAACTACTGTGATAGGCACGCTCTCGCTGGCCGGGGTGTTCCCGCTCAGCGGCTTCTTCGGTAAGGTGGCCATCGACTCCGCAGCTGCTAATTTCTCATCGCTGCCACACATACTTCTGTACATCCTGCTATCCATCGTTGACCTGCTGAGCAGCATCTACATATTCAGGTGGCTGTTCGTTCCGATGAGGAAAGCGCCCCTTGAAAAGGCATTCACGCTCAACATAAACTACAGGACGCTGCCTAAGTCCATGCTCATACCGCCGACAATACTGGCTGCATTTGTGATAATAGGGTCAGTGTTCTATGTGACTCTTACAAACCTCCTGCCTCTGCCCGGCGCGCCTGCATCTGTAACATTGCTAGATACAATCATAGAGACGATACTCGTGGTGATCGGATTCGCCATCGCTTACATGCTTTATGTAAAGCTGAAGCTCAGCGGCTTCACAGAGAAGCACGAGATACTGCACGGTGTCGCCAATAGCGGCGCAGAAATCAACGGCTTCTACAATCACTTCACGGCATTCGTGGGGCTTATAGCCAACATAGTGTGGCACTTCGACCATTACTGCGACATGGCGCTATACTATTCCAGCAAGGGGTTGGTTAAGATAGGCACTATCCTCAGGAAGCTGCAGAACGGCCAGACAAGCCTCTACGTAGCAGCTTTCATGATGGGGCTCCTTGCCCTGATACTGCTTTTCGCATTGTGATACTATGACTATATTGATAGGGTTGATGTTGCTCGTCTCCGCCCTAGCGTCAGTGTTCATACTGGCCCTGGACAGCAAACTGAGCAAGCGCCTAGCTATCGCAGGCTCCGGAATAGTGCTGGCCATAGCGATATTGATACTTGTCTCATCGCTGCTGCAGGGCAGCCTAAGCATGAATGAATCATACCCATACATCAATGCGTTCAACATCAGCCTGCAGTTGCAGATGACGCCGATAAACTTCATACTGGTCCTGATGACCGCGATAGTGGCCTTCGCAGCCATACTCTCGGGCAATCCGGAGCGCGCTGGAGTGAAGACGGCAAACACGCTTATCATGCTATTCGAGTTCTCCGCCATAGGCCTTTTCACGTCGGCAAACCTGTTCATATTCTTCATATTCTGGGACATAGGGGTAATCGCGTTGTTCTTCATGATAAATGTCCTGGGCTCCGCAAACAGGCGATATGCATCTATAAAGTTCATAATATACGAGATATTCGCCAGCTCCCTCCTTCTGCTTGGCATAATGATGATATACTTCTATACGCCGGTCCATTCGTTCAATATAAGTTCAATAACTGCAGCGGCGTCTAGCATACCGCAGTCCACGCAGGAGCTGATATTCATACTGCTGTTCGCTGCATTCGCGGTCAACATGCCGTTGTTCCCTGTGCACTTCTGGCTGCCCGATGCCCATACGGAAGCGTCCACCCAGGGCTCGATGCTGCTTTCCGGGGTGCTGACAAAGTTCGGTGCGTATGGCATGCTGCTGATATTCACAATGCTCCCGATAGCGAACAAGCTCGCGGTGCCCATAGCGGTGCTCGCTGGATTCTCCACGATATACGCGGCATTCGTAACTATGATGCAGCACGACATAAAGCGCGTCATAGCTTACACTACAATAATAGACATGGGGATAATATTGGTGGCCATAGCCGCAATGAACGCCTTCGGGACGTATGGTGCCGTATACGCCATGTTCGCCCACGGAGTCACCATAGCGTTAATGTTCCTGTCTGTCGGTTGCCTGCACCACATATTCGGTTCTAGGGACATGAAGGTGGTGAAGGGCGTGGTGAGCAAGGCTGCGTCCACCGGTTATTCGTTCATAATGGGGGTCTTCGGAATAACTGGAGTGCCGCTCACTGCTGGCTTCATAGCCGACGTCCTTATATTCATAGGCGCGATACAGGCATTCGGCCTAGCCGGGGCTCTGCCGCTTGTGGGATTGCTCATGATAGGCGCGTTCTTCTATCTTGTGGTAAACCGCTCCTTCATGATGACCAAAGACCCATCGCAGCCCATCGAATACATAGGCATGGAAGAGAAGGCCGGCTATGCGATACTCATGGGCTCGATGCTGCTTTTCGGTATATTCCCGTTCCTTCTGCTTGGTTTCTCCAATTTGTAGGTGTTATGAATGTTGATAGGTCCGTTCTACGTTGCGCATGCGATCATCGTTCTTATGCTGGCACTGATAATCGTTCCGCTAGCAACAATACCGCGAAAGCTTTCGTATGCGGCATTCCTCGCAAGCAGCGCGCTGCTCGCGCTCATACTGCTACTGTCAATTTATGCATTCCTAGCCGGCGTCGACGTCACCGTATTCACGATATTCCATCTGTACAGCTTCTCGGAATTCTTCCTAGGGCTGTTCGCATTTGCACTTCTGCTGATAAACGCGCTGTCATACGAGCACTATCCTAACTTCACCAGGTTCCTGCTGTTCTTCAGCTTCGCCATAGTGGGCATGTTCGTAGTGGCTATGGCCAACTCATTGGTGACCATACTCCTCGGATTGGAGCTGATGACGCTGCCTACCGCATTCATGATAATGACGAGCGGCAGGCATCACATAGAGGCGGCAGTGAAGCTCTTCATACTAAGCGCCATAGCAATCGGTGCGCTTTCGTTCGCCATAGCGCTGCTGTTCCCATACGACCTGCAGCTGACTCTTTCCCCTGTGTCCGCGATTTCGCTGTTCACGGGCGCAACCGCGGCTTCAGGCAACTACTTGCTCATACTGTCAATAATACTCGTCGCAGCTGCGATGGGATTCGAGGTCGCGGCATTCCCGTTCAACCTGTGGGTGCCGGACGTCTATCAGGGCGCGCCGGGCAACGTTACCGCGCTTCTGGCAGGAATAAACAAGAAGGTGGCGTTCGTAGCACTAATGGAGATATTTTTCGTCGTTTTCATACAGTTCAAACCGATATTCTCCCCAATACTTGTTCTGCTCTCGATAGCGACTATGTTCTACGGTAACATACTTGCTCTTGTGCAGACTAACGTGAAGAGGCTGCTCGCCTATTCATCAATATCCCAGGCCGGCTACATACTCATAGGGCTTGCCGTTGCCACGCAGTTCGGCATAGAGGCGAGCATACTGCAGATCGTAGCGCACCTTTTCATGGTAATAGGTGCATTCGCCATAGTGCTATGGCTGGAGTCCAATAACCTAAGGACGCTGGACGATTATAACGCCCTAGGCTCCAGAAACAGGTTTGCCGCCATATCCCTAGCAATACTCATGCTTTCGATGGCCGGCGTGCCTCCGCTGATAGGTTTCATAGGGAAGTTCCTTGTGTTCTCTAGCGCGATAGACTCGCAAACGCTGCTTTATCTGGCGGTCTTCGGCATAATAAACAGCTTCATATCGATATACTATTATGCGAAAGTCATAGACCGCATGTACAGCGGCAAGTCCCACGACATGCTTGCGATGGGCAAGTACACCTATGCAGTTGTCGTAATAGCGCTCGCGGCTACAATACTGCTTGGCTTATACCCCGGCCCGCTGATAAGCGCAGCCACTGTCGCAAGCAAGGCCTTGCTTGCGATATGAGTAAGCAATAATCCGATTATCCGGAGATGCCGCGCAGGAAGAACCTCTTTATCATGATGGTCGGCCTGTCCATATCGCCATACTTGCTGAAGAAGCTTTCCGCTCCAAACAGCTTGGAAAACATGAAAAGCATGTCCAGGCTCCTGCTGCCTAACGAGGCGTAGTATCCATGGATCATCTTGTGCATCGTTAAGTCCAGCCCATACGCCTTCCTCCATGCTTTCTCATAGCGCTCCAAAGGCTTTCCATTCCTTATATGGTCATCAATGGCCCCGGCAGCTATCCTGGCGCACGACGCGCCGAATATTATCCCGCCTCCAGTTGTCGCCTTCACCTGGCCCGCCGCATCACCTACGAGCAGAACATTGTCCTTCACTGTGCGCTTTCGTGTAGATACAGGTATCATGCTGGCATGCCCAGAAACGGGATTGGCCCCATCAAGCATGCGATGTAGGGTCTCATTCTTAAGGAACTGCTTAAATGCGCTGGAGCTGCTGCTCCTTGCGAAGCTGCTTATCCCTATACCTGCCTCTACAAGGCTTTTAGAGTAAGGCGCCGTCCATCCGAAAAAGCGGTTGGACACTTTGTTCGAGAAAAACAGGTCCACCGAATGAGGATCGTCCAGCCGTGCGCCATTGTATTCAGCTTTGTATGTGAGTATGTACTCCTTTATCTGTGGGAATCCGCATGTGCTTGCCACATTCGAGACAGAGCCGTCGGCGCCAACAAGCACCGTATCGCTGTCGTTTTTCATCAGTCTTATATCTTCTCTTTGTACGCTCTTTCCAAGCACCACATCCGCACCTGCGCTCCTCGCTTCTGACAGGCACTCCTCGACTAGCTTCCCTCTGTCCAGTATGTAAGCCTTGGTGTCCGCGGCCTTTATCTTGAGGAGTTCCTTCCCTGCATGCAGCACAGCTCCATCAAGGGTGTTCACTACTGCGCTCTTATAATTCACGCCTATTGTCGCAAGCCCTTCTTTCGAGAGTATGCCCGAGGCCTTGGCGGATCCTTCCTTAATATCATTTTTGGCGTCGTATACGGTGACATAATGTCCCAGCCTGCACAGTTCCTTTGCAAGCACTAAGCCGACTACTCCGGCTCCTACGATAACCACCTTTTTCATCACCGCACCGGCCAAATCCAAAGAGTATGAGTTCCTAAGCTTTTATTACTTTGTCAGCCAATCTCATGATAAATGACTCGCCCCGCAAACCCATCATTTCAATGGTGGGTTAAGGGCGTAAGAAGGTATATAAAAATACAAAATAAAACAGGGAACATTGGAACAATCCGTGCCTACAAGTTCAGGATATATCCTGACGCAAAGAGGCAGAAGGAGATAGACGATGCCATTTACATTTCACAGAGACTGTACAACAAACTGCTGGAGAAGACGATAAATGCACATAGGAGCAATCCCGACTCAAAAATATCACAGAGAATAATAAACCAACTCCTTAATGAGATAATAAAAGAGGACAAGACATACTTGCAACTCTACGCCCATATCAGAGTCGACATACGCAACAAACTCCTTCAAACTTACCAAAACTTCTTCGAAGATGTCATCAGAAGAAATCAGGAGCAAGGATAAATGCAGGATTCCCACGCTTCAAGTCAAAGGACAGGTTCAACTCAATAACCCACATAGAAAATAACGGTTCATTTAGGATAGATAAAGGCAGGCTAAGAATATCAAAAATAGGCACGATGAAGATAGAACAGCACAGGAACATTATCGGAAACGTGAAGACACTGACGATAAAAAGGGAGGGAAGAGACTATTATGCAATCTTCACCGCGGAGCAGGTGACCAATCCAAAGAAGACCGAGGACACAAACCCAGTCGGCATCGACATGGGACCCAACAATTTCATAGCCCTTTCGGACGGAAAGACAATCCAGAAGCCAAAATTCTTCAGGAAGAAGGAAAAGAGGATTGCACATTGGCAACGCATAATTGCAAGGAGAGACAAAGGCTCGAAAAGAAGGGAAAAGGCAAAATTCCACCTTCAATAGGAATGGAAGAGGGTAAAAAACCAGTCAAACGACTTCATGCACAAACTTTCAACCGAACTCGCCAAGGCAGGATACACCTCATTCGCAGTGGAAAACCTTCACATCCAAAACATGGAAAAGAACCATCGTCTTGCGCAATCAATCCATAACGCTTCATGGAACAGGTTCATAAACTTCCTTTCATACAAGGCCGAAAGTGCCGGCATGAAGGTAATTAAGGTGGACGCAAGGAACACGACAAAGGAATGCAGTAATTGTGGCAATATGCTGGAAATGCCATTATCCGTGAGGGAGTACAACTGCGGGCTATGCGGCCTACGGTTGGACAGGGACGTAAACGCATCCATAAATATACTCAACAGAGCTAGGGAGGGACACTCTCGAAGTCACGCTCAGGGAGAGGATGTAAGACCCCAACGGGAGGCAGCCCTCGGAGAACTGATAACATACCCTGCAAACGCAGGGGAAGCCAACTACCTTTAGTCGTTGGAGGATGTCACACCACATGGGATCCGCAACAAGACAGCGGGAAATCACCAGACATCGCAAATGTCCGCAAATCGCCTATCTTCCTATCCCACTTATTTAAACCTTTTCATCCTAATTCATAAAGGTGATTGAAACGCCATCAAAGAGCACGCAGGCACGTCAAAGCAATGACATAATAAAACCAACAATAAAGATACAGAATATCGTTGTCAGTGCAGACCTGCATGCCATAATAGATCTTTATTCTCTGTCAAGAGACGTCAAGGCCGTTGATTATGAGCCGGAACAGTTTCCAGGTGCAATTTTCAAGATAGCCGAGCCAAAGGCCGTAATAATACTTTTCAAGAATGGCAAAATGATATGCACCGGTGCCAACACTGAGTCTAATATAAAGAAAGTGCTGGACTACGCATCAAAGATAATATCCAAGTACGTGATAGAAGTAATGCCTGCCACTAAGCCCGGCGATGCAAAGAAGCCTGATTCAAAGAAGGCGCCTGAATAAGGATGTCACTTCTTAGATACTTCCTTTAGGTACCTATCAAATTCATTGAAGAATCTGCCCCATGAGTACTCTTTCTTTACGCATGCTACCCCATTCTTTCCGATTTGCTCTGCCGTGGCGGGATTTTCTGCTACCTCCACCATCTTTGATGCCATCTCCGCCTCATTGTTTACAAGGAAGCCGGTATCGCCGTTCCGTACGGTCATCCTCGGGCCACCCTCATTTACCGATATTATTGGCTTGCCACTTGCCATAGATTCCAATGGCACAAGGCCGTAATCTTCATCTATTGGGGCGTAGAGCACAGCAGTGGCTTTGGAGTAGTAATCCCTTAACCTTTCCTCGTTTACCGCCTCGACTATCTCTACATCGCCCACCCTCTTTGACAGTTCAAGCACCTTCATATAGAAATCCAGGTAGAAACCATCCTTGGATACCGGCCCTACAAGAACAAGCTTGTAGCCCTTTACCCTCCTTTTAAAAAGTTCAAAAGCCCTGATGGCATAGTCTTGCCTCTTGTTCGGTGACATCCTGGACGGATAAAGGAAATACTTTCCGTCGCCTTTGTCCTTGTACTTCTCGTACTCCACTCCCCCGCCCAATACCCTCGCATCGTCTCTGCCTAGGTATTTAGCTATCCTAGATTGCGTGTTGCTGCTGTTGGCTACTATCATCTCTATATTCTTGACTATCTTCCGATCCATGCGCCTGACTGCTGCAGCTCCTATCCTGTATACAGGCCTCTGATAACGCTTTTTTATGCTAAGTCTGTAATTGTAAAGGTCGTACACGTCCCTGAGCGGAGTGTGACAATACCACAGCACGCGCTCGTTCTTGTTTCGTATCCAATGGCTAGGTGCTATATGTGCGTTTATAACGTCGTAATCACCTTTCATCACGAAATTATAGAACCCGAGGCCATAGCTCAATCCTTGCGAAACCCTGCCGTACGGCATGATCCTCTGTAATCTGCCATTGCCTATTACTTCAATGTCAATGTCCGAGAATTCGCTGAAAGTGGTTTTCTTGTTATATTCAGCAGTATAAATTTTGGCCTTGTAATGCTGCGCTATCTTGAGTACCACACGTTCGGCACCGCCCTTGAGCGTAAGATTTGACTGCGCCATCACAATATTCATAAAATTCTACCAGCTGCAAAAACACGTACAAGCTAATTTGGTGAAACATCAAATATAAAGCTTGCTCGTCAATATAAACTACTGACTGGTTTGCATGGATTTGGGAGAAGGATTGAGGCAGGCAATCGCAAAGCTCACGCGCTCCGCGATAATAGACGCCAAAACAATAAAAGAATTCAACAAGGAGCTTCAGAAGACACTTCTGGGTGCAGATGTAGAGGTAGAGCTTGTACTGAAATTTACCAAGGATATAGAGGAAAAGGCGCTTAAGGTTAAACCCCCTTCTGGCGTGGCGCCTACTGATTACATAACTAACATAGTCTATGACGAGCTCGTAAGCCTAATGGGCCCCACGTACCAGCCGCAGCTTAAGAAGCAGAGAATACTAATGATGGGTCTTTACGGATCCGGAAAAACGACATCTACTGCAAAGCTGGCGAAATTCTATCAGGACAGGGGCCTTAGCGCAGCTGTGATATGCTGCGATGTAACTAGGCCTGCGGCATATGAACAGCTAGAGACATTGGCCAAGCAAGCTAACGTGGGCTTCTTCGGCATAAAAGGGGAGACCAACGCAGCAAAGATTGCAAAGGAAGGATATGCGTTGTTCCATGACAAGCAGATAATAATATGTGATACTAGCGGAAGGAATGCGCTCGATGAGAACTTGATAGGTGAACTGAAGAGAGTAGCAGATGCTTTCAAACCAGACGAGAAGGTATTAGTAATTAGCGCGGATACTGGGCAGGTAGCCGGTAAGCAGGCGCGCGAATTCGACAGCGCAGTCAGGATATCCGGAGTCATCGTAACGAAAATGGATGGCTCTGGCAAAGGCGGCGGCGCGCTCAGCGCAGCAAATGCCGCCAATACAAAAATAATGTTCATAGGTGTAGGCGAGAAGCTAAGCAACCTACAGCCCTACGATGCGAACAAGTTCATCGGGGGCTTGCTTGGCATACCCGATATAGAATCCCTTATCGATCATGTGCAGAGCGCAGTTAAGGAAGCAGGCCTGAGTCCCGAAGATATGCAGACCGAAGAACTGAATTTCGAAACATTCTATACGCAATTGAAGGCGATGAACAAGATGGGGCCGCTTAAAAATCTGTTCGGCATGATGGGTGCGCCTGATGTGCCCAAGGAAATAGCCGAGAAAGGCGAAGAGAAGCTGAAGAAATACAAGGTCATAATCGCGTCCATGACAAAAGAAGAACGGGTGAACGAGAAAGAGCTTAGAGATTCCGGCAGGATAAAGCGCATAGCCATGGGAAGTGGAACAACTGAAAAGGATGTCCATGAATTGATATCTGATTTCAGCAAGATGAAGAAAATGTTCGGCACGCTTAAAAACGACCGCAACTTTAAGAAGAGATTCTCCAATATGATGTAACAAGTATAAAAAATAAAATATTTAAAATAAAAAAGACCTAGCGCTTTCGAGGTTTCGCCTTCTTTGTCTTTTTCTTCACTGTTTTTTTTGGCATTTTATCACCGCAATACGTCTCTAAACATTTTTAATTTGTCATACCATATATTTAAATATGGTTGGTAATGTCCTACACGCTGGTTTACATCATGACATGGTGGATTTTGCGGTCGAATACAAATAATCTCGATTTTTATGGAAACAAAAAGTGAAGCTCTATCAAACAAGCTGCAGGAGCTCGAGGGGGAATATTCGAAGACAAAGATAAACAAGGCAACGAACAAACACGTAGGTGCTTTGCGGGCTAAGATAGCCAAGGTAAAGCATGAAATAATAGAGTCCGGAAAACGGGCGGCAGGATCCGGATTCTTTGTAAGAAAAAGCGGCGATGCTACTGTTGCACTCATGGGTTTTCCAAATGTCGGCAAATCTTCACTCCTGAATGCCATATCAAACGCAAAATCGAAGACGTCAAACTATGCGTTCACCACGCTCACTGTGATACCGGGCATGATGCTCTACAATGACGCGCACATACAGATATTTGACCTTCCCGGGATTATAGAGAACGCCCATAAAGGTCTTGGCGGCGGTCGTACAGTCATTTCTGCAATGAAGTCAACAGATTTAATCGTCTTCGTAATAGACGTCAGATACCCTGATCAATTGGGCATACTACTCAACGAGCTTCGCGCCCTGAATGTTTTTGTCAACAAGAAAAAACCAAGCGTCTACATAAGGCAATCCGCGTCATATCCCAAAGTTGTCGTCGAGATAAACAAGTCTAAGATTAGCAGCAGGGATATAGAAACAATATGCAATGGATTTGGGATATACCAGGCGCACGTTAAAATAGAGAGCGACCTAGGCGAGGATGAGTTAATATCGCTTGTTGCCGGCCGTTCATTTTATATGAACGCTATAGTGTTGCTAAACAAGATAGATCTGAACCCGAAGTACGCAGATGTGGCAAGATATATCAATTCCAAGTACGGTACAAAAATAATATCGATAAGCGCCACAAACATGACAAATCTGGAAGAGGTGCGTGCCGCAATATACAGAAACCTCAGCATAATGACAGTGTATTTAAAGCCAAAAGCGCCCCATGAACCAATAACCCCAATGATACTGCATAGCAATTCCACTGTGAGGGACGCTGCGAGCAAGATACATACGGAAATTGCGGAGTCTATAAAAGTGGCATACGTTACCGGCCCAAGCGTCAAGTTCTCTAATCAGAAAGTCGGTGCGGATCACATCTTGCAGGGAGGGGACACAATAACGTTCATAAAATGATTCCTGCTCTCTAATGCCTGAAACCGGAGAAAGTAATAAATGCTTTGTCGGGGATATTGGACTCATGGCGATTAAATATTGGGAATTCGAAGACGCACCACTAAAGGAGAAGCTCAAAAACGTAACGGCAAGGGAAGTCGCCAAGGTATTCTTTGACAATGAAACCGAAGCGTACAGACTCGCCGCCCTTTTGCTTCAGGTGAAAAAAGACGGGCAAATGAGGTTAAAGGATGTTCCAGGATCGATACCAATCGCAACTGCCAAAAGATACTTGGATTTCGCGGTGCAGGTGGGATTGCTTAAACACGAAGATAATGCGTATTCGCTCACTGATAGATTCTCAAAGCCTTTCAAGAACATAGCAATTTACATAAAAGCATGGATGGAAAGCGCTTCAGAGGAGGATTTGGCCATAGAATTCCCCAACGCGAGGACTGACAAGCAGCAAAAAAGAGGTGGAAAACAGATACCTAAAAATCTGGACACCACAGCTACTGCGTCGCAGCCGGCTCCTGACATGCAGCAGCCTGTATCATAATAGTGTAAATTACTGCGCGATAATCGGGCCCGGCGGGATTTTCATGCTTCTATGAAGAAACCCATTTTGAACCCGCGACCATCAGATTAGAAGTCTGCCGCTCTATCCAACCTGAGCTACGGGCCCTAATAACGCATAAACCCTTTTTCCTTGTTAATATTAAAGAACTTCTTTGCATTGGCAGTAAGTGCCTGGGCGGCCCTCTCATAATCTATGCCCTTTATCCCGCCTATCATCCTTACGGATCGCTCTACATCGCTAGGGCTAGCACCCACGACCGGAGCATCTGATTCGGTAAGCATCATGTCTATGCCAATCTCCTTTATCACGCGTTTCCTCCTCCCTGATTCTACAGGGGGGATTGATATCATGTAACCACGCTCTACCGCGGTTTTAGCCTCCTCTACATCCCCATCAAAATAGTGCATCTGTACGCGCAGCCCGTCCCTCTTCCCAAGGATCTCAAGCACATCACTTATCGCCTTCCTGGCATGCACGCTTACGGGAAGATCCAACTGCTCTGCCAAATCAAGGAAGCGGCCAAACGCGGTTTTCTGCCTGGATCTCTTCTTTGCATCTGTGGCTACCATATAATCCAAGCCTATCTCGCCTATAGCTACTATGCGCTCCGCGTTGTCCTTGATAAGTTTGAAATTGAACTCGAGCTCATCATCTCCAATGGTGATTATATTGTGCGGGTCAATGCCCAATGCAGGGAAGATATTCTTATAATCGCTCAATTCTAGCGACTTTAAATTGGATTTGGTGTCCACTCCATCAGTTATTATGGTGGAAACGCCGTATTCGATCGCTTCGTTTATCTGATGCATACCCTCAATCAAATCGAGGTGGGAGTGCGCATCAGCTAGCTCGACTTTGGTTTTTTGCAGCATCCCAAGCTCCTTTACCATTGTTGTCTGCATTGAAGCACCCGTACTTACTGAATCGTATCTATAAATATTTAGTTGAGATTAAAACAATCAATCAATTGTAATATAAAATACTAGCATGCTATGGGTCTCGATGCATATGGTGCATACATTGTATTCTGCCTTCAGGCAGGTGTACAGCATAAAATACACTGCCATTAACATAATCGTATTCCTGATCTATTACTTGGTATTCATCACACTTATTGATTTGCAGGAAGGCCCTGCTCTAATATTATCAATTCCCCAATACGCCATCTACTTGCTATTGCTCACTGCTTCAATAGCGCTAACGTTATCAATATATTCGATCAACAATACCAGGCGTAACTACGCGAAAGTCACTGCATCTGGCGTGAGCGTACTAACTACTTTTGTCGGAAGTTTGGTAGAGGGATGCGGTTGCACCGCCCCGCTAATTTTTTCCATATTTTCGGTTTTTGGAGCTACTGCCGAAGCCGTACCAATATACGCCTTCTTTGTAAACTACTCAACGCAGATATTCGCAGCAATGGTGCTCATGAATGTAATGGTGATATCATACTATTTGCTGAGGTTTTCCACCAAGAAGTGCAAATTGCGTACAGCCCCTGCAAAGTCCCGCAAGGCAAAATAACGCGCATTATTCCGCTATCCTTCCACAAAAGATATTAATGTTAACTTCAAAACGTATCTCTGTCTATTCGGGTGCTGCTTAGATGGTACTAGAAATAATGGACACTGTGTCCAAATTCCTCCCATCGATAAGGTCTCCAGCGAAGCCGCTGTCGCTAAGGGAGAAGATGGTATGGACCGTAAGCATACTGGCCGTATATTTCCTGCTTTACAACACATATGCAATAGGGGTGAGCCCGGCCCAGATAACGCAGCCGCTTGAACAGCTCATAAGCATAATATTCGCAGCGAGGATCGGCAGTCTAATAACAGTGGGCATAAGTCCCATAGTGCTGTCCAGCATAGTGCTCCAGTTGCTTGCAGGTTCCGACCTAATAAAGGTAGACATGAACGACCCGGCGCAGAAGGCCCGCTTCCAGACGCTGCAGAAGCTTGCGGCCATAGTGATAGCGGTAATAGAAGCCGTGATATACGTCTCTACGCAGTACGTAGCCGTCACTTCGCCCTCGTACGCCATAGTGGTGATGCTGCAATTGATAGCCGGTGCGTTGATAATAATAATAATGGACGAAATGATGACGAAGTACGGGATAACGTCCGGAATAAACCTATTCATCGCGAGCGGCGTATCATACGCTATAGTAGCAGGCACGGCAGGCATAATACTGCCCGAAGCTGCGGCTGCGATAGCTGCAGGTACTACAGCTTCATTTTCCAATGCCTTGTTGGCATTCGGCCCGCTGTTCTTCGCCGTACTCGTGTTCCTGATCAGCATCTACGCTTATGAAACCAAGGTGGAGCTTCCGCTCGCATTTGAGCAGCTCAGGGGCATAGGCGGAAGGCTTCCGATACCATTCCTTTACGTTAGCGTGCTTCCTGTCATATTGGCGTCCTCGCTAGAGCTGAGCCTTACGGTGTGGCTGAGGTTCCTGAACGGTATTAGCGGTTCCTTCGGCAATATAGCGAAGTTCATAGCGCTATACAGTCCAGTCAGCAGCACCGCTGGTGGCGGCACCTCGCTTCAGCTCACGGGCGGTTTGGCGTACTTAATATCACCGTCTTTTCCGCTGCCGTATTCGTCAAATTACGGCGGCGTTGGAGGTTATGCCGCTTACTTCAACTATCTCCTGACAACCAACACTGCAAAGTTGGTGTTGCCGTGGGGCGGCTTTGTTTTAGTGCCAGAATGGATCCACGTAATAATATACACGCTGGTACTGGTCGTCCTTTGCGTGATATTCGGCAAGTTCTGGATAGAGATGACAGGCCAGAGCCCTAAGAATATGGCACAGCAACTTGCTGAAATGGGATGGCAGATACCCGGATTCAGGCGCGATCCAAGAATAGTGGAAAGCGTTCTTAACAAATACATTCCCACCATAACCGTTCTTGGCAGCATATTCGTCGGACTTCTGGCCGCATTGGCCACGCTGACAGGCGCAGTTGGCTCTGGTATGGGCATACTGCTTACAGTCGGTATAATCTACATGGTATACCAGCAACTGGAGCAGGAACGCATATACGATGCATATCCGATACTGAACAAGATAGCAAAGTAGCTGCAGTATTCGGCGCTCAAGATACTTCCTATAAACTCAAGGAAAGATTTAGCGCAGCCGCTACCACTGACCTAGAATATCATTCAAGCAAAAGAGCAGATAGGCAAAATCAGAGTTCTCCGACTCTCCTCTTCTGCGCCCTCTTTAGCCTTTTGCGCCGCTTTTTCTTCCATTTCCAGCGCATTCTTCCGTTTTTCTTCCACTTTCGTGGGATGCTTCCCAAAAATACACCTTCAGAATATCCAAGAAAGTTTTTCACACCAATCTATATAAGCGTTTGCAGGTTTATGCCTCTACTATTATGTATACATCCTAATTCCACGCAAAGCAGACACAACCTATAAATCCTTGATTATGCCCATTTATTCTCGTAGTTGATGTAATGAAGATTTTGCAGCTTGACGTTGATAATATAACGTACGAACTCATAAAGCCAGAAGCAAAGGTCTACGAGCAGAGCGATGAAAAGAAGATTTCAGTTGATGATGCCGTCGCGCTTCTGGTCAGCGTTGAGAGCGGGGATACGGATTCCACCGCGGAGCAGGCGATAAAGGATGTCATGGCATTCATGGAGAAGAACAAGAAAGAGAGGCTTGTCGTGTATCCTTTCGCGCACTTAAGCAACAACCTCTGCGAACCAAAGGAGGCCATGCGAATTATCGCCCTAATGCAGGAGAAGGCCGCAGCCAAGGTTTCTTCCACAAAGGCTCCGTTCGGGTGGAACAAGAAGCTAAGCGTAAACATAAAGGGCCATCCGCTTGCAGAGCTGTCACGGTCATACGGTGCCGCTCCGGCATCCAAATCGCAAAGCAAGCCCGCGCACCAAAAGGTCGACACTTCCATAGTCACAAAGAGCGACTGGTCGGGGCTGCCGGAAAGTGATCATAGGACCATAGGCGAGAAACTGAATCTCTTCAGTTTCCAAGCCGTCTCCCCAGCCATGGTGTACTGGCACCCCAGAGGCTATACAATCTATAAGCAACTGGTGGAGTTCATCAGGGAAAAGGAGGCGCAGTATGATTTCGAAGAGATAAGCACGCCTAGCTTGGCCAACGTCGCGCTCTGGCACATGAGCGGTCATGACGAGCATTACAAAGACAACATGTTCGCATTCGAGTCCCAGTTCGGCGAGGTAGGATTGAAGCCCATGAACTGCCCCTCTACGATACTGGTATACAAGTCCAGAAAGTGGAGCTACAGGGAGCTTCCATTCCGCACTGCGATATTCGATAAGGTATACAGGAGCGAGCTCAGTGGTGTCGCCACCGGCCTTTTCAGGGTGAAGGAGCTTACCCAAGACGACGGCCACATATTCTTGAGGGAGGACCAGATAAGCCAGGAGTTGGATTCAATTCTTCGCATGATAAAGGAAGTGTATGGCACTTTCGGCCTTAGCTTCGCAGCTAAGCTCTCCACGATGCCCGACGATCACGCGGGCGAAGACGCGATCTGGGAGAAGGCCACGCTGCAATTGAGGAACGCGCTGGAATCACACGGCATGAAGTATGACATCAAGGAGAAGGAGGGGTCCTTCTACGCCCCCAAAATAGACTTCGACATATTCGACTCGCAGGGCAGGTCATGGCAATGCGCCACGATACAATTGGACTATCAGATGCCGCTAAAGTTCGGGCTCTCATACATAGGTGAGGACGGGAGGGAGCACATGCCTGTGATAATACACAGGGCCGTACTTGGCAGCCTTGAGCGTTTCATAGGAGTGATGATAGAGCACTATCAGGGCAAGCTTCCAATATGGCTGTCGCCAACCCATGCAGTAATAATATCAATATCAGAGCAGGCGAATGATTATGCGAAGAGCGTCTACAGCAAACTAAAGGCAATGAAGCTTCGCGTTGACCTGGATATCAGCGATCGCACCCTGGAGTACAAGATACGGGATGCACAGCTGCAGAAAGCGCCGTACATGGTCGTAATAGGCAAGAAGGAGGTTGAGGCGAACACTCTCACCATAAGGGATAGGTCCGGTAAGCAGAAGCACGATGTCAAACTGGACGACTTCCTGACGCTGGTGAACAGCCAGATAGCAAGCAGGAGCGCTTCACTGCTAGAATAAACGAGATGATGTATGTGACGTTACTAATACTGATAAGGCATGGCCAGAGCATGACAAATAAGGAAAGCTTCCTCAGCGATTCGGAGGACAAATATCCGCTGACCGAGCTGGGCGTCTCCCAGGCCGAAGCCACTGCAAAGGAGTTGAAGCGCAATTTCAAGGTATCCAAGATATACTCAAGCACTACGTACAGGGCAAAGCAAACGGCAGGCATACTTGCCAAAGAGTTAGGGATGGACATAGTGCTCGACAAGCGGCTGAAGGAGCGCGGATGGGGCCTGATTGAGGGGAAGCCCGCCCTTCTCGGAGCCTGGCGCTTCAACATGTCGGAAGAGGAGGCGAAGAGCGTCGAAAATTGGGAATCAATAAAGAAGCGTGTCGCTTCTTTCGCTTCCGACGTTTCAAAAGAGAATGGTGTCATAGTTGGCGTGAGCCATGTGGATCCTATAGCTGCCCTAGCGGTCGAGTCGTTCGGGATAAATGCGGACGAGCTTAGCGTATACGCACTGGTGGCTCCATTCGCATCTATGAACTTCTTTGGTTATGAATCCAAATCATATAGGGTTCTTGCAACCGGACTGCCAAAGGTGCCGCAGCAAGTCCTCACAAAGGCCATGGCCTACGTTAAGCAATAATAGTGGCAGGCCGTAGCCCCCTTTCTGTTTTAGGCAGCATTAGACTGAGCGGCTTAAAGCCTTGCATACTCATCGTGCTTGCATCGGCGCGTTTAATCCATTGCGGCACGCTCGTCGCGTCATCGCACATGTGCCGTTCTGGTGTCGTTTCTGTTCCGAATAGGGCCTTGAACCCTTCGCACTCTGTATGAGGGGAGCTTCCTCCTTTCGGTAGGCTGCCCACCTGCCACCTCTTATTCATAAGGCTATTAAATATTTAGAGCTTAAGATTAAGAGTGATTTCATGATGTTGGATATTCTGGCCGGCGGGATTTTAGGCGAAGTTATAGTGGTAGCGCTCATAGCTGCCGTTCTTTTCATAGTATTCAAGCTTAGCAGCATGGTACTCAAGCTAGTTGTCGGCATAATAGTAAACAGCATAGCAGGCGTAATCGCGATGTTGCTGCTTAACTACCTATTCAACATGGGAATAAACGTAGGAGTTACAACGCTAATACCTACTGCAATATTTGGCTTGCCAGGAGTCGGCACCATAATAATATTGAAGCTACTCGGAGTGCCAGTATAGCCGACCAACCGGGATCTCATTCCCGCATGGCCAGTTTGACATCAGATGCTCCCACAGTCTTCCTTTTGGCGTGTTTTGAAAGCTTCACGGCCTTGGCGGCAGTCTCAAAAGCCAGTTTATTCGTATACTTCTGCAGCTCCGCAACTGCTTCGTTGCTTATCCGCTCTGCACCGGCTTCCTTGAGAATCTTCCTTACGACTGCGCTAGATACATACATCAAAACACTGATAAAAATTGAGTTGCAGATAGATGGTGAAGTAGATATAAATAGTTTACGACGCATGCCAAAAGTTTATCCCGAATCGATCACACTGCCCAATATTTCTTTGTGCGTATGAAATTGCGTTGCAGTTCAAGAAGGTCTATGTAAAAGAGCCTTTCATCCCTCCTCAGCATCATAAGCGCGCGTGCGGCCCCCTTCACCCCGACACCGTATGTAGACAGTGCAACCGCTGCCTTGCCTCCATACGATTCAAATAAGCTCGCCTCCTTCAGCGCATCGCGGAGCACAGCGCTTTCCCCTGCAGTGAGCCTCTTCCCAGCAGCCCGCTTCTTTATGATCGCATCATAAGCCTCGTCGTACCCTGTTATCATAGGGCTTTTGCATGAAGGGCAGGCAATCTTCGTGTAATCCTTTATGTCCGCAACATTCCTGCTAAAGGAGAAACCGCAATATGTGCACTGCAGTTTTATGCTCTTGGAGAGTATGGATCCGGCAAAAGATTTTATTATCTCGCTGTCAGGCGTTAGTGGCAGTACCAACTCCTTCGTGTAATACGCTGAGCTTATTATCGCTTCTGTCAGGTTTGACATGCGCGGCAGGTCAAGCAGCCGGATACCTATTTTTCCGCTCGCCATTGAGGTAAGAAACGCCCTGAGTCCGTCTATATCAAAGTAATTCTTCATGAGTTCTCTCTCTGTCTCCTTATATATCGGGGAATCCTTGAGCAGCTTCATCATCCTTTTTACCAAAGACTTCGAGACCATGGCTTCCCTGTCGATTACGCCGAAAAGCTTGGCCACTGCAATAAATTTGTACCTGAAGAGTTCCGTCTCCTGTGCTACTGTAGCCAGTACATGCTCTATGTTCCCAGGCGTGAGCGATGAAAGCATGTGCTCCAAATCGATTTTGGATTCTGCTCCAAGTTCAATGAATATTACGTACGGCGACGTCTTGATGTTTATGCTGTGCCCGAGCCTAAGGGTCACGTGATGCGATATGAGTTTTGACAGCGCATCGTTGGCCAAGGTGCCCAGCCACGTATATATGGCGGTGTAATCTCCGCTGCGCTCTATCACTACATTGCCGTCAGGTCTCCAGTACTTTTGCTGCTTGTGGACGAACTCCGAAATTGCAGCCCCGGTTTGCGGATCCGCGATTCCCGCCACTGCGGTGGCAGAAGGCCTGTCTATTATGCTCGCCACCCCGCCTGCGACAAGTCCGCTTACTGGTATGTCCTCGCCGCTCCAGTCCGGTATCGCGGCCTCAAAATCGCCACTCGGTTCTACCATGACAGTATCCTCTTCTATACTGATAACACGCCATGGCAAACCCTTCGTTATGAATACGCTGCCTTCATCTATTGATCCGGATACGAACTTGTCGTCCAGCGACGATATTATCCTGTTGTCCAGCATGTTCCTGACAATGTACCTCTTTGTGTCCTGTATAACGCTAAGATGGTCGTAATAAAACATTCTGGTCCTGGGACTGCCAATTATAATATTGCCGTCAATCCTGACCATGTGCTGCTGCGCCATGAACTTGAACAGCGATTCCAGGTCCTCATCGCCCAGTGTCTCATAGGCATTTGACATCCTTACCGATTTGGCAACAGAGTCCATCGTGCATTCTAGGCCCAAAGATCCGCAATCAAGGGCGATTCCGCATATCTGGTTCGCTAGTACATCAAGTGCGTTCTTCTGTATATTGAATCCCTCAAGTTTCCCGGAGACCGCATTAGCGGAAACTGAAACCGCCTCTATCGCGTCAATTATGCTGGTGCTTACTACGATGCCTTCGGCCGTCCTGCGTTCGGAGTGCCCACTCCTCCCGACCCTCTGCACCAGCCTGAGAGCCTGCCTCGGGGATCCATACTGGATCACCATGTCTATCTTGCCTATGTCTATGCCCAGCTCTAGCGAACTGGTTGCTATTATGCTCTTGAGTTCGCCACGCTTGAACGAGTCTTCTATTTCTATCCTGCCATCCCTGTCGAGCGAGCTGTGGTGCACCCCAATGCCTCCAAAGCCCCTCACTGAATTGATGTAAAGCAGCCTGCTGCCCAGGGCCTCTACTATCTGCCTCGTATTTGCGAAGATGAGCACGGAATTGTATTTGGATACGCAATCCGCAATGGTTCCAAGCCTGGCTAGGGCTTCATTGTCAAGACCGAATCGGTCAGCAACCGAGTCAAGCTTCATCTCATGGTGCTTCGGCAAAGTGACCATTATCCTCATGCTCTTCTGCGCACCTGAGATTGCAGCTTCGCATCTGCGTTTGCCGCATAGGAAACGACCTATAACTTCGCTGTCGCTTACGGTTGCGCTTATACCTATCCTCTGGAAGCCAGGAGAGAAGCGCTCCAGCCTTTCCAGTGCAAGCGAGAGCTGGGCACCCCTTTTGTTATGATAAAGCTCATGTATCTCGTCGATCACCACCGCCCCCAGGTTCTTCAATGCCATGCCCAAGTACTTTGTCGGCAGTATGCTCTGCAGCGTTTCGGGCGTGGTTATCAGGAGCTGCGGCGCATTCCTGGCCTGCCTGCTTCTTTCGCTTTGCGTTGTGTCTCCGTGCCTTACGGCTATGCTTATGTCCAATGCCCTGCACATACTCTCAAGCCTGCCTATCATATCCCTGTTGAGCGCCCTCAACGGCGTTATGTACAGTACGCATATGCCTGCTGGCCTGTCCCCCTTATCGGCTGATTGGCAGATATGCTTAAGCAATGGCAGGACCGCCGCCTCCGTCTTGCCGGCCCCTGTCGGGGCTATAATAATCGCATTGCTCCCTGCTTCTATTATCGGGATGGCCTTTTTCTGTATCTCGGTGAACTCCCTGTACTTTTCGAGGAAAAGACTGTACGCATCTATGTTATCACTTCTTCTTGGTGCTCGCCTCATTTTCATGCTCCTTCTCTATCTTGATCAACGCCCTAATGGAGAGCCCTATCGCAAAGAGCGCTACCACTATTGCACCTATGGCGCCGGGCGTTATGAAATTAAGCTTCAGGTTCTCCCCGTTCCTTAGATCAACCTTCTCCGTTACAAAAAAGTATTCCATGCTGCCGCTTATCGAGCCATACGGCACCTCGCCGAACTGGCGGTTGCCTGTGGGGCCCAAGTACGATCTCAGCACCGTGCCATTTGAGAACGTCAGATTTATGCTGGCATTCACGGGCTGCCCGAGCCAGCTCTCCGTTGTTATATTGACTTTGTAAACAGGCAACTGTGAGTTTATGGACATCGGCCCGCTTATGCTAAATGTCCTGTTTACGCCCATCCGCGCGCCATCAAACCCTGCATACTGCAGCTCATACTGCGTATTTCCATAAAGGAATGAGGGGCCATATATCACTTGGTTCGATACCACCACATAGTCCGGCGTTATGGCATTCCCATAGGCGTCTGTTGCAGTGAAGTTGACAAGATATTGCTCCGCATAATTAGCGTGTATGAACACCGGGCCGCTTACCAGTACATTCAAGAGTGCACCGCCGTCTCCATTGCTCCAACCTATGAATTCCATCCTGCTTTCGTTGTTTATCGGTATTGTCAGCGTGTCCACGCTTACGGCCGCCAGGCTGTTGGCGTTGTACCATCCAGATCCTAACGTATTACCATAAACGCTTGTCGCATTAACCAGGTACTGGGTCACCCAATAAGCGGTAACATTGGTCGGTCCATTAATCGCTGTCATCCCATTAGCAGAGCTCTCGTTCGTGCTCCATCCCTCAAACATTGCGCGCGAACCATAACTTATGGGCAGGACCGTCTGGTTCACAGAGAATCTTGCAACCGACCCTGCGTTGTACCAAGTCCCGCCTGGCACGTTCAGCACGCTCCCGTATTCTGAGATGATGTTGAGCATATACTGCTTCTGCCATATCACCGTCTCACTTATGTTGCTGTACATGCTTACCGTTATCGATGTGGAATTGCCAGTGTATGAACCGGAGCCACTGCCTCTCCATCCTTCAAAGACCTCCCTAACCCCGGGCGATACATTGGCGATGCGCGGCATTCGTAGCTGCACGTTTGAGTATGCATCGTATTTGCCCGAACTGCTCGTGTTGGCCACGCTGGAAGAGACGTTTAAATAATATCCGAGTCCCCATAGCTGCATTGAGTCAGGAGGCACGTTGATGTTTGATCCTACCTTAAAGTTGTTGACGTACTGCCCAACCTCCGCCACGCCATAAAGATTCTTCAGTTCTGTCTGGCTGCCCTTTCCGTAACTTATGTAAGCGTATCCCGCAGACATGGGCAAGAACTGTCCGCCTGACCTAAATTGCACATTCTTGAACTGCACCTCCTTCATGAATGTGGCGTTTGTGTTGGTGTCCGCGTACTCCGCTATCGCTTCCGGCGCATTCCCCCCGGACCCAGGCACGCCGAGGTCGACGCTGCCTATGAGCTGCTGGTTGAAGTAAACATTCCATGTGTTGCCGTCGGCTTGGAACGAGTATGTGTTGAATGTGCCATTCTTCCCTGCCGAACCGGCAGGACCATAACCGCCGTAGAAAGCGGTCCTATTGCCGCTGCTTGGGAAGTACTCCCAAAACCACGACGGCGTTCCCTCGGACAAGTAAATGCCTTTGGCGCAGGTAGCCGTATCATTAGGGCCTACAGTGCAGTTTGTCGGATAATAGCCGCTCTGGTTAGGTATCACATATCCAACCTGTATGAACGCATTGTTGGATATGGTTTCCCCCACCCAGAATCCAAATGACCCTATAGTCAGGTTCTGTGGGGCAATGGTCTCTATCTGTGCGCTGGCGCCGGTGTTATAATACGCTTTGTCAGAGCCTCTGGCGCCGCTCTGGAACCAGTATGCTGCACCTGCTTGGGCCGACAGGGCTGTTATTGCTATAATCGCGATGAGTAAGTAAGCGGGATTATACCCTCTCATGGTCAAGACCCATATCCTCGAGCTTTCGTAGTACCTTATTCCT
This sequence comes from Microcaldota archaeon, assembly GCA_021818545.1. Taxonomy (GTDB): domain Archaea; phylum Micrarchaeota; class Micrarchaeia; order Micrarchaeales; family Micrarchaeaceae; genus JAKATK01. The sequence goes on from JAKATX010000013.1 coordinate 132,883, forward strand.
CTTATCAGCATTTATGCTTTTCCACTCTATGAGGGCGATTTCGGGCTTAACTGACGATCTGGAAAACGCCTGTTCCAATAACTCAACGTTATCAACGTAATGTTTTGGCATTATGTGCGCCGAGGCATAGTCTTTATTCAATGCGAGTTCCGTTGCGCGCCTCGCATAATGCATGCCGCCAATGTACACTGCGATTTTGTCATAATCCATGGTATCGCCTTCCGGGTGCGTGAATCTTTCCGCGGCTTCGGCGAGTACCCCGATTAAGCGCGTGTCCTGCGTTGTTTCAACATTGCCGCCAAGCTCCGCGAAGAAGGACGGCGTTTTCAGCAGGGGCCCATGGTGTGTGGCTTCATACACGACCTGCACATCCACCTTCGCTTCAGAGGCAGCCGCATGCAAGGCGGCCAAAAATCCCTTCATCTGCACCGGCGCGGCAACGCTTAGCTCTTTAGCGGCCCCGCCCAATGCCGCAGCATCGCTCCAGTTGCCTTCGGAATGCACCGTGAAGGCAGGCACCCCTGCCGCGCTGCTGTGTTTGCTCAGGAATACTATGAAATCGGTCTTTACCAGCCTCTCTACGTAATCCGCATCAACGAGCCTTGTCCCTACCCCGAGCATCTCCAGGCCATCGCCCTGCCTAAAGTGCATATTCCCATCTATCTCCATATCATGCTCCATGTTGAGCATGCTCTTGAGCTCATCGGCTGCCCCAATGGACACTGCGTCCTCGCTCGAGTAGACAAAAAGCATCCGAAAACCGCAATAGCCAAAGTATATGCTCCAAACAACTCTTGGCATATCAGTTTAAGTTAGTGCAACAATTATTATAAAGATTCAACGCCGTATAAATCAGCGCATTTGAGGGGCATAGCGCCCTATATGTACACATTCCCAAATAACGAAGTCGACGACCAACCGCGAACGGCAATTAATATAAAGATTCAACGACATATTTAGGTGGTGCAAGGATGTTTTACAATTATCTGGCATTACTAATATTCATAGGCATGGCGCTTTTCATCCCGTACTCTCTCCTGCTGACATCAATATCGCTAAGGCGCAGGGTCCCGAAGAACAAGGTAAAGAACGCACCCTACGAAAGTGCAGAAGAGACCATAGGCGAGGGGTTGGTGGTCCAGGTGGAATACCTGCCTATCTTCGCCATGTTCCTGCCATTCGAGATAATCTCAGTGGTCGTGCTCCTATGGGCGTCCGTTGCCAGGTCCGTCAGCTACTACTCCGGCCTTGAAATGGTGGGCATGGTGGTAGTTGCGATGCTTTTTGGACTTATCTCATATAAATTCATAAGTGATCCAAATGTCTGAAGATGAAGTGCCCGCCGAGTATCTATCGCGCAAAGTGCCAAACGCCCCATACACTGTCGAGCAGTTCATGAATGCCGAAAAGGAGATGACAAAACTGCTGACAGAGTCGGAGAAGGAAGGCGAGCCCAAGACGCCCGTGAACGCTGTGTTCGCAAAGCTGAGCGACCTGTCAAAGATGGCTCCGCTGGTAAAGGACGTTATAACGTGGGGCCGCACAAACTCCCTTTGGCCTCTGCAGTTCGGGCTTGCCTGCTGTGCCATAGAATTGATGGACTTCGGCGCGGAAAGGATAGACGCGGAGCGCAAGGGATACCTGTTGTTCAGGGGCACCCCAAGGCAGTGCGATGTCATGATAGTGGCAGGCTGGGTCACAAAGTCAATGGTCCCCAGGATAAAGCGCCTTTATGAGCAGATGGCCTCCCCAAAATATGTGGTGGCATACGGGGAGTGCGCTACTGCAGGCGGCCCGTGGTGGGAGAGCTACAACATAATACAGGGCATAGACCAGGTGCTGCCGGTTGATGTGTACGCATGCGGCTGTCCTCCGAAACCGGAAAACCTATTCGGGGCGCTCATGAAGTTGCAAGATAAAATAAGTGGTAAGGTTGCAGGAAATAACGAAAGAAGCGTTAGTGAAAACATGCAAAGACATGAAGGAGCGAGGGTTTGATTATCTAAACAAGATAACCGCCGTCGACTATGTCACGCACTTGGAGGTAGTGTACGTTCTTTACAACACCTCAACGAAGCAGATGGAGGTGCTAAAAGTCAAACTTGATCCAAACGAGCCCGAAATAGACACAATCATACACTTATACAATGCCGCAGACTGGTACGAGCGCGAACTGTGCGAGATGTTCGGCATAAAGATCAACGGCAGGAAGATAAAGCGCCTTCTGCTTGAGGAGTGGAATGGCGTTGAGTTCCCGCTTCGGAAGAGCTTCGTATGGGGCAAGGAATACAAGAAGGCTGTTTAATGGCTGTAGTTCGAATAAATGTTGGACCTGTGCACCCGAGCACTCACGGAGTGCTGCGCCTCGTAGTCGACGTCGACGGCGATACGGTAAAATTGGTTGAACCGCACATAGGCTTCCTCCACAGGGGCGTAGAGAAGCTTTGCGAGACCAGGATGTATATGCAGAATCCGTCATACATGGAAAAGCTTGATTATATAGCGCCCCTATCGTGGGACGAGCTATACGTTGCAGCAGTTGAACAGGCTATGGGCATACCGGTGAAGGAAGGCGCGCAATACGCCCGCGTCATACTGCTAGAATTTCAAAGAATCGCAAGCCACCTGCTCTGGATGGGCACATTGGCAAGCGACCTTGGGCAGATGTTCACTACGTTCATGTGGGCGTTCAGGGACAGATCAAAGGTGATAAAGCTCCTTGAGGATGTCGCCGGAAGCAGGATGTTCTATGTAAACATGAGGCTGGGCGGCCTTTACCAGCCGCTGCCAAAAGACTTCAAGGAGCGCTCACTCGCATTGATAGACTACATAGAAAAGACAATGCCGGAATACATAGAGATACTGGATAAGAACGAGATCTTCCTAGAGAGGACGAAGGGAATAGGCGTCCTGAGCAAGGAGGATGCCATAAACTACGGCGTGTCCGGCCCTGTGCTCAGGGCATCAGGGGTAAAGGAAGACGTAAGGAGGTCCCAACCATACTATGTTTACGATAAGCTCAAATTCGACGTACCCGTCAAGTACAACGGCGATTCGTTCGACAGGTACAAGGTCAGGTTCGAAGAGATACTGCAAAGCACGAAGATAATACGCCAGTGCCTTTCTATGATGCCGGACGATGCGGATGTTGTCGGGGCCCCGATAAAGCTGATAGGGCCCGCTGCAAAGCCCGATACGATAATAACGAGGAGGGAGCTGCCCAGGGGCGAGGGCCTGATATACATGATACCTGACAAGCAGAAGCCATACAGGATATCCCTGAGGTCCCCTACTTTCGTAAACCTTTCAGTGCTTTCCAAGCTGTGCGACGGGGTAAAGTTTGCAGACATATTCTCGATAATGGGCAGCCTTGACCTGGTACTCGCTGAGATAGATAGATGAGCAGTTACGCTTTAGAGTGATTTCTATGGAAAAAGAGCAGCTGGAGAAGATTACCAGGGACTATCAGATGATACAGGAGCAATTGCAGGCAATTACGGTGCAGAGGGAGCAGTTCTCGGGCCAGAAGCTCGAGCTCAAGGAAGCGATGGATTCCATAGAGAAATCAACCGGCAAGGTGTTCTACGCAATAGGGGGTGCCATAGTGGAGTCTACCAAGGAGGCAGCGCTTAAGGACATAAAGGAGAAGCACGAATCCACAGAGATGCGCTTAACCATACTCAACAAGCAGTACGACGAGCTTTCAAAGAAGGAACAATCGCTTAGGACGGAGATAACAAATGAGCTTAAGATGGCAGGAAAGCAGCCGTTCTGATGTTCTGATGATAACGATAAATAGCATAGAAGAGCTCGCCGCGCTCCTCTGGAGGTACAAGCGCAACATGGTGATGCTTACATGCCATTCAAGGGCAGACATAGACTCTATGTCGTCTGTAATAGCACTATCCCGATTCTTTGAATATCCTATCCTGGCTACACCGGATCAGCCGTCTTCCACTGCATTGCGCGTAATGAAGCGTTTCGGTTATGGCTCAGTAGCAATAGAAAACAAATTCCCTCAGGATGCCGAGGTCGTAATACTTCTGGATGCGAACAACTTCTCGGAATGCAGCGGTTTCAAGCAAAGGCTGGAGGAGTTCAAAGGCCAGATAATAGTAATAGACCACCACGCCCTGTCCGAAATAAACGCTGATAACGTAACCGTATTCAATGACGAGGGCTACAACTCCACGGCGAGCATAATGTACGAGCTGCTGAAGAGGCTCAACACAAAGACCGACCCGCGCATCGCCAAGCTGCTACTGGCAGGCATAATATCGGACTCTGCCGAACTGAAGAACGCCACTGCACAGACTTTCATACAGATAGGGGAGCTACTGCGCCTTGCCCGGACGGATTACCAAGACCTGCTCGATAGCATCCGGCACATAGCTGACCCAGAAACGAGGGCCGATATAATAGAAGACCTGATGGGCGGCACAGTCGTGGTGCGTTCCGGGCTTCTTTTCGTTTTCGGAGTGGCGCATGGCAAGGCCAACGTAGTGGCGGATAATGCGATAAGGATAGGCGCCGATGTCGCGCTTTTCCAATCCGGCGGCGGCAAGGAGGTATCATTCTCGGCAAGGCTTCGCCCCACCCTGGACAGGATGTACGGCATACATCTCGGGCGCTTGCTCCAGGAACTTGCGCCGATTATATCCGGATCCGGCGGCGGGCATCCATGCGCGGCCGGGGCTTATGGCAGCAACATAGAAAATGCCCAAGAATTCGTTGACCAGTTCAACGAGAGCATAATACGGAAGGCCAAAGGAAGAAAGTGAAGCACGATGAAGATAGCCATAGTATCGGATCTCCACCTGGGTTACGACAGGTTTTCGGAAGACGCATACGCGCAGGCAAGGGAAGCTCTGGAGAGGGCATCAGCCATGGCGGATGCATTGCTGATACCGGGCGACGTGTTCGACAAGCGAGCGCCAAAACCAGAGACGATAGCACAAGCGATAAACATATTCAGGGACATATCCCACAAAAAATGGGGCGCTGCGGTAGAAGGATTCGCAAGCGGTCCATCACGGGAAAGCAAGGCCTACACAAATGCCCCAATAGTGGCGATACCTGGCACACACGAAAGGACTGCTGAGGGAAAGGAAAATGCCCTTGAGCTGCTTAGCTTGGCAGGGCTTCTGGTTGATAGCAGTGAGGCAACCACGACTATCAGGAAAGGCGATGAGAGCGTCGCTGTGTTCGGCCTCGGCGGCCTTTCAGAGGATAGGGTAAAAGAGCGCCTCACACAGCTGAATCCTGCCCCGGTCCAAGGCGCCTTCAACATATTCATGTTCCACCAGTCCACATACGAGCTTCTCCCATTCAGCAAGGATTTCATACACTACGATGACCTGCCTGGGGGTTTCGATTTGTACGTCAACGGCCACATCCACAGCAGGGTGGAGGCGGAGGTGCATTCAAAGAAGCTGCTGATACCGGGCAGCACTGTGCTGACACAGCTCAAGGAAGGAGAGCAGGAGAGCAAGGGATTCATAATATTCGACACGAATACCGGTGCATACTCATTTGAGCACATACATTCCAGGCCATTCGTGGTCAAGCACATAAAAACAGAGGATGCGACGCCAAAAGACGTTGTCGCTGCTGCAGAGGCAGAAATAGATTCAATACTAGGTTCGTCGCAAGAGAAGCCCATAATAAAAATCTACTTCGAAGGTTCGATGCGCGAAGGTTTCTCCACAGGCGACATGCCATTCAGGACGCTTAGCATGAAGTACGCCCAGAGCGCATTCCTAGACATAGACTCGTCCGGCATGAAGAATCCCGAGGTCGAAAGGGAGATAGAAGAGCTCAGGGAGGGTAGGATGGGCGAACTTCCCATAAAAGAACTTGGCATAAGCATCTTGGGTGCAAGGTTGAAGGAGGCCAAATTTGAGAAAAAGGTCGATTTCCACGAATTGTTCAACATACTGTCCGAGCCGATAAGCAAGGAAAAGGTGCTAAGAAATGCGCTGGAATACCTGTCTCAAAAGTCCCGATAGCCTTACTAGAACGGCCTTTACCGCCTCGCTGATTTTCCAATGGATGCGCCAAATAGATAGCGATAAAAACCTTTATTGAGATTCAAATAATATAGGTGACCAAGATGGATCTACACGCCTGCCAGAAATGCGGGCATCATGTCACAGAATACGAAAATGCGCTATGGCACTTCGATGAAGGCCCGACTCATTATTCGGATCTGTGCCAGCAGGAGGGATGCCTATGCAGCAAACCGCAGTACTCATTAAAAGCGCCTGAAGCAGCGACGATCATGGCCTGACGGCCCGATTGTTAGGTCTTGGATAGCATGTCTGCACAATCAAGCGATGGCAAAGCCAGCGAGGGTTTTCCGTATATGAAGAGGGACGGATTGAAGCCAGGTTCAAGGAATTCAGACCGCAGCACGCCGCTGATAAGCGCCATAATAAATGGAGATATCGCAGAGGCCAACAAGGAGATCACCCAAGGCGCAAATGTGAATTATGCCAATGCGATTGGAGAAACTCCATTGATGAAGGCATCAAAAGGCGGGCATGCCGCGCTGGTGAAACTGCTTCTTAAAAAGGGTGCGGATCCCGACTCCGATGACATAGGCGGCGGCACCGCGCTAATGCGGGCAGCGTACGAAGGCAGCATGGACATAGGCAAGCTCATCATCGGCGCTAAGGCTGACGTCAACGCAAGGGATCGGAAGGGATGGACCGCGCTCTGTATAGCAACATCAAACGGCCACCTCGAATTCGCCCGCATGTTAATAGACAATGGTGCAGTTTTCAAGCCGATGGAAACATACGAGGATTTCGGCTCGTATTGGATAAGCTCCATATCGTTCAGTAATGGCGCCGACATAGAATCAGCAATGGAGCGCATATTCAACGTTTTCGTAAATTCCTGCGTGACTAGGATGGTTGAGTGGAAGGTAATCTGCAGCGATCTCTCATTCAACGGCAGCCAATCGTCCGGTGTATTGACATCGCAGCCGTTCTTCCCATCGGACTATTCGGACATCGAAGCCGTGCCGTACGCAAAGGCGGAGCAAATGCTTGTCAAGTTCGGCGAGATAAAATTCTCCTGCAATCTAAGATTGGGGGATGCAAAGCTGAAGCATGAGGAAAACTACGGGCTTTCAGGCAAGTTCACCAGGACGAAAGATGGCTTCAGCGTCTCAGCCAAAATCGGCCCGAGAATAGGCATACGCTGGCACATAGCCAACCTGCTGAACACCGCATTCATTTCGTCCGTTGCTTACGGGAATCTCGAAAGCGCAAGATTGTTGATAGATATGGGCGCTGACGTTAACTGCAAGGACAAGACGGGCCAAAGCGCCCTGATGTGGGCTGCATTCATGGGCCACCCCAAAATTGCCGAGCTGCTGATCCAAAAAGGTGCGGATTTGAACTTCGCGTATGAGGGCCTAAACGGAAAGCGCAGCTTTCCTGAGGCTATGCGTATGCTTTCAGGCCTTTCCAAGCCGAAGAAATGACAGATTTGCGCCAAATCCGCTAATACGAGCAATTTAAATACCTTAAGCAGGATAGATAATTTGAGGTAGAATTGCATGACTACTATTTCGAATGTTGCTTACAAAGATGGCAGAGTCATAGCTGCTGACAGCAAAGTATCCATATGGCTAGACGATTACCAAGAGGATTTCAAGAAGATAGTCCAGATAGGCAACACTAACGTGATAGTCCAGATGGCCGGTGACTTGTATGTCGCCACGGAGGGCATAAAGGTGCTGCAGGAAGTGCTTGCAAAGTACCCGAATGACGATTTGGAGGATCACATATCGGATGTAAACGCAGGTCTGCATGCCGTATCAAACGAGCTTAAAAGCGAAGCGAACAAGGAAGCATCCATATTTGGCCAGCCCCCTGAAGGACGCCACGCCATGCTTCTTGTATCGGTGAATTCAGGAGGGCAGGTTAAGTCTTTCGAGACCGAACTTGGGATAGATTACACGCCAAAGCCTACCTTGAAGGTAAAGGACGCAGACCACATGGAGGAATCGGTAGAGCTTGTAGCAGCGCCCGTAGCTAGTTTCACAAGGCTAAGGTATGATGAGAGCGTGGCAGTCGGGCCGGATCCGCGTTCCCAGATGGTTCTGGACGAGATATTAGCCAACTACCCTGACTACAATGGCAGGAGCAGGGAGGATGCCGCAGCAATAAATTACACGCTCATACAAACGTTTATAGATAAGAACAAGGGCGTGGGATGGCCCGTATACGAATGGGACGTCAACAAGGCAGACAAGACGCCTACGATGCTGCACAAGTCAATAAGGCCTACAGACATGAGCAAGGCACTGAGCGATTATGTCAGCGCATTGCTGCCTACGTCGTATGCTGCCTTTGAGGTTGCAACTCTTAGCATACAGGTAAAGATGGCAGGCAATGAGGAGCAGTCCAGGTCTAAGAAGCTAGAAGAGGCAAGAAAGGGCGCCATATCGCTTAGCAAGGATGATATGCAAACGCTTGAAAAGTCCGTAACGGAAATGCATGACTACGTTGCCAAGGCCAGAAAACAGCTCAGAATGGCGCAGAATCAGCTTTCCACAGAGGAGCAGAAGCTGTCAGTTTACCTGGCCCAGCGCAATGCGGTGAAGGAGCACGCCGTGGAAGTAAGCAAGAAACCTGACAAGGAGAAGAGTACAGGCACCATCTGATGGCAAAAAGCTCAAGCTGGCCGCTCCACAAGCATTCAGAATAAGGTCAAATAAATCTAAGCAGACCAGCCGTTGCACTTTCACTTCTTTGCGGGCTTCTGCTTTGGCGCTGGATGCGGCTCCTTCTCCTCCAGTTCGAGCGCCTTGTTTACCATTGCCTTGTCCTTGGCGTCCACTTTTTCATTCAGGAATTCCAGATGCCTCGGATTGCAGCGCCTGTCCTTTGGCCTTGCGGCCGTAACAACGTCAACGAAGCCGTCCTCGCGCAGCTTTGTTATCACTGCACGCTTGCCCGCATCCCTTCCATACTTCTTTATGCAAACCCTGCCTACTTCTAACAACATATTAACACCTAAGCAAACTTCTTCTTATCCCTGGCAAGCGCGATCATGGATATTATCTCCACCATCTCCTGCGGCGTGAAATTCTCGGTGTTGAGCTCTATGTCAAATATGGAGTGATCCTTCAAATCCATGCCATAGACCTTCTGCCATCTTTTCACGTTGCCCACGTCCTTCTCGTTCAGATATGTCTGTATGAATGTCCTGCCCTTCTGTTTTAGCTTCATAAGCCTTATTGCCCTCTCTTTCCTGCTTGCGTTCAGCCACACCCTTAGCGTGGCGTCCTTTATGAACCAGGCGCACAGCCACGTGCTTATCACGCAGTTCTTGCCCCTGGCCATGCTTATGACCTGCTTGTCAAAATCCTTCTCGTAGGTCTTGGTCACTACTTTCTGCATGTGCAGCAGGTCCTTCTCGTCCTTTGTGACGTCCTTGTAGGATTTCTGTATGTGCTCTATGTTGAGCTCTTCGGCCAGCATCTCCCCTAGTGTCGTCTTACCGCTACCGCTCAAACCAGCCAGACAGATCCGTATCATCAAAATCCCCCGCTCAGTGGGCGACTAGCTGCAGCACATACTTACGCTGCCTCATTCCTATATCATTAAGTTTCATGTCGCCCTGCTCTACCCTGCTTCCAAGCGTTATTACGTCTGCAGTGCATCTTGCGCAAAGCACCCCGCCAAAAAGTCTGCTGTTGCTTCTGCGAGATTTCCCGCCCTTTGTGCTTATGCCATTGAGTTCTGCGCTGCATATTGCGCAATGCGGCTGCGAAGTTTTGGCTGCCCTGTAATGTACTACATTCCTCTTCTTAGCTGTTATCCTGTTGACTTTCTTTACGCTGCGTGATCTATACATAGGTTTCGGCAAGTTAAACACCAAATTCAAAAATGCGTACTTATATTACAAGAGAAACGTATTTAGACATTAGCAAAATTCCTGCCTACAAAATTAATGCTTGCAGTGTGTGGATACGCCAGTCCGCAGCCATATCACTTATCCTGCCCTATCTCCTTGGCTATCCTCATCTGCTTTATCTTGTTGCTGTCATATTTCATTATCACTAACGATGCGATCAGCCCCAGTACAAGCACTGGGTAAAAGAACAGGCTCTGGTAATTGAGCGGCATTAATATCAACGCGGTTCCTGTGGTCTTGCCCAAATTGCCTATGAATGTCACGTAATGCGTAGACGAGCCGGCCTGCTGCGCTCCGGCGGCAGGTTCTGCGGTATAGTAACCGGTAACCAAGCAAGGTGTTTTTGTATCGGTAAAGTTCAGCACCCCTGCGCTATTGCTGGAATTGTAGCCGCACCCCTCCACGTGTGAGAAATTGTAGCTCCCCCCACTTGTATTGATGGATCTGGCGTATGAGTACCTTATGGATCCGGAAGCGGAGCCGAACGAAATTGGGAGCTGATTGTTTAGGTACGAGTAATTTGTGCCTGAATAGGATACGTTCAAGGCGATGTCCTTTGACACCTGATTGTCGTTTATGCTGGTGCCAAATCCAACGCCGTTTACGTTGTAAAAGCCCTCGATCGTGCAGTTGCCAGTGATTTTGCTGCCATTGATGGTCCCAGACGCCCCTACCCCAGATATGCCCGTGCAGCCGTTGGTCGAGTTTACAAAAGTATAGCCTGCTGCCGACGACTGGAACGAATAGCTGTAGACTGCCGAGCTGTTCACGGCGATCGCATACGGCGCCTGGTACGTGGCTCCATTGACCACGACTGCAACACTACCGAATTCCAGAGGCAGGGCGTAGTAGTAGAGTATGAGGAAGATTGGTATTATCAGCATTGGTTTCAGGGAACTGCGCATCTGCTCCCCCGCTATAGGCATCAATTCCTTGTTTTTGGCCGTTATCGCTTCCTGGGGAGCCTTGCTCTTTATCATGGCATTAAGCTCCTTCTGCAGGTCGCCCATCTTCATCCTGAGCTCTCTCATCCTGTGCACATTGACAAGCTTCCTCTGCATTGCCAGCGAAAGCCCCAGATAAAGCACTCCTATGATAAGTATGATTGCCTCTGTTGAAGGCGACATCGGTGTTAGAGGAAACTGCAGCATATAATCACTATTCTTTGAATACCTCTTCCAGTATCTCTGCGAATCTCTTTACGGTGGCGTCCAGCATGTCCTGCTTGTTGTCTATTACGTATAGAGGTATGTTCAGCTTTTGCGAGTAATAGGATAGCGAGGACAGGTTTATTACCCTCTGCATGTCGACCAGCCTTGCATCTTCGACCTCGCGCTTCCTGTTCTTGTCGCTTGCTCTCCTGATAAGTATGTCCTCGGTGCTTGCATCTATGCAAACTATAGCCCTTAATCCGTCCTTTAGCAGCATGGTCTCTGCCGTAGGTAAGCCTGGCACGTACCTGCCCCTCTGCTCTATCGAAGCGTGGGTGTCAACCACAACATTGTCATTCATGGCGGCTATAGCAGCGAAGGCCAGTTTCCTGAGCTCGGTTATCTTGTCATTTGGCAGATACCTTATCTCATCCCTGTCCTTTGCCCATCCCTTCTGCTTGACTATTTCCTCCATCAGCGTGCCTATTGTGACGTCCTTGTACTTCACTTTTGTGATGCCCTCGCTATTGGTTATGGCTGTCGTCTTGCCTGCCCCGGGCGTCCCTGTGACTATTATTATCCTGTTTGCCATCCGGCCACCAAAAATCAATACACAGTATAAACTTTAATAAAAATATTTAATCCTATATACCGGCCCGTCCATGCACCAACGCTTACTGCTTCCGCAGCGCGGCGTCTGCTATCGCTGCTATATCATTACGTATCTCTTCCATACCCCTGCTTGAATCGATTATATGGTAACCGCCCCCCCTCTTGCTTATCCTGAGATAAGCGCTGCGCAGTTTCCTGAACGTCTTAACGTCATCAAACAGCTCCTTCTTGCCGCTTCTTGACGCCAGCCTTTTTGCCGCCTCTTCCGGAGTTATGTCCAGTATGAACGTAATGTCTGCAGCCGGGAACTTGCTGTTTATCTGGGTCAGCCATCTCATCTCCAATCCGGACGCCAATCCGTAGGCCCGCGTGGAATCTATGTACCTATCGGTTATGACCACGGCGCCGTCGCCGGTCTTAGGGCGTATGAAGTTGGAAACGTGCCATGCTCTGTCCGCAACGAAGAGGAGCTGCAAGTATCTCGGATCAGGGGTGTTCCCCACGCTTCCAAGCTCTTTCTTAAGCAGTATGCCTGCGCTGCCATCTTGGGTCGGTTCCCTTGTGAGTTCTACCTTGGCCCCAAGCTTGCTGAGATGATCAGCCAAAAGCTTGGCCTGGGTAGACTTGCCAGAGCCATCGATTCCTTCGAATGCTATAAGCATCAAACTACCATTTCGAACTAAACGCAAATTAAAGCTAAAAAGCCTCCCAAAGAATTAGCCAATGTAGATCGGCCTGGTAAAAAGCAAGAAGATCCGGGCAAAGCCCGGACATTAAAAATCAAATAAAGATGGACTAAGCTAAGTTTAATCCATCCCTCCGCCCATGCCTCCCGGTCCGCCTGGCATGCCGCCAGGTCCTCCTGCCGGACCCCTGCCCCTTGAGCTGATCATGTCATCTATGCGCAGTATTATCTCAGCGGCTTCGCTTGCGCTGAATACTGCCTGCTGCTTGACCACGGTAGGCTCGAATATGCCCTGCCTGCTCATGTCGCCAATCGCATTCCTTGACAGGTCAACGCCATATACGCTGCCTTCCTTGTTCTTGTGCCTGCTCCTGAGCTGCACCAAGGTGTCTATCGCGTCCATGCCTGCGCTCTCCGACAGGGTCTTCGGTATTATCTCAATTGCGTCCGCGAACTTCTGGATTGCAAGTTGCTCCCTTCCGCCAACGTCTCCCGCATACGACCTGAGTGCGTTTGCCAGGTCTATCTCTATGCTGCCTCCGCCTATGACATATTTCGAGTTTTCTATTACGCTCGATATCGCACCTATGACGTCAGTCAGCGCCCTCTCGAGCTCGTCAAGCACCTGTGTGGATCCCGCCCTGAGGAAGACTGTTACGCTCTTCGGGTCCTTGCACTTTTCCACAAAGACCATCTGTTCACCGCTTATCTTTCTCTCCTCGACTATGCCGGCATGACCGAGGTCCGCAGGTGTCAAGTCATCAAGGCTCGTGATCATTTTGGCTCCGGTCGCCCTAGCGAGCTTCTCTATGTCGCTCTTCTTGACGCGCCTTACCGCCATTATGCCCTCCTTTGCAAAGTAGTGCTGTGCTACGTCATCGATGCCCTTCTGCGTGAACACCGCGTTCGCGCCGCTCTTCTTTACCTTGTTGACCATATCCTTCAGCATTGTTTCCTCCTGCTGTAGGAAGGCCTGCATCTGTTCCGGAGACGTTATCTCTATCCTGGCGTCCGTCTCTGTCTTCTCTATCTCGAGCGCCACGTCAAGCAGTGCTATCTTGGCATTCGGTATCGACTTCGGCATGCCTGGATGTGCGGCTTCCTTGTCTATGAGCACGCCGTTTATGAACTGCGTCTCTTCTATGCTGCTGCCAACCTTCTTCTCCACCTTGATGAAGTCATGGTCTATGGTATACTTCTTGCCCGTCGAATCCTTATCCATTACCTGTTTTACCGCCCTTATTGCAAGCTTTGCTATCTGCACCTTGGTCGCTTCGTTGCCCACGTTCTTGGATCCGAGCGAGACGAGCGCAATCTTCTGTAGGGTCGCTTCATCCTGCGGGTCTAGCGGCTTGGACTTCTCATTCAGGACTTCAGATACCTTCTCCGCAGCCATCTTGTAGCCCCTGACCACTGTCGTCGCGTGTATGCCCTGCTCCAGCAGCTCCCCTGCGTTCTTGAGCAGTTCTCCTGCGAGTATCACAACGCTGGTCGTTCCGTCTCCTACCTGCTTGTCCTGCGTCTTCGCTATGTCTACCATTATCTTAGCTATCGGGTGCTCCACGTTCATCTCTTCCAATATCGTGGCTCCATCGTTTGTTATGACGATGTCCCCAAGCTCGCTGACCAGCATCTTGTCCATGCCCTTCGGCCCGAGCGTAGTCTTGACTGCGTTCGATACAGCAACTGCAACCGCTATGTTAGTCCTCTGCGCATCCCTTCCAAGAACCCTCGCGGATCCTTCCGGAAGCAGCAGTACCTGTTGTCCACCTAGTTGATTTTCAGCCATATATTCCACCTTTTAAGCAGTAATTATTGAGAACCACGAATTCCGATAAACAGTTTCATGTATTTTCTATATACATATATGCATACGTTATGAGGATTCCGCATAAAAATATATATACTTTGCTGTGGTCCATCCTGTAGCGGAATTATCCGCGCGCTCACTTGTTGCGCTCGACGAGCGACTCTATTATCGAGTTGAACATAACCAGTATGCTGTCGTTCTCGCTGGCCGGTATCCTGCCCTCGTCGCTCGCCATGCTGAACAGCGGATTCATCTTCACCGTGCCAAGAAGCCTTGTATCGAGGGTCGAAACCACCATCCCGGTGCTCTTGCTAGGCTCGCCTGATGACATGTTCTCTACGACTCCTAATATGGACACGTTCAGCCTCTTGGCCATGAGCCCGGACCTTATTGAGTTTATGCCTGCCACGCGCTGCGGCGTTGTGACTATCACGAATCCATCAAGGTCCAACACCTGCATTATGGTAAGCGGCGCGTCGGATGTGCCAGGCGGCAGGTCTATTATAAGATAATCAAGTTCGCCCCATTCCGTATTCTCGAAGAAGTCGTAAAGCATCTTCACTATTATGGGGCCTCTCCAGATTATGGGCTTCTTTGTATCATCCACTATCATAGCGGTGCTGGCCGCCTTTATCCCATACTTCTCTATCGGCTTTAGCGGGAAGCTCGAGACGTCCATCATGCCCTCTATCCCTAGGAAGATCGATAGGTTGGGGCAATCTATATCAGCGTCAAGCAGGCCGACCTTGAACCCTTTCGCGCTAAGCGCATACGCAGTGTTCACCGAGACGGTGGTCTTACCAACTCCTCCCTTAGCGCTGTATATCCCTATCTTGTGCTTCACGCCGGATAGCCTCTCCTTTACCCTCTCCCTTGTCTTGAGTACATTCATGAAAGAAGGATGCATTCCTGGCTGTAGCTTCGGCTCCTCCTTCACCTTTCCGCCCTCGCCTTCATCAGCCATTTTATCACTAAATATTTGCCATAAAAGATTAAAAGGCACTGCGCTATTTCATGTATGGACGGGAATCAACCTTTTAGGAGATGACCATCACTCAAAAAGCCAAAGCTTAAAATAATTTGCCATTATAAAATAATCTTGAATCTGCTTATTGAAAGGAGATTGGGGGTATAAAATGAAAATAATCGAATTAAAGACAGGAGCTAGCAACGTCACCATACAGGCGAAGGTCACTGAGAAGAGCGATCCGAGGGAAGTCATGTCGAAGTATGGTAAGAGGCTGAGCGTTGCCAATATAACACTTCAGGACGATTCAGGAACGATCGCCATGTCCCTTTGGGGCAGCGACATAAACGATGTCAACATCGGTGATACCGTAGAGATAACCAACGGTTACGTTGGCGAATTCAGGGGCACGCCGCAGCTTTCGACGGGCAAGTTCGGCAAGATAAAGGTCATCGAAAAGGGAGACGGCGCTGCGCCGGAAGAGCCGAAAGGCGATGACGAAGAGATGAGCATGGATCCTGACGAATCTGAGGAGGCCTAATCATCACTATTCCTGATTTTTTAATTTTCCTATCTGTTTCTGTTTTTTCTAAAGCGCCTTAGCTCGTGCTTTGTAGGGTTCCAATAGCGGAACGTATAGAGCAGGAATGCGCCGCCTATAAGCACCCCAAACCACAGCGTGGCGATTCTTGTCATGATGGTTATCGCCGAGCTGGTATAATTGTTGAAGCCTAGCACGCTGTTCAGCGTAGCTACGAGCACCCCATCCGTAACCCCTATGTTGCCTGGCAGCGAAGTCATGGAACCAACTACCTGCGCGGTATAATATATGAGCACTGTGTGGCCCAGGGGTGGAGGGGCAACGGCGCCTATGTGCGGCACTTGCGTGACCGCCATTATCACAAAATAGAGCGCCAGCGAATAGAGTATAGCAGATGGTATGGTGAACATCAGCGACACCAGATATACCCTCGGCTTGTTTAGCTTGCTCTGCGAGCTGAAGTATTCCTCGCCATACATGGTTATCATGTCCAAGTAGCTGCTTTTCTTAAATGCCTTCTGCAGTATCCTGAAAAACCAGTCGTTTATCACGAAAAATGCAGGGAATATGGACACCAAGTCCGCTACAACCACTATCCACAAGAATTGATTGAAATAAATGGCAGCAGCAAGTGCGACTATCGCCGCACCAAGAAAGTCCGTCACCGTATCCATGGCAACTATGGGCAGCACATTGAAGACCTTTATCTTTGCTATCCTGCTCATCGTGTAGGCAGTTACTACCCTGCCTATCTTGCCTGGCGTCAGGTCCATGGAATAAAGTGACAAGTATACTGCGAGATTCTTCTTAAGCGGCACCTTCACATGCAGCTTCCTCATAAAGTAAGCCCATTTTCCGAAGCTCACAAGGTACCCCAAGAATACCGATGCGAACGCAAGGGCGTATAAGTAAAGGTTAGAATGCAGTATGGTGCTTACGACTTGCCCTATGCCGCCGAATATGGCTATGCCTATGAAAACGAATGCGCTTACTATGAAAACCAGGGCCACTGTAGTTATTACTTTATTTATGGTACTCTTGTATTCTTCAGCCGTCATGCTTTTTGTATGGGTTATAGTGAACCAAAAACTTCTTTTCTTCCCAGTTTTGCCAATACCATTCATGCAACCATCCCAAAAAGCCGCGGTAAAGGCACTTTATGTGGTGACATTCCCCACCCGTGAACGGCGTGGGCTTCCTCTGCGTTCATGCAATCGCTGCATCCCGCAAAGGATGTGTTTTATCGGTTCCCAGTTCGCCGGGAGTCGCCTCCTGTTGGGGTCTTACGTTCTCTCCCTGGGCGTGACTTTCCCTCTGTCCGGGGGTAGCTCTGTTGAGTATGTTTATTGATGCGTTTATGTCCCTGTCCTTTGACATTCCGCATCTCTGGCAGATGTACGTTCTTTCCGAGAGTGGCATCTCCCAAATGTTGTCGCAATTACTGCACTCCTTTGAGGTGTTCCTTGCATCCACCTTGACTACACTCAAACCAGCACTTTCAGCCTTGTATGAAAGAAAGTTTATGAACCTGTTCCATGAAGCGTCCTGTATCGAACTTGCCAACCTATGATTCTTTACCATGTTTTGTATATGGAGGTCTTCTACTGCGAATGAGGTGTATCCTGAATTGACGAGAGTGTCTGAAAGTTTATGCAGGTAGTCGCCAGATTGATTTGCGGAATATTCGTATGTTT
>JAKATX010000009.1 GCA_021818545.1 Microcaldota archaeon
CCGCGGTCTATCAACCGCTTATTATATAGTTTCCAGTTTCTAGTGTAGAACTGCATGTTGTCGCCAAGAGAACATGCAGCTCAGGGTTTAAAAGCCCTGAGTTTTACCAGAATTATTGGACACAGTCGTTTGCCGCAGGACCGGAAGGAACAACGTATTTGTGCGACGTTCCGAGAGGAATAATAAACTATAAAAGCTTAACTTGGAAATCATTAAGTGGATTATATATGGCAAGTTTGTATTCGCCCCAGAATCAAGCAGGGATAATGAGCTTCTACGATGCACCTACGAAGGGTCCGAAACTTAATCCTAAGATAGTGCTCGCGCTCATATTCGTTTTCGCTTTTATAATACTAGTTGCGAACCATTTCATACTGTTCTAGACGAGTTAAGCGACAGCTCACTCTATTATGCGGAATATGTCTCTCCTAACCTCGGTTATGTCTCCGCTCTCGAGCAATATGTAAAGCACGGATCTTATGCCGTCTTCTGGTATGTCAGTGATCTTTGAGATGTCATTCACGTTCATACTCTTGTGGCCTAGGGCCCTTATTATCTTGGGCGTGTTCTTTTCTATGAATCCCTTAAGCGCTACATAGAATTTCCTGTTGAAAGCGCGGGTACCTATTACCAATCCGTGTCGTATGCTGTCTTCAAGCGCTATGGAAAGTGCGGATGCCTCGGCCTCAGTTTGCACAACTATGAAACCGTTAGTCTCAAGAAGCCCCACATTTGTATTGACGCTGGCAGGTTTATTTTCCCAGCTTTTAGACCCGATTTCCTTATGCGGCTGGCTGGATTGCTCATCCTTTTTCCATTTAAGCATCTCGAGTTCCTTGGCAGGAGTAAGGCCCCTCATTCTGAAAAGGAATTTCGTGTAAACTTCATTCGATATGCTGTAATGGTAGTCCTGCTCATTAGGCTTCTTGAAAGGCACGACTATTTTATTCTTAATAAGCCTCTGGAGCACTTCCTTCTCTTGGTCGTTCAGTTTCGCATTTACCTTCTCCTTGGTCCTGTCGTTATACTTGAATTCATCAAGCTTCTTCAGAAGACCGAGTTCTTCCGCATCCACCATTACGCTAGTCTGCAATGGGGCTTTTTCTCCAGCCGGTTTTGGCTGCTGGCTTTTATTCAACAGAATTGATACTATGTTGCTCTTTTTTGCGAATATGAAATATTTGTCAGGATGCATGAAAAAATCGACTTCATCCCCGTCCTTCAACGACAATGCGCCCATCACTTCGAATGGTATATTGACGGAGAACTTGCCATTTTTGAGCTTGTACACTTTAGGGATGGAACCACCGCAGTGATTAGTTTAGTGCATGCAAAGCTTAAAAATACTAGTCGGATTCGCACGACCTTAGGATCGCATAATAAAAGCATTTTAAACTTGTTATTGCGTATATAATCATGCAAACCTTGAAGCTTAGCGAATTTTCCATGTACACTAAAAAAGTGGTGGACTCCAAGCACGCGTATGCGATAAGGGAGAATGCGGAAGCACTTGGATTTGATGATAAGCTCCAGGTTGAAAATGCGGGAATCGCCATAGCATCAATCGTAAGAAGGACACATAAACGGTCGCGGCTTCTTATAATATGCGGCCGCGGAGGAAAAGGGGGCGTAGGGCTCGCGACTGCAAGGCACTTGACAGGATACGCGGATGTCACGACATGCATTATAGGCGATATGGATTATTCCGACAACCAGACCACCAAATTGAATTACAGGCTATTGGACGGAATGGCAGACATAAGGAGCGTCTATGATGGGGAAGAACAGTCCTTGAAGGCTGCGATATTGAATGCAGACATTGTGGTGGATGCTCTCATAGGGATAGGATTGAAAGGAAGGCTCGGATCTAGCACCTCCAAGGTCATATCATTGATAAATAAGCACGCGAAGTATGTAATTTCCATAGATACACCGAGCGGCTCAAATCCCGACAGCGGAGTTGCTGAGGGCGCTTGCATAAAGCCAGACGAGTTACTTGCCTTGCACAAGATCAAGAAATGGATGGTTGCCGGTGATTTCAAAGGCAGTACCATTTTGGTCGATATAGGCATACCATTAAGTGCAGAACTTACTACGGGGCCCGGGGACCTTAGCATAGCTGCTGAGCCCAGGCCATTGAATTTGAACAAGTACGGTGCAGGAGGCGTTCTCATAGTTGGAGGAGGCGAGTATTACCATGGAGCGCCAATCCTCGCATCCAACGCGGCACAAAATTCTATGGCTGTGCTTAGGGCAGGAGCTGGTTACGTTACCGCATTTGTGCCCAATGGAAAAGAAGACGCGGTTAGGAACCTTTCTCAAAACATAATTGTGCGTGGATATGATGGGAAGGAGTTGTCAAGGGAAGCAGTAGGTTTCATAGGAGGCATAAAACACGGAGTAACGGTAGTCGGACCGGGTCTCGGCAGAAGCGATTCAGTTTGTGATGGGGTAGCTGCGTTCGTGGAACGCGAGACGGCAGCATCAAAATCGATTGTTATAGATGGCGATGCCATATGGGCTATTGCAAAGCATAAAGATCTGCTAGGCAAGAACGTGGTGCTGACACCGCATTATGGTGAATTCGCAACTCTTATCGGTGTTGATACGAAGAACGCCACGATAAAGCAACTTGCCAATAGGGCGATATCTTTTGCAAAGGCATATGATTGCGTAATAGCCTTGAAAGGCCATGAAACAATAATAACTGACGGGGACCTGCTCAAAGTGAACCTATCTAAGAGCAGTGCACTTGCCACGATGGGCACTGGAGATGTATTGGCAGGCATCATAGCCGCTTACATTGCGATACACAAGGATGCGTTTGAGAGTGCGGTAGCAGGCGTGTATCTGCATTCCGTCATAGGCGACATGCTCAACGAGCGTATGGGATCACATATACTTGCCAGTGACGTGGTAGATTCCATACCTGCAGTATTGAAACGCTTTGATAAAAATGTGAGTTGATCGCTTGGATGACTTGAACCACGAATCGCCTTATGCGACAATCGTTTCCGCAATCGCGGCGGCCCTCCATAGCGCAGCATCTGGATGCGGATACGGCATGGAATTGGGTGTTGTCAAGCAGACGTTGGAGTTGGCCAGGGGATACGGGGATATATCATCCACCATGGCACTCAGGATAGCCAAGTCCTCCAAGAAAGATCCTTCAGAAGTTGCGGAATCAATAATGGGAAAAATTGCAAAACTAGAATTTATAGACCATGTGAGCAAGGAGAATGGCTTCATAAATTTCCATATTGATAGGGGCGCTTTCACCAAACTAGTGCTGCTCAGTGTAATAAAACAGAAGGACGGCTACGTTAAATCGGGTGTAGGCAAGGGGCGAAAAGCGATAGTTGAATACCCGAGCGTGAATCCGGTGCACCCATGGCACGTGGGCCAGGTTAGGAGCGCGCTCCTTGGGGATTCAGTAGCAAATATAATGGAAGCCTGCGGCTACACAACCGAAAGAATCGATTACATCGACGACCTTGGGCTTCAGGTAGCCGAAGTTATATGGGGATGGATGCATCCGGGTTTCTTGAAAGGTTACATGGACGACCAATCCATAAAATCCATAGATATTCTGCTTGGTTTGGCACACCCTAACCTAAAAGGCTCGGGACTAAGCGGCGACGTGACAAATAGGGTAGACTATGTGATAGGTGCGGTATACGTTGCCGTGAATAAGTACATGAAAGAGCATCCCATAGATGACCAGATAAAGGATGTGCTTAAGCTAATGGAGCAGCCCGGAACCAGGGAGGCTGCGCTTTCGCGTAAGCTGGCCGAATACTACGTTATGGCCGAGTACGAGACCGCCTTCGCTTATAACATGTACCACGACACGCTCATATGGGAAAGCGATATCATAAGGGAGCACGTGCTGGAGAAGGCGCTCGACAAGTTAAGGGGCAGCGCCATAGTCAAAATCGCTGAAGATGAGAAGTACAAGGGCTGCCTTGTTATAGACTTTAACAAGGTGCACGACTTGCCGGAGGAGTTCAAGGGGCTAAAGGAGGATGTCAAGGTGCTCGTAAGAAGCAATGGCACACCGAATTACTTGGCCAAGGATATAGCGTTCCACATGTGGAAATTCGGCATGATGGAGAGCCCGTTCAAGTATGCCACATTTATCGAAATGCAGCCAAACGGAAAGCCACTTTACACCACCACAAATAGCGGCGTGAGTATGCAGTTCGGAAATGCCGACAGGGCGGTGAATACCATAGATTCAAGGCAAAGCTATGAACAGGCGCTCGTAAAGCTTGCGCTGGATGCAACGGGGCACGGGGACAAGGCGGAAGGGTTCAAACACCTGTCCTACGGCATGGTCGAGCTGGAGAGCGGCGCTCTGGCAGGCAGGAAAGGGACATGGGTGGGCTATACTGCGGATGACTTGCTCAGGGAGGCGAAGGAGAAGGCGCTATCATTGATAGGGAGCAAGTTCGATCTCAACCAAGATGAGAAGGATAGCATAGCGAGCGACATAGCCCTGTCAGCAATAAGGTTCGAGTTCCTGAAGCTTTCATGCGAGAAGAAGCTTGTGTTCTCTTGGGAGAGGGCCCTTAATTTCGAGGGCAATTCCGGACCGTACTGCGAGTACATGTACGCCCGCGCCGTAAGGATACTTGAAAACTCAGGCATGAGCGATGATGCCTTGGATAGTGCGGGCTTATCCCCGCTGGATAGCGACATAGAGTTCGAACTGGTGAAGAAGCTATCAGTAGCCAGGGACGTCATGGAGAAAGCGTGCAGAGAGTACAAGCCCAACGCGATTATCGAGTATGTGGGCGAGTTGGCCCTGCTGTTCGGCAAGTTCTATGAGCAGCGGCCGGTATTGAAAGCTCCGACAGTTGAGGAGAAGGTGGCTAGGCTAACCCTTGTCGGATGCTTCGCGACCGTCATGGGCGGGATGCTGTCCGTGTGCGGCATAAAGCCTGTCAAAAAGATGTGAGGACCGTATCCAAAACGAAAATTTATAAAGCTGAATCAACTAATAGATGGTACTTACGGGCCCGTAGCTCAGCTTGGATAGAGCAGCATCCTCCTAAGGTGATGGTCGCGGGTTCAAATTCGGCCTTTTGCCTTTTTACAAGCAGGGGCGATGAAAATCCCGCCGGGCCCGTTCATGCTCATATGATGTGATTTGATGGCAAGTTCTAAGCGCGCCGGCCTGAAGGGGACAAAGGAGCCTGTCTTCATAATAAGGCCCGCATCCAAGAGGTTCGGGCTCGATAATCTGGACATAGCGCTGATGGCGCTGGTCATAATACTGATAGCTTTTGCCTTCGCGCTTTCGACATTCAAGCAGGGGCCTGCCATATACAACTGCCCGTACGGCATCGTTAACTCTACGAACATTTCAAGCGGCACCCCGTGCATGCATCCCAAATACAATAAAACGCAGGTATTCCAGGCAATGGAAAGCATGATAGCAAGCTACAGTTCCACAAACACCTCGCTTGCCCTCTTGCCGTATTATTCGCTAGTTAATGAGTCTAGCATAGAGTATGTCAATGGTACGAACGAATGGCTCGCGGTAGTGCCTTACATAGACCCGCAGGCAGGAAACCGGACGTATTATCTTTCAATGCTCATATCGGGGGAGAACCTTACGCTTGAATCCGCCTTCCTGTCCACTCTGAAGCCCGCTTCCTACACCAAGAATTCAGCAGTTTCAGAAGGCGCCGTGAGCATCTACGGGGCATCGCCGGCTACGGACAAGCCGCCATACCCCGTTTACCTGGTAACTGATCCATATGCTTCAGGGGCCTTCCAGAGCATTTTCACAGCGATAAACGCCTCGTCCTCATATGGCAATGTCATAAACATGAGCTACTATTTTGTTTTCACGCCGGAATACGCCCTCAGGTTCTATAACAGCGGCTTTGGGGTGAACGGGACCCAGGCGCTAGGTTATTATCTGGCCTGCGCATCGAAGCAGCCGGACTTCTTTGGTTTCATGAAGAACCTCAGCATAGAGTACGTAGGAACTCCGCTTAGCAACCTTACCCTCTACCAGACTGCGGTGGGCTCTGGATTGAACATGGGAGATATGAATTCGTGCTTCGGGCCGTCGTATAGCAATGTGACACAGAAGCTTGACAATCAGCTTAACCTCATAAAGTACTATGCGGTGACGGATACGCCGATATTCATAGTGAACGAGAAATACTTCAGCTTGCCCCAGACCTTGGGCAATGCCATAGGTTATGTCGATGGAGGCAGCGTCAATCTGACAAAAACATGATGGCAGAATGGCTTGATGTACATGATCGTAGGCATGTCATTATGTGACGGATAAACGCGCTTTTGGATTACCTCCTATTTTAAACTTTTCGCAACAAATACCATACTGCCGCTCTGATCGTCTAGTCCGGTCAAGGACACGGCCCTCTCAAGGCCGGAACTCGGGTTCAAATCCCGATCAGAGCATTTCCCGAATGCGAGGGCGGGATCGGGTTTGGGACTTTTCTATGAACTTAACCCAAGCAAAAATTCAGCACATTAAGCACATTACTTTGTAATTAGCGTTTAGTAAATTTTACGCTGCTTTTACTGGTGCTGCTTTGGTACGAAGAAGTTGCCGCGTTCATAGTCCAGCTCCTTATCTATCTCTACTACTGAGATGCAATCTTTGGGGCAGAGCACGATGCAGGCCTCAACCCCTGTGCAATTCCGAATCTGGACCGGAGCGCCTTTCAATGGCGTAAGGCTGTCGTACTGTTTTTGCATCTCCTCTGCATTTGCACTGCCATCTCCCTTGAAGGCCAAGGCCCCCTCGGGGCATATGTCAACGCATGAAAGACATCCCACGCAGCATTGCTCCCTGAAACTCATCTTGTAATATGGTCCTGCCATTGTATCACCAGAGTAAATGCAAATCTGATACTGAAAATTTATTTACTGCTATAGTGTTGGGTCGATCAACTTATAAATCTTATAGGTATGTACACGATGATGCATCTGTAGCTAATGCGGCCATTTAAAGACTGTGTCCAATAATTCTGGTAAAACTCAGGGCTTTTAAACCCTGAGCTGCATGTTCTCTTGGCGACAACATGCAGTTCTACACTAGAAACTGGAAACTATATAATAAGCGGTTGATAGACCGCGG
>JAKATX010000003.1 GCA_021818545.1 Microcaldota archaeon
ATATAGGCCAGTTGGGGCCGAGCCAATCAGCCACCTTTTACTTCAAGAACGCCTCCGCAGGCGCAATACCTACCGCCAATGTGCCGGTAGGTTATCCGTTCACCGGCGACATATGGCTGGGATACTGTACAACTCAGGGGTGCAGTTCGCCTACCAGTTTCGCAGAGGTCGGTACGATAAACGTGAAGGCAGCAGGAAGCGCTTTCAGTGGGGGCACTTCGACAACTACGTCTAGTAGCACATCATCCACTTCATCGACTTCCTCCACATCTTCGACAACTTCAACAAGTGTGTATTACGTTGAGCTGACTTTGACAAATAGCCAAAGCTCATCCACGTCGGCGCCGTCTCAGCAGATGATTACATTCAATCCATCCAGCTTCAGCACACACGAAGCCCAGGATTTAGGGAACATAAGGTTCTATTCCGGAAGCGCAGGCACGGGGCAGGAGTTGTACAGCTGGTGCGAACGAGGATGCAATACGACATCATCCATGGCGATTTTTTGGGTTAAACTGACAAACTCCATAGCGGCAGGCAATACTATGACTATAAACATGACTTTAGAATCGACAACTGTGGAGTATGACCTCGCAAGCAATGGCATAAACGCATATGCAGGGGAAGCGCCAGAATTATCCTGCACTAATATAAGGCAAACACCATCTTGCGCAACCTATGCAGAATACGACAATGGTGCCAATATATTTTCCGCGTTCTACGATAATTTCAAGGGGTCTACGCTTGATTCAAACTGGGTATATAGCTCGTGGACCACTAACGGCAACGGGGGACTGTACAGCATAAACAATGGGCTTAACCTAGATACAGTTGAGGCGAGCCAGAGTTACGGCGATCACATCAACAGCACTAAGACATTCACCAAGCCGTTTGGTTTTACGCTTTCATACCTAAGCCAGTATTATAAATCAAACACATGCGGTGCCCACGCATCATACATACAAGTAGGGACTTATCAGACAACCGGTATGTACGACTCTAGCTGCTATCCGGCTTACAATGTGCTTGGCAGCCAATGGGTTAACAGTAGTGGCTATGGCAGCGGGTCTGTTACTAAATTAAACGGTACTTTCACTGCAATGTTGGGGCCATCTGGATCTGCCAATTACACTTTCTTCCAGTCCACCAATAACAATTACGGTGTTAGTCCTGCAACTGGCACAAGCAGCATGGCGTCATCCAGCAACACGTTTGTAATAGGCGTAAGTGAATGGAATAACAATGCCGGAAATTACTCGAGCATTTACACAAATGATGTTGGCATGTTCACATATCCACCAAATGGCGTTATGCCAAGCGTAACTGTTGGCTCCTTACAGTGATATGCATAAGTACGCGTTGCCACTATTATTTATTTAGTCAGATAAAAATGTATGAGAAGAAAATGAAAACATGCAAGTCAAAGGCCCAATCAGCTATTGAGTACCTGATGACCTACGGATGGGCGATATTGGTCATCGCTATAATAGTTTCGCTGTTATTCGCGCTGGGGCTGTTCAACTCCGGTGCAAACACGCCGAACTTCTGCGTATCCCAGTCTAATTTCAACTGCTGGAATCCTGCATATACGTCGAACGGCATAACGCTTACGATAAGCCAGAACACGGGGGAGGACATAATGACTCGTGGGCCTTCGTGGTTTCGTCATCCGAGCGCATCGGAT
This sequence comes from Microcaldota archaeon, assembly GCA_021818545.1. GTDB lineage: Archaea > Micrarchaeota > Micrarchaeia > Micrarchaeales > Micrarchaeaceae > JAKATK01. The sequence goes on from JAKATX010000003.1 coordinate 1,685, forward strand.
CCAGCGGGCTGCCTGAGAACTTCTCGACCTCAAGCACGGACAACATGGTACACCTGGGCATTTTAGCTCCAGGCCAGACCGTCACATTGAACTACAGCGGTGGTGCATACGCAATGGCTGGTGACATACCTACCGGTAACAACATACCTGTAGGCTTTCAGTTCACAGGCTACGTCTGGCTCGCGTATTGCTCGGTGCCGTCATGCAATACTCCGACCAGCTTCACGAAGGTAGGCACGATAAACGTGAAGAACAGCGGCCCTAGCACTTTCTCATCGCTGCCTACCACAACTACTACAAGCACATTGACTACAACAAGCACGACAACCTCTACTTCGACAAGCACTTCTAGCACATCTACTACAGTAGCGACCACAACTAGCACTACGACGACGTCTTCGAGTAGCACGATACAGCAGACGTTCAATCCTACAGGCGGAGTGACTTATCAGGGCGATGTAGTATTTTCTTCATCGACAAGCCTTTCAGGGGATATTCTAGCAACAAACAGCATATTCATACTAAGTGGGGTTACATTAACCACTAATGGGCACTCCCTCATTGCAGGAGCAGTGTTCAGCAATGCTGGCACGGTGGACACCGGCAACCTGAATAATGGGGGCCCTAGCACAGGCACTAGCTCTGGAGGTTCGGGTAACTCAGGCGGGTCTGAAACGAATTCATATGGTGGATCTGGCGCGTCAGGCGGCAGCGGCGGCACAGGATGCGGATGCAATGGCCAATCAGGCGCTGGAGGCAACACGCAAGCTCCAGGTGGGGCAGCAGTATGCGCCTGTGGAGGCACCGGAAATAATGGTGCGACACCTTCTGCACCTTCATTAAGCGTATCGCTCTTAGAAACGTGGTATTCAGGAGGTATGGATGGTTACCTGTCTGGCGCTGGAGGCGGATCTTCCGGCATGAATGGCAGGGGCGGCGGCGGTGGAGGTGGTGGTTATGGCTTATATATACAAGCATCTTCTATAACAGCCGGAATAATAAATGGACAAGGTAATGCAGGCCAATCGGCATCTTCAGGTGGCGGTGGTAGCGGGGGCGGTTCCGTGCTACTCGCGTATGGCACTACATACAGTTCTGGTACGTATAACCTTGTTGGAGGAGCAGGAGGAGGCTGCTCAGGGACTTGTGCAAGCCAGAGCGGAGGGGCAGGAGGGTCAGGCCAGCCCATAACGTATCAATGGTCAACGCCACCTATTACGCCATGAGACATGATGCTAGAGCCAAACGGAACTTCTAGCCCGCATAAAATTATTAAATGCTGGCACACTAATTCTAACTATGGCACATGTAAAGCGCGGAAATACTTCTGCTGCGCATAAGATGCGTTCCGTAGCGGCTGCACCGATTGATGACTCAGGCAAGGTTTATCATTTGGGCCTAGGCAAGGGAGACGTAGGCGATATAGCGCTGATGCCAGGCGATCCAGGTCGCGTGCCGAGGATAGCTGAATTTTTTGACAGAAGCAAAGAGCTTAATGCACACAGGGAGTACTGCTCTTACGCAGGGTACGTTGGCAAAAAACGCATTATTGCGATTTCAACAGGCATAGGGGCGCCATCGACCGCAATAGCCATAGAGGAGCTGGCGCGGCTTGGAGTCAAAACGATGATAAGGATAGGCACCTGCGGCTCGATAACAAAAGACGCCGGAGTGGGCAGCTTAATAGTGGCCGATTCCGCAGTAAGGCTTGACGGCACCACGCCGCATTACATAATGAAGGAATACCCTGCGGCGGGCACTCCAGAGATAACAATTGCACTGAAAGAATCAGCCATTGCGCTAAAGAAGGACGTGACCGTTGGCACAACTGCATCGTCCGACTCTTTCTATGTAGGGCAGGGTAGGAGCGGATTCAATGGCTATGCGCCTAGCAATTCGCTCACCTTGATAAAGACGCTCCAGGACGCCAAGGTAAAATGCTTCGAAATGGAAGCCTCGACGCTTTTTACGCTGGGCAGGATATACGATATCAGGACCGGGGCGATATTCGCGGTCATAGCCAACAGGGTAACCAACGAGTTCATGGTCAATGCCGGAGTAGATGACGCCATAAATGCTACGATAAACGCCATACGCGATGGCGGAATCTGATTTGTGCAAGGCACTCCGACCTTGCTTTATACTGCTTTTCCGCATTTGTGATACGTTAGAATTTAAATAATGAATGCGTTATATAGGATGGGCAAGAGTACTTTGGGCGCATCTGCTCCCTGAGCGATCTGACTGGATTAGATTAAAGTGTTTTTATGGCTTCTGTTAGCATTAGAATCGCCGCAGCGAACGGCGACGGAGTGGATTCGAGCGGCGCGCTGCTCGGCAAAGTTGCAGCTCTTCATGGACTTGAAGTCTTCGGGAATAGGGGTTACCAGTCCGTGATAAGGGGCGGGCACGTATGGAATCAGGTCAGGATGGGGGATGAGAAACTCTACAGCTATGGGGACAAGATAGATATACTCGTAACGCTAAACCAGGACGGGATAAAGAACCAGAAAGGCCACCTTGGCGACAACGCCATAGTGATATACGATCCGTCGAAGTGCAACGTAGACGAGATCAAGGGCTCCTCGTTCAAGCTGCTTCCGATGCCGCTGCTGGACATGGCAGTCGCGGCAGGAGGCGATCCTATAATGAGGAATATGGTTGCCATAGGCGCCATACTCAAGATAGTTGGGATACCGCTTAGCGTTTTGGAAGGTATAATAACCAAGATGTTCTCCAAGAAGGGAGATGAAGTAGTCAAGAGCAATATAAAAGCCGCAACAGATGGCTACAATTACAAGGGCGTTGAGAAGGCATATGATATAAAAGGCGATGGAAAGCCGAGATACCTGCTTGAGGGCAACATAGCATTGGCTTTGGGAGCTTACGCAGCAGGATGCAAATACTATGCCGCATACCCGATGACGCCTGCAAGCAGCATAATGCAGTGGTACGCCGCACACGCAAACAAGGGGGCGTTCATGAAGCAGACGGAGGACGAGATATCTGCGATAAATTCAACCATAGGCGCCGCTACCGCTGGCGTTAGGGCCATGTGCGGCACTAGCGGAGGCGGTTTCTCGCTGATGGTAGAGGCGCTGGGCTTCTCCGGCATGATAGAAGCTCCGATAGTAGTGGTAGAATCGCAGAGGACCGGACCAAGCACTGGCCTGCCAACAAAGACGGAGCAGGCGGACTTGCTGTTCGTGATGCATGCTTCGCAGGGCGAATTCCCCAGGATAGTGATGGCTCCGAGGAGCGTTGAGGAGGCCTTCTATTTGGCAGCGAATGCGTTCAATCTTGCGGATAGGTACCAATGTCCTGTGATAATAATGATGGATTTATTCTTGTCAGAGCACTTCGAGACTGTATCGGGATTCGATGTGGATTCGATAAAGATAGACAGGGGAAAGATAGCGGACCCGGCAAAGACCCAGGGCAGGTTCAAGCGTTATGAGTTGACCGAAGACGGGATATCGCCGCGGTCCATGCCGGGCACCAAGGGCATGTCTTTTATAGCCCCGAGCGACGAGCACAATGAGCATGGCGACATAGTAAGCGATGTGCTGGCCGGCATAGATGAGCATATTGAAATGAGGATAAAGATGCACGAGAAGAGGATGCGCAAGATCACCACAATGCTCAAGAATGAGGATGTATTCGTGCCGAATATACAGAATGATGGAGCGAAACACTTCATGGTCACTTTCGGCTCCACTACGGAAGTCGCGAATGAAGCGATGATTGCATTGAATAAGAAAGGCCTCGACGTGGGGCTTATATCGTTCAATTACCTCATGCCGCTTGACGCGAAGAAGACTAAGGAGATGCTTAGCGGGAAACACCTGATAGACATCGAATGCAACTTCACTGCGCAGCTTGCCAAGGTCATAATGATGGAGACAGGCATAGAGATGCCTGACAAGATACTCAAGTACGATGGGGAGACGTTGAATTGCAGCGAGATAGTAGAAAGGATAACCCCTATGCTTAAATGATTCGTGATAACATGCCACAAAACTATTCTAACGGCGTTAAACCGATATTCTGCCCCGGATGCGGTGACTTCGGAGTATACGCGGGGCTCACAAAAGCATTCCAGGACCTGAACATAGACAAGGACAACCTCTTGGTCGTTACTGGGATAGGATGCAGTTCAAGCATAGTGCAAGCGTTTGGATGCTACGGCATACACAGCCTGCACGGCAGGCTGCTTCCCGTGGCAATGGGCGCAAAACTGGCAAACCACGACCTCACGGTAGTCGGGGTTGGTGGCGACGGGGACGGGTACGGAATAGGATCCGCGCACTTCCTGCATACCGCAAGGAGGAACATAAACATAACTTATATTGTAATGAACAACGAGACCTATGGTTTGACGACAGGGCAGGCCTCGCCCACTGGCCTGAAAGGCTACAAGACCAAGTCAACCCCATTCGGGATCATAGAAAACCCGCTTAATCCTCTCGCGGTGGCGATAGGAGCAGGAGCAACGTATGTTGCAAGAGGTTTTTCCGGTGACCCCATGCATTTAGCGGAGCTCATAAAGAACGGGATAACCCATAAGGGTTTCTCCCTCATAGACGTGTTCAGCCCATGCGTCACTTTCAATTACCTGAATACATATGACTGGTTCAGGAGCAGGGTCTACAAGATGGACAGTAACAGCCATAATGTTTCTGACAAGAGCGCCGCGCTGAAGAAAGCAGTTGAGGATGAGGAAACCGACTATGAGAAGCTGCCCCTAGGCTTATTCTACAAGACAGACAAGCCTATCTATGAGGATCTGGACATCACACTGAAGGATGGCCCGTTGATAAAACAGCCGATGCCGACAAAGGAGAAAATACTTGAGTTGCTAGGGGAGAACCAGTGAAGCACGAAATACGTTCCTGTAAACGTATTTAAAACCGTTTATTGGCAGGAAAAAAATACTTATATGACCCAGTACATAGATAATGTGTGAATTTATGGCAACTTCAACCAAACTGAGCAGCAAGGAGAAAGAGGTTCACGCTAAGATAGAGGGATTTCTGAATGATTACTTTGCCGAGCAATTAAGGCATTTGCGCACAGACGATGGGCTATCCGATATTTACAAGAAGGGCATGGAACGCCCATATAAGATAAAAGTGGAATCAGCAGAGCGGCGCGGTGACATGAATTATGACGTGGCCTTCAGGGACGTCAAGTACAAAGAATCCGCCAAGAGGAGCCTGAGCAAATGCATAATGTCGATAAAAGAGGATGAGATGAAGGTTATCAAGTGGGTCAAGCTGGACCTGGTAGGGCCTTTGTTGCATTGAAGCTTATCCTGTCTTATTACTTTTTGAGGCTTTCATGTAATGCTCCTTCAGCTTTACGTATGCCTCCCAATTCCTTGTTATACGGGCCTTGTGCTCTTCTGTGGTGCTTTTGACCACCTTTGCGGGCACGCCCATGACTATGCTGTTGCTCGGTATTTTGGTGCCTTCCGGCACTACTGCGCCTGCTCCTATTATGCACCATTCGCCTATCTCGGCGCCTTCGAGTATCACTGATCCCATACCTATTATGCAGTTGTCTTCTATGACACATCCATGGACTATCGCATTGTGCCCTATCGAGACGTTGTTCCCAACCACTGTTGGGTATTTATCGGCAGTGCCGTGCATGACTGAATTGTCTTGCACGCTGCAGTTGCTCCCTATTTTTATGTAATGCATGTCTCCCCTGAGCACACATCCGTACCACACGCTTGAATTTTCCCCTATAGTTACATCTCCTATTATGGTGGCGTTAGGCGCCACGAATGCAGTATCCGCAATTTTCGGCATCTTGCCATCGAATCCTTCGATCCCCATCAAACCACTTAAACGCTTTGTTATTTCTCTCCAGTAATTATGTATGCTATTCCTGATACCATGTTGCTCATGCTTACGTTGTTGAATTCATTTTTGGTCGCAAGGTACACCAGCCGCTTCTTGTCAAATTTCATGATGCTATGAACGAGCCATGAGTACGCGTTGCGCTGCACGAGAGTGCCCATTGCAAGCATTACCTTAGAATAGAATTTGAAGAAGGCACGGCCAAAGCGGCTGTCCGGCATTGCCATGTCTATGAAAACGAACTTTCCTCCTGGCTTCAGGACCCTATGGACTTCCTTTAGGAATTTATCCAAGTCGTCAAAATTTCTAAGTGAAAAAGCGGTTGTAACGACGTCGAATGAGTTGTCTTCATACTCCATGTTTAGGGCATCGCCCAACTCGAAACTTATTTCTGCCGCCCTTCGCTTTGCCGCTTTGGCTTTTGCTATGTCCAGCATCTTTTTGCTGAAGTCCATGCCGACTATTTCAGCCTTCTTGCCGTTCTTTAAAGCCATGTTATGCACTGCGAACGCCAAATCGCCAGTTCCGGTTGCCACGTCAAGAGCCTTGAATGACTCTTTGTCAGGTATGCTCTCATAGGCAGCACGACGGCGCCACAACGTGTCCACGCCAAAGCTAAGGACATGATTCATCGTATCATATTTGCCAGATATGTCAGAAAATAGATTGCGTATCCTCTCGCTCATGAAATCATGCTCAGGAATTAACTATTAAGCAATAACTTATTTACACTTTTGTTATCATCAGCACATGTTTTTTGGATACGTAGCAGCGCATACGTTTGTCATCACATCGCTGAAGTGACCTTACCTGACTACAATAATTGATTAATTTATGCGCTCAGAGTGAATGCATTAATCGCCTGGCGTAATCATCCTCTGATTTTGACAGGTCCTGCTCGACGGTCTTCCAGATGCCCTCCAAAACCTTGGAAAGCGGTCCGGACACCTCCCTCATATTGTCAAGAGCTTCGATATTTGCCTTGAGTTCTTCCTGCTTTTGCTTATCGACTTCCATGTCAAGCATCTTCTCGTTTTCTGCATAGAGCCGCGATATTGACTGGTTGGCATTCCAGATGTCTCCGAAATGCTCTATGCTTATGTCGCGCAGCTTCGAACGCCAATCAGAAAACTTCTTGACCTCTGCCTTGACGGCATTGTAATCGCCGCTATTGTAGTTTACTGATGTTAAGAACCCCTCGTATTCCTTGTCCCTTTTCGTTATGTACGAAGTGAATAATGATTTTTGTATTTCCATCAGCATGCTCTGCGTGAGCTCCGCGCCGCTGACTATACCCAGCTTGTCCAAACCAGAATCAAGCAATTTGCCGGCAGACTTTGTACCGTTGATAAGCCTGGTAAACCTGATATCGTTGTACTTATCCTTAATATCTGAAAGCAGACCCATTAGAACACCGATACTGTAAGATTATTATATAACTATTTTAAGGTAGATAAATATTAAGCGTCTAGTGGATTATATTAATCGTATTAAAGTCGGTTTCCAGCGATAATTCGTAATGGTTTTGATTAAATGGCGGTTAGGATAAACGGGAAGGGCTTGACTGTGCGTGATGTTGTATCTGTTTCTAGGGATTTTGAATTGGTGGAGCTTAGCGAGGATGCAGTAGCGGGAATTGAGGCTTCGGCCACCTTGATTGACAGGCTAGCCAAAGGCAAAAAACGCGTTTATGGGGTGAATACCGGATTCGGCGCAATGGCGGACACCATAATATCCAAGGATAAGGTGCTTGAACTTCAAAAAAACATAGTGATGAGCCATTCCGCAGGCGTTGGCGAACCACTTCCGGAAGACGTGGTAAGGGCGGCTATGCTCTTGCGCGCCAACACCTTAGCCAGAGGGTATTCCGGGGTAAAGCTTGGAACTATAAAAATGCTCATAGGGATGTTGAATAGGGGGATCCATCCAATAATACCGAAGAAGGGGTCATTGGGCGCAAGCGGTGATCTGGCGCAGTTGGCACACATCGCCCTGGTTATGATAGGAAGAGGCCGCGCGGTGTACAAAGGCAGAATTCTGGACGGTGGTGATGCGCTCAAGCATGCGGGCTTGAAACCATTGAAACTTGGCGCAAAGGAGGGCCTTTCTCTTGTAAACGGCACGCAGATAATGGCAAGCATAGGCGCGCTAGAATTACATGACGCAAATATACTTGCCAAGACCGCGGATGTTGCGGCTGCCATGAGCTTGGAGGCGCTTAGGGGCAACATGTCGCCATTTGATGAAAGGGTGCAGATGCTCAGGCCCCATGATGGTCAGGTAAAATGCGCCGCCAATATCAGGAAGCTAGTCGATGGAAGCGGTCTTATCGGGTCTAAGAATAGGACGCAGGATGCTTATTCCATAAGATGCATACCGCAAGTCAACGGGGCGGTTAAGGACACGCTGGATTTCTGCGGCGGCATAATAGAGACAGAGATAAACTCCGTTACGGATAATCCCGTTGTATTGGCCGAAGATGGCGAGGTGCTGTCTTGCGGGCACTTCCATGGTGAATACCTCGCCTTCGCAATGGACTTCCTTGCCATAGCTATATCTGAACTGGCAGATATTTCAGAGAGGAGGATAGCTAGGCTGGTAGACCATAAACTAAGCGGGCTTCCTGCGTTCTTGATAAAGGATGCTGGGGTAAATTCTGGTTTTATGATACCCCATTACACTGCGGCTTCGCTTGTTTCAGAGAACAAGATACTGAGCCATCCGGCGTCCGTTGATTCCATACCGACATCGGCGAACCAAGAGGACCATGTAAGCATGGGCTCGATATCCGCCAACAAGCTCATGGAGGTATTATTTAACACTACAAACGTTGTGGCGATAGAATGCATGTGCGCAGCGCAGGCTCTTGACCTGTTGGATGTTAATACAGGATCAGGGGTTGACGCAGCGCGCAAAGCAGTGAGGGAGAAAGTGAGGTTTATAAAAAGGGACGAAGAGATGCATGGCAACATGCAGAAATGCTTCGACATAGTTAGAACCGGGGCTGTGCTAAAAAGCGTTGAGGATACGGTCGGTGCACTGGAATAAATGGTATTGCTATGCAGAATGTAAAACCAAGTGAGGTGATAGTACATGATGAAAAGGCAGATCCGAACGACCTTCGCTTGAGAAACATTATGGAGAATTACCGCGATGGGGTAATGTATGATGTCGGGCTTATAGGGGTGCCTTTTGACTACGGCGTAAAGTTAAGCAATGGGAGAGTGGGCGCGAAATTAGGGCCAGACGCCTTCAGGAAGGCACTGAAGAGGTATGGGACTACCTACAACATAGAAAACAAAATCGATATAAGCGGACTGAAGATATGCGATTTCGGGAATGTTGATGTGGTGGACAATGATTCAAGCGAAACCCACATGCGCGTAAGCAGCGTAGTTTCTGAGGTATTGAAAACAGGCGCGGTGCCCGTAATCATAGGCGGCGGCCATGACATAAGCTTTGCAGACGTAAGGGGGCTCTGCATGGCTTCAGGCGGGCATATAGGAGGCATAAACATAGACGCTCATTTTGATGTTAGGGAGGTCAGGGATGGCAATATCTCCAGCGGCACGCCTTTCAGGAGGGTAATTGAAGAGCTTGACGGGCGCATTGATGGCAGGAATTTCGTCGAATTGGGCGCACATGATAACTTAAATTCCAAGGCGCATCATGGATATTTAGAATCAAAAGGCGTTAACGTGATAACGCTTGATGACATGCGCCTTGCAGGAATTGACGATGCAATAGGTGGCGCACTTAAGGCTGCATGCACCGAAACAGAGGCTGCGTTCTTGAGCATAGACATGGATGCAATGCAAGGCAGCGCTGCGCCAGGATGCAGCGCCCCTAGCCCGCGCGGCGTGTCGCCTGACGAAATCGTGCGTGCGGCATTCGAATGCGGAGTGAATGGCAAAGTAAAGATGTTGGATATAATGGAGCTCAATCCTGAATACGATACCAATGAAATGACAGCGATTTTGGCTGTTACTATTTTTGTTGGCTTCCTTAATGGATTTTCCAGAAGAAAGAGTTGATTCAATGAGACCGATGTTTTATGAGGAACGACCTAAAACGCCGATCAGGGCGCCGCACGGAAATGAGCTGCACTGCAAAAATTGGGATGCTGAAGCTGCGATGCGCATGCTGATGAACAATTTGGACCATGATGTTGCAATAGATGCAGATGAGCTAATAGTTTATGGCGGCACAGGAAGGGCGGCCAGGAACTGGAAGGAATACAACAGGATAATCAAAGCGCTGATGGAGCTCAATAAAGACGAGACGCTGTGCATACAGAGCGGCAAGCCGGTGTATATAGCCCCGACACATGAAGAGGCTCCGAGGGTGATAATAGCCAACTCTAATCTAGTGCCAAAATGGTCCACCCAGGAGTGCTTCGATAAATACGATAGCATGGGCCTTATGATGTACGGCCAGATGACGGCAGGGAGTTGGATATACATAGGTACGCAAGGAATATTGCAAGGAACATATGAGACTTTTGCTTCGGTCGCCAGGGACGACCTTAAAAAAGATTCGCTTAGTGGGTCATTCATACTCACTGCTGGAATGGGCGGCATGAGCGGCGCGCAGCCCGTAGCAGGAACGATGAATGGCGCAGTGATACTTGACGTTGAGGTCAGGAAAGAGAGGATAGAGAGGAAGGTCAGAGAAGGCTACTGCGACAGGATGACGGAAAGCATTGATGAGGCCATAAGCTTGATCAAGAAGGCGAAAAGTGATGGTTCGGCCTTGTCCATAGGACTCGTAGGCAATGCCGCAGATGTATATCCGGAACTGGTAAAGCGTAATTTTATACCGGACGTGGTAACAGATCAAACACCAGCGCATAACCTGCTAAGCTATGTACCTGAAGGGAACCTAGCGGAATTGGATGCGCTTAGGGAGAATGATCCTGAATCTTACAAGAAGCTGGCGCTAAAATCAATAAAGAAGCATGTGGAAGCGATGCTTGAAATGCAGCGCGCGGGATCCATAGTATTTGATTATGGCAATAATATCCGGGCACAGGCAGAAACCGCAGGCACGAATGTGAGGGGAAAGGACGGCAAATTCCTTTATCCTGGATTCGTACCGAAATACATACGGCCTTTATTCTGCGAGGGAAAGGGGCCGTTCAGGTGGGCAGCCCTTTCAGGCAACCCAGAAGACATACGCAAGATAGACCAGATGCTTATTGAGGTTTTCGCCGATAATCTGGCGCTTGCTAGATGGCTTAGGATAGCAGGCGAGAAGATACCGTTTACTGGTTTGCCTGCACGAATATGCTGGCTAGGATACGGGGACAGGGCGGTAGCCGGAATCGAGATGAACAAGATGGTCAGGCGGGGGGAGCTCGAAGCCCCCGTAGTTATAGGCAGGGATCATCTAGACTGCGGCTCTGTTGCCTCGCCTTACCGTGAAACTGAGGACATGAAGGATGGAAGCGATGCGATAGCGGATTGGCCCCTGCTGAATTTCGGGCTCAATGCCTGCAATGGAGCAAGCTGGGTCAGCTTCCACAACGGCGGCGGGGTCGGGATAGGAAATGCGCTGCATGCAGGCATGGTCATAGTGGTGGACGGCACGGCAGAGAGGGAGAAGAGGCTGAAGCGTGTCCTGACCGTAGACCCCGGCATAGGAGTCGCAAGACATGTAGATGCGGGATATGACGAGGCAATAAAAACTGCCGGTGAAAAATCAATAAAGATACCAAGGTGATCTACTTTGGACAAACCCAGTGCGGACATAATAGTAAAGAACTGTTCTGAACTGCTCACCATGGCAGGAGGCGGCGGAAAGCCCAAGAAAGGCACCATGCTAAACAACGTTGGCATGATAAGGAGAGGCGCAGTAGGCATATCAGACGGCGTGATAACCTGGGTAGGCAGAGAAGACGATATAGGCAGTAGCGTAAAAAAAAGTAGGCGGACAAGGGTGGTAGACGCTGAAGGAGGCGTCGTTATGCCGGGTTTTGTCGATCCCCATACGCATATTGTTTTTGCAGGATCGCGCGAGAATGAATGGCTAGATAGGCTCGCGGGCAAAAGTTACCTGAGCATACTGAAAGCTGGCGGGGGGATCATCAGCACCGTCAAAGCCACCCGAAAAGCCAAAAAGCAGGATTTGATCAGGAAAGGGTTGGGATACCTCCGTATGATGCTGGATTTCGGCACAACTACGATAGAAGCCAAAAGCGGATACGGCCTTACGTTAAAAGACGAGATAAAGATACTTGAATGCATTAAGGAACTTAATTCAATCCAGCCAGTTGACGTAGTGCCGACTTTCCTTGGCGCCCATGCATTGCCGCCCGAATTTGAGCGCAAGGAAGATTACGTTAAGCTAGTTGCGGATACCATGGTGCCTGAGATTGCAAGGCGCGGCCTGGCAAGTTATTGCGATGTTTTCTGTGAGCGAGGAGCCTTTTCTGCAGCAGAAGCGAAGCGCATTCTTGAAGCGGGTGTGGCGCACGGGCTAAAGCCTAAAATCCACACCAACCAATTCAACGACATAGGCGGGACAGAAGTTGCCGCTAAAATCCATCCCGAAAGCATAGACCATCTTGATGTCATTTCTAAAAAATGCCTTGATGACGTGGCAACAGCCGGCAGCGTCGCAGTACTTCTTCCAGGAGCGGCATTCTTCCTGGATGGAGGCATTTACCCTGATGCCAAGGCCATGATTGCGGCAGGCGTGCCATTGGCACTTGGTACTGATTTCAATCCTGGCACGTCTTTCTGCTATTCCATGCAGTTCATATTGTCATTAGCATGCATAAAGCTTGGCCTAAGCGTTGAGCAGGCGCTGAATTGCGCCACGATAAACGCAGCGCATGCAATAGGGATGGGCGGCGTTGTAGGCAGCTTAGATGTAGGTAAACAAGCGGATATTATAATTATGGATTTGGGTTCCTACAAACTTATACCGTATTCCATTGCGGGGAATAATGTCAACACAGTGATAAAGAAGGGCTTTATCCATAAGGTTAAAGATCCGCATAAGGCGGATTGGACTGAGTAAACGCATTTCGATTTGTCCACAGTCTAAGGCCGGCCAAGCTGCTTGACTGCACATATGACAATTGACCAACAAGGTTTTTATTCTAAATTATGCATTAATTTGTGGCAGGTCATTTGATGGTTTCTAAGTCAAAGGGTAGCACGACTTCGGTGGAACAGATCGGAATAGAGCATGTCCCAGATTCCAAGAGGCACGGCAACGCAATAATGGCTTTCACAGTGTGGTTTGCAGCCAATTTGGGTGCGGCCGGATTTGCGATAGGCGTGTTGGCGGTATACGTATTTGGACTAACTCTCGCACAGGCCATACCCGTACTGTTGATAAGCAATTTGATCGGCGGACTCATCCTCGGGCTCACGGCATCGATGGGACCGGAGCTTGGATTCCCACAGATGCTCAGTTCCAGAAGCGCGTTTGGCAGAAAAGGAAATTACCTGCCTGCAGCATTTAACTGGATAAGCACCATAGGGTGGTTCACATTCAACACCATACTTGGCGTTATAGCCATACAGGCGGTATACCCTGCCCTGGACCTGTATTTGGGCGTCATAGCACTTATGCTCATACAGGTGGTTATAGCAGTATTTGGCCACGACATAATACATGTATTCGAAAAGATCATGTCAATAATATTGGGCTTGGTATTCCTCGCTCTTGCAGCACTTATATTGACATCACCGCAGCTAAGCGCAGCGCTCTCTTATGTGCCGCAGGGAGGCAACGCCGCCATGGCGACTTTTGGAGCCATAGGCGCGACCATAGCAGTGGCGTTCTCGTACATAATAGCGTGGTCGCCTTACGCGTCTGATTACTCCAGGTATTTCCCCGAGAAGATATCGAAACGCAGCGTTGCATTGGCGGCCATGTTTGGAGGTGCAGCTGCCTCCTTTGGCGTGGAGGCTCTGGGCGCATTAGTGGCGGCGGTCATACAGAACCCCATAGCAGGCTCACAGAATGTAGTCCTCTTTGCAGGCGTAGCATCTGCTTTTGGCGGTCTCGGCGTGGTAATGCTTGTCGCCCTGGCCGTAGGGGCGATAACCGCAAATGCGCTTAACATATACTCTAATTCGCTGTCTGCGCTGGTCCTCGACATAAAGGCCAAGCGGTGGATAACGGTTGCTGCAGGCGGGCTGATAGGTTTAGCTCTCGCCATCGCGGTAGGAGCGAATTTCGTAACTGATTTCGAGAACTTCCTCTTGATACTGGACTATTGGATAACCCCTTGGGTAGCCATAATGCTTGTAGACTTCTTCGTAGCGAAGAGGACTGCGGCGCACCTGGCGAAGAAAAGCAACATCATAGACGTACCCACAATAGGGATATATGCGCTATCGATAATCATATCTATGCCATTCATGGTGCCTAGCACCGTATGCACTGCTATAGCCATGACAGGCTGCATCAATATACCGTTAATAAGTCCTGTTTTAAGCTCGATGGCAGGCGCATTCGGTTATGCCGACTTCAGCTATTTCATATCGTTCATTATCGCAGGCGTAGCTTATTGCATTTACAGGAAACTATGACATGGGAGCATGTTGTTAGTGGTTAGATGGGACGCAATTACGATGGCGGGAATGGCACAATGCCAGGAATTAATAAGGCAAAAACCGCATCCATGATACTTGCTGGCATAGTAAAAGAAGCCCATTCTGTGAGGGACCTTTTTTCGCAGGATGCCAGGATGGGAAACGCCTTTGTAAGGGTAGGCAATGATTTTGCAGCCATGACGCCTACCGGCAACAAATTTGATATGAACGCTGGGCATGTTTCTATTGTAAACATAAGAAGCGGGATTGCAATCAACGGCGTAAAACAAACTAGCGAGTACAGGATGTATCTTGAGATCCTAAGGGCTTTGCCAGGGACCACTGCGGGAATGCATCTGCATGGATGCTTCTCTCTGCCTCTTGTAAAAGTAATGGGCGCCGAAAGCTTGGGCATGGACGATTTCGCAGAGGCGGACCATTATCTAGGTAAACGCGGCAAGAAAGGTAGGATTTGCAAGGTGAAGGGAAAGTCCGGCAGCATAGAACTCGCCAAGGCGGTGGCAGGCGCATTTCTGGATGGTGCGCAGGTAGTGATCATATTCGGGCCCAATAATGAATACCATGGGACAGTTGCGATAAGCTCAAGCAACGATCCGCTCGGAGCAGCACGGGAGGCGCTCAACAAGCTGATTGATGTCGAATATGCAGCCAAGGTAAAGATTGCGGAGTTTTTTCTGCGAGAAAAACAGTTACGTGGTAAGCGCCTCTAATGTCACCCTCCCGGCCAGCGTCACTATTTTCTGCAGCTCTTCGTGTGAGAGCATTTTCGTGTCTTTTATAACGTTGTTGCTCACTACAAGTAATGATGCGGTGCGCAACTTCTTTGCCTTGCCCAGCATGAACAGCGTCGAGACCTCCATGTCAACAACGTCATTTCCATATAATGCAAGTTCCTTGGCAAAATCGGTTCCGAATGAGTAGAAGGAATCGGAACTGAATGTATTTGTCACCTTGAAACTTAATTTTCTGGACTTTAAAGCATCTATCAACTTAAGGGTAAGATCGAAATCCGGGGTCTGCGCTATTGATATGCCGTTGAGCCATTTTCCTTCGTACTGGGTCACGGTGCTCCCATTTGCATAGGAAGCGCCGGATATTACCATGAACTCTCCCGTCTTTATTTTAGAACTCAACGCTCCTGCGGTTCCGAGCCGCACGAACGACTTGGCGCCCAACTGCGCCAGCTCCTCTACGACTATTGCTACGGACGGCTGGCCGATTCCATGTGTCGCTATGGTTACTGATTTGCCATTGAAGCTGCCCGTATACGCCAAAAAGCCGCGGTTTGTATTTATGATTTTTGGCCTGGCCAATAATTCTGAAAGTGCTTTTACCCTTGCAGGGTCCCCGCATATGACTGCGCTGCTCCCAACTTCTCCCTCTTTCGCATGTATTATAGCGGGCATTTCCTAATCACCTGTATCGAAATTGCCTGGATATTGTATTGCTGCTTAGCGCCATGGAATCCCGGTAATTAATTCGCATGAGAGCCTGCAGAACCTTCCAACCCAAGATCCCGCTTGGCTGCATTTATCCCATTCTCGAGCTTCTCCGCGTTGATCGTGAGTATATCGCAGTCTTTGACTAAAATCCTGCCGTCTACCATTACGTCCCTAACGTCGCTTGACTTCGCCGCGAAAGAAAGATAGCCATAAGGATCGTATATCGGCATCGCGCTTGGGCTTTTGAGCGACATTATAACGATATCCGCCCTTTTTCCCTCCTTTATGCTGCCTATGCTGCCCTCTTGGCCCATGGCCCTAGCCCCGTTAATCGTAGCGGATTCGAATGACTGCTTTGCCCCCATGACAGTCAAATCCCCTACCGTGCCTTTTTGTATCAGGGATGCCATCTTCATGACTTCGAACATATCTAGCAAGTTGCTCGATGCTGCGCTGTCAGTTCCAAGGCTGACGTTTATGCCGCTTGAAATGTACTTTGATATCTTCGCTATGCCTGCACCAAGTTTAAGATTTGAGAGCGGGCATGAAGCTATCGATGCGCGGCCATGCCGGAAAACTTGGATATCCTTATCGGTCAGGTGGACTGCATGCGCCGCTATGGTCTCGCTGTTGAGGGCGCCCAAGCCGTCCAGATAAACTGCAATGCCGGATTTGACAGAAACGTTGTATGCGGACTTTATCTCTTTGGGTTCCGTTGCAGCTTCGGCAACGTGTATCGTATTGAGTATGCGGTATTCAGAGCCATACTTGAGATTGAGCTCTGACCGCTTTGCCTCTATATCCTTCAGCAGATCAGGGCCGCACGTGTAAGGCGAATGCGGCGACGTGGCGATCCTTATCCTGCCATTGTCTGCGCCATGCCATTCCTTCACCATGTCCTCGGTCTTTTTTAGTGAGCTGGACTTGGACCATTCGAATGCCGAATGCGTGGCTATTCCCCTTAGACCTGCATTGTACATTGCGGCCGCCTCGCTGCCCGCCTTGTCATAGAAGTACATCGAGACTGCAGAAGTGGTGCCTGATCTCAGCATTTCTGCAGCTCCCAAAGCCGCGCCAAGTTCTATGTGTTCCGGTTTGAACTTTGCCTCGGCAGGCCAGATTCTACCCTTGAGCCATTCCATCAATGGAAGGTCCTCGGCGTAACCCCTAAGTAGGCTCATCGCGATATGCGAGTGCGTATTTATGAGTCCTGGTATTGCGATACATCCACTTGCGTCTATTACCTCAAGCCGTTCCCTGCACTCGCGCCTGATCCTGCTTTCTGTAGCTATCATCCTTATTTTCCTGTCGTCCACCAGTATTGATCTGTTTGTTATGGCACCGTGTTCCGTTATTATGAACCTTGGATTTTTGATCAGAATGGCAGACGGTTCAGGGAGCCCATTATAATACGCATTCATGTTAACATCATGGGTTTGGTTAGGCCGAACCCCTATAGGCTTAAGCGGTCAAAATTATTAATCATTGCCCGCATCCGAAGAGTCTGCTCTACTGCGGTAAAACGCCTTGGGCGGTGCAATTTGGCAGCGCAATGCCCAGCATTGCCAACGACACGAATCAGGAATGAAAAGACTTAAAAGAACTTCTTTTGTATAGTAAATTGGTGTATTGAGTGCCAAAAAGACCAGCGGGAAAAGTGTCTGCAGACCTCAGGTATTCCACGTACATCATACAGATACTCATAGTGATAGTGCTGTCATATCTCGGGATGGCATTTGGCGGCAAGGTGGCGGGCGGTGTATCGATTTTCTATTGGGCATACCCATTCTTCATACTTTTCACGTTGTATTGGGGCGTTTGGGGCATAGCAGGCGCTTATCTGGGAAGCGTGATAGGCGCGGGGCTCTTCAGTGGGCTATCGCCAAGCACTTCCATAATATTCGGCGCCGGTGACCTTATAGCCGCTCTGCTCGTATACCTGATTTATAGCAGCAGCATGCTAAGAAAGCGCGGGGTCAGCGCGTATGGATATGACATATACAATAACAGACGATCTGCCGCATGGTTCTTCGCCTGGGTAATCGTCGTATCTAACATAATAGGCGGGCTCATAGGAGTAACAGCCTTGCTTGAATTGGGCTCCATAACGCCGGGAGGATACTTCCTGACCTTCGGCACGTGGGTGGTAGGGAACGCATTGCTCCTGCTTATATTCCCCGCATTGAGCGAATGGCTCACGCCCATGCTCAAAAGCAACGGGTTGGTTGCCTAAACCATCCGATTGCAAAGTTTGCGCGTAGTTGGGCCGTGGTTAGATGGCATGGTGGATTTATGCATAAGAACGTTGTTTATATAGGGAGTGATCATGCAGGCTTCAAGATGAAGCAGTTGATATCGGCGCACCTCAAGCGGCACGGGATTGAGGTACATGATGAAGGTGCGAGCGCGCTGGTGCCAAATGACGATTACCCTGATTATGCGCTCAGGGTATGCACGCAGGTCCTCAGGCACAGGGCCAAGGGCATACTTGTATGTGGGAGCGGACAGGGCATGGACATAGCTGCAAACAAGGTACCCGGAATATACGCGTCCATAGCGTGGAACAAGGAAAGCGCGGCGGTGGCCAAAGAACATGACAATGTGAACGTGCTGTGCCTTGCAGGCAAGCTCACGAAACCCTCAGTGGCTAAAGAGATCGTTTCTACATGGATTAAATTGCGGTTCAGCGACGAACCAAGGCACGTAAGGCGCGTAAACAAGATAAAGCAGATAGAGAATGCCTTCTTTATGAGGAAAAAGTTGCCTTAGTCGGCCATTATCCATTTCGATACCTGAAGCGAAACCATGGGCCTGCCCAGGGCCTTAAGATTCATGTGCCCCTCATTTTTTATGAGCATCAGCCTCGCTTTATGCCCATTGTTGATCATTCTATACAGGTCTCCGGACCTCCTGAAGTTGACGTCCATGTCTGACATCCCATGTATCAGGAGAACACGCTTCCTGCTCAGCTGCCTTGAGTAGTCGACTGCGTTGATGTCTAATTCCCCATTCTCGAATTTTCGCCATGTTGAATCGCTGAGTCTCCACGTGAAAGGCTGCACCCTTTTCATTATCCGCCTGTCATCGCTTATTTTCTCCTCGCTATACTGCGGGCGCTTTCCGGCATCCCTGTAATCCGTGGGCGCCGCTATGGCTATTATCTTGTCCACGTCCTTGGACTTCGCCCCTGCAACAAGCACTATGCTGGCGCCGAAACTCCCTCCGATCAGTATTATCTCACTGGCCTTCCATGCCACGTTCTTCATGCTGAACAATTCAGTTGCATGGCCGCGCTTCACGAATGATATTGTATCTAGTATTGTGTCCACGCAATTTTCGATCGTGGACTTTCCGTAGCTATCGAAAGTGCCGCGGTACTGCGGTATGAATATCATAAAACCCTTTTTGAGAAGACCAGAGAATTCCTGATCAAGCGGCTTGGATGGCGATGACGGCAGGCCGTGAGCCAGTATTATGGCCTTTCTGGGCTTATTAGCGCCCTGGTACGCGAAGTTTATCATCAGCCCCTTGTATCTTGCTGCAAATCTTGAGACTTTAGGGATCAACAGCTTCACCATTTTGCATCGACTGGCAGTCAGGCCGAAAGCTTCTTCACTGAAACCTTTATCAGCTCGCCATCTATGTCCAGGTCTTTGTTGAACGCCCCGCCTGCAGAGCTTATACTGTCAGAAACCTTCGCCGCCCGCATGCTGGCTTTTATCTTATCGGAATGTTTTGATAGCAGCTGAACAAGCTCCCCTGCTCCTTCATAGCAGAGCTCTATCTTATCTGCTTTCTTTAGCTTCATCTCCTTCCTTATGAGCTGTATGCGCCGTTCGAATTCGCGCAGAAGCGCCTCCTCCTTGAGCTCCTCGTTGATCCTCGTGTCAACGAACGCCCGCCCGAACTTGAACGGTACCGCGTCGCTGCCGTCTTCCTTTTGCGATATCGTGAAGTGCTCTGCGCTTATCTCGAACGTTCCCTGGCCGGTATGGAGCTGGTACTTGCCGCCATTGGCTACTGCAGCCTTTAACTCGGATGCACTGGAGCGCCTAAGCGCTTCGGCAACAGAAGGCGCCTTGTCCTTGAACGATGGGCCTAGTTTTGCAAAAAGCGGCTTGACCTCTTCGTTGGCAGGTTGGCCTATCTTGACCTCAAGTCTCTTGGTATTTATGTAATCGCTTATTATGGTTGAAAGCCTTTGTACCGCTAACTGCGACGCTTCGTCTTTGAGCTCTACAGTGGCCGAGAGGACAGGGCATCTCAGCGTTATGCCCGCTTTTTCCCTGCTATTGAGAAGCGCGGTTATCGTTTCCTTCGCAACTTCCATATCGGCTTCGAGCGTGTCGTTGAAGGACTTTTGTCTCGGCTTGGGCCACCGCTCCAGGAATATGCTGTCGTTCCTTGCGTACCTGTCCAAGTAGACCGCCTCCGACACGAAAGGCGTTATCGGGGATATCAGGACAAGGGTGCGGTATAGTATGTAGTCCATTATATTGATTATCTTCTTTACCTGGCCCCTGCTGCCGTATATCATGCGCTTCTTTGCAATCTTTATGTAGAACCTGCTGAAATCCTCTATTATGAACCCTTTAAGCGCTGTGGCCGCATTGTAGGCTTCATAGCCATCCAACGATTTCGCCACCTCAGCGGATACGTGCTCGAGGCGCGACAGTATCCATGCGTCTATTGTTTCCATCCCTTTAGGCGAGAGCCTTTCCCTCATCTCGGGCTTGTATCCGAGCATCTCTTCGTATTCCGTTAGGAGGTTGGATACGTTGTGCAGTATGCTTATCACTTTCTCTGTATCCTTTATCTCTGCTATGGCCAGGTCGTTGAGCGTCTTGTTCAGTATCGGGTTGAACGAGGAGCACCAGAGCCTGAAAGCGTCCGCAGTTGATATCTTCAGCATCTCGTTGAGCGGCTTGTAGTTGCCCAGGCTCTTGCTCAGCTTCCTTCCGTCCGGTCCGAACAGTATGCCGTGCACTACGATGTGCTTGAACGGCTTCTTTCCATATACCATCATGCTGCTCTTCAGCATGTACTGGAACCATCCCCTTATCTGTTCCACGTACTCCACTATTAGCTCGGTGGGCAGGAAGCTGCCGAACTGCTCCGCAGTCAGACTGGCCCTAAAGGCGACGCTGGAATCCCACCAGACGTCAAGCACGTCATGGACGCGGGACATGTCGCCGCCGCACTTCCGGCATTTAAGTGTCACTTTGTCTATGTGGGGCCTGTGGAGGTCGGTCAAGCCGTCCACAACGCCGGGATTTACAGCGTTTGACTTCAACTCGGCCAACGAACCTATCACTTCATAATTGCTGCAAGCTTTGCATTCCCATATCGGCATTGGTGTGCCCCAATACCTCTGCCTGGAGACACACCAGTCCGGCGTGTTGGTAAGTATTGAATCCTCCCATCCGCGCACTTCGTCAGGGTGCCATGAAGTCCTGTCGTTCTGTTTTACCAGCCTATTCTTGAGCCTCTGCATGTTGAAAAGCCACTGGTCAGTGGCCAGGAATATGAGCTTGTTTCCGCACCTCCAGCAATGCGGGTAGCTGTGTCTTATGAAACCTTTGCTAAGTACTGCGCCAAGAGATTCTAGATCGTGGAGTACGGCCTTGTTCGCATCGTATGGTATCTTTATGCCCTTGTACGAGCCGCCCTCTTCATCGTATGTTGCATCCATACCCACAGGGGAGAACGCGGGAAGCCTGTTTTTCTGCCCTAGCTGGTAGTCCTCTATGCCGTGGCCAGGCGCCACATGCACGAGCCCTGTTCCGTCTTCCATTGAGACAAAACTGTCTGAAAGTATTATTCTGTGGTATTTCCTGAGCTCTTTCTGCTTCTCCACCTTCTCCTCAAGCGGGCTAACGTACATTATGCCGTCAAGTTCGCTGCCGTAGAACTCTGAAACAACGGTAAAGCTTTCGTTTAGCACCTCGGAGAATGCCTGCAGCCTTGGCTTTGCCAGTATCAAGTTGCGCTGCCCGACTTTTATCATTACGTATAATTCCTTTGGATTTGCCGCTATGGCGACGTTGGCAGGAAGCGTCCATGGGGTAGTAGTCCATACGGCCAGGTACGCATCGGCATCGATCTTTATCTTGGGTTTGCTGCGTTCTTTGTCGATTCTGAAGGCCAGGAATAGCGATGGATCGTCTACATCCTTGTATTCCACTTCCATGCTGCCCTGTGACAGCGAGGTTTCGCAATGGGGGCAATAGACGAGCGTCTTCTTGCCCTTGTACAGGTAGCCATTGCTGCTCGCCTCCTTGAACATCAACCACGCGGTTTCTATGTATTGATTCGTGTACGGCAGATACGGGTTCTTGAAATCCAATGATATCCCATACCGCTCGTAGTCCGCGTCAATCCTCCCGATATACTTCTCGACATATGACTTGCACTCGCTTATAAACTTCTCCAGGCCGACTTTCTGCTCTATGTCCTTCTTGTCTGTTATGCCTAGCGCCTTCTCAAGCTTGTTTTCTATCGGCAGTCCATGCACGTCATAGCCGGCCCTGTCAACGACATCGAATCCGCGGTATCTCTTGTATCTTACGTATATGTCCTTTAGCGTCTTTACCCATATGTGGCCGGGGTGCAAATCTCCTGTCACGTAAGGCGGGCCGTCTAGGAAATAGAACTTCTTGCCGCCAAGCGCCTTTGCCCTGACCTTGTCGTTTATGCCTTCGCTACGCCAGCGCTCCAGTACCTTCTCTTCCTCTTTGATGAAATCCGCCATTCAACCATTCTTGGCATCACATGCCCCGAACCGCATGTATTGTTGTCCGGATAGATATTGAGACGTTAACAATTTAATAGCTCTATGGAAGAAACAATAATCCTATAAGGATTATCGATGATGCTATGAGGGATGGAGATACCGACAGCGTGATATGGCACATAGACAGGAACTCTATGCCAAAGGAGAGAAATGAGCTGGAAACTGCTTATCTCGATTCTATAATAAGGCTGGGCTCTAGAAAGACAGGGGAACGTTATGAAACCGTGCTTGACGTACCTTGCGGCATAGGGAGATTGCACCGCAGCTTGAGGAGATGCGGTTATGACGTTTACGGATTGGACATAAACAGCAACTTCATAGCAGAAGCGAGAAAAGCCAATCCAGGATACATGGACAGATACTTTTTAGGCGATATGCGATCATTTCGCTTAGGCATGCAGTTCGACGTCGTTATGTCATGGTTCACGAGCTTCGGCTACTTCAAAGCTGATGATGACAAGAAGACCCTCAATGCGATGGCATCCCACATGAGAAGTGGAGCGCTTGTCATACTGGACTTGGTTAACGAAGACTGGTATAAAGCCAACATGACGGATGGCTATCTCGGTGTTTCGAAGAACGGGAATTTTGTGGAGGTTGAGGACACCGAAGCGCCTAGCGTAGTAGGAGGCGCGTCCCAGACCGTACATTCCAGCAGGCTTTACAGGAGGCGAGGAAGGGATCTTGTATTCGTAAGGGATTTTAGAGTGCCCATACGCCAGTATACTTTACAAGGCATAACAAAGATGCTGGATGAAGTAGGCATAAGCGTCGCATACACTTTCGAGAGGATGAACTACAAGCGGCCCACTCCTGCATCGTCCCACAACTTCATCGTCGCGGGCATCAAGGATTAACAGCACATCATTCTACGAGGAAGTGCTTTACCTCCATCTCGTATACCATGTCTGCCTTCCCTGTGCGGCCCGTCATGGCTGCAATCTTGTCTAGCATCTCCTGGCTAAGTTCTCCCTGCAGGCGCATCTGCTTGGCGGCCTGCTTCTCATCTATAGAGCCCTTGCCCCTTAGCATTCTTCCCAATGACTTAGACTTGTCTATCTTCTCAAGTTCCAGGGCGCTGCCGGATATGTTAAGCACGTACTTGTCCAGCCCATCAAGCTGATCGGATGACTCCAATGCGATTTTTATGACTTCTGCCAGGGACATGTTAGGGTTGGACTTCAATGCGGTAGCAAATCCTATTATCGCATAATCGTAATAGACAGAGCGCGTTGCGTGGAGATCTATGTCCCCCATCCTGGCTTCTTTCTCCTTGTTCGTAAGGGTAGGCCATTCCGCCTTGAGCTTCTCATTGTACTCCAGGAACGCTTCCTGCTTGCTCTTGACCGCCTCAAGCATAGCATCCGCTACGGAATCATTGTCGACGGGCCTGCCGTTCACCTTCTGCGCTATATAGAAGCCTATGACCTCGGCCAGCCCATCGTCCTTGCGCCTCCAAAGGCCCTCCCGGTAGCTGTAGCCGTTCTCGGAATCGAAGAATGCAGCATGGGTCAGCGCATGGCCAAGCTCGTGGCCTATCACGTGGGTGAATTCGTACCTGAGCTTGTCTGCCATGTATGTATCGCCATTGGCCTCGGCCCTCTTCATGTCGGTATACATCTTGTAGCCTCTCTGGTACACCTGTATCCTGTTGAAGAACGAGCTATATGAAGCTATGGCGCCGTCGGCATAATCATTGGGCGATGTCTTCAGCGTTGGCTGGGTCAATGACGAAGGGCTGCCGTTGTTCGCGTTCAGCTCGGCGCGCACTTGCTTGTACAGCGCGTTTATGTAGTTGAACACAGCCTTCTCCTCGTCCTCGGAATACGCCTGGAATTCTGCCTCATCCTTAGTCCCGGAGGCAGCGTTGACTACTGGCATAGTTGTTAGATCAATAATTGAATTCCCGTTCGATTTTTCTTTTCTTGCCATATTTTCACCAATTCCCAGCATGAGCGATAGCATTGGCAAAGCCACCCATCAATTCAGTTATTGACACCTTGACTTTCTGGCCCACCTTTAGGCCTTTGCCATCGATAAATATCATGTATGAATGACCGTGCTCGTCCTTTATGGACGCTTCGCCGCGGCCGCTTGCAAGCAGCTTCTCTATTTTGACCTCAAGTTCCTGCCCCACTTCGACAGGACCTCCATTTGGCACGCCTAGGTAAGCATCGACAGATTCATCATCTCTAGCGTCCTTACCTGCCATTACAGCGCACTTTTGCATCGGCCTATTTATGATTGTGATATATTCGTATTTAAAAGCTTCGTGAACCATATGGTCAACGTATAGTCGCACACTATTATTATTTTTATATAGGTGAACCAAATTATATCGCGGGCATAACTCCATTTGGCTGGTATACACGTATTCGGAACTACTGGTAGGTCGCACTAGGTGCAAAATCCCATAATATTGGATTTGTCGCAAATTCTATTTGCTCCCATCGGGATTTGAACCCGAGTTGCGGGGTTGAAAGCCCCGCGTCCTTGGCCGGACTAGCTGTCGTAAAACAAGCACTATTTTTCCTAGCCATTCCAAAGCACCTAACTTCTGATTTTCGGGTATCCGAACCCCCCTTTTCAATTAGAAGTTAGACAACCAAATGTCCCACATGGAACACATTACAGGATCATTGTACAGAGCCGAAGGTGACGGAGGGCATCACGCCGTTCGGCGGATAAGCACGTATGCGATACCAATAGAGCTCAAAAGCTCCATTTGACAAAATGCTTGGTGCAATTCCTCCACGTATAGAGCCTGAATATGTGCTAAATCCTGGATTTTGATAATTGATAAGCCCAGTTGCGCTTACCGCATCATAAAGTAGACTTACAACATACCACGTGTTAAAACTTGCCGAACCTACGTTAGGCGGTGATGGTGAGTCCGCCCAGTCCATATAAAATTGGCTTGAATACATGTGTATTCCGGTAAAATAACCAAAATTAGTGCCATTGACATCTATTTGTATATCGGCTGCACCTGTTGATTCAGTATACGCTTCTGCTATGCCTACAGTTCCATAAGTCATCGAAGTGTAAATGGTTGCCGGTGAGCCAGAGCAACTACATGAAATTCCATTATTTATAACAAGTCCCGAAAGTCCAGTTGTCCATCCGCTAGGCATGCTTGTGCCTGCGAAGTTCCAATAGCCAGTGAACACATTAGCTCCATTATCGTACTCCGCATACGTGGGGCTTAACTGCGGCGCCTCGCCCGTAGGGCCAGAAGCCGAAAGGATGCTGTTGGGCATGAAGTTCATGTATATAGTAGCGCTGCCGCCATTGGCCGGCACCTGCGTCAAGCCCATGTTGACCCATACCATGGTCATGCCCGAGTTCGTCGGGTTCCTCTCAATCCATGCTTGAAGCGGTGTGCCGCCGTTCGCTATGGTGTTGCCAGATGAGAACTCCACGTTGCTCCATGTAGAATCAATTTCGTTGGCGCTGTTGTAGCGGGCGTTGTCTATCGTGAGGTTCTGTTGGAACTGCAATGGTGTCGGTGTGGACTGCGCATTGGTCAGCATTATCGCGACATAATTAATGGTGGTCGTAGAAGCCGTCGTTGTGGTTGTGCTGGTGGTGCTCGTAATTGTCGTCGAAGTTGATGTTGAAGGTGTAGATGTGGGTGAGGGCCCACCACTTAAAGCTGTGGATCCGCTGGCCTGCACGTTCATCGCGGCCACTTTGGCGTACTGCGCGCCGCCTGCACACATAGGGTTGGTGCAGTATCCGATCCACACGTATGCCGATAGAGGCGTGCTGACTGGGGCGTTAGGTTGTATGCCGCCCTGTGGCAGGCTGTTGAAGGTTACTATGACCGTCTGACCTGGCGCGAGGCTGCCTATCGCATACGAATATAGTGACATATTAGCCGGCCTGCCGTTGCCCTCAAGCCCCAAGCTCTCCGATGCAACGAAAGCATTGACTGAATAGTAGTACTTGCCACTGCTCTGCCCGAATGTGAAGGATACCGCGTTGGCAGTATAACTCGGATTAGAGCAAGTGTAACTTAATTGTGCAACGCATGATGTTGGGGCGGGGACGCCATTGAAAAGACCAAGAGCAAATATTATGGTTATTATAATCGCGATTATGAGTATGGCCCACCCGTAGGTCATCAGGTATTCCATCGCACTTTGCAACTTTATAGCATGTGATGGTATTGTTTTTATATCTCTGGAAGTCTGCCTTGCCATAAAACATCCACATGTGCGATTATCATTTCCTTTATATTAATAGTTTCATCAATAAATTAGTTATTGAATAAAATTCAATTTTTAAATCAAAAGTATTATAATTATTGAATAATATTTAATAATCATGAAAAATATAGATAAGGTCGTAATACCAATGTTGAAAACGGGATATTGCGCGCCCAAGATAGCTGGACTGGCAAAGGCCACAGGGGAACCGGCTGCTACAATACATTACAATATAAAGCGCATGGAGAAGGGAGGGCTGATAAAAGGGTACAAAGCAGTCTTTGACTACTCCAAGATTGATGAAGGCGTTTGCGCTTATATATTAATCAACCTTTCTTATGATGAAGATGTCAACCATGAACAAGTCTCCAAGAAGTTATCAAGCATGCCACAAGTTGAAAGTGTGGATATTATATCAGGAGAATGGGACGCGCTGATAAAAGTAAGGGCAAAAAACTTGGATGAATTTTATGAGTTCGAAAGCAGTGTATTGAATAACAAAGGAGTAAGCAAGGTAATGTCAATGATATCGTTGAAGCAAATGAAGACTGAATTCATGCTTCAATGAACCCTGTATTTCTGGATTACGCGCAATCAATGGCGTGCCATTAGTATGGGAATGACGTTTTTTAGGATATTTTAGTCCTCCGCACCCTTTAATTTAAGCAATTTTATCATGTCTTTATTGCCCTCCGCCTCCGCTAATCCTAGCGCGGTCCTCCCTTTCTTATCTTTCGCGTTTATCTCTGCGCCGCTATTTATCAGGAATTCTGCCATGTCTGCCATATTTTTCTGTGCGGCCCACATCAACGGCGTCCGAAGGTAGCTTGTTGGCGTGTTAGGGGATGCGCCGCTCTTTATCAGAAGACTCGCCATCTCCATGTTCCCTGTATTCACTGCCCACATAAGGGGCGTGAAATCTATGTTATTGTCGGCGATCTCCAATTTGGCACCGCTTGATATCAGCATCCTTGCCGTTTCTATATCGCCGTTTTCGGCTGCCCACAGAAGAGAGGACGTGCCATCGGTTTCCAAAGCATTGACATCGGCGCCTTTTTGTATGAGTGCAGTTGCAATGTTGAAGCGTTTATAGCGTGAAGCTATGAGAAGCGGGGTGCTATGCCTCATCTCAGCGACTACATTAGGGTTTGCGCCTTTTTCAAGCAGAAAGAATGCTATTTCGGCGTGACCCTTTTCTGTAGCCACCATGAGTGGTGTCCAACCGCCTTCCGCTTTTGCGTCTATGTTTGCTCCCCCATCAACCAACTTTTTAACTGCATCCAGACCTCCTGAGATCACAGCAGAAAATAATTCAGTATCAAGGTCTTCAGAAACCATCTTTACACCTTACTAATTTGCTTTATGGATTATATAAATTGCACGTGGCCGTAGTCTGTGCATTTAGCATTCGCCAGGGTTGGGATTTGAACCCAAAATTCCGCGAAGGAAACCGGTTGCCTTGTTCGCATCACTAATCAGCTCTTGAGTTATGAATCTCAAGACCGGCGCGTTACCAGATTCCGCCACCCTGGCACCACTCTAATTATTGCCATGCACATTTATAAAATGCAATCTGGAACCAGAACCGTATTAATTTTAGTCTGAGCCAATAACTTATGGCTTTGCAAGTCAGCACGATAATGCTTGTCTCCATGATCATACCGATAGGACTGGCATTGCTTTCATTGCGCGGAATGATAAAGTCAATGCGCTTTCGTCCCTACAAATTGGATGGAACTTATGAAAAAGAGCCTGCGGTACTGGTAATCATGCCATGCAAAGGGGAGGATATCAGATTTGAAGAAACGCTAAAGGCGATAAAGAGGCAGGATTATGACAATTACAAGCTAGTTGCCGTGGTGGATTCGAAGAACGACGCGGCGTACGCACCACTCATGAAGCATCGCATAAAGACTATCATAACAGACAGCAAGATATCAAAAACCACAAATTGCAGCGGAAAGAACAGGGCAATAATAACATGCTTGGAACTTTACGCCGGAGCTTTCGACATTTTCATGGTGCTTGATTCTGACACTACGGTCATGGAAAGCTGGCTGCAGAGGCTCATCACCCCGCTGATCCAAGACCACAACGTAGGGTTAACCACGACATTCCCGCTGTTCTATCCGATTTCGGGGTTCTGGAGTAGGGTAAAAACCGTTTGGGGGCTCGTAGGTACTAGCATGCAAAGCGATAAGCGCACCATCTTCGCATGGGGCGGTTCGATGGCATTCAGGGCCGGCATTGTAAGTGCAGCGATAAAAGAGCTTTCGAACAGCACTGCGGACGACATAGCCTTAGGAAAAGCGTGCAGTAAACGCGGGTTGGGAATAGTTGCTGTGCCTGAAGCAAGGCCGCTGGTCTATGTCAAGGAGACTTTCGGGACGTTTGCAGAATGGTCCGTCAGGCAGACGGCGCTCTCCATACTGGGCAATGGGATGGTATTCAGATACGGGATGATATACTATTCTGCATTCTGCATAAACAATGCATTGCTCTTGTTGCTTTTGTATGGCAATTCGCCTTTATCCATAATTTTCATTTTGCCCATACTTATGAACATGCTGGGCTTCAACATGCAGACCAAGATGTTAAACCCGCTTTATTACCTTATCGTGGCTTTTATGCCATTGGTGTATGCGATTGACCTTCTGATCGGAAAGAGGACCAGGAGCATAAGGTGGAGGGGCTCCGATTATAAGTTGGCGTAAATCAAGCATTACTTTAAATTATATTGCGGGTAATAGATTTCATGCATAAGAGATGGCGCCCAAATACGAGAAGGCAGCAATCCGCCATAGAGCTGCTTACCACTTACTCATGGGCATTTCTCATAATAGCAGTATTCGCGGCTGCCATAATAACGTTTTATCTTGCACAGCCCGCCCCTAATTATATAGGAAGCTCATGCAACATAGTGCCAGAATTCCCGTGCTCGGAAGCCGCGTTGTATAGCAGCGGAGCATCAAGTTCCAAAATCACCGAGACCATAGTATTCACAAATAATTTAGGCACAGCGATCATGTTCCCGCAGAACTCATTCAACGCAACGACAACAGGCGTGAGCGTGATAAGCGTTAGTGGAATAGGCGATTGCGTGCCTTCTCTGGCGTTGCCGAATGCGAAGATAACATGCCAGGCAAGTATAACAGGCGCGCTCACGCCGCCCATTGGCACATACCAAAGCACGAGATTCACTTTATCTTATGAAATATGCAATGGAAACTCCGCAAGCCTTTGCCCATCCAAAATCTACAAAACCAGCGGCCTTGCGGCGCAGACCTTTGGCGTACAGAAGAACTCGTTGCTTCTCGTGAACTTCACCTCTTCACCCATTGCAGGATCAATATCTTTAGGGGGAGTGCAATACACAGGCAACACCGCAGCTTATTTCCAGCCAGGTAATTATGTGATTTATGCTAAACCACCTGCAGGTTATGCCTTTTCTTCATGGACCGTACAACCCCAATCAGCGCTTGTTTCCAATACCGCACAGACAGAAACAATATCCATAGCATCCAACACAATCATTACTGCAAATTTCGTTCTTTCAACCGCAACTTCTACTACATCGACATGACCTCCTCCCCCACCTGAAGGTTGGGTTTCCAAGTCAGGCAGGCAAACGCTTCTGCATGGGGTCGTTGTCTTCGCGAACATACCTTCTCACCGTTTCGTCGTTTACATCGCTCACGGAACGGTAGAAGTAACCACGGCCCCAGAAATGGCGCAACCATTAGAGCCGAAATTTAGGGCGCATCCAAAAAAGTCCATGCGTACTGTACCATTTCAGTAGTCCTGCTGCCCTCCATGGCATCATGCCCACCTGCAATATAACAACGATATGAACGTGGTTTGGCATAACGCCTAGTTCAAGCAACTTTATGCCATGCCTTTTGGCAGCAAGCAGACCCTAATTGAAGGTTTTTGCTTATAAAGCCTTTTATAAAATTGTTTGGTGATGTTTCTACGGCTCTGGATTAAGGTTTTGGTATGCAGTCTCTTTTACGACGTTTTTCATCGAAATGGAATAAAAAGTCTCTCTTATCCTGACAAAATATCTTAATTGGAAAACAAGCCAATTAGAAACTGCCTGGAAAAGAAAGTGATTTAAAGCAATATACACTTATAATCTAGATTTATTTCTCTGATGGGATTTAATGTACCAGATATGGTTTGCAATAGGAGCAGCAGTACTGGCGCTGGTCTACGCGCTGGCAAGCACAAGAATGATACTGAAACAGCCGAAAGGCACGCAGAAGATGAACGAGGTCGCGGCCGCCATACAGGAAGGCGCGAATGCCTTCCTGAGAAGGCAGTATAAGACAGTCTTTATATTCTGGTTTGTTCTGACAATAATATTCTATTTGCTTTCAGTCTCTTTCCCGAACGAGTTCCCGGCAAGCACACCGATAGCATTCACCGCTGGCGCGTGGCTTTCTGCCCTAGCTGGTTATATAGGCATGCAGATATCAGTCAGAGCCAACCTCAGGACAGCAAAGGCAGCGGAGAAAGGCCTGCATGATGCGCTCCACGTATCCTTTGTAGGCGGAACTGTGACAGGTATGAGCGTAGTGGGACTCGCGCTCTTGGGATTCTCCATAATGTTTCTAATGGTAAACAGCCCGATAGATTTGATAGGTTTCGGTTTTGGCGCAAGCCTAGTTAGCTTATTCGCCAGGGTCGGTGGTGGGATATACACCAAGGGCGCGGATGTAGGCGCGGACCTTGTAGGAAAAAGCGAGATAGGCCTGCCAGAAGACGATCCTAGGAACCCCGCAGTGATAGCGGATAACGTGGGCGACAATGTAGGAGATTGCGCAGGCATGGCAGCGGACCTGTTCGAATCGTATGTGATAACGGTACTTGCAGCCATGCTACTTGCGGTTTATACGCACCTGTCTACTTCGGCTTTATACCTGCCCCTTGCAGTGGGTGGCATAGGCATACTTGCATCCATAGTCGGTTCTTATTTCGTAAAGACCAACAACAAGAACAAGATATGGACATCGCTGAATAATTCAATACTCATATCAGCGCTCCTGGCAGTGATAGGATTCTTCATACTGACATTCCTGCTCAAGCCGGCGTTGTACCTGTATTTCTATCCGCTGGTGGCCGGAATACTCGTTGCAATACTGATATCGTACATAACCGGACATTATACGAATAAGAACACCGTTGCTGTGCGCGAAATCGCTATAGCTTCGAAATCCGGCTCGGGAACCAACATAATATATGGTATTGCAAATGGGATGAGGGCCACGGCACTGCCCGTTATAGTCATAATAGGCGCCGTGCTTGCATCTTACTTCCTTGGCGGAGGTGTATTCGGCATAGCCTTGGCTGCCATGTCAATGCTCTCGCTCACTGGGATAGTGGTATCAGTTGACAGCTACGGCCCCATAACGGATAACGCTGGGGGAATAGCGGAAATGAGCGGAATGTCACACAGAATAAGGGCGAATGTGACTGACCCTCTTGATGCGGTAGGCAACACCACCAAAGCAGTAACCAAGGGTTTCGCCATAGGGGCTGCAGCACTGGCTGCGTTGTCCCTGTTCGTGGCATTTGCCAACGCTGCGGGCATAACAACAATAGACATTTTGAATCCGTTCGTAATATGCGGCCTGTTCGTGGGCGCCATGATACCTTATGTCTTCTCTTCGATAACCATGCGCGCTGTCGGATCGGCCGCGGCGAAGATAGTGGAGGAGGTAAGGCAGCAATTCAAATCCATAAAGGGCTTACTGGAAGGCAAGGCCAAACCGGATTACGCCAAGACAGTTGATATAACAACAAAGGCTGCGATAAGATCACTGATAGCACCGGCCCTTCTAGGCATATTGTCCCCTATACTTGTGGGCTTTTTGCTAGGATCAGAAGCGCTAGGGGGCATGCTTGCAGGAGTCATAATTTCGGGCCTAGTACTTGCACTCATGATGACTACAGGGGGTGCCGCCTGGGACAACGCCAAGAAGTACGTTGAAGAGGGGCATTTTGGCGGCAAGGGTTCTGACACACACAAGGCAGCCGTCGTAGGTGACACGGTTGGTGATCCTTTCAAGGACACGGCAGGCCCGGGATTGAATCCGCTGATAAAGGTAATAAACATGGTATCCTTGCTGATCGCGCCGGTGATAATAGGTTATTCTCTGCCGTTGATTCTGCACATTTCTGCCGTATGATACACCCCGCTAACGTTATATGTCAGGAGGCGCAGCGAACCCGTACCGAGATAAATAAGGGTCAGGATAGGTCAGGTCAGAATGTGTGCACTGCTACAAACTATACTTATACGCCGAACGGCACAACGAATGTAGCTGCGGGATTGCTAAACATAACTAATTTAGGGTCGATGCAGAAGCCGGGCCGTGGTTTCTAAGCCGCAGAGTTGCGACTATAGTGCCATTGCAACAATTAAGAGCAAATTTAGTTTCTATCCTTAAGCCTCTTAAAAATTGTTATGGTATCGGCGGAGTAGACCATTGATAGGTTATTGCGCTTCCACTTGTGCTAGCTGCGGATCCGCCATTAGCACCTGGGGACCCTCCGCCATTATTCCAACCTGCACCGCCGCCAATGTTAATTGTACCTAGAGCAGCAAGGCCACCAGGGCCGTAAGAAAGCAGAACTGCGCCGCCGCCTCCTCCTCCGCCTCCGGCTTGATTGCAACAATTAGTAGCTGAACTCCCGTCACCTCCGGGTGCACCATAAGCATTTATCGTGCCGGCATTGTCTATTGTATTTGCCTGGATATAAATTCCATATGCTCCAGATCCGCCGCCACAGGCACAGGTGTTTCCACCACCGCCGCCACCGCCAGATAGGAGATTAGCCATCCCATCAATGGTGTACCATGTATTTATGTTAGACGCGATCGTTCCACTCGATGGCGCAGACGGCGTGGATCCGGGCTGCCCCGGCCCGCCGCCGTAGCCACCGTTCCCCCCGGCACCGCCGGACACTGCAGTAGAACCTCCGGATCCGCCGCCACCAGCGTTGTATCCGCCGCCGCCGCCTGAACCGCCGTATGAACCACCATACGAAGTAAATGAAGTACCGGTGCATCCATCGCAAGAACCAGCGTTTGAGTAGTAACCTGTGTTTATTGTGCCTAGATTGCTGAAAGTTGTGCCGCTCACTATGGAATAACCTGCTGTTGTAAGTGTAATGCCTCCGTTTATCGTTACGCTTCCAGTTGCGTTCACATTATTGGATAGTTGCATAGAAGATGTATATGTTATGCTGCCCATACACGTGCCTCCGGCCCAATCATTTGTACACGCTATTATCGAAGTTGATGTGGTCGAAGTTGAAGACGTAGACGTGGATGTGGTCGAAGTTGAAGACGTGGATGTGGTCGAAGTTGATGTAGTAGAAGTGCTAGTAGTGCTAGTATAGGGGGACCCATCGAGCGAGACACCGCTGAACCTTGTGTTCAATGTGCCTATCCTTGAATATGACGTCGGATACTTGCATCCTGGAGTTGTGCAGTATCCCAGCCATATGTCGCCGGTGAACGGATAACCTACCGGCACATTGGCGGTAGGTATTGCGCCTGCGGAGGCGTTCTTGAAGTAAAAGGTGGCTGATTGGCTCGGCCCCAACTGGCCTATAT
>JAKATX010000012.1 GCA_021818545.1 Microcaldota archaeon
TTATCGATGTTGTCGATGTGCTGGTTGATGACGTGCTGGTGGTGGATGTTGACGTAGTTGAACTTGATGTAGTCGAGGTGGATGTAGTAGAAGTGGTTATAGATGAAGAGCCAGTGAAAGCGCTCGCGCCAGAGAACTTCGTGTTGATTGTGCCCACTTTCGTATAAGAGGTAGGTGCATTGCAATTTGGTGCAGTACAGTATCCGATCCATATGTCGCCTGTGAACGGATAACCCACAGGCACGTTGGCAGTAGGTATGGCGCCTGCAGAAGTGTTCTTGAAATAAAAGGTGGTTGATTGGGTGGGTCCGAGTTCACCTATGTATTGCATATTGGCGGTATTTGAGGTAGAGAAATTGACTGGCAGCCCAGAGCTGCCTATGTGTTCACTCGACGACGCGACGAACACCCACGCGCCCAGGTAATACTGACCTGAATCTTGACTGATCGTAGCGCTTATCCCGTTCGTGCCGTACGACGGATTGGTGCATGAGAAGCCAGATTGAGGCACGCATCCATTCGGCGTGCCGCTCCCACCGCTGAACAGTCCGAGAGCGAACAGCAGCGACACTATAATCGCAATGACCAATATAGCCCACCCGTAAGTCATCAAATATTCCATGGCCGACTGGGCACTTCGCCTTTTGCTGTTGCGGTCTTTTGTATGCATAATTATCCTGCTGTAAAATATAACATAATCAAAAGAGGATTAATTATCAACCATTGAATTTAATATTTAGGAGGTTTCCAGCCAAGTATGGCCTTTTCGTATCGCTCCATAGTGTCTGCAGGGAACCATTGGCCCTTGCTGACATAGGCACATATCTTCTCCCTCCCCACAATGTCCTCAAAAAAGTCTCTTTCCATAGAAAACTTTTCCTTATCCGGCATCATTTCGATTGCCATTGCACTCAAGATGTATATGCCTGCATTTATTATGTGGCTCTCGGCATTTGCAGGATTCGGTTTTTCCACGAATTTTCTTACCACATTCCCATCCATCGTAAGTACACCATAGCCCGTAATGTCCTCTACTTCCTTCGCGAGTATCGTTACTATGGCGTTCTCGGATTTGTGCATCTTGTACATTTCATTCAAATTTATGTCGTAAAGGTTGTCTCCGTTGACTATTAGGACATCATTCTCGCCAATGCCGCTTTCATAATTTACCCCATTTTTGAAATGCTCTTCTATCGCTTTCTTTGCCGCACCGCCTGTTCCGAGAGTCTTGCTCTCTACGCTATACATTATATTTATGCCGAATTTGGATCCATCCTTAAAGTAATCCATTATCATGTCCGCCTTGTATCCAATCGCCAGTACGACATCCTTAGCGCCATAATGCACCAATGCGTCCAGTATGTGTTCGACTATGGGCTTTCCCTTGACAGGCATCAATGGCTTGGGTACTTCATACGTGAGCGGCCTAAGCCTAGTGCCTTCTCCGCCTGCGATTATTACGGCATATCTGGGCATTGTCAAAGAATCCAGCATGCACTCATCCAAGTTTCTCTATGGCTCCCTTGTACTCTTTAAGTATCCTATCTAGCGACTTCTCACTTTCGGCTTGTGCATAAAGCCTTATGACGGGCTCCGTCCCTGAAGGCCTTACCATTATCCACGACTTCCCGCCGAGTCCCATCTTCATCCCGTCTGAATAGTCTATGCCAGAATTGCGCCTATTCGCAAGCGCAGTCTTTATCCTGTCAAAGCTGATGGCAGTCTTGATCCTATCCCTTCTGTAATGAAGATTCGGTAGCTTCTTGAGTATGCTGTTTAGATCATCCTTTGCCACCGCATCTAGCCATAGCGCCAGCGTCATTGCCCCATCTCTGCAGTACTGGTGCGGTCCGAATATGGTCCCGCCATTCTCTTCACCGC
This sequence comes from Microcaldota archaeon, assembly GCA_021818545.1. Taxonomy (GTDB): domain Archaea; phylum Micrarchaeota; class Micrarchaeia; order Micrarchaeales; family Micrarchaeaceae; genus JAKATK01. Next base: position 1,882 of record JAKATX010000012.1, read on the forward strand.
CTAGCTTGGCTTTCCTCTTAACCATTTCATGTATAACTATGGGGGCACCGGTCTTCGTCTTTATCAGAGTTCCACCAACCTCGTCCACCACCATACCTACGATATCAGAAGTCGATATGGGGGTCACTACGATATCGCCCCTTCTTATCTTGTTCATAGAAGCTACTGCGAGAGAGTAATTTCCATCAAGGTACCTCCCATCAGGAGAGATGAAAACTGCCCTGTCACCATCACTGTCATGGACTACGGCCAGGTCAACATTTGCCTCCTTTGTAATATTTATGGTATCTTTTATGTTGTCTATCACCGGCTCGGAGTTGTGGGCAGGGAACCTCCAGTCAATGTTGGAGTTCAATGCTATCTCATTAACGCCAAGCTGCTTTAGCAGAGTGGGCGTCGTCTCAGAAGTTGCGCCATTCACGCAGTCGCAAAGTACCCTTAAGTTTGCCTTCCTTATGCTTTCGCAGTCCACCATCTTCATTATCGCTTTTATGTAAGCCGCCTTGGCGCCATAGTCATTATTGACTGTGCCGACGCCATCCCATCTAGAATATCCAATCCTGGATCCGACGGGCTTCTTTTCCTTTTTGGATGATAAATATGCCGCAGACAAATAGACTTTTTCTATGGCGCTTTGAAATGCCTCATCTACCTCGGACCCGTTTTTGTCTATGAACTTAACCCCGTTGTACTCTGGCGGGTTGTGCGATGCAGTCACCATAACGCCATAAAGGCCGTGTGTTTTGCAGTAATGTTGAAGTGCAGGGACTGGAAGCAGCCCTACATCTATAATATCGTGGCCTGTTGCCGTGAGCCCGCTTATGACTGCCCCCTTTACCATGTGAAGGCTTGACCTTCCGTCGCTACCTACGACAATCTCCCTGTCGTTTATCTTCGTGCCCAAAGCCAATGCTATGTGAAGGAAGAAATCAGGATAATACTCATCGTTTGTGATGCCCCTAACGCCATTGGTTCCGAAGAATTTAAGCCCGGTACTGTATTTTTCATTTGGCATTCAATCACTATATTTTAAAGGATTGATTTAAGAATTTAAAACGGTTTCGATTCCATGGTATCCGTGGCATCCGCTTCCGATTACGCAAAACAATTAGAAAATGCCGAATTTCCGCTTCTTATCCATATAACCATCCGCCCCTCCATCAGTCTGCGCTAGCTTTTTCATGAGTTCCTTCTGTTCCGCAGTCATATGCTTCGGTATGTCTATTGTTATATCGATTAGCTCGTCCCCAAATCCGCCGCCATTCATCTTGGGCATGCCCTTGCCATAAATTGTCAGCCTGTCACCGTTCTGCGTTCCTTCGGGCACTGCCATCTCGGCTTCCCCATTTAGCGTAGGCACTACGATCTTGCCGCCGAGGGCAGCGATATAGAAAGGTATCCTGTAATTCACCACAACATCATCCCCGCGTCTATCGAAGGTCTTACTCTTCTGTACGGCTACTTCGACATAAGCATCTCCCTCCCTATCCCTGCCATAATCGCCCATGCCACGAAGCCTTAGCCTCATACCGGAGTCTATGCCTTTTGGTATGTTGATATCGATTTTCTCTTCCTTCTGCACCCTGCCCCTTCCTCCGCATTCTTTGCATGGGGACTTGAAGATCTTGCCCGAACCGCTGCATTTCGTGCACGTGCTTATCGTTTGCATTATGCCAAAAGGTGTCCTTGCGGTTGACTTGGTCTGTCCCGTACCCTTGCATGCATTGCATGTGATTATGTCACTGCCGGGTTCTGCCCCGCCGCCATTGCATCTTGAGCATTTTTTAATGTGTCTCATCTGGATTCTCTTCTGGACGCCTTTGGCCGCCTCTTCAATGTTGATGTTCGCATGCACAAGTATATCGTTTCCCATATCTACGTTATGCCTGTTGCCTCCGGAACGCACCCCAAACATTGCATCAAATATGCTATCCGCATTGCCGAATCCCTCTCCGCCAAAATCTATGTTTAAGCCCATGCTTCGAAAGATATCCTCAAAGTTGAAGTTCCTGAATATGTCGTCCCTGCTATATCTCTGGTTAAACTGGTCAGGGCCATAGACATCATACTGCTGCCTCTTCTCCGGGTTGCTTAGGACTGCATACGCTTCATTTATCTCCTTGAATTTCTCCTCCGCATCATCATTCTTATTGCGGTCCGGATGATACTTCAGTGCAAGGTTCCTGTAGGCTCGCTTGATGTCATCCGGACTAGCGTCCTTGCTTACGCCCAGCACTTTATAGTAGTCATCAGCCATCTGTTCACTTCTCTACCTTGTAATCTGCATCTGTCGTGTTTTGTCCATCTGGGCCGCCGTCCGATTCCGCTCCTTTGCTGCCGTCTCCTGGCTCCGCACCCTCTGGGCCATTCGGCCCATGCTGCTTCCCGTATATTGAGCTGCCTATCTCCTCCAAAGCTCCCTTAAGCTGCTCCATGGACGATTTTATAGAATCGGTATCTTCCTTCGTTAACGCATCCTTGAGCGAGTCCTTGGATTCATTTACTTTTTTCTCTATATCCTCTGGTATCTTGCCTTTGTAGTCCTCCATGGTGCGCTCAGTCGTGTAGATAAGGGACTCTGCGGTGTTCTTAAGGTCTATGAGGTCGCGCATCTTCTTGTCCTCCTCTTCATATTTCTTTGCTTCCTCCATCTTCTTCTCTATGTCGTCCTTGCTCATCTTGTGCGGTGCAACTATATCCATTCCCTGGGATTTGTTCGTTCCCTTGTCTCTGGCAGTAACGTGCAGTATGCCGTTCGAATCAATATCGAACGTTACCTCCACCTGTGGGATTCCTCGCCTGGCTGGTGGTATCCCAGTAAGAGTGAACTTACCCAGTTCAATGTTGTCCTTGGCCAAGGGCCTCTCTCCCTGTACTATGTGTATATCGACGCTGGTTTGCATGTCATCAGCCGTTGTGAATACCTGCGATTTCTTTATCGGTATCGTGGTATTCCTGTCGATAAGCTTTGTGGCCACGCCACCCAATGTCTCTATGCAGAGCGAAAGAGGGGTCACGTCAAGCAGTATTATGTCCTTGACCTCGCCGCTCAGGACCCCGCCTTGCACTGCCGCACCGAACGCGACGGCTTCCATGGGATCTACGCCCCTCTCAACCTTCTTGCTCAGCAGTTGCTCTACATAACGCTGTACTATCGGCATCCTCGTAGGTCCGCCTACTAATATGACTTTGTCAATCTGGCTTGCTTCAAGTTTTGCATCGCCTAACGCCCTCCTCACCGCAGTTGCAGATTTTTCTATTATAGGTATCACAAGGCTTTCCATTTTTGCCCTAGTGAGCTGGCGTGTGAAGTTTATTGGGTCACCCTTGCCGTCCTTTGAGAGGAATGGCAGATTTATCTCGGTAGTCGTGGCAGTAGATAGCTCGATTTTCGCCTTCTCTGCCGCTTCCTTGAGCCTTTGCATAGCCTGGGTGTCCCTTGATACGTCTACTGCATGTCCTGACTTAACTTCCCCAACTAGGAATTTCACTATTTCATTATCCATATCAGTGCCTCCCAATTCAGTTATGCCAGCGGTAGATTTTACCTCGAAGACACCGTTTCCGAATTCCATTATTGTTACGTCAAGAGTGCCGCCGCCCAAGTCATATACGAGTATCTTCATATCCTTGTTTGACTTGTCAATTCCGTATGCCAGAGCTGCAGCCGTGGGCTCGTTTACTAGCCTTATCACTTCAAGTCCTGCTATCTCGCCTGCATCCTTCGTGGCCTGTCTCTGGTTGTCATTGAAATTGGCAGGTACTGTTATTACTGCCTTGCTGACGGTCTCTCCCAAATATGATTCCGCGTCTTCCTTTATCTTCTGTAGCAGCATGGATGAAAGTTCTTGGGGTTTGTACTGCTTGCCATATATTTTGTATATGAAATCTGTGCCCATCTTTCTTTTGAAAGCCGCTGCCGTACCGTCAGGATTTGCTACTGCTTGCCTTCTAGCGGGCTCGCCTACTAAGCGCTCCCCACTCTTGGTAAAGGCCACATAACTGGGAAAAGCCTTGCCGTATAATGTAATGCCTTCGGTACTTGGTATTATCACCGGCCTGCCTCCTTCCAAAACTGCAGCTGCAGAATTCGATGTTCCTAAATCAATTCCTATTATCTTGCTCATTTTTTCACCCTTTTTAAATATCATTCATCCTTCGCTTCGGCGTCCTCCCTTTTGTCAGCCTGTTCTCTAGCTACTATGACGGATGCAGGCCTAAGCAATATGTCGCCCAACAGATACCCTTTTTTAACGACTTCCAATATCATTCCGGCGGGCTTATCTGATTCAAGTGTCATCACTGCTTCATGTATGTAAGGGTTGAGCATCCCACTCGCCTGCACCTCGCTCAATCCCTCTTTCCTAAGTGCTTCAAGGAAGTTGGAATAAAGAAGCCCGAAGCCCTTCACCACATTGTCGTTCTTCTGCTTCTCTGTAGCTGCGATTGCAACTCCGAATTCATCTAATACATAAAGCAGGTTCTTCATTATCTCAGCTTTGCCCACTAACTTTGCGTCATCAATGTCCCTCCTTACCTTTTTCTTATAATTGTCAAATTCAGCTGCAAGTCTCAACATGCGTTCCTTAAGGTCGTCATACTCGTTTTTGCTGGTTGCGCCATGTTCCTCAGGGGCATTGGCTTCCTTGCCGCTTTGTTCATTGTTATCCGCCGCATCTTTTCCATTAGACACAATAACACCTCATTTCAGCCTCTTGAGCTTGACGGCCATAAGCCTATCGAACTCCTTTGCAGTGTCAAGCATACGCATCATCTCCCTCTCTAAATCATATTCTATCTCTTCTATAGATCTGTACATGTCCGTTGCCCTTAGGTAATATTGCCTGCCCCTTTTCACTATTAGCCCGGCTTCCATCATCCTATTCAGATGGTATATGACTGTGCTTCTGGCAATCTTGTTCTTCAGCTTTATCTCGGAGCTCGATATGCCCTTGTCCGAATAGGCGGCCGCTATAAATTTGCCCAACAGCTCCTCCTCTATGCCTTGATCTGCGGAGCTTTCGTTCTCCAAACCAAATGCCATGCAGAACCATTTGATCAGTTGCTGTGTGGTCTTTTTGTCAGGTACGCCAACTACTCTTATGCTTATCCTTTCAATCAAGGCATTCCCCCAATACTATATTATATGCAGATATGTTTAAATAATTATCGTTTTTTTGCATAATTAATTGAAATGTCAAATAAAATTTGACAAATATCATGGCGAAAATAAGGCGTGGTAGTTATAACGCATATGGTTCATGGATTTATTAGGCCCTCCAGAATGCTCGGCTTGCTCAAGAACTCGAAATCTGCAGGCGAGCTCACGAAAGCATCGTACAAGTTAATATCCTTCATCAGCGAGCCTATATTCGGCTGGACGTACGGATCCGTTATTGAGACATTCTTGTACGCGTTGTTGGCCACGTGGGAACCGTCAGAAAGGACATATATTGCCCCGCCATGCATCGCCTCTATGGACTTGTAATCCGAAGTGAAGCGCGTGCATACAAGATTTGACATTGCCAAAAGTGAATGGCCGCTGTTTATTGTTATATGGCCATAATCCGGCATAATAAGGACCTTCTGCCCCGCCTTTGCATGCGCTAGCCTAAGGTCCACCCCTCCGTCGGCCAGTATCTTCTGCAGAAGAATGAGAGCCTCGCCCTTTAATATCTCATAAATTTCAGGGTAGGAAACGCCATCTTCGGCTTTTGGATGGTAATGTCCTAGTGTCTTGTTTAATTCATTTCCCAACCTGTAATCTGGCATTATAGTAACGTCATAGCGCACTCCAATCTTGTCAAATGCACTCCTGTCAGATTCGGCGGCTACATCCCTGTACATCATGTAAATCTGCTCATCCCCATTCTCCGCAGTGATCGCGTTCTTGTCCATGATAACTTCCTTCATTGCGGACAGTTTCCTGTAACTGGAATCCAGCTTTTTGCCATCTAAGGACACTACATCATCGTCAATGCTGAGCGTAAAGCTATCAGTTTTTAACAATTCCATAAAAACACCGTTTCTCCAGGGTCACGCTATTTGCTGATAATCCTCAATCAGTTTTAATTTATTTAGACCTTGCGCTTTGTATCCCGAAATTGCGTATACAAAACGTGCAATTCATCCCCCTCCGCTAGCATAGAATCTCAAGAGGTACATGCTCGCCTTGTAGAACAGGAATGCCAGTATTACTGATATGCAGGCTATGCCAATCGACAGCTGGTAATCTATTTTTAGGAACATCAGCTCTGCAGGATAGAACGTCGCAAGACCTACGGGTAAGCCCAGCGTCAGCAACACTATTCCTGCAACACTGTATATCGGCAATGGATAGTTTGACGTAGTGCCTGCTATGTTTATGAGCCATTGTATGTAGTTGCCGCTCCTGAAAAGGACGTACGATAGCACTGATATGAATACTACGAACATTGTAAGGGCCCCTGCGCCAAGAGCAAAAAGCACTACGGCCACCAGCACTGCCTGGATGCTCATGTTGCCTTGGTTCGCAAGCGCGTAAATAAGCATGGCTAAGGCGCTTATGATGCTTCCCACGGATGCTTTGGCGCCTGAGCGGGACAGTATCAGGGCCACGGTGTTGTAAGGTTTTGTAAGGAATTGGTCAAATACGCCGTTGCGCATTAGCATTATGAGGTCCCACGGCCTTATCAAGTAGCTGACTATCCCTATTACCATGTTGGACAGCGCGGCAAGTGCCAGCATTTGGTAATAGCTCCATCCAGGTATGCCAGAAGATACTTCGTATATTACGCTTATGCTTATGAAGCTGGCGAGTGTAGAGAACATCCATACGACGGCCCATACTATCGCCTGGCTCCTGTATATCAGGAAAGAGAGCCACATGTAGCGTTGCGACGTTATGAACATCACTATGTATTGCCTTATCCTATCGAGCATTCAGCCACCTACGGCATTTATGTCCCTCTTGGCCTTGTTCCATATTATACTAGCCAGCAGCGCAAAAACCAGCACCCAGAATGCACCGATGAATGCGCTCTGCACTGCTGCGCCTGCCGGTATGAGGCCCAGCAGGGTTGCGTCTGGTATGTAGTACATGAATGCAAATGGCGTAAGCATAAGCGCATTCGCTACGCTTTGCGGGAGGAACATGAGCGGAACTATGCTGCCTCCGGCCAGGCCGAATAGCCATGTTATCGCGTTGGCCACGCCCCACACGCTGGTAAGGTATATCGCCATGCTACCTATTATGAAGCCTATGATGTTTATCATCAGGTAAGCGATTACCATGAACACCGCGAAAAACAATACTGCGCTGGCCTGTATGTTAAGGTGCCCCAATGCCACGACACCTATCAGTATTGGCAGCGAGCCGAAAGCGAAGAAGACCATGTCGACCGGAACGGATTCCAGCAGCAATTGCGTCGTATAATTCATAGGCCTTATCAGGAACCTCGCGATGCCGCCTTCTTTCATGTCCTCTTCCATATTGTTTATTATCTTGGGCCATCCAGTGACCTCGCTTATGGCCGCCAGCACTATGTAATACGCTATTATTCCGTTCAGCGAGAAGCCGCTAATCACGTTTGTGTTGGAGGAATAGTAGACCGCCGCCCAAACGAATATGAAGATCAGGGATGACAGCACGGTGAAGCTAAGGTCAAGCACTATGTCCATCTTGTAAGCCAGCATGTTCTTGAAATTTACCTTAAAGGCTGCAGCATATGCGCCGGCTTCAATCATTTTCCGCACCCCTGTGCGAGCCTTTTTTGTCGATATGCTTGTACATCTGGTTTAGCATGAAGCCAAGGCTCGGCTCGTTTATCCTGTAATCTACTACTGCTTCATCGTTAAGCATGTCAATGAACCATCGCTGTTTCACCCTGTCCGGCTCCATCTCCAGCTTCAGGTAATCCTCCCTGCTCATTACTACGTTTCCATGTTTCGAGTACTTGCCCAAGTGCCCTTTTCCATTGAAATAGAGTTCCACAATGACGCTCTTCTTGAACAGCGCCCTCATCTTTTCCTGCGGTCCGTCAAATACGAGCTTGCCATGGTCCAGCATTACTATCCTGTCTACATTGGCTACGTCGTCAACCACGTGCGTCGTTATAACGAATGTCGTCTTCATCTCATTCCTCAGCTTCACAACCGCTTCCGCTATGGCCATTCTTGACGGCAGGTCAACCCCGACTGTGGGCTCGTCCATAAGGACTAGCGTAGGCGCATGCAGGTTGCTGCATACGAACTCGCACTTCATGCGTTCGCCAAGCGAAAGCTGCCTGGTCTGCCTCGTGTAGACTCCCTCCAGTGAAAGCATCTTTATGAAATATTTGAGCCTCCTATCGAACGTGGACTGCGGTATGCCGTACATTCCCTTTATGTAATTGAACGTATCCATGGGAGGAAGGTCCCAGAAGAGCTGCGGGTGAGTCGAACCGAAAACCACGCCTATCTGCTGCGCCAGCCTTATCCTATCCTTGTAAGGGTCTAAGCCCAGCACCGTCAGGGAACCGCCGTCTGCCCTGAGGATGCCTGCCATCATCTTTATGAGTGTAGACTTGCCGCTTCCGTTCCTGCCGAGCATGGCAAGTATCTCACCTTTTTTAACGCTGAAGCTGACTCCCCCTAATGCTGTTTTTATCTTTTTCTTCCTGCCGAATAGCATCCCTGCTGCGCCGGAGTTGCTCTCATATGTCTTGAATTTCTTGAATACGTCATTGACAATGATTGCGTTATTCGTAATATCACCATGTGGCTGGCCCGTTATTTCTCTAGGTCCTTTAACAGCCTTGCCTCATCCTCACTCAGCAGGTCGCGGCTCAATGCCTTCGTCGCAATAATGAATTTAACTGTGTTAAGCCTTTCCTCGTTGAGCGTTTCCTTAAGTACGGATTCCATGTCGTTAATATGTGGCACGTTGCCTATTCCCTTTATCCAGCCATCAATTACGCCGACGTGCCCAATAAGGGCCGATATGTATGACACCGCCATGCCAAGCCTCTTCATGCTCTCGATGTTCTCTATGGTTTTCGCATCTGCCTTGGCGTCTTGCGCTTCTGCGGCAGCGATGTATTTGCTTTGCGCTTCGAGCATCTTCGGGGCTTCCTCCACCAACCTGTTTATAAGGAACATCGCCCGTTCCAGCTCCTCGGTTTGGGATTCCGTGTTGACCCAACCAGCGTTAAGCTTTATCCTGCCGCTATCGATTTCCTCGTGTAGCACCCTGATCGCTTCGCTAACCATAGCCTCCTTGACCTTTACCATGAGCTCCTCGCAAAGCATCCATGCGGGAGAGTCATCCGCTTTTGGCATAACGTTACCTGAAATAATTTTTCGGTACAGAAAGTAGATAAACTTTTACGGAGAAAGTTTATAAAGCATTAAGCAGGTATCGATTTGATGGAGGTAAAATCAAACGTCTCTAAAGTGGCGCTGCGCACGTTAACTGCTGAAGATGCGGACGCCATAGCGGAGCACGCGAATGATTATGATGTTGTTTACAATATAGCAGAGCTAGGCTCATTCCCATTTCCATACGAGCGTTCCGATGCGCTACGGTTCATAGATGCAGCTACTCATGCATCGATAAATGGCACAGAATTCCATTACGCCATACTTCTTAAAAGCACGGATGAACTGGTCGGCGCAGGAGGGATAAAGAACATAGATTTAAAAAACAAGAAATGCGAGATAGGTTACTGGATAGGAAAGAAGTTTTGGGATAAAGGGTACGGGAAGGACGCCGTCTCCCTACTTATCCACATCGCATTCACGTCTTTGGGGATGAACAGGGTATATGCAACCGTGTTCGCGTTCAATGAGCGCTCGCTCAATCTGCTAAGGTCCCTCGGCTTCAGCAGCGAAGGCATAATGAGGCAAAATGTATTCCATTCGGATAAGTTCATTGATGATATAATATTGAGCCTGCTGAAGTCTGAATATAAGCCTGCGGGCGAAATAAAAATAACGGCTGATGATTAGTTGGCGTTGTGCATCGCCATTAAATGGTTTTAACATGGCTTACGAATACGAAACTCTGGGGGACAACGTGCTACCAAGCAACTACAAAATTAGGCTTGGCCTTAGCTTCGCTAAATTCGAGTATGATGGCGAGGAGTCCATAGCCGTCAAGATAAAGAATAAGGCGGACGTGATAGCGCTAAATGCGAAGGAACTGGACATAAAAGAAGCATTTGTGGAACAGGGAGGCGAAGTTATCAATGCAACGATAAAGGCGAAACCCGATATGGAACAGGTGGAGCTGAAGTTGTCACATGCGATAGCAGGAAATGCCATTGTGAGGATAAAGTTCAAGGGGTACAATAACGATAAGTTGTACGGTTTTTACAGGAGTTCCTACAAGAACAGCGGCAGGACCGAGTACATGCTCACAACACAGTTTGAAGCTGCTGACGCCCGTGCCGCATTCCCATGTTTCGATGAGCCGGCGTTCAAGTCAACGTTCGACCTGACGCTTGAGTTGGATAAGGATCTTGAAGCCATATCGAACACCGAAGTAAAGAGCACCAGGATAAGTGGCTCAAGGAAGGAGGTCGTATTCGAAACCACACCTAGGATGTCGGATTACCTGCTCTACATTGGCGTCGGGCGGTTTGAGTATGCTGAAGGCAGGCTCGGAAGCCTTAAAATAAGGGTGATTTCGACGCCGGGCAAGAGGAACATGTGCGCGCTTCCGCTCGAGTTAGCCAGGAAGTTCATCTCATTTTACCAGCAGTACTTCGGGGTTCCGTATCCTCTAAGGAAACTTGATCTGATAGCAGTCCCAGACTTTGCAGTTGGTGCCATGGAGAACTGGGGCGCCGTGACGTTCAGGGAGATATTGCTACTGGCGGATGATAATACCTCTATAGCAAACAAGCAGCGCATAGCCGAGGTTGTGGCCCACGAACTGGCGCACCAGTGGTTCGGCGACTTAGTTACCATGAAATGGTGGAACGACCTGTGGCTTAACGAAAGCTTCGCCACTTTCATGAGCTATAAGGCCCTGGACGCCATGTTCCCAAGTTGGAACATGGGCATGCAGTATTTCTTAGAAGTGATCGGCACGGCATTCAATGCGGATGCCTTGGGATCTACGCACCCGATAAGCGTCCCAGTAAAGAATCCTAAGGAAATAGACAGCATATTCGATGAGATAAGCTACGAGAAGGGCGGCAGCGTACTGCACATGCTGGAGGACTACGTAGGAAAGGAGACCTTCAGGAAAGGCCTTAGCAGCTATATTAAAGCACACTCGTATTCGAACGCGACAAAATACGACCTTTGGGGCGCGATAGAGAAAGCAGCAGCGAATTCAAGCAAGGGCAAGAAGGTCAGCAAGCTTGCAAGCTACTGGGTTGACAACGCTGGCTATCCGATAGTGAAATGCAGGGTAAGCGGCAGGTCCGTTTCTGCTAATCAAGAGCGCTTCATGATGCTTGGAAGCCAGAAGGGCGGCGTCTGGCCCATACCGCTGCACATGATAGACGATTCTGGCAGACAAAGCATGTCGCTCATGCAATCCAAATCGCTAAAGCTCAACCACAAATCCGATGGCTGGATAAAGCTGAATTATGGGCAAAGCTGTCTTTACAGGGTGTCCTACGATCACGAAACGCTTGCCAAGCTGGGCGGCGCGGTTGCTTCCGGCAGACTGAATGGCAAGGATTCATGGGGCTTAGAGAATGACCTGTTCATGATGGCGCGTAGCGGTAAGGTAGGGCTTGGCCGTTACACCGATTTCATAAGCTCCTATTGTATGTCGAATACCAATGACTATCCGATTAACTTTAGCATATTCGGGCATCTCAACTGGCTGCAATTCATGACTTACGGAACACAGCTCCAGGCTGGCATAGACAAACTGATATTGTCATATAATCGTAGTATAATCGAGGCTATAGGGTGGGAAAGGAGGAAAAGCGAGGCAAATATAACCACCATGTTGCGCTCCCTAGCCATATCTGGCCTCGGTACAACGGGCCACAAGGAGACTATAGAAAAGGTCACAATGCTATTCGAGGATTACCTATCTTCCGGCAAAAAAATAGAGCCCAACATACGAGGTTCGGTTTACAAGATAGCGGCATGGAATGGCAATGCGTCTACGCACAAAAAGCTTGAGGAGCTATACAAGAACGAGCAAAATGCGGAAGAGCAGAGAAGGATCATAATCGCCTTGGGCATGTTCAGGGACAAGTCACTTATCTCTAAAACACTAGCCTTCTCTTTCTCCAAGTACGTAAAACTTCAGGATGCACACATACCAGCGGCTATGATAGCAGACAATCCATTCGGCAAGATGTTGATATGGGGATGGACGAAGGAGAATTGGCAGATGTTGCTAAACAAGTTCATAAGCGGCACGCACATACTGAAGAAATACGTAGAGAATATGGATGGCATGGCGGACAAGAAATCACTTGATGACTTCAATAGATTCTTCGCTGCGGATAACAACAAGAGGGATGACATCCACAGGCCGATAAGGAAGACTGCGGAGAGAATCAAGACCAACATAAAGTTCATGGAAGTTAACCTGAAATGAGCTGCGACGCTTTGATTTATGTTACTTGCCCGAGTTTACATTCCTAGTGGCCTTGCGCATTGCCTTACTTATAAAAGACTGTTTCCCATACATGTATCTCTCTTTGTCGCCTTTTGCAACTCTCACTGCACTCCGTTTTACGTTCGCATACTCAAGCATCGCCGTGCTGTTGCTTTTTAAGTAGTCTCTGAATGCAATCTTATCGATCCATTCTCCGCCGCGGAACTTGACAAGGTGCAGGTGTATCCTCTCTTTACGGCCTTCGTACGTTGCATCCCTAACAAAAAATAGCCTTTCTTCAGATCCACTGTTCGGCATGAATTCATATCCTAACCTTTTCATATCGCCTATCATAATGTGCATATCGCGCTTTTTGGTTCCCACTATAATATCCAGAATGTTCTTACCTCCCAAACCTGGCACTGCTGTGCTGCCTATGTGCTCCAAGTGTGTTTTCGAACCCAAGGCCTTCAGAAGCCTGCGCCGTTCCCTTGTAAATAGTTTTGCGTATGCCGGCTTGTAAGCATAGAATGCATACTTGCGCTTCCCGCTCAGTCTGCGCAGCACGTTAAGCATCGCTTGCCCAGGTTTTCGCGGCGCTTGTGTCTACAACTATGGTCTTCATGTTCGTGAACTCTTCTATGCTGTAGCCTATGCCCTCCCTCCCGAGCCCGCTATCCTTGACTCCGCCAAACGGGAAGAACCCTACGCCGTGCGCGGGGTAGTTGTTTATCGTCACTTCGCCTACTTCCAGCCTCTTTGCTATCTTCCACGCATGGTTTATGTTTGTGGTGAAGACCGAAGAGTCCAAGCCATAAGACGACCTGTTGGCTATGTCAAGAGCTTCATCTATTGTTTTGAACGCGTGGACAGGTATGACCGGTCCGAATGTCTCGTTTTTCATTATGTCCGCGTCAAGCGGCACGTCGCCCAGCAGGGTAGGCTCAAAAAAGTTGCCTTTTACTTTGCCTCCATGCACAAGTTTCGCTCCCTTATCCACCGCATTGTCGACTAAAGCCTTGACCCTTGCTACTGCATTTGAGTCTATGAGCGGCCCTATCTTGCTGGATGGGTCAGTCGGGTCGCCTACGGTCCATTTGCTGATTCCGTCCTTCAATAGTTTCATGAATTCCTCTTTCACGCTTTCCTGCACTAGGACTATGTTTATCGCATCGCACCGCTGCCCCGCATTCTTAAGCGATCCGGCCAGTACTTTATCTGCGCAGCTCTTCAATTCCGCATCATCAAGCACCACCGCGCACCCCTTGCCGCCCAGCTCAAGGTGTATCTTCTTTATACCGGAGATTTTGGTGAGTTCCTGCCCTACGTCAGTGCTGCCCGTGAAAGTTACCATGTTTACCATTGGGCTTTCCGCCATCCTGCTGCCTAGCGCGCCTCTGGCGGTTATCATGCTCAATGCCCCTGCTGGAACGCCAGCCACCTCGAGTATCCTCGCCATCAGTATGGCAGGCACCGGATCCGCGCTAGCAGGTTTGGCGATTACTGAGTTCCCGGCCAGCAGTGCAGGTATGACCTTAGTGTATGTTATGAAAAGTGGATAGTTGAAGGGCGGTATGGCCAGAACGACTCCGACAGGCTCCCTTATTACCATGGCATATTTGCCAAGGTTCTCCTCGGCCCAGTCGCCGGGCAGGTAATCCCCGTATATTTTCCTAGCTTCCTCAAATGTAAGCAGAAGCCTGTTCCTCGTGGCGTTAACTTCCCCTGTAGCGTCTGCTATCGTCTTTCCATTGTTTATCACTATGGAGTCTATCATATCCTTCCTGTTGGCTTCAAGTGAATCCGCCGCCCTGCGCATGACGTTTAGCCTCTCTATGGCAGGTAATCCGCGTATGGCCTTCTTCCCCTTGTTCGCGTTTGTCACTGCATCATCGGCATCAGCCTCGCTGGCCATGGACACGCGCGCTATAACAGAATCATCAATCGGACTTTTTATATCAATGAACTTCTTTTCGCGTGGAAAGAACCATTTGCCGCCTGAAAATAGCTTGAAACATGGGATGCCATTAGCATCCAGTTCATATATATCATCAAAGAATTTGCCTAACTGGAGCTTCATATAAGTCACATACAGCTATAGAGATATAAACTTAAAAATCTATAACCGTAGCAACAGTACGTCCATCCACCTACGATGGACGGCATATGGTGCAGAAGATGGAACCGGAAGGCACGCAAAGGCCTGATTTGCTCAGCAGTTTAGTAGTCAACAAGCTTGATTATGGGAACCCTGCCCTGAACAAGGTCAATGCATGCGTCGCAGTAATATTTGCTGCCACTGCAGAAGGAACGAAAGTCCTGATGATGCGGAGATCAGAAAGGGATGATGACAAATGGTCTGGGCAGATAGCATTTCCTGGCGGTGGATGTGAGAAATGCGACAGCAAATATCTTAACACTGCCATCAGGGAGGTGGAGGAGGAGATGGGCTTCAAGCTGGAAAACTCCGAGTTCCTGGGCTACATAACTCCGCTTGAAACACACACTGGTCTTAAAGTGCTGCCTTGCATCTTCTGGTTGGACAGGGAAGTAGAGATAAAACCTAATAAAGATGAGGTATCATCTTACAAATGGGTGCTCGCGAGCACGCTTTTGTCTGGTCAGAACATATCAATGGCCAAAGTCAAAACGAGGAGCATTCAAATGGACGTTCCGTCAATAAATTATCAAGGGTATGTCATTTGGGGGTTGACATACAACATCCTAATGGCGCTAAATACTGCATTAAACAACAGGTCATAAAAGGTATGACGATGCAACTGGAAATACTCATACTGGAAATAATCGTGATACTGGCAGCTTTTAGGATAGCTGCCGAGTTCATAGCAAGGGCGATGGATGACTTTGAGGATATGTTCGGCCAGGGGTTTGCTGCGGGAATCGTACTTGGCGTAATAAACGCCATACCCGAGACAATGGTTGTGATAATAGCACTGCTCGCGAGCTCGTACGATGTCGCAATAGGGGCTGCGCTGGGTGGCAATATAGTGCTTTTCAGTTTTGGCATAGGGATGGTCGGCCTGGTCTATCTAAAAAAATGGAAGACGCCGCTTCTTATGAAAGATGATTACGGCGTGGAGTTCGGTTTCCTCGCGTTGTCTACCATAATATTCATCGTAATAGCCATATCAGACCAGTTGAATTTCTACATAGGCGCCATACTGATACTGCTGTATATAGCATACATTTTCAAGAGGTACTCAAAGGCACATGAGACGTTCTCCAGAAACAAATCCAATAAAAAAGCAAAATCCAACATGCTACGCGCCATAATATACGTGCTTGCCGGATTCATAATAATACTGGCGTTCTCGGCCCCGCTCGTGTCAGACATATCCCAGATATCCAGCACCATCCACATACCTGCGCTGTGGCTCTCCCTGGTGATAGTGCCGCTGGTTTCGGATTTCGGGGAAAACATAAACGGCTACAGGCTGGCGAAGGGAAGGCAGGGCGGGGGTTCAACCGCCATAGTGAGCTTCATAGGCTCAAAGCTGGAGAACAACACGCTTCTTCTGGGTCTTATATGCATATTTGCAATACCGTACCTTCCTATAGCTAATGCTCTTCCAGAGTTTTTATCAATCATAGCAGTGAACATAATAGCGCTGTTAGTAATAAGGAAGGGCAAGTTCAACTACGCCACCAGCGTATCGCTCATCGCCCTATACTTTGCAGTAATAACGATTTCACTTATCATATGAAAGACTCTGCGCCAGCCCATCAGAGCCATCTCTCCTTGCCCCACCTCATAAATGGCACATCCTCAACGAATTCCGCCCCAATGCCCATGTAAAATTTTATGGCTTTTGGATTTCTCCTCCAAACACCGACGTATACGGCTATGCCATCCATGTTGGCGCATACATCTGCTACCCTGTCCATCAGCATCCTTCCGATTCCGGATCCGCGTGCACTTGAAGTTACGAAAAGGTCGATTACGTATATCACCTTGCCCCTCATCTCATCAGGATCGTAACCTTCATGATAGCATAGGTAACCTATGGGTTTCGTGTCTTCTCTGGCTATTATGCACCTGAAAGCGGGCTTTTTACCAAATCCGTCGCGAAGGAGCCGCGCCTTGCGCTCACTTGTCGATACCGTCCTCTTGTCCTTCGTAAGGCCCTGTAGGTAGCCGTCAAATTCCCTCATCAGCCCTAGGATATCCGCCGCGTCGTTTTTGCCCGCGGTGCGGATCGTTATTTTGTTATCCAGTAGAACACCTGTTTGAATAAATCCATATTATCTGGCAAGGCCTTAAAATAAAAGCGCATAGGGGAACGCGTATTAAAACCATGCAGTACCAAAACTTGCGAAAATCCATATTTATGGCCAATTATCATATCCTGCAAAAATGGAAGCGCAGTAAAAAATGCATCAGTAAAACGTTTTAAATTCAAAGCGCCATATAGATAGAGTGATGAAATGACAGAGAATATATCAAAGGAGCAACTGAAGGAAAAGATAGAGGGAGGATCCACGATAGTGGTCAACGTCCTATCAAAGGAAGCATACGAAGATTCGCACATAAAGGGTTCGATCTCAATTCCCCTGGAGGATCTCCAGAAGGATGGATGGGAAAAACTGGACAAGAGCAAGCAGATCGTAACATACTGCGCCAGCACGACATGCAAGGGCTCAAAGAAGGCAGCAGAATTCCTCAAGGGCAAGGAATTCAACGTGGTCGCCTACGAGGGTGGCATAAAGGAGTGGTCTGAGTCAGGATATCCTGTCGAGGGCACAAAGAAAGAGGGCCAATAAACTTTTTTGGGCAGGATTTGGTCCTGCCTGGCTTTTTCTTTTCTTATCCTGCAATCCATAATTCAAATACTAAAAATAAAAGTAACCAATTAGCTCCGTGGGCTGCTAACTCATATCCCATTGATTTATATCTTTGGGATTCAAAGTGATGCCATGGACGAAGTACTCGGGTTCAAGTATTACGGGGGTCTCGAGGATATGCGGGCAAGGAATCATGATAAGAGGAATGGGGTCTGGCTCAAGATCCATAAGAACGGCTTTAATTCGAATGCGCTCAAAGGCTCAGATGTCCTAGATTCACTGCTTTGCTATGGCTGGATTACCAGCAAGGCAAAGAAAGGAACTAATGAATACGCGCTTTGGTGGATATGCCCTAGAAGAAGGAAGAGCATGTGGCCCGAGGTAAATAGAAACCACGCAGAACGATTGATCAGTGAGGGGCGAATTAAGGCTAGCGGGATGAAGAAGATATAGATGGCAAGGGATGATGGTAGGCGGGATCGCGCCTATCCGCCGCAAAGAACGGCTGCGCTTCCAGAGGACTTCTTGAGGAAGGTCAATAGAAACAAGAAAGCCAAGGCGTTCCTAAAGCCCCTGAGCAGGGCCAATGCATACGCGATAATATTCAGGCTGCACAATGCAAGTGGCGAGAAAAAAAGGCCGAAAAGATCAAAAGATGATAAGGATGCTAGAGAACGGCGAAACATTCCATTAAATAGGTTTGATGGACTCAGCGGGATTTGAACCCGCAACCTCCTGCATGCCATGCAGGCGCGCTACCGTTACGCTATGAGCCCCTAACGGAATATAATTACATAACAAAAGTCTAAAAAGGTGGAGCGTCCGCATCTATCCTCCTTATGGTGCGCGGCCTCACAAGATAGAAAGCCACCTTCGCCTTCTTAGAATGTATGGCTTTCATCATGCGCTTAATGTTCGCCAGTTTGTCCTCGTAAACGTCTACCTCGCCGTACCTGCCCGCGATCCTCGATACTACCTTGCCCTTCCACTCGCCGTCATCTATCCCCATCTCACTGCTGTTCCTGCTCCTTAATCGTTTTATCCTGACCCCGTGCTTTTTTAGCAGCCTCATCGTATGCTCGTCGGAGCTGTTATGCCTCGCAGTGAGTATCATTACGTTGGCGTTGCGGCTTCCGGCAAGCCTCTCGTGCAGCTCCTTGTTGGGCCTGCTGTGCTCGCCGTATTTCGTAGCAGCAAGGTGGTATATACTCCTGCGAACATCCTCCGGCAGCTTCCGTATGTCGGCGTGCGTAAGCCCTATGTTGAAGAGCTCTTTTGACGCGAGGAACGAAGTCCTGTTTGTGAAGAAAAGCGTGTTGTCAAAGTCTACGACTATGAGTTTCCTTGTTTCGCGCACAGCACCACCCGTGCGACCGCCGATATCATGCCGGCGAGACGAATATTATGTTGCCTCCCCTGAGCAGTATGGTGCCTAGCTTGGCCCTCAATTCGCCGTCGTCCAGTTCCTCCGCGCCCTCCATGACGATGTTCATGTGCGCATCGAACGACGTTATCGTGCCCCTTATGCTCACGTTGTTCTTGAGTCTCACCAGTACCTGCTTCCCCAATACCTTGTTCAGCAAATCGAATGGTCTTTCTTGCATTGCAACACCATAGAAAAAATCAATATAGATTGAAAGCAACTGGTTAAAAGCTTATTCTTTTGCCTTGACCTTCTTGAGCTCGTCCTTCTTTATGGCCAGCCTCACCATACCAGTGCCTACGCCTATCTGCTTGCCTATGAGTATGTTCTCAGCGACGCCCTTAAGCATGTCCCTCTCCCCGAATACTCCAGCGTTGGTGAAGTGCTTGACCGTCTCTTCATACGCAGCTCTAGCGAAAACGGACTCCTTCTCTCCGGCTACGCCGTGCCTCCCTATGCTCTTTATGGCTCCGGTGTACGTCATCGTGTCCGCCACAAGGGACGGATGCCTGAAGCTTACGGTGAAGCCCTCGTCCGACATCGTCTCATATAGCTCGTGGGCTATTAGGGTCCTCGCGGCTTCTATGCCGTATACGCGCATCACCTCGAATATGTCGTTGCTGTATATGTGCCACTTGTCAACGCCATCTATCTCCATAACGTCGGCTATGTTGCTGCCTGCCGTGGTTATGTAAAATACCCCGTCGGCATCCTCTTGCACAAGGGCCTTCGTTATGCCCTGCACGCCTATTACGGATGCGTTCCTTATGTGCACGAAAGCGGTTCTTGCGGACTTCATGTCCTTGCTCTTTATCTTCACTTTTATTATGTTGTCGTCCTGCGATACCGTTGTGGCTTCCCTCTTCTCAAGCTTGTTGGCCACCTGCCTGCTCGTTATCTCATAGGATGAGAGCTTTTCCTTGTCAAGCTCCAGCACCATCGCCTGCGCCTTGAGGTCCTCGCTGAAGCCCTTGAGCACGCTGGACACCTTGACCTCCTCTATCTTCCTCCATATCGCCCTTACGCTCTCGTACTTCTTGGCGACTCCCTTCTCCAGCACTACGTGCATCATGGGGAACTTCGGCCTCTTCCTGGCGTCCACTATCTCTATGATCCTCGGCAATCCCTTGGTTGTTATGAGCGATGATATGCCTGCCGCGTGGAATGAACGCAATATCATCTGGGTGCCCGGCTCGCCTATGGACTGCGCAGCTACCACGCCGACCGCTTCGCCCGGCGATACGTTCAAAGATTCTTTTCCAGCCATCAAAATCACTTCTCCCTAGATACCATCTCCTGCATCGGATCCACGCCGTCGCCTCCATATATCGTCTGTATGAGCGCGCCGCTCGCATCCTTCACGCTGAGATTCTCGTCAACATACAGGTCCTGCAGCGCGTTTATGAGCCTCCTCTGCAGGTATCCGCTGACTGCCGTTACCAGAGACTTGGTCATTCCGGAGTCCCTTGCTCCCATGGCGTGCATGTAGAACTCCACCGGGGTCAGCCCGTCGAAGAAGCTGGACCTTATGAATCCCCTTGCAAGCGGGCTCCTGTCGTTCCTCCTGAAATACGGCAATGTCCTGCCGGAATAGCCCCTTGACGGCCTCTTTCCTCTGACTGCCTGCTGTCCCAGGAACATGCTCGTTTGGACGAGGTTGAGTACAGAACCCCTTGCATGCACCAGTACCATAAGGTACGCCATGTTGGACCTGTCCAGCACCTTTTCAAGTGTCTTGCTCGCGAGAGCCCTGGCCTCCTCCAAGGCGACCAGCGTCTCCGTCTCGAACGTCTCCTTCTTGGTGTAACCAGGCAGTGACTCAAGCTGCTTGTTCCTGTATTTCTCAAGCAGCACGGCAGCCTTTTGCGATACTTCGTCTATTATCCTGACGCGCTCCTTGTTCACGAATTCCGCGTTGTAATAGTCGCGTATGCTTATCGTAACTCCTTCCATCAGCAGCACTCTAAGCGAGAGCTTTGCCGAGTTGAGTATGAACATCATCGCAGCGTCGCTGCCGTAATGGCTGAAGATGCGCTGTATCAGAGTGCCGCCAAGGCCTATGAGCTTGGCGTCTATTATGCCCTCCTTGAGCTCGCCGTTCTTTATGACCATGTGGTTGCCCTTGGTCTCCTCCTCGAAATCCATGCCTTTCGGCAGGAGCATCGAGAATATAGACTTGCCGGAATACGTGCCGTCCTTCAGCGGCTTCGGCAGCTCGTGTATCCCTATGCTCGAAAGCATCAGGCATGCCTCTTCCTTGGCGAACCTGGCATCGTCCTTTGTCAGGAAGTACGCGCCTGCTATCTCGTCTTCCTCAGTGAACATCACGGTCCTTCCGTCCCTGGGCGATAGTATCATGTCCTTGGGCTGCATCAAGTACCTGGCTTCGGCCTGCGCCTCTATTGACTGCGGCACGTGGAGGTTCATCTCGTCCCCGTCGAAGTCTGCGTTGTACGGGAAGGCCACTGATACGTGGAGCCTCATCGTCCTGCCCGGCAGCACCTTCACCGTGTGCGCCATTATGGAAAGCCTGTGCAGCGTCGGCTGCCTGTTGAAAAGCGCTATGTCACCGTCGACAAGCTGGCGTTCAAGCACGAACCCTGGCGCAAGCGTATTTATGAGATCCTCCCTGTTCGAATCCGCCACCCTCTTCCTTATGCCCTCCTTAGATATCACATTGATTACCATCGGGTATTCATTCCTCCGGAGGACTTCCTTGGCCTTTTCCATGTTCCAGAGCGTGACGTAGAATGGCACGGTAAGGTTTTCCGCTATGCGCCTTGGTATGCCTACCTGGTTTATCGTGAGGCTGGCATCGGATGATATGACCGTTCTGGCCGAAAAGTTGACACGCTTGCCGCTCAGGTTGTACCTGAGCCTTCCTTCCTTGCCCTTCAGTCTCTGCGCCAGTGTCTTAAGCGGCCTTGTGCTCCTGTGCCTTGCTACCGGCACTCCTGGGGTCTCATTGTTGAAATATGTGGTTACCTGGTACTGCAGAAGCTCCCACAGGTCGTCTATTATTATCTGCGGTGCGCCCGCATCTATGTCCTGCTCCAGCCTCTGGTTTATCCTCATTATGTCCACGAGCTTGTGGGTAAGGTCGTCCTCGCTCCTCTCTCCGGATTCAAGCGTTATGGAAGGCCTCACGTTCACCGGAGGCACCATAAGCGTGGTGAGCACGAGCCATTCCGGCCTGGTCGCAGTGCTGTCCATGCCCAGCGGCTCAAGGTCGTCATCACTTATCTTTTGCATCCAGTCCCTTATCTCGTCCGGCTTTATCCTGTTCCCGTCAGCATAAAAGTATGTCGGCCTCTCCAGCTTTATCTTGGCCTGCTGCGCGCTGCAATGAGGGCACTTCTTGACAGACCTTATCTTCTTCAGCAATGCCGCCTTGCTCCCCTCGTCAATTACCTGCTGCTGCATCTGCTGCGGTTCGGTAGGCACTGTTATGTCCTTGTCCTCCTCCTCTTCGCTCACGTAGCTCTTTATCGCTGGCTTGAGCTCCTTTATCTGTTCCTCGCTCAGCAGAACCCTGTGGCACTGCCTGCAGGTGCTCTGAAGCAATAAGTATACAGTCTTGGCGAATTCGGGGTGTATGACAGGCCTTACGAGCTCTATGTGACCGAAATGCCCCGGGCATGTCTTCGCCCTGCCGCCGCACGTCTTGCATTTCAATCCCGGATCTATGACCCCAAGCCTCTGGTCTACCAGGCCGCCGTCTATCGGATAGCCATCCTCGTTGTACGTGTCTGGCACTATCAGCTTGGCTACGCTCATCTTCTTTATTGTTTCCGGGCTGACTATCGTGAACCTTATATAATCTATACCTTCGGCCTGCATAACATCACTCGCTTTTCAGTTTTATCCTCGGCAGTATGTGCATGGACTTTACCTCGTCAAGCAGCAGCTTGAATGCATAGCTTATCTCCACCTTCTCCAGATCGTTGCCCCCGTCGTTAGCGCATACGGGCACGTTCTTCACGAAGTCGAAATAGCCGACATCTCCGCACTGCTTGCATATCCATATGTCCGCCTTGTCGCTCTGTTCCAGCATCCTGTCTTTCAGGAGCAGGCTTGCCCCGTGTCCTACCAGCGCGTCACGTTCCATCTCCCCGAACTTCAGGCCTCCCCTCCTTGGTTTGCCCTCCGTCGGCTGGTGCGTAAGTATCTGCACCGGTCCCCTGCTCCTTACCTGCAGCTTCAGGCTTACCATGTGCCATAGCCTGTTGAAATATACCACTCCTGTGAATATCTTTGCGTTGAACTTCTTCCCTGTCCTGCCGTCATAAAGCTCCTCGTCGCCGAACTTGTCGTATCCGTACTTCTCCAGCAACGCCCCGTACATGTCAACGCGCTCCTTGCCCTTCTCGGAGAACGCCGTGCCGTCAAAGTGCGTACCAGCCAGAGCTCCGGCCTTGCCCGCTATCGTCTCTATCATGTGGCCGAACGTCATCCTGCCCGGGAGGCTGTGCGGGTTGAGCAGTAGGTCAGGTATTATGCCGTCCTTGGTGAAGGGCATATCCTCCTGGTTGACTATGAGCGCAACCACTCCCTTCTGTCCGTGCCTGCTTGCGAACTTGTCGCCGACCTCTGGTATCTTTACGCTCCTCACCCTGGTCTTCACGAGCTTTGTCGCTCCTGTCGTCTCTGTAAGCATAACATTGTCTATCACTCCCTCCTCTCCGGCCCTAAGCGTTATGGAGTTATCCCTGTTCCTCTCCTCGACCACGCCGAAGCTGGTCTGCTCCTCCAGGAACCTTGGCGGCGATACCTTTCCAACGAGCACGTCCCCCTCTGTCACGGGAGTCTCCTGCTCTATTATGCCGTCGTCGCTTAGCTTGGCGTACGCATGCTCTCCCAGATACCCTTCCGTCGTTGCTGCCGGCACCCTGAAATGGTCCTGCTGACCTCCAGGATATCTGCGCTCCTCGTCGCTGTACGTCCTGAAGAACGCGCTCCTGCCCAGGCCCCTATCTATCGCGGACTTGTTTATGACCAATGCGTCCTTCATGTTGTATCCGTAATAAGTGGAAACTGCGACAACCATGTTCTGCCCGCTGGGGTGCTTGCCTATGCCGAGCTTCCTGTAGGCCACGCTGTCTGCAATCGGGGTCTGCGGGTAGTAAAGAAGGAACGCCCTCGCATCATACCTGTTGTTGAAATTCATGGAGTACAGGCCCTGGCTCTGCTTTATGAAGTTGGCGGATATTGCGTGCCTGCCCACCGAATTGTGCTCGGGGTAAACGCTCACGTTGAATGTTAGTCCGAATAATATAACGGGATCTATGTCAATATGCGTTGTGGCCCTCGTTATGCCGTCCTCATGGAGCGCGACCACAACGTTCTCCTCCTCCTCGGCGTCCAGGTACTCGACAACGCCCCTCCTCAATAGATAATTGAAGTCTATCTCCTTGTTCTTCAGCTTTTCCCTGAGGTCTTCCGTGAACTTGCTCGCGCCGTTCTCTACGACGATGTACGGTTTCCTCGCCCTTCCCCTGTCGGCGTTTATCCTGACTTCGTTGAGCCTCTTCCTGTAGGCAACGTTGATCTCCCCAGAAATCACCCCTAGCCTGCGGTTCTTCCTTATCTCCTCGGCGAACTTCTTGCCATCGTCCACGAATCCTATGGCCCTGCCGTCAAGGTAAACATAACATTTCTCTCCTGCCATAATATCACTCGTTATTAATGAGCTTCAGCTCCTTGATCTTGTCCTCAAGCATGGCTTCGTCAGCGCCGACAGTGACCCTTGACATTATTGCAAGGTATCGGGTCAGCCCTACTTCAACTCCCTCGGGCGTCTCGCTCGGGCACAGCTTCCCCACGTGCGTTCCATGTACGTCCCTGGCCCTGAAGTGCGGGTGCTTCTTTGCCAACGGGGACTTAACCCTCCTAAGGTGCGCCAGCGCGCTCATAATGTTAGTCCTATCAAGCACCTGCGATACGCCGGTCTGGCCAGCTGGCCATGATCCGGTGCCCATTGAGTAGAGTACCTTGTCTGTCAGTGTGTCCGGGTTTATGTTCGTCCTTACGGTGAGCTTCCTGCCTCTGGCAGTGGTCCTCTCTATATGGTACTTTATGTCCTTTATGAAGAACTTGAAGGCGTTGTTGAACAACTCCTCCATAAGGTCTCCTGCAAGCTTTATGCGCTTGTTGGCATAGTGGTCCTTGTCGTCCGACTTCGCATAGTTGTACGCCACAAGCGACGCTCTCTCGGCCATGTGCATGAGGTAGAGCGCCTTGCTCTTCCTCGCGTCTGGCGTCGTGCCTAGGTGTGGCAGTATGTAAGTGTCAAGCTGCATCTCCGCCCTCTTCTCCTGGTAAGCCTTCGCTTGGTTGGGCGCAGACATCCTGCCGAGCTCCTCAAGTGCAAGCGCCGGTGTCATGTCCTTCGCCTTGCTCAAATCGCTGTTTAGCAGGAAATCGTTCTTCACGTCCTTGTTGTTCGTGAAGTCTATGACATCCTTGATCTGCATTCCAAGCGCGCGCAGCACCAGTATCAGGTCTATGCCCTTGGAAAGAGTCGGGAACAGCAGGGTGTATATGCCATAATCGTCCCTCGTGACGCTGCATCTTGCCCTGAAACTCAATGTCGTAGAGAATACCTTGCTTACAACGCCCTTGCTTTTCTCCCTCGTGCATATTATCCTGTTTGGTGCAAGATCCTCTATGCCTACGAGCACGCGCTCTGTTCCCTTGATTATGAAATAGCCGCCCGGGTCGTCAGGGTCCTCGTTGTTCGCTATGAGCTGCTCCCTTGTCATATTGTGTGTGTAGCACAGGTCGCTCTTCACCATTACTGGCAGTTCGCATATGAAAGCTTCGCCCATAGAATCGGTCTTCTCTATGCCGCTGACTATCGGCGCGTAGGTAATGTACATTGGTGCGGAGTATGTAAGGTTCCTTGCAAGCGTCTCATTTGGCAACACGTGCCTCGTAGAGCTGTCCGCTTCTATTATTGCAGGCTGCTCCAGCCTTATGCCCTTGAACTTTATGGCGAAATTATTCACTTCAGGTTCCACAAGGCTCTGGCTCTCGACCACCCTCTTTATGCCAAGGTTTATGAACCTGTTGTAGCTCTCTATCTGCTGCTGTACCATAGAAGTAGATTCAAGGTAAGATTCCAATATTTCGTGCGTGTTCACCATGATGTCACCTTATACGATATAATTTACGCCGACAGAGCGGCGAAGCAAATATGCCTAACCTCTGACTACATACCTGTAGTAAGTGTACTTGCCGGTAGGATCCTCTCTGTGTATAGCTACCAACTGGCCCGGCTTTGCGCCTATCTTCTTAACCTGCGGGTCGCTCTCCAGTATCTTCGGGAACTTCTCTACTGGCACGCCGAATTTCTTCGATACCTTTGATGCTTCGCTAGAACTAACGAGTTCATGTTCAGGAATAAGTTCATAAGCATATGGCAAGCAAACACCGGGAGCATAGCGAGGACAAGCTAGCTCAGTAAGTACGTGTAGTATTATACTACAATAAGTAATAAATATTATCCTAATGCGGCGGTTTACCTGATTATAAGCGAAAAGCACGCAAAAAACGCCAATATGCGCTCCAAATAGCTTTAAATAAAAGCCACATCAATAATCATATGCGGTGTTGTTTTGAATTTCATGGAGTACGTGGGAGCGAATAAGAATGCGATATACTCTAAAATCTGCGAGTACGTCCCGTTGAAGGACCCTGAAGGCCATCATGGGATAATGAGGGATTATATAGACAGGCAGGGCAATTACAGGAGGCCGGGCCTGCTTCTGCTCAGCGGACAGATGTTCGACGCCCAGCTGCGCCAGCTAATCCTGCCAGCTGCAGCGCAGCAGCTATCCGAGGACTGGATACTGATGCAGGATGACACTTTCGATGACTCGGAACTGAGGCGAGGCAAGCCCGCGGCACACAGGCTTTATGGCGCGGTGCACACGATAAACGCATCCAACATAGGCCAGATGGCCATGTGGTGCATGCTGAAGGATTACGCCTTGGCTTACGGTGCGCAAATAGGCAACAGGCTGTACGAGAAGTTCTATGACATGCTTCAGTACACCGCGGAGGGTCAGTATGTCGATAACTATTTCATACACAATACAAAGGATCTCAAGAAGGTGGACGAGAGCACGTACTACAGGATAGCCGACAGCAAGACATGCTATTACTCCGTTTACGGGCCTCTCCAGCTTGGTGCGATAGCGGCGGGCCAACCCGACAGTACACTGGACTTCCTCAAGGAGATAGGGACGGCAGCCGGGATCGCGTTCCAGATAACCGACGACATATTGGACATGACCGCTGATGAAAAGGTTTTCGGAAAGAAGAACTTCGGCGACCTTTACGAAGGCAAACTTACCCTCATGATACTGCATGCATACGGCGAGGCCACCAAGGCAGAGAAGAAAAGGATAGACTCCATATACGTGAAGAAGAGGCAGGATAAGACAACAAAGGAAATAGATTTTCTAAGGGAGATGATACGCAAGTATGGCGGCCTGGAGTACGCGAATGCGACGAAGGAGAGGTACGGCGCAAAGGCCGCAAAGATGCTTGATAAGTACGGTCACCTGCTGCCAGACAACAAGTACAAGAAGATAATGCTTTCAGCGATAAAGGAGATGTACCAGAGGGAGAAATAAATCCTAGCGCCCGGGGCGTGAAATGCTGGAATCGTATTCAGATTGTTTCGAATTTCAGGATAAAAATTAAATGCGCTTCGCGGAAAATAACATAATGGTGTCTTTCAGTGAAAAAAATGGTGTTCATGGATGGAGACGGAACGCTCTGGTACCCTAAACTTACGAAGCGCGACAAAGTGCCACACTGGGTGTACAGCGATCCGGTCACTTCCAGGGATCCAAACAAGCACCTGATCCTCACGCCATCTACATTAATGGTACTAAAACGCCTGAAGCGCAGTGGTGTCAGGCTTGCCGTCCTATCCATAGTCCCAGGACCAAGGGATACGGCGCGCGAGATACTGAAAAAGCGGGTCGACCATTTTGGCCTGAGGAAATATTTTGACGAGCTTTATCCAGTCCCGGAAGAGTCCGATGCAAAGGGCAGGCTGATGGAGAAGGTGCTTAAAAGAGAAGGCATATCGAAAAAGCATGCGCTGATGATCGGGGATAGCTATACGTACGACTACAAATCAGCCGCAAGGCACGGCATACCTGCTGTCCTTATACACTGGGAATCATACGGCGCGCCAGAGGCTGCAAGGGTAAGGAGAAAGATAAAGCATCTGCATGAAGCGATGGAGTACATAAAATGAGCGCTCCTCCGCTTCAGCCATAAGCGATTTTATTTAACGATGGGCGATAGGGCGCCCTGGCAATCCCGCGCTCGGTTATTATTCCAGAAACCAGTTCGCTAGGGGTCACATCGAAAGCCGGATTCATGACCGGCACTTCAGGCGATGTTATCATAAGTTTGCCCAGCACCTTCCTGACCTCATCGGGGTTTCGCTGCTCTATCTCTATGCTTGAGCCTTCCTTGTCTATTGTCGATACCGGAGCCGCTACTAGGAACGGTATGTTATGCCTCTTTGCGAGTACCGCAAGGCCATACGTGCCTATCTTGTTGGCAACGTCCCCATTCATCAGGATCCTGTCTGCACCCAATATGACTTTCGTTACGCCTGCATTCTTCATTGCGTATGCTGCCATGCTATCCGTTATCAATGTCACCGGTATCCTGTCGCGCATCAGCTCCCATACCGTAAGCCTTGCGCCTTGGTACAGCGGTGCAGTCTGCGTGGCTATCACCTTTATGTCCTTGCCCTCCATCCAAGCAGTCCTTATAACCCCATAAGATGTGCCATACCCTCCTGTCGCAAGCGCGCCAGCGTTGCAGTGCGTCAGTATGACATCGCCGTCCTTTATCAGCTTGCTGCCCAATCTGCCCATCCTCATGTTTGAATCTATGTCCTCTTTCTGTATGCTCAGCGCCTCGCTTGCAAGGCTATCTTGAAATTCTCTGAGCGATACACAGTCAGCTGCAAGATCTTCCGCTTTCTTAAGCATTCGTTCTATTGCCCAGAACAAGTTCACTGCGGTAGGCCTGGTCTTCCCAAGCACTTTGGCGTCCCTACTTACGCTGCCCATCGCAGCTTTAAGATCGCTTTTTGCATTAGACGCAGAAACAGCGATACCGAAAGCAGCCGCAACACCTATCGCAGGAGCTCCGCGTATCTCCAATCGTTTTATGGCTTTGGCCAGTTCGCTTATCGAATTGCTTTCATTCCACTGCTCCTTCCACGGCAGCTTTGTCTGGTCTATCCATGCCACCTTGCCATCGCGCCACTTCACAGGTTTCAAATCGCTTATCCTCCTCATACTAACAAATCTGATATCAGTGTTCAAGTTATTAAATAGGTGCTCCTGCTGCGCAATTCCTGCATTGGCATACCGTGCGCATGTAAGTTAAGTCTTAACAAAGTGAGCGGGAAATCCCCACCATTCATGGGTGGGATGAAAGCGAACCGTAGTAAGGCGTATAAATATGGATGGAAATATAGGTTGCATGGGACTGACAAGAGCCTACAAGTTCAGAATCCACCCTGACGCTACAAGGCAGGGAGAGATAGACGAAAGGCTGATTATTGCACAACAGTTCTACAACAAGATTCTTGAAAAGTCAATCGAGTCCTATAAAAATGGAAAGACCAAGGTCTCGATGGCTCAATTCAACAGATTCGTAAAAGAGGCAATCCAAGATGACAAGAGATACCTGAAACTCTATTCGCAGACAAGATGCGAGA
>JAKATX010000010.1 GCA_021818545.1 Microcaldota archaeon
ACGATGGATTAGTGCATGAGAAGCCCGATTGGGGCACGCATCCACTTGGGGTGCCTGCGCCGCCGCTGAACAGACCGAGGGCGAACAATAAAGAGACTATTATCGCAATGACAAGTATGGCCCACCCGTAGGTCATCAGGTACTCCATCGCGGATTGTGCCTTTGACTTGGAAGCTTTATTGCTGTTATTATAACGCTTGGATGCAATGTTAGATATTTTCTGCATTTTAGCCCATTGAGACTTCTCCTTATGACATAATACAGCTAATAATGTGACATCCTCCCGCCCGTGAACGGCGTGGGCTTCCTCTGCGTTCATGCAATCGCTGCATCCCGCAAAGGATGTGTTTTATCGGTTCCCAGTTCGCCGGGAGTCGCCGATGTATCTTTTGGGTCTACTTTTACTACCCTCATACCAGCACTTTCAGCCCTGTATGAAAGCATGTTGATGAACCTGTTCCATGAAGCGTCCTGTATTGATTGCACAAGCCTCCTGAACTTGTATGCCATTGTGGAATCCATATCTTTATTTTGGTAATGCATGTTTATACCACTTTCTTAGGTTCGCTATCATCCCACCTCTAAAGCGTGTGGGATTTCCCGCTCACGATGTTAAAACCAACTCTTTATGCAAAACTTGCGCATTATTTAGAAACCTTCTGCTCTATGCACGGTATGGTTATCAGCTTATCCTCCCTCTCGGCTATGGCGCCATCTTCATCGTATAGGAACACTGTTATCTTCAGGCCGTATTGATCAGGGAAGTTGTTCGGCCTTGTGTACAGCTTTACGCTCTTGTCAAGCGATGCGCCTGGTTTGAGTATGCCCATGCGCATCTTTCCAAGGCCAAGCTCCGTATCTGGAGCAAGGGATAAAGGCGAATTCACTGACACATCAGCCTCGCACCAGAAACTGCGGGCCTGATCCGCGTTCTTCAGGTTCAACTTCATTGCAGCTTCGTTCCTTATGTACGCCCTAAGGGTGCTCGGCTCAAAGATTACATCTATTGTTACACTAGACATGATGGTCGCCTATCTCAGATTTATGGATAGAAGATATATATTTTTATGGTTAAGACATTATACTTGCTTTTGAAAGGCGTGGCTATGGAGCTTAACGAATCCAAACTCATAGAACGCGAGATAACGTTAAGGAATCTCAGGCTGACTAAGGAGGTTACCGAGACCAGGCGATCTACGGTAAGATGGCTCGCGCTCTCATTGGGGGTCATAAACCCGGGGGAATCGAGGCTTAGCGCAGTTGCGGTGCTTGATGCGATGTTCCATTTCCAATTCAAGCAGCACGTTGATCCATCCGTCGAGGAGATAAGTGCTTACATAAGCGCTTCTTGGGAGCCCATGAATGAAAAGACCTTGAGATACCACTTATTGCAGCTGAAGAAGGCCAATATAGTGAACAACTCTGGTGGCAAGTATTACTTCCTGGCGCCGCCGACTGGCGACAAATATGATGAGGCCAACTGGATAAACAATTATTTCAATTCTGAGATAGCGCCCATAAAAGATAAGATTGCAGCAGCCGTCAAGGAGCTAAAGAACAGATGATTTTTATGATGAACAGGGATATTGTACTTTTAATAGTGCTGGCAGTTGCGGTTGTTGCCATAGCCGCATTTTTCACGTCATATATTCTGCAGCCTTCATCGTATGCCGTTTCCATAAAGATGTTATCGCAATCTAACTCCGGTAGTGTGATTTACCCGTTTGAAATGGGCAACTTTACCGTGCAGGTAAGCAATACCGGAAAGGCGGCCTTGAGCAACATGCTACTGGTTGTTTACTTGAACAGCCAGCAGTTGCATGAATACTCGATAAATTTACAGCCGGGTAAGATGGCTTACATTAATCTCAATTACACTTATCAGCGTAACGGCACATATGATTTTGAGGCAGTGGCGGATCCTGCGCATGTAATCAACATATTGAACAGGAGCGCAACACATAGCTCTGTTATAGTGAACGTCACGCCTGCGGAGCTCGCCGATGTATACACCGCAGTGCCAAATAATGGGATAATGGACACCCAGAGCTTTTCCCTCTCAGGGGCAGGATTGTATGCAGCATGGTTCGTTGCGAAATCTTACAACGTAAGCCAATACAACAAAGTTTTCGGCTTTAGCAAGAACATAATGGGGACCACGCTTAACGACATTTATACTTATATAAACGAGGCAAACGGCGCGTACACGACATATGATAACGGCACTAAGACATATGTCGCGTGGCTTGATGGCGCCATAAAGCCTGCGGTTATCGACTCGTTGCTATACAGTTTCCGTATGCCGCACAGCAGCATATCAGTAGATAATGGCGCCGGGGTCATGTTCAGGATTAAT
Organism: Microcaldota archaeon; assembly: GCA_021818545.1. Lineage (GTDB taxonomy): Archaea > Micrarchaeota > Micrarchaeia > Micrarchaeales > Micrarchaeaceae > JAKATK01. The sequence goes on from JAKATX010000010.1 coordinate 2,357, forward strand.
GGCACCGAAAGCCTGTGCGTCTATTACTCCGAAGGATGGACCAAGTTGCTGGGGCTGTACAATGGAAGCCTTGGGGGAAACTGTTCCGATATGGCAAGCAATTCTTACACGCCCACCCAAAGCGCTTACTTCGTGAGCGAGCTCAAGAACAACACGGCACTCAAGAATGCGCAATCTAAGTTCCAGTACCTGAATTCGACCACTGCGGGTTACCTGATAGGGATGAACCAGTCAGTGATAGCTGCAACCAACATGTTTGCCAATCAGTTCGGGCTTTTTACGACTTCGGCGTATAAGCCCCTGCCTGCCGCACAGGGAAGCAACCTGACCTGCTATGGCCTTATAACCACTGCCAACAGCACAAAAGTATGCTCTACTTACATACTCCCTACAAATGGCACGCTGAATACCGCATTTGCACTCATAAATTCGCAGGCCATAGGAAGTAATTACACCCTCGGCGTTTATTCGCTTGTAAATACCACTTACGTGGGTGCTGCGTATCAAAACGCTGCAGACCTAATGCAGGCCCTTAACATAAGCCAGACTTACGGGACATGGACCTCCGCCTTCACTGACAAATGCAGCTTTGATAGCAACTTGCCATGCAGCGTAGTAAATTTCAGCATCGCTAACGACACCGGTGCCCTCAAGATATCAAATGGATTGGGAAGCGCGATTAAGCTCGATAGCATCGCATGCTACGTTGCAGGCGTGCAGAAAGCGCCGCTTGACTTGAATTATACGGTTGTGAGTGGATCAAACGTCAGCATCGGTGTATCCTGCCATAACTTGCAGATCCCATTGTTCAGCGCACAGACCACGTATTCGCTCATACTCAATTATACTATCAATAATGTGAGCGAAACGGCAAATGGCCTGTTGAACGTGACAAACTTCCAGGCGTGACTTACAGGCCTATGAAGTCCTTTGCGCCAAGCCCGTCAGGGAATACGCGCCCGTTATGGGCCTCGAAAGGCAGGCCGTATTCATTCGAGAGCCTTGAAAGCTCGCTCAAGTCTATTACGTTATCCAGCCATAATTCTAGGAAAGTGGCGTCCTTGCCGATATTTATGCGCTTGACCTTGAATTCCTGGAACTGCAGCATCCCTCCTCTTTTCACTTTTGCCTTTATGGCACCCTGTTTTATTACCTCCTTGGCTTTTTCTCCTATAGCTGCAACCATAAAAACGCCCTGATTAGTATGACTTGACGCTGTCGTATATCTCCGCCGCGCCCCTGAGCATTATGTATGTGAAAAGCACAGCGACAAGCGCCTGCCCGGCCAAGAGCGGATATCCCGAAACGTAGACTAGCACAAGATAGCAGTATGTGATGGCCTTTAGCACGTTTATCGCCCCCCTGCCTACATTGGATGAGTATACTATCCGCGCGAACTTCGTTTTCATTTTGGACGATGTGCCGCGCGCGCCCATCATTGCATCGGCAAATGAATGCCTGAGCACTATGAGAAGCAGGATGAACAGCGGGACTATCCCTACTATGGTGAATACGATCCACATTGTGTACTCAACGACCCTGTCGCCCGCTATGTCCAGCCTAGCCCCATACTGGGTCGGCTTTATGTGCTTCTTTGGCGGCTGGTGTTTTATATATAGCCTTAATGTCTCGATGTTGACCTTGCCGTATTTGGCAAAATAGCCGTCTACCGCATCAAGTGCCAGAGATATAAGGATTAACAATATTGTAAGTACGGGATATGACTTCGCCAGTATTAGATATGCGACTATGAATATCATCAGAGTCCGTATAAGCACAACCGCATCTGCAGGTTTCATAGCACCACTATCAGGACCTGGATTCCTTGATGGATTTCTTTACCTCTGTGAGCCTGCGAAGGCGCAATTCGCTTCTCTTTGCCCCATCTTTGAATCTCATACGTTCTACCTTTGTTGAAAGCTTGAGTCTTGGTACGGGAGTTGGCTTACCATCTTCGTCAACAGCCACGTATGTCAAAAATGCCTTTGTGGTAACTTTCCTTATGCCGGTCAGGCTCTCCTCCGACAGCACATCCACTTCTATTTCCATGGTGCTAGTAGTTACATAGTTTATCCTGCCTTCCATCCGCACTATGTCGCCCAACCTTATAGGCGATAAGAAGAACAGGCTGTCTATGCTGCCGGTCACCGTATGCCTCCTAGAATGCTTGGTTGCAACTATGCTAGCCACATTGTCCACCCATTCCAGCAGCCTCCCGCCGTATAACGCGTTGAAGGTATTTGTATCGCCGGGCAGCACCAGCCTCTCTAGTGCGGTGTGGGACTCCCTAGGCGATTTAGCTGTCATTCCAACATCCATATTGATACAACTCCTGATGATCGCCAACTTGGCGGATATCAGCTTAGTAATATACCACTATAACATTTAATTATCTACTGGGACCCTAATATTGGCTTATGTAATGACTTTGCGATTTAAGGCCTTTTATGATGTTTTTGAAGTCTGTAAGAAATGCAAGTCGCCATAAATTTGGAATAAGATTATATGCTGACCGTCTTTGGCTCTGAAATACACATGCAGTGGGCGCTGGCTCTTGCGTTGCTTTTATTGCTATTGCTCGTCTTATCGCCCGTCACTGCTTACGCTGGAAATCTCAAGGCAAACAACGGCCAAGTTGCTGTGACCGTAGTGCATGCAGGAGCACCCGATGTGGCACACAATATTACAAGTGGCAAATTCATAGCGCCGCCTGCGCTGCACATACGGTATAGCCAGGCGGACAGCATAGGCTCGTTTGGACCAAGCTTTGGGCCGACCCCGAATTATGACGAACAGCTCTTTGACATTTACTACCAGTCGTTCAACAGCATGTCCTACAACGTAACTGCAGTGAATCAGACTGATTCATCAGGCTATGGGCCCGCTTATCTGGTAAATGGCTTAAGCAGTAACGACCATTTCTGGTACCAGGTTGGCTTATTTTATGACTGGCCAGGTGCATCCAAGGGCTTCTACATGGCTTATGAGGTATTCAATACTATCAGTGGCAATTCGATATTCCCCACAAATGGAGGTGGCGGGGTGGCCGCATTCAACGGATCCGTAAATCCAGGAGATATTGTGGCCCTTTCACTTAATTTCTCTGACGGCAACGTAGTCATGTCCGCGTATGATTGGAATACCAATGCGATATCCAGCATGGCATACGGCGCGGAAGGCGGAAATTACTTCGCAGGAGGCTATACCGGAGGATTCTTCACTGGCCTTATGACGGAGCAGTACCATACAAACGAATACTTTGGTACGGAACAGCCGGAAACGTATTCGCTAATCGCAAATGGCGTAATCCTCAACTCCACATCCCTCGCAATGGATGAATACTGCCCAAACAGCGCCTGCAACACCGTATTCAGCATTTCTGCAGGTGCGCCATGCAATCCATGCGCCTTTACGAGCAACTCCGCTTTTTATAGATTTAATTATGCCAACACTACGGAAAAAGCGAATGCAACCGTGTTCGTCACAGGGAACTTCCCATTATTTGCCTCGATGCCAAGCACTGCCCAGGCTGCCATTTACAGGGGACAAAACCTGAGTATCACTCCGAATGTAATAAATGGGACTTCGCCGTATTCTTATCAATGGCAGGAGGAATTACCTGGTTCAAACTCTTATTCGAACACTTCTAGCTGTGCTTCCCCACATTCACTGACATGCGATTTCAAAACCAACTCATCGACAGCATCCGGCATACACGGCCTCAGAGTTGAAGTCATAGATTCTGCATCATCATACCAGAATGCAGGAATGGCGACATCGTTGCCTTTCAATGTAACGGTCAATGGTACGCCGAGAATAAATGTCACGCCAAAAAGGGCTACGCTTGAAATGGGGCAATCCGAGTCTTATAATATAAGCATACTGGGAGGGGTGGGCCCGTTCGATGTGCAGTTTTACAACGTTACAAGCGGCATTGAATTCGGCAACTTTGTAATACAGAATCCTGGCGGCAGCAATACGATATCTTTCATTCCATCGAATACTGGCACATTTACCTTTAATGCGGTAGCGACAGATACTGGAGTTGCGGACGGGTACACATTCAATTCGGTGCCAAACTCCATAGAAGTAGGTAGCGACCCATCAGTTTTAATAAGCCCCATAAATGGGACTTTGGATGTTGGGCAGGCAGTAACCTATAACGTAAATGTTACAGGTGGAATTGGGCCGTTCACTGTAAATCTCATTTCTAGCGGCAATGTAGTGGCGAGCAATTCCATACCGATAAGCAGCGATAACACAATAATATCATACAAACCTGCATCCAATGCATCAGTAACTTTCAATGTTATTGCTACGGATGATGGCACCACCTCGCCTTACACGTTTAACTCCACATCTAATACGATCGCGATATATGGGCAGCCCACAATCAACATGGCCATCAGCAATGCCACTGTGGAGGCAGGCCAGACGGAGGTATTCACAGTAAACGTCATTGGGGGAGCAAAACCTGCAAATGCAATAATATACAACCTGACTGGCAATTCAATTGCGAACCAGCTATCGTTTTGGAAAGCAGGGGCAGCAGTTAGCAATTCGTTCCAGTTTACTGCTTCTAAAACCGGGGTATTTTCGTTCAATGCAGTAGCGATTGACTATGGAACTACCATACCGTATGCATTCAATTCTATCGATTACAATTTCACCGTATATAACGCCCCGACTGTGTCCATAACGCCCATGAATACTTCACTTGACATAGGCCAGGAGGCGGTTTACAATGTCATTGTGTCTGGAGGAAGCGGTTCATTTACCGTAAATCTCACATCTTCAGGCAACGTCATTTCGACTGGGTCCATTTTTGCACCAAACAACAGCGTGCTGCTCGCATATAAGCCGAATTCCATAACGCCGTACGTATTTAATGTGGTAGCAACGGACACCGGCGTAACTGCTGGCTACGTATTTAACTCTACTAGCAACTCGTTGGGCATTTATGGCACTCCTACGGTATCTACTGCCACGGCAACAGGCAACATTATAGACGTCGGGCAGTCAACTGTTTTCAGCACTGAGGTATCGAATGGTGTCGGACCATTCGAAGTAAAATTCGTATATCAAAATGGCACAGTAGCGAACGTAGTCGGAAATGCTATGGGAGGACAGCAGGTTACTTATGAATTTGCACCGAACGCGGCAGGTACCTATGCGATGAATGTGACTGCGTTGGATCTAGGTACGACTTCAAACTTCGCGTTTAATTCAGTGACCATTTCCAACTCAATAGAAGCATACAATGCCATTACACTGACGCTCTCAGTATCTAATTCCACAGTTGACCTTGGGCAATCTACGACACTTACTGCGAAACCTTTTGGAGGCGTGGGACCGTTTACAGTGAATTTGGTTTATGGCAATGGTACTATAGCTGCGGCGTCATCCAATGTGGCGGATGGCGGCCTAGTTTCTTTGAGCTTTGTCCCCAACGCAGTTGGTGCATACAACATCATCGCCAACGTAATTGACATCGGGACAACGATGGCGTTTAATCGAACATTCCCATACAATCCAATTATCGCAAACCCTAAGCTTGAAGCGCCGCAGTTATCCACAGTTACAGCGAATGTGGATGCAGGCCAACTACTGCAGCTAACAGAAACGTTGACAGCAAACGCATACGGCAGTTCGCCATATTCTTACAATATGATAGTGACTAATGGAACAGGAGGCATTGTAGCAAACGCAATAGACCTAAACGTAAATTCAATGTCTGATTCGTTAAGCTTTAGGCCGAATGAATCCGGCGAGTTTACGGTGAATGCAGTAGTAACTGATAACGCCTCGGTTGCAGAATCCGCGACCTCTACAAATTTTATAAATATAAATCTTGCACTAGATCCTACATTATCTATAAGTGCTACTACCAATAGCGTATTGGACTTGAATGATTCTGGGAATTATATTGCAAGCATACCTGCCAATACTGGGTTCGGGCCGTTCACTGTAAATCTTATTTTGGAGGGTAACGTAGTAGCGACCAACACCATACCTATTGCTGGCGGAAACACCGTGCTTAGTTTCAGGGCATCGTCTGCAGGCAACATGGTAGTAACTGCAAATGCCGTAGATGATGGTTCTCTTGTCCCTTTCAATTTCAACGCTTCGAACACCATAGTGAGCGTTCTGCCAGTATTGAATCAGAAAATTGTTTTGAGCGGCAATTCTATACAAAACTTAACATTCTCAAATGCAAATGCCGTATTTATTATGGATGCGAATTCCGTAGGAAGCATATCTGCGAATGTTGCGGTGGCAAATGTAACGCGCGGGTACTCTTCTGTGCCAGTTAAAAACTCAACTGTTTTTACAAAGCTCGTATTGCTCAACTTCAGCTTAAATAGCACATCAAATACAATAACAGTGAATGTTACTGTAGCGTACCCATGCAGTGACTCTGAAGTAGTGCCTTACATATTGAACGGCAGTTCATGGACGCCCATAACACAATTCACAGAGAATACCGTATCATGTAAGATAACATTCCCGATACTAGTAGACCCTGTATTCGGCCTCTTTGATGAAACACCGATAACTACGACTACCACAACCTCATCGACCACTACGACAACTGTGCTTAAAAGTAGTGGCGGAGGAGGCGGTTCAGGTGGTGGTGGAGGAGGCGGTGGAGGCGCAGCTCCTGCATCGGTAAACAAAACAGCAAATGGGTATGAAATATCTTTTATACAGCAACTAAAGCCTTTCAATGCCACATTATGCGGTTCTCAGATATCCGGCGAAGATAATTTTATAGCACCAAATGACACCGGGGTTACGATAAATGGCAACATTTATACGCTGTATTTGAATGCACCGCAAAAAATAGCTGGGCTGACATCTGGCAGTTGTTATGTCGATCTGCTAAATATCTCGTGGGAACCCATAGCACATCTTGTTTCGCTGTACTTATACAATGACAGCGGTAGCATGCTTGCAGAGCCAGATAGTTATAATGTTAGTCCGACAATAGATAAATTTAACGGCACAGTCTTGCTGAACCGCAACGACACTTATTATTTCTATTTTGCTAATGCACGCACAGAGTTACTCTTAAATCCGAAGTTAAAGAGCTATGCAAACGCGCACATTGTGATAAGCAACGACACCAATTCAACACCCCGATTGCATGGGGCAGACAAATTAGTCTCTATATCTGAAAATGTTTCGTCAAATAGCACTTTTGCAGTTGAATTACAACTATTGTATAGTTGTGCGATCAACCAAAGTGATCTCATGCCATATGAGCTTGAGAATGACAGCTGGATACCAGTAAATAGCTTTTACGTAAATTCAAGCGCATGCAAAGTTTCATTGGATGTGCCGTATGATCCTACCGTAGGCTTATTTGAGCAATATTCCAATAACGCATCTGCTGCGGCTGTCAATTCCACAACAACTACAACAATAGCAACTACGACAATGCCAACAACAATCGTACAGATTCAAAACAACATGACAAATCCAACTGTAGGGGCTGCAGGTTCTTCTTGTGCAGGAGTAGCGTCGCCTGGCGAACCGTATAACCCTGAAGCCACAAAGGTGACCTGTAGCGGTGTAAATGTGTTTGATATTGCACTAGCATCCATAATTGCTGTATTTGTGGCGTTGGCGCTTTATGGGTGGAGAAGTGGCGGCATAGGACCAAAAAAAACGGTGGAAAAAGCCAGTAGCCCACCAAGTGAGCACCAGAATGTTATAGGGCATAGCGAGGAGCACTGCAGTGCAGGGGAATTACTTTGAACTGCTGCCTCTTTTTGCATAAAACGTATGCCTTTCAAATCCACAGCCATTGCAGGAGTAAGCTACATAACCATGTGAACTTACCAGCCTTACTTTGGCATTAAGACCGGGCACAAGAACGCTTTGGCAATTCTTGCATATGCTCTCCTTTATTTTATCGGGCATTTTAACCCTGTAATGCGTGCTTATCTTGAGCATTAATTTTACGTATTTTCGCATCAGATCGGGATTTGATTTAGCTGAATCTGATGCTTTTTCAAAAAGCACTTCGATTCGTTCAGATGCAACGTTACGTATCAACATACGCCTATTTTCTATCATTTTAATCAGTCAAAAAACTCCAAGATAGGATAGGATACCTTGCATGCCACTTTGAAGCTGGATTTGGGACCTTACAGTGAACAGATTGCCGGATATCTCAAACTCGTTCTCCGATGGCACTCCACGGAAAAGCATAACAAGCCTCTTTGTCTCCTCATCCTGCGGTATTGCCATTTTCTTATCTTTTATTATATTGGCCCTTGCAAGTATTTTTTGGGCATTTCCTATTGCTCCGATAATCTTTCCGTGCATATTGAATTTCACTATCAAATCCAGGAGCGGCCTGTAGTCGTATAGCTTGAATGTCTCGACTCCTTCTCCGTCAACTAAAAAAATAGCGTTATAATCCTGGGTGCCCACTTTATTGGCGTCAATATTCGTCTTGTAGATCGCACCGTGTGACCCTACGCAATCCTTTAGGCCATAGGTAGCCACCTCGTAAGAAACGGACCACTTATCCAAAAATAGTTTTATGGATGCCATGGACTCGTCCCGAAAGTCTTTTGGAGGGAGTAGGATCAAAATCTTCATGCGAACATCATATCTAATGATTACCATACCTATTTATTTTGTTATGGATGGGCACTTTGTTATGAGGATTTACAAATCAGGCTATCTCACATTCTAAATTTTTTATCTGATTAGGCAGCTTGGATAATTTGGATAGAATAGCGTCCATTGAGGAAATAGCATTTTAAAGTATATTTTAAGCCCGTGAAAAGCATGGCGGCCCGCTGTTGAGAAATCGTGGTGCTTCAGCTTTCCATGTATGGCGCCAGATAATAGGCAATTGTCGCATCCCCTATCTTATAATCCACCTTTATTGGCTCTTCCGTCTTTATAGATAGCGATACGGTAGAATTGGCCGGGCAAGCGCTCACTATCCTCTCAAGATATTCGAGGTTAAACGTGGCGCTTGAAGCTTTGGAGACGTCCAGTTTCTTTATTATATCGGCATTGTTAAGATGCTCCTCTTCCAACTCGCCGGCGTCGCCTTTTGCAACAACCATGAAAGAGTTTTTATCTGTCCTGAAGCCTATATAAGATGAAAGCAGGCTGGCGTCCTTCAGTATTTCCTTTAACGAATCGCTCTTTACCTCAACGAACGACTCGAATTGTATGTTCGGCTCCTTGTCCGCATCCTTCTTGACATCTATCATGGGCAGCTTGTAGCGTCTCTTGCTATTCGGTCCGACAAACTCGATGGAGAGCCTGTTGTTGGAGTCCTTCATTACCAACTGCTCATTGTTTCTCGCGCTGGACAGCATCTTGCTCAGATTGTCTATGCTTATGCCGACGCTCGTCTGCTTGTCTATCTCGTATTTGGAGAACGCCTTGTTGGGGATAAAGAAGGATATCATGCTTATGCCGCTGGGATCCATCGCTTTTAGCGAAAGACCCTCCTTTGTTATGTTGAACGTGCCTTCATCTATCAGGCTTTCTATCGCATCAACGCAATTTTTCCAGTATTTGGCATCTTCTATTTTTATATCGAACACAGTACCACCAATTTTACCGAATCCCCCTTACCTATTTGATAGGCAAGAACTAAAAACGTATCATGGTTGCACTGTGTCGATATCTTTTAGTACGGGTGATTACAGCCTGACAGCGGTTTTACACCTCAAAACATTTTTAGATTATAAGTGTGATAATTCCATTTACGGCAGTTTTAGCGGGGAAGGGTGTTATCTTATGGAGGTAAACCTTGTTTTAGGGCCGAACTTGAAAGCCAGCCGCCGCGATACCGAAGCGCTTTTCAGGAAGCATAAGATAGGCTTGTCAAAACATGGATATTACTGCACCGTTATAATAGGCGGGGACGGCACGTTTTTAGACAGCGCGATAGCCTGCAAGGATAAGCCGATATTGTTCATAAGGAAGCATGCTGAAAACATCAATGGGGCGAGCATAGAGCACGGCATAACGGCAAGCATAAGTTTTAACGAACTTGATTCCGCTTTGACGAAATTGAAGCGTGGTGAGTTCAAGATTGTTGATGAGTTGATACTTGAGCTCCGTTATGGTGGGAAAAGCTATTATTCTGCCGGGGATTTTTTCCTGGAGCGCGGACCGGTAAAACAGGCGGTAAGGTACCATGTTAAGGTCAGTTGCGATAAGGGTATCTTTGAAACTTATGGGATATCAAACGGCTTTGTGGTTACAACGCCCATAGGATCCACAGGGTACTACGCTTATGTAGATATAATCAACCGCAGGCAGCCGCACAGGATAGCAGATGGCCTTGGTTTCGCGCACATACTGCCGACCAAGGTGGCTGACACGCTAAATGGAAAGAAGGAGCAATATGCGATACGGAGGACTTTTGGACCAGAAGCAGTTATCGACGTGAAATTGACAAGAGGCATAAAACAATACCTGTATGGATTAGATGGCGTGAAAGACGGCATGCCAATTAAGGAAGGCACAAAACTTAGATTCAGAACAAGCAAAAAAAAGCTTATGATACTTAAGCCCAACATGGAATGATTCTATTGACTAGGAATATACCTAAAAATGCAAAACTGGCCTTCAAAGGTAAGACGGTCAGCGTATACCAGTGGAAGCAAAAGATGTTCGATGGCTCGTACGAGACGTTCGAAGCCATAAAAAGGGCATATACCGTACAGATAATACCAGTTATCGGCAACAAGATAGCGATAGTCCATGAGGAACAACCCGGTGTTGGCTCGTGGTGGGGGCTAGTTGGCGGCCGCATAGACCGTGGAGAGACGCCTTTTCATGCGGCAAAAAGGGAATTGATTGAGGAAACAGGCCTGATTTCAAAGCAATGGAAGCTCCTCAAAACATTCGACGCGCCATACAGCCAAGTAGACTGGAATGTTTACCTCTTCTTAGCCAAGGGGTGTAATAGGATAGCGGAGCAGAATCTGGATGCCGGCGAGAGGATAGACGTGCATTACGTCACGCTGGGCAAGCTGCTGGACCTTAACGGCAGGCTGGGTCCTGACATAAGCCTTTACTTCAACATGATAAAACACGATAAAATGTCATTTGATGCGTTCAAGAGGGAGTTGTTCAGCAGTAGGTAGAGGAACAGAGCACAACCACATACTCTTTATTATATGGATGCGATAAATTTGAAATCAGGATTTGATTGGTGCATCTTATGACGAAGAATGCCGCTAGGATTGATAATATAATAAAACGTGACAAGAAGGTTTTCTTGGCGCTTCCGCGCGTGCCTTATCCGTTTGTGGTGGACCATGGGGACGGGGATTTCGCATACGATGTAGATGGAAAGAAGTTCATAGACTTTACCAGTTTCATAGGAGTCTATAACATGGGCGTAAATTCTTCGGCCAAAGTCAGGAACGCAATAAAAGTCCAGGTAGACAAGCTTATGCACAATGCACTGCTGGAATTCTATTCTGAATTGCCGGTTGACTTCGCAGAATTGCTTGTGAGCATGTTCCCGAAAGGGGAATCGTGGAGGGTGTTCCTATCAAATTCCGGGGCAGAGGCAGTAGAGGCCGCAATGAAGTTTTCCAACCTTTTTACCAAGAGATATTACAATATGGCGTTTTACAACGCGTTCCATGGCAGGACGAAGGGTGCGTTGTCGCTTACCAATTCTAAGGTTGTGCAGAGGGAATATTTCGGCCCTTTTGCGCAGGGAACCATACACGTTCCGTATCCTTATTGCTACAGGTGCCCATTCAAGCTCGAGTATCCGGGGTGTGGATTTGCATGCGTGGATTACATAAAGAAATATCCGCTGTCTAAGGAAGTGAATCCCAAGGAGGTGGCCGCTTTCTTTGCCGAGCCAGTCCAAGGCGAGGGCGGCTATGTAGTGCCACCAATGGATTATTTCAAGGAACTCAAGGCATTGCTCGATGATCACGGCATACTTTTTGTGGCGGACGAAGTGCAAGCGGGATACATGAGAACCGGAAAATTCCTGTCACTCGATAATTTTGGTGTCAAAGCGGACATCTATACTATGGCCAAGGCTATAGGAGCGGGAATGCCGCTTGGCGCCACTATAGTAAACGGCAAATTTGGGGACATACCTGCTGGATCGCACGCCAGCACTTTTGGAGGGAATCTCGCAGTGGTGGCAGGCGCGTATGCACAGCTGCAAGATGTCCACAAGAACTGGAGGGAGATTGAAGCCAGCATAGTGGCAAAAGGCAAAATGGCGCTCAGGAGGCTTAAGGACATGCAGGAAAGATACGAGATCATAGGGGACGCAAGGGGTTTGGGTCTCATGCTGGCAATCGAGCTGGTGAAGAACAAAAGCACCAAGGAACCTGCGACGAAGGAGCGCACCGAGATAATCAAGGACGCTTTTGAGAATGGGCTTCTGCTGCTTGCAGCGGGACAGTCCACCATAAGGCTGGCGCCGCCTGTTACAATAGACGAGGGCGTGCTTTCCAAGGGACTGGACATATTGGAGGCATCAGTAAAAAAAGCAAATGCCAATATGCTGGGAAATTAGATGACCGTAAAAAATAAATCGTTCTGGCTTAGCAAAAGCTACGAAGGCTTTGATGCGCTGGATGACGATATAGAAACGGAAGTGGCCATAATAGGCGGCGGGATCACCGGGGTATCCGCCGCGCACCATCTGGACGAGGAGAACGTCGATTTTGTCCTTCTGGAGAAAGGGAAACTGGCAGGAGGAGCCACAGGGCATTCGATGGGCGGCCTTGTGCCCGGCATAGAGCAAGAGGATATATGGCAATCCATGAAGAAATACGGCGAAGTGCGGACAAAGGTGATATGGAAAGCGTCCAGCAAAGCCATAGACGAGATAGTGGGCCTTTGCAAGGGCGGCATAAATTGCGATTTGATGACAGGATCCGCGTTTGACTTGGTGCAAGAAAAGAGTGAACTCGGATTCTTAGCTATGGAGAGCGAAGCGGCCGCCAGATGCGGCATAGGCACCAGGGTACTTGATCGCGAGGGCATTAGGGGGAATCTGGCGGTAGGCGATTCCGTAATAGGAGCACTGGAGTACACCAAATGCGCACAGGTCAATCCTGCCGCATTGGTGAACGGACTGGCGATGAAGCTTAAGAAACCGAAAACAAGTATATTTGAACATACAAAGGCGAATGGCATAGAAAACCTGGACAAAGGATTCATGATAAGGACTAAGGAAGGTTCCGTCAAGGCCAAGAAGCTCATAATAGCCACGGAATCATACACTCCGAGACTGGGATTCCTGAAAAATGTGATGACGTCCATAAGGATAAACGTGATTGCCACGGAGAGGCTTGATGATTACAGCATTGCCAAGCTGGGTTTGAAGAACAGGATGGCATGGAATTTCGGGAGAGATTACAATTTCATCAGGACAACGGCGGACAATAGGGTCATAATAGACGGAGGGGACTCCCTCTCGGCAGCACACGGACACGTCCCGCAGCAGAAGAGGATAGATGAGATATGGTCGCGCCTAATGCATTTGTTCCCGATGATGGCCAACAGTAGCATAGAATTCGAGTGGAGCGGGAGGATGGCAGCCATGATGAAGCGCGTCCCGTTGTTCAATGAACTTATAAGATCGGTGACCGAACTCATAGACATAAGACTGAACCTGCCTTTTGTAGAGCAGATAGGCATGCATATGACTTCAATGCCGTTCTTGGGTTACACCGGAGAAAATCCGGATATCTTCTGCTCTGCAGGATATATAGGTCATGGCTTGCCGCTTGGATTTCTGGGCGGCAAGGTGCTGAGCCAGATGGCTACGGGCAATCTTACAGAAGAATCCAGAATGCTGCTCAAGGCCTATAATCCGAAGATTAAGCTTTATTCTTAATAAGCAGTCATCTGCGCAGGGACCTTGCAAGTGAGGCGATAGGTATCAGATAGGCCCTTAGCTCCATAAGCCTCTCGTTGTATAAGAGCACTTTTGCTATGAACTTCTCGTGCTCGGTGAGCTGGTCGCTGCTGTCTATCATGTGCTCCATTTCTGGATCAGGCATCTCCCCTATTCCTAGTTCCGCGGAGCGCCTAAGAAGTGCAAGCTTCGCTTTTATATCGTTGGCTATTGCAAGATACTCGTCGCTGGCTTCCAGAGTCATCCTTTGCGCGATATCCTGGACGTCCGATGCGTATTTGTTAAGCATGTTTATGGCGTTAGTTAGGCCGTGCAATCCCATAAGTATTCCATTTCTGTCAAGGCTGCCTCCGCTAAGGTCAATCCTGTTCATTATTTCGATTGTGAGCGCCTGCACCGCCAGGTAAGCGGACTCCGCGCTGGCTATCGAAGCACCCATTTCCCCGCGCGCGTTTTCTTTTTCTGCATCCTTGTCGGTGCGCAATTTTACTATTCCCATTTTACTCAACTTTTACAATTGTTTTTTTGTTTCAAGATATATAAGTGTTTCGGACTTCGCGAATTACGTATTAACAGCCAATTTTAAATAGTTTAAATCCAATCATAGGTGCGATTAAATGGCAGTCAAAACTTACAAGATGCTTATAGACGGGGAGTGGGTGGATTCTTCCACAAAGCGGACATTTGACGTGCTAAATCCTGCAACGGAGGGCGTAATAGCCAAAGTGCCTAAGGGGGAGGTGGAAGACGTAAGAGCTGCGATAGACGCTGCGCGGACCGCGTTTGACAACGGGAGCTGGTCGGATAAGACGCCGGCAGAGAGGGCTTCGGTCTTATTGAAGATGGCGGATCTGGTGGAAAAGGAATCGCAGAGGTTTGCAGAGCTGGAATCCATGAACGTAGGCAAAACCATAAAGTACAGCAGGGATTCCGACATGCCTTTCATAATAGACAACCTGCGATTCTTTGCCGGAGCCGCTAGGAATCTTGAAGGAAAGTCTATGGGGAATTATTCCGGGCTAGGATTCAGCATGATAAGACGTGAACCTTTGGGCGTTGTGGGCGCGATAGTTCCTTGGAACTATCCTCTTTACATAGCCATGTGGAAGATAGCGCCAGCACTCGCGGCAGGAAATACACTGGTGATAAAGCCAGCCAGCTATACGCCGTTGACTCTTCTGGAATTTGCAAAACTTGTCAAGGGCTTGTTGCCGGATGGCGTTTTGAACGTTGTCACTGGACCAGGGGACATAATAGGGAGTGAGATGGCGAAGAGCGACAAGGTCGATATGGTGGCCCTTACTGGAGACGTTTCTACCGGAAAGAAGATAATGCAGATGGGGTCAAACAACCTCAAGAGGGTGCACCTCGAGCTTGGCGGCAAAGCACCATTCGTAATATTGCCAGACGCGTCTCTGGAAGCAGCAGCAGAAGGCGCGGTGGTAAGTGCTTTCTGGAATGGGGCGCAGGATTGTACTGCAACCACAAGGATTTACGTGCCTAGCAAAATGCATGACACATTCGTATCAATGCTTGTCAAGAAGGCTTCCAAGATAAGGGTAGGCGACCCGATGAAGGAAAGCACTGACATGGGTCCACTTGTATCCGCGAAACAGAGGGAGCGCGCGGAGTCCTACGTCAAAGTTGGACTTGATGAGGGGGCCAAACTTGCTTATGGCGGAAAAAGGCCTGCAGGAATTAAAAAGGGATTCTACTTCGGGCCAACGATATTCACGAATGTGAGCCAGGACATGAGGATATGCCAGGAGGAGATATTCGCCCCTGTGCTTTCAGTGATAAAGTACAATACCGTTGAGGAGGCCGTAGAAAAGGCCAATGACGTAGTCTATGGGCTGGCGGCGTCCGTATGGGGAAGCGATATCACTAAGACCATGAATGTGGCCAACAGGCTCAAGTTCGGCACCGTATGGATAAACGAGCATGGCGTACTGACAGCAGAAATGCCGCATGGCGGCTACAAGCAGAGCGGATTCGGCAAGGACTTATCCATGTACGCCTTTGATGAGTTCACGCAGATAAAGCACATGTATGTGGACCAGACAGGGCTGGCCAGGAAGCCATGGTATTACGTAGTTTACGGAGATAAGGATTGAGCGCATAAATGGTGTTTGCACATGAAGGTCGTATCTAAGAACCCAGCAACTTTGGAGGCCAACAAAGAATTCGATTCATTTAGCAGGACGGAGGTTGAAAATGTATGCAAGTCAGTAAGGGGCGCGTTCGGGGAGTGGAGCACCATGGACGTCAATGAGAGGGCCTCTTACATGCTCAAACTCGCCATGGCTTTGAGGGCGAAGAAGGATGAGTACGCCAAGTGCATCACATATGAGATGGGCAAGCCGATAAAGCAGTCGCTAGGAGAGGTTGAGAAATGCGCATGGACCGCAGAGGTGTATGCCAACAACGCAGAAACATGGCTCAAGGATGAAATTGTGGAAGCCTCGGCAAAAAAGAGCTTCGTTACGCCCGAACCGTTGGGCGTTATACTGTCCGTAATGCCGTGGAATTTCCCATTCTGGCAGGCGCTAAGGTTCGCCATACCCGCACTCACCGTGGGAAACGTCTCCATACTCAGGCACTCCAACAGCGTACCCATGTGCGCGATGGCGATAGAGGGCGCGTTCAAGGCTGCGGGCTTCCCGGAGAATGTGTTCAGGACCATAATAACAGACCATGATGAAGTGAAGAGGCTAATAAGGGGCAAGGCCATAAATGGGGTGTCTTTGACAGGTAGCTTTGAAGCAGGTAGGAATGTAGGTGCACTTGCAGGAAAGAGCATGAAGAAGTTCGTACTGGAGCTTGGGGGATCAGACCCCTTCATTGTGCTTGATGATGCGGATATAGGCTCTGCGGCTAAAAAGGCCGCAGATGGAAGGCTGGTAAACTCAGGGCAGAGCTGCATAGCGGCCAAGCGCTTTATAGTGACAAAGGATGCGGCAGAAGCGTTTACGGAAGGCTTGATCAGGGCGATGCAGAGCAAGAATGTAGGTGATCCTATGGACATGGATACTGATATAGGGCCGCTGGCCAATGAGCAGCAGCTCTACACACTTGAGGACCAGGTGAAAAGGTCGATAGCCATGGGCGCGAAGGTGGCATGTGGAGGCAACCGGGCCGGGGAAAAGGGTTACTTTTACGAGACTACCGTATTGACGGATGTTAAGCCGAATATGCCGGTAGTCAAGGAGGAGGTGTTCGGCCCTGTCGCCCCGGTCATAATCGCGAAGAATGAGAGGGATGCGATGAGGATAGCCAATAACAGCAAGTTCGGCTTGGGCGGCAGCATCTGGACAAACGACATGGAGAAGGGTGAAAGGCTGGCGAGGGCGCTTGAGGCAGGGATGGTTTACGTGAATGACATGGTGGCCTCGGATCCAAGATTCCCGTTCGGGGGGATCAAGGACAGCGGCATAGGAAGGGAGCTATCACGGTACGGCATGCTGGAATTTACCAATATAAAATCAGTAGTAATGAAATAAGCAATGGAAGAAAGAATAAAAAATAAAAATAAAATCAGTTAGGAGCCTTTGGCCTTTCCTTCTTCTTCGTTTCTACCTTGGCCTCCATCTTCTGCTCCGAAGCTTCACTGCATCCACAAGAGTCGCACATTTATTTCACCATGAATTATAGGTTGTGCAAGATATTTAAATGTGCTCTGCAGTGGTCAAATCCGTCATGGAAAGGAATAAATTAGGGAAGCCTGAATTAAGACTGTATGATAATCCTTGGTATAAACGGCGGAGGCACGAAGACTAGGGCGCTAGCTTATCGTAAGGATGGCACGCTCATAGGGGCGGGGTATTCGGGCAGCTCCAACTATCACAATGTTGGCGTGGATAAGGCCGGTGTCAATATAATGGATGCCACTTCCAAGACAGGGGCAGGCAAGGCGGACATAGCGTGCGTCGCGCTGGCAGGCATAGACGCTAAGAGGCATTTTGACGAAGTCAGGCCGGCAGTTTTAGGGATAGCCAAGAAGGTCATAATAGAGCAGGACAGCTATGCTGAGCTATACGCCGAGACGCGCGGTTCAAACGGTGTGATAGCCGTGGCCGGAACCGGCAGTTCAGTGATAGGCATCGATGGAAAGCATAGGATAAGGGCTTCGGGATGCGGATGGCTGCTTAGCGACAACGGCTCCGGCTATGCCATAGGGCGCGAGGGGCTTAGGACCGCTTGCAGGCTGCTGAATGCAGGAAAGCGCAGGACGGCGCTCGTGAACTCCGTAATGAAGAAGATCGGGGCCAAGGGGCTGGACGACTTGGTTGTATGGGCGTACGATAAATCATACGACATCAGCTCGATAGCGCAAATCGCGGTGGCGGTGGAGGACGCCGCAAAGAAAGGCGATAACGATGCCAAGCGCATGATAAATAACTGTGCAAGAGAACTCGGATCCTACGCAAACGACATAGCATCACGCGTAGGGGTAAAGGTTGTTTACTGCACCGGTGGAATGTTCAAATCCGCTTTATACGTCAAGGAATTCTCCAGGACACTTAAAACGCGCGGCGCAAGGATGGAGGTAACGAAGAACAATCCTGCGGTTGGCGCGGCCTGCATAGCCGCCGACAGGCTAGGCAAGCTAGGAGGAAAATTCAAGCCAAAGGTAGTTGCTTAGCGTCATTCGACTTGGCTGAAGACCTCTATATCCCTGCGCTTGAGTTCCCTGAAAAAGTCCTTCATCCCGACATCAATGCGCTCCGGAGGCAGCGCGCCCTTGCTGGTTATCTCGCCCTTTGCTATCATCTGCGCTATTATGGACGGAGGAACTCCGGTATCCCAGGTTCCTGAAGGTATGTTCCATTTCTTGTTGGCCACGGACTTGCAATATTCGGCTATCGTGAGCTTCTTTGAGCCCTTCTTTCCTGTAACAGCTATCCTCAGGTACTCCAAATCGTCTATCTTGACGTCCTTGCCAGGGATGAACTTGTTGAGCAGCTGCACTGCCACGTCCCGTGGCCTTACCTGCATTCCGCCAACCTTTACCTGGTCATAAGACGAGAATCCTGCATTTATAAGGAACTTGGTCTTGTATATGAAATCGTTGTCCCAGCCGCCCCTGAACGTGCACGCCTTTATGCCCTTCTTCTTGAACGACATCGGAAGCGTGGCCACCTCTGAGTGCAGGGAGTACCTGCATGTGGTCTTGCCTACCGGCTGCGGGAACATGACCTCTATGTCGCCCGTGAGCGGTTCGACGAATTTCATCTTCCCGTTCTCGAACACGGCAGGCTTCATAGTGAACTCGTCGAAAACCGTGTGCATCGAGTATGGTACGACTATGGGCGTAGTGTACTTGGTGTAATCCTTGTCGCCAAACTGTATGTGTATCGATTCCACCTTGTCCAACTGGTCTGCGGCATGGCGAGCGAGGAGGTTCGTTATTCCAGGCGTGGAGCCGCAGCCGAGGAAGGCCAGAAGCCCGCGCTTCTCGAACTCCTTGTGCAGTTTCATTTGCTCCATCGTGGTGTGGAAAAGGCCGCCCAGATCTATGTAATTTGCGCGGCTTGCCAGCGCCATTTTCATTATGTCAACGTTCATGTAGTAGTTGGTGGCATTTATCACGACGTCCGCGCCTTTGAGCACGCCCATCACGCTTTCCCTCTTTGTCGCGTCCACCATTGCGGATCTTAGGTGCTTCGCTTTCAGCATCTTGACCAAGGCGTCGGCCCTTAACTTGTCCCTCCCGGCTATTATGACTTCAGTGTCCCTTGCCGTTTCGGCCAAGTCAGTTGATATGCATGCTCCTATCTCCCCATACCCCCCAAGAACTACGATTTTCATGTTCACACCTATATAATATGCTTTTTAGCGAAAATGGCCCTGAAAGCTTCGAAAAATACAGGATCCCGTCCTAATTTAGTCTGAGATAATAAAAAACCTATGTAGTTAGCCGTACCATCAGGTATACTGGCAGTTTGATATCGTAAACATGCCAAAACAACGCCTGGAAAATGCGTACAATTAAAAATACCACCCAGGCATGGCAACCCTTTTAAGGGCTTTGGAGCGACCCAGATAGGTTTATATAGTCATTCGACCTATCACCAGTATCAACAGGTGCTTTTTTTATGCAGATACAACCTAGTGACCAAGATAAAAAAGATTATAATTCCAAGACAAACAAGCCTTATGCAGGCGGAGAGCCCCAAGTGCGCGTATTGACTGCAGATGATGCAGGGCAGAAGAAGCCGCCTGAAGTGCAACAGAAGCCGGCCGTGACCCCTGAGCAAGCGAAGAGCGAGGCCGCGCAGGAGATTTCGAACCCGGATGAGCAGGAACCTCTGCCTCCGCCGCCGGTAAGCGTGCTTAGGCTCATGCCAAGGCTCAAAAAGTCGGCAAAACTATTTGAAGAGGCTAAAAAACTCATACCCAATGGAGCAAGCTCTCTGGTAAGAGTGGCTTCATACGACCCGTGCCCGCCGTTCATCAAGAAGGGCGCAGGCTCCCATATATGGGACGAGGACGGGAACGAGTATGTAGACTTCAACATGGCTTATGGAGTCCTGATAAACGGCCATGCACACCCGGAGCAGATCAAGGCGATCAAGGAGATAGTCGACGACGGGACGCAGTTCGGTGCGCCTACGGAACTTGAAGGCGATGTAGCCAGGGCTTTCAAAAAGATGGTGCCGAACACCGAGAGGGTGGCGTTTTGCATAAACGGATCCGATGCTACAATGAATGCGATAAGGATAGCCAGGGCAGTCACCGGAAAGGATGTGATACTGAAGTTCGAAGGGCACTATCACGGGCAGCACGACTACGCTTTGATAAGCACCGAGGCGCCGCCCATGGTAGCAGGAATGGACGAGTATCCGAGGCCGCTGCCTAATTCCGCAGGCATACCGGAAGGCGTTACTGCATATACGATGGTCGCGCCTTTCAATTCCATACCTGCTGTCGAGAAGATAATAAAGAGGTACAGGAACAGGCTTGCCGGAGTTATATTGGAGCCGGTTATGGCAAATTCTGGCATAATACCGCCAGAGAAGGATTACCTCAAGAAGCTTAGGGAGGTAACAAGGGACAATGACATGTTGATGATATTCGATGAGGTGCTTACGGGCTTCAGGGTGTCGCCAGGCGGCGCCCAACAGCTTTATGGGGTGGAACCGGACATTTCGTGCTGGGCGAAGTCTCTCGGAGGCGGAGTGCCCGTGTCTGCCATATCGGGCAAGGCAGAATACATGGACATGATAGCTCCGGGCAGGATCTCGTTTGGTGGCACTTATTTCGCCAATAACATATCTATGGCAGGCACTCTTGCCAACCTGAAGGTCCTTCAGAGGGGAGGACCGGAAATGTACGAGAGGCTGGGCAAGCTTACTGAGAGGCTGCACAAAGGGATAGAGGAAGCAGCGAAGGAGGCGAAGATAGCGGTCCTGGTGCAGTCCGTGTGCGGTATGCTGCAATACTACTTCACCAGGAGGAGGAAGATAACAAATTATAGGGAGGCCCTTGCAATAGACTGGGACCTTTATCTCAGGCACAGCCAACTGCTGCTTGCAAAAGGCATATACACGCATCCTGACAACTATGAGAGGCTGCTGCTGTCAAATGCGCACACTGAGAAGGACGTGGACACATTCATATCAGTGATCCATGAAACATTCGCCGAGCTGAAGAACCTGCCAAGGGACTACATGCTTGAGACGAGCGGCAACGCGCCAATGACCTGAATCGGCCCATATGCGCGGTTATCGCGTCATGTTGGTGGCGCGGCTATGTTTACGATGGTAGCCTTGCCGGTATTTTTCACAGACGTGTTGAGCAGGGAGACCGAATTGCTGCTCAAGTACAATATTCCTGCGCTATGATATGGGCTTATGCCAAGTTCCTGGCCTGCGGTCACCATTATTATGTTGTTCTGGCTGAAGCTCGTTATCACTACCGATCGCGTCATGTTGTCGTAGTGCCACACCACGTTGCCCGCTACTATCGATATGCCTTTCGGGGGCGGCGGGCGATACAGGTTTTCGCTTACAGAGTTTATGCCCGGATGGGGCGCGCTGAAATAGTGCGCATATATGAATAGCGCAAGCAGGAGTATGATGGCCATAACGATTATTCCGGCAACAACTGCGATCATGAAATCATCTTTTTTTGCATTCTTTAACAACCAACACCGCTATGCCGACACCACTGTGGAGTTGCAGCCCGCTGGCGGCACCGTGCTTCCGCTCAGCAGCAGCTTGAGATACCCAAGATATGGCAGGTTCAGCAATACCTTGCCTTGGACCTGGGTTATGTTTGCAGGGATGTTGGAGTACTGCATATCAAGCCCGGGGTTGTTGTCGCCCTTGGTAAGGAAATAATATGTGCCGCTAGCATTCAGGATTGCGTACACCCTATGCACTATGAACGAATCGCCCTCCTGATAGAACAGGTCTGACGGGGTGGT
Source organism: Microcaldota archaeon (assembly GCA_021818545.1). Lineage (GTDB taxonomy): Archaea > Micrarchaeota > Micrarchaeia > Micrarchaeales > Micrarchaeaceae > JAKATK01. The sequence continues at coordinate 24,679 of JAKATX010000010.1, forward strand.
CATGTATACCACAACGGAGTTGTTAAGGTCACCGCTTATTGTGTGGTTAAGTATGCTGATAGACGATGTGTAAGCCTCGCTGCGCGTAGTGCCGTTTTCAAATCTTACCTGCTGGATGCCGCACGCGTACTTGACGGTGTTGTTTCCCTGCCCGCTCTGCGGTATTATCTGGCCGCCGTACGGGGAGCTCCTGTAGAGGCCCACGGAATCCCCTGCCGAGAAGTATTGCGATATGTAGGCGCCCTGGCCCGAATACCTGTATGCTACGCACTCGAGAGACTCCGAACCGTTTGTCAAGCTTGCGGCCTGGGACTTCGTTATCTGCACCGTTGGCGCCTTTATGGAGCTTATCGAAGTGCCGATCCCTTGTATCAATATTAAGTCGCCTCGCTGCAACGCAGGCAACATACTGCAACTGGGCACTACGTCTATCGGGTTGGTGGTGTTGAGCAGGAAGCGTAGCGCAAACCAGAATACTACGACCAACAATATGGCCGCTGCGAGCTCTATCATGTTCTTTGCGTAGCCCGTCTCGTTGAAGCTGTTTTTTATCTCCAATATGAGCAGGGCTGCTATCAATATAACGGCTATTATGCCGGCTAAATATGCTATTATCCTTATGGACTGGCCACCGACATAGATTGCAAGCATCAATAGGAGCAGCACGTAGATGGGTGTCGTGTTTATCTGTTTGCTGCGCTTACGTGCGGCCTTTTCTTTAGGCTGCCTGCCTTTCGTTTTATCCTTTTCCATCAGTAACCAACCGCTCGGTGTTTGAATGGCCTATCTGCAGGCCAACCGCACTAGACGCCCCGGTATGCATTGACACACCTATGGCGGTGTCGGCAGCCGCGACAAGAGTATCGTTGTGGCTTACAACTATGAATTGGGACCTCTTGCCCATTTGCTGTATCATGCTGGAAAGCTTCTTCGAGTTTTCCTTGTCCAACGCAGCGTCTATCTCGTCGAATACGTAGAAGGCCATAGGCCTGAGCATCTGGATTGCAAATACCAGCGTGAGCATGAGCATCGACTTCTCGCCGCCCGACATAGTCTCGTAAACCCTCCCCTTCCTCTCCTTTGAGCTCAACTTTATCGTCATTCCTGAAGTAAACGGATCCGCGGGATTGTCCAATGCCAGTGATACGGCATCCGGCGATATGTAGCTATAGAGCTTCTTCAGGTTCTCGTTGACGCTGTTAAACGTCTCCATGAATACCCGTACCTTCTTCGCCTCTATCTCGTTTATCATCTCGAGCACTGAAGACCTTTCTGTTTGCAGCGTTTCCAAGCGCTGTTTCGCCTCGTCCACATCCTTCTTCTTCGTTTCGTAGTCGTCTATGGCCTTGAGGTTTACTGCACCGAGCGCTTCCTGTTCGTGCTTGGCCTCTGCAAGCGAGACCTGCAATGATTCTATGTTTTTTATGTCGGGCCTTTCCATGTCGGAAGTGTCCACGTAAAGAGCAAGCTCTGATTTTACGTCGCTGAGCCTCATCTGCAATTGGCCCTTTGTCGCGGCCAATTCGCTTATGCTTTCTGAAAGCCTTTGTATCTCGCTGCCTAGCCTGCCGCGGTCCGTCGAAAGCGCTTGAATGCTGCTTTCCAGCTCCGTCTGGCGCTTGTAATTTTCAGAGTACTTCGAGCCGTGGCTCTCAAGTTTGGCCTTGAGCTCATCGTGGGTTGCGGATGCCTTCTTGAGATCGGATTGCAGTGATACAATAAGCGCTTTTGCGGACTTCACCTCGCTCTTGATGGACGAAATCTCTGCCTCTATGTTCTTGCGATTCTCATCCGCAAGCCTGCTCTCCGCCTCCAGCGACCCTATCTCCTTGTTAAGGCCAGCTATGGCGTCCTGCAGCCCCTTGATATCCGCTGCATCGGATTTACCCTGCTGCTTCTGCACTCCGCCATCCGCTTTGGATAGGATGCCGCGCAGCTCGGCGATGCGGCGGCTGATTGATTCCTGCTTCACGGAAAGCGCCTTTTTCTTTGACGCTGCGCTTTCCATCAACGATTTTGATTGTGAGATCTCTGCATTTGCCTGGCCTATCTCCGCGTCAAGCTTTTGCAGCCTTGATTCAGCCTCCTTATGATCGGACTGAAGGCGCTCTAAATCTATTTTGTTCACGGACTCCATGGCGCCTTGCTGCCCTATGGTGCCCTTCGCCTCATCAATTTTATCCTGCACCGCCTTTAGCTGCTGGGATGTAGACTCCATTTCGCTTTCCAGCGCCCTTATTTTTGATTCTATGACAGCAGGGGACTGGAATGCGCGCATGGACCCTCCGGTCACCAGGCCTGACGGCTCGACGAGCTCCCCGCCAAGCGTGACAAGGCGGTACCTGCCGGCGCGCATTTTCTTTGACTGCTTTATGTCGTCTATTACGTACGTATTTGAGAAAATATACTCGAACGCCTTCGAGTACTTCTTGTCGAATTTGACGAAGCTCAGCAATGGGGTCATGCCTTTTTCCTGCTCGCTATGGTACTCTATGTCGCTGAGAGGTATGAATGATGCCCTGCCCAATGACTTGGCTTTTAGGAAAGAGATGGCCTTGTCTGCAGTCTCTATGGAATCCACTACTAGGTAATTCAACCTGCCGCCGGCAGCCGCCTGTATCGCGATGGCGTATTTGTCGTCGTATGTGCATAGCTCATATGCCTTGCCGTAGAAGCCCTTAGTCAACTCCTTCTTCAAAGCGTTTGATATTTTGTCCTCCGTACCGCCAAGCATTGCAAGGGACTGCCTCTGGGCCAGCCAATCGGATTGCAGCTTCGATGCCTTGGATGAAAGGGAATCGGCGAGCTTGACGGCCGCGGACAGCTCCTCTTTTGCCGCTGATATGGATGATGATACTGTTTTTGATTTTGCCATGGCGTCCTCTATCGCCGCGCTGGACTTTTCGTCCTTCCCCTTTACCTGAGAGCGCTCCTCCTCCTTGGAGGACAGCGATTTGGAAACCGAATCTATGTTAAGCGAAGCCTTCGTGTACTCATTGTCCAGCGAAGACAGGCCCTGCATCGTTGCATCGTATTCGACCTGCGCAGCGTTGTAATCCTCCAGCGCCTTCCTGATATCGGCGCCTATGCTAGTACCGGACTTCTTGAGCTCTGCCGACTTGTTCTCCAGCTCTTCCGTCTTTTGCGGGAGCAATTTCGATATCTCGCCGTTTCTGAGTCCTATTTCATCAAGTTCGGACGAAAGTTTTGAGAGCCTCTCGCTCTGCCTCTTTACGTTCAGCTCGCTTTCCTCTATCTTGGATGTCTTCGTTGCTATGTCCTTGCTTACCTCGTTGAGTAGCTGGTTGACGGAGCTGGACTCCGCGGAACTCTCGTTAAGCTTACGCGCCAACGCATTCTTCTCCCCGTTCAGCGCTTCCACTTTCAGGTCTATCTCGCGCGCCTTTGACTCCGCCTCTATTTTGCCGCGCTGCTTCTCCTCGTAGTTGGACGACGACGTGGCGTATTGCGCTTCTAGATCCTTCTCCCTGAGCTTAAGTATCGCGTAATTGGTAGACTTTATCCTTTTGGATAGCTCCAAAAAGCGCTCCGCATCGCGCTTCTGTTTTTCAAGATCGGTAAGGTATCCGCTCCTCTCGCCCAGCTGTATCTGGACCTCGTTCATTCTCTGCTGGACCTTCTCGAGTTCCTTCACCGCAGCGTCCTTTTTGTCTTCGAATTCTCTTATGCCAGAAGCGATATCGATAAGCTCCCTCCGCTCCTTCGGATTCTTGTCTACGAGCATCACTATTTCTCCCTGCGTTATGGTGTTGACGGAGCTTATGCCGCTCTTGTATGCCAATAGCGCGTCTATGACCTCCTGGCGCGTGACGCGCTTCCCGTTCAACCTGAATGAAACCTTATTGTTGGACCTTATTATCCTGGTGATCTCGAGCGGGGTGTCGCCTGAGAATAGTACCTGGACGTATGCCCTCTTAAGCCCGTCTTCCGGCTTCACCTTTGCCCCAGCGTTTATCAGGTCGATTGACGACCTTACCCTCATCCTCCTAAGGGATGTTTCGCCGAGCACGAAAAGCAGGGAATCGCAGATGTTCGACTTTCCCGAGCCGTTGGGGCCAAGTATGCAGTTGAAGCCGTGACTAAACCGTATGTTGACATGCTTGAAGGACTTGAAATTGTGAAGCGTTAGTCTGTCTAGGTAAAGCATGGACCTCCCTGGCGCCGATAAAAGTATTGTAATAACAATTTTTATTCCTTCTCTTGCTTCTTAGAAGTCATCTGGTGCGATATGTGAAGCGCAACTATGGACTCCAGATGCCTTTCCATGAGCACGCCAGCCACCTTTTTGCCTTTTAATACTGCAGCTACGCTCGAAGCATTGAACCTCATGACGTCTATCGCCTTGTCCAGCGATGCGTTGTAAGGCACCTGCGGTATCTGGACTCCCCACTGGGATATGGGTCTGTCGGAGTCAGCGACGCCTTCCCTGCTCAGCGGGTTGCTGGGGAGCTTGGAAACTATTTTTATCCTGCCGTTTTCCATGAAAAGCGCAGTGTATGTGTGCCTGGAAAGCATTGCGCTGTAGAGTTCGGACAGCGTGGTGGTGGGCTTCGCCAGTATGAAATCCCTGCTGATCACGTCCTTGACCACTATCCTTGCGGTGTACTTCTTGATGTATATCGCCTGCAGCTCGGCCTGGCCGCCGCTGTACATGAAGGTTGCTATTATCGCGTCGAAAAATATGATTATCTCATCGTATACCAAGGACTGGTTCGCGTAGAACACATACGCTATGGTGCCTATGACAAGCAGCACGGCTATCGCATTGCCCAGCCTTACCGTTATCCTTGTGGCGCGCAGCCTGTCCATCTTGCGCTGCAGATAACTGCGGAACACCCTGCCGCCATCGAGCGGGAAGCCCGGCAGAAGGTTGAACGCCCCGACCAGCACGTTTAGTATGAACAGTTCCTGCACGAGGGAGCGTATTATCCCAACGGGTGCGTATATCGCAAGGAGCCCAAATACCAAGCCTGTCAGTATGCTGGCAACCGGGCCGGCCGCTGAAACGTAGAACTCCTGCGCCGGGGTTAGCTTTTCTGTGTCTATGAACGACTCGCCGAGCAGAAGGTTCACCTCTATCTTCCTGACCTCGACGCCGTTCTTGACGGACGTGATTGAGTGCGCCAGCTCATGGAGCAGGACGCAAGCGTAGAAAAGCGCGAACAGAAGGAAAAGGAACGGGCTCAGATAAAGCAGGAACAGCAGTGCGAGGATGAGAAGCCAGTGCACCCGTATTTCTATGCCGTACACCTTGCCTATGGAAAGCGAAAAATCCGTCATCGAACCATTTTGAGCATTAAGAGCGTGTGACATCCCCCCCACCCGTGAACGGCGTGGGCTTCCTCTGCGTTCATGCAATCGCTGCATCCCGCAAAGGATGTGTTTTATCGGTTCCCAGTTCGTCGAGAGTTGCCTCCTGTTGGGGTCTTACGTTCTCTCCCTGGGCGTGACTTTCCCTCTGTCCGAGGGTAGCTCTGTTGAGTATGTTTATTGATGCGTTTATGTCCCTGTCCTTTGACATTCCGCATCTCCTACAGTTATACGTTCTTTCCGAGAGTGGCATCTCTTGGATGTTGCCACAATTGCTGCATTCCTTTGACGTAT
>JAKATX010000002.1 GCA_021818545.1 Microcaldota archaeon
GGTCTTCAAAGGTGCATTCGGTGAGTACACATTTTCCAGAAACGTAAAAATGAAGAAGAAGGAACTGCTTTTGAAAGCAGTGGTCTACAATAGATTTTTGGCTTGAATCATAGGACTCCGCAAAAAGCGAGAGCAATTTTTGTTTATCGTGAATTATTGGACACAGTCCGGCAAACGAATGATTTAAATACTTATTTATTCACAATAGAATCATGAATGAATCATGAAGGATTTGAAATTGATTCATTACCAAATCTCCCATGATTCATGAACCAATGGTGTGACAATGCCATCAAGACGCCAACTTGAAAAAGATGTTGCCTCAATAAATGGGATAAAGAGGCAAGTGAAGCGTCTAAAGCGCAAGACCACTGCCAGCAGATCAAAGCTTAAGGCGATCCGAGCAGAAAAAGTCGGTTCCGACCTACTTACACTCCTAAAGTACCTAATGGACGAGAATCGCTCTACCAAGCTTCTACTTGACCAGATATCAAAATCCGTAAACAAGATAGAGCAGGAGCTAAACGAGGTTGAAGAAGTAGAAGAGATAAACCCGCCACCTGCACCAACGCAGGAAATCCAGGCAGAACAACCTCGCCGCGAGCTGCCGATATCTAGGATAGACGCTGACATAATAGAGTTCATACAGCGTTCTCCCAACGGTATGGTCTGCGCTGACGATGTCAAGACAAAATTACGCTACAAGGGCCGCAATGCGGCATGCACAAGGCTGAACAAGCTTTACAGGGAAGGGCTTCTAGAGAGGCACCAACTGGGTCACAGAGTTTATTACAAATTTGATGCTGGCAAGGCGACTAAAGAAGTGCTTATTCTTTCACCCCCACAGTAAAAAGGAGCCTGCATTGAGAACCTGCGGGCTCCTTTTTTAAAGCTTAGGGGTGAAATCCTGCCCGTTTCGGGCAAACATACTGGCAAGGCGACTAAACCAGGGAGGGCGGCAACGCCCCAAAAATACAACAACCAATATATAGTTTATTCGCGCAATAAAAGCGGTTGATTTGATGAAGGTAAAAATAGGGAAGAAGACTAATGATATAATAAAAAGGGATTCAAAGGTCATATTGACAGTTACGCGAGAAACCTACCCTTTCATGCCAGATCATGTGGATGGCGAATTCGTCTATGACGTTGAGGGCAACAAGTTCATTGACTTTTCAAGCTTCATAAGTGTATATAATATCGGAATGAATGGCAACAAGGAGATCAGAAGTGCAATAAAGAAACAGGTAGACAAGCTAATGCACCCTGCATTCGCCGACTTCTACAATGAGATGCCAGTGAGATTCGCGGAAAAGCTAATGAAAATGACACCTCCTTCGTTCAACGGCAAAGTGTTCTTCTCGAATTCAGGCACCGAAGCGGTAGAAGCCGCGATAAAGTTCTCCAAGATATTCACGAAGAGGCAGTATCTGATGGCCTTCTATGGGGGCTTTCACGGAAGGACGATGGGCTCCCTATCGCTTACTGCATCAAAGATAGTGCAGAAGGAAATGTTCGGGCCTTTCAATTCCTCCATCCACGTTCCATACGCCTACTGCTACAGGTGCCCGCTTCATCTTGAGTACCCATCATGTGGCATAGCATGCGCTGATTATATAAGGAAATATCCGCTTGCAAAAGAGATATCAAAGAATGAACTGGCCGCCATAGTGATGGAACCGATACAAGGGGAGGGCGGCTATGTCGTCCCGCCAAAGGAATTCGTCAAAGAAATCAGGAAAATAGCTGATGATGCCGGTGCCATACTCGTATCCGATGAGGTCCAGGCAGGCTACATGAGGACCGGAAAGTTCTTTGCCATGGACAATTTCGGCGTCCAGGCTGACATATACACAATGGCGAAATCCATAGGCGGAGGAGTACCAATGGGTGCCACTCTCGTAAGGGGATCCCTAGGTAACATACCTGCAGGTTCACACTCCACTACATTCGGCGGCAATCTTCTGGCCATAGCGGCTGCAGAGGCCTCAATAGATTACATAAACAAGAATATGCCGAGCCTACAGACCGGAATAATAAGAAAGGGCGCCTATGTCATGAAAAGACTGGAGGAGATGAAGGACAAGTACGAGATAATAGGCGATATCAGGGGCATTGGCCTGATGATAGGCGTAGAATTCGTTAAGAACAGGAAAACTAAGGAGCCTGCCATAACGGAGAAAGATAAAATCGCCGATGACTGTTTCGCAAACGGACTAATAGTACTGCCTGCGGGGCAGTCTTGCATAAGGATAATACCTACGCTGACAATAGATGACAAGGTGCTTGCCAACGGGATGGACGTGTTCGAGGAAGCCGTTCGCAGTGCGAACTCAAAGCTTCTCAAGAAGTAAAGCGGGGTTTGTCAAATTAAAGGGATTCGATGGATGAACCCATAAGCGAGCTTATTTCTGGATTGCCTTATTCGTATGAGGCAAGCCATGTAGCGGCGCAAATAAAAGATGACTATGATAAATACGAAGGCAAAGATGTTTCATTAGCCGGTCGCATAGTTGCTGTCAGGGCTTCCGGCAAACTAATTTTCCTGGACGTGCTGGACGAAAGCGGAAAGATACAGTGCTATATAGAGTTCTCCGCTATAGGGGAGTCACAATTCTCGCAGGCAAAATCGTACAATGCAGGAGACATAATAGGGGTAGCCGGAACCGTATTTAAGACGAAGGCAGGTGAGATAACAATCAAAGTGGTCAAGGTCGTTCTTCTGGCCAAGTCCATTAAGCAGCTACCTGACAAATGGCATGGCCTGCAAGACGTTGAGATAAGATACAGAAAGCGCTTCCTGGACCTCATAGTAAATCCAGAAGTAAGGATCATATTCAAGAAGAGAAGCGCAATAATAAGGGCGATGCGCGCGTTCCTGGAAGGCAAGGGTTTCATAGAGATTGAGACTCCCGTGATACAGCCCCTGTATGGCGGAGCCGATGCAGAGCCATTCAAGACATTCGTCAACACCCTGGCGGAGGAAGATTATCTTAGGATAGCTAACGAGCTTTACCTGAAAAGGCTCGTGATAGGTGGCTTCAATAAGGTTTACGAGATATACAAAGCCTTTAGGAACGAGGACATAGACACCACGCATAGCCCCGAATTCACCATGGTAGAGCTGTACCAAGCGTATACTGACTATAACGGCATGATGGAGACTGCAGAAAACATGCTGCAACACATAGTAAAATCTGTGTGCCAATCAACCACGGTCAAGTACGCAGACAAAGACATAAATTTCGCGCCGCCGTTCAAGCGCATAGGCTTCATAGACAGCATAAACAAGAAGCTAAACGTCGACGTGCTGAAGCTGAGCGATCAAGAACTGTTTGAAGTTGCAGAATCCCACAAAATAAAATTCGACAAGGGCAAGCGAAATAGGGCGCATGCATATGAAAAACTTTTGGAAACGCTCGTTCAGCCGGAGATTCTGGATCCAACATTCGTTGTCGATTTCCCAAAAGAGACATCCCCGCTAACGAGGCCCAAACGCGGCAATCCCGATCTTGTAGAACGCTTTGAACTTTATGTGTGTGGGATCGAACTTGCAAACGCATATTCCGAACTGAACAACCCCTTCATTCAAAGAAAAAATTTCGAGCAGCAGGAGGAGCGTGCCCGTTCGGGCGACAAGGCCGCCGAACCTCTGGACAGCGATTTCGTGGATGCGCTCGAATACGGCATGCCACCCACGGGCGGCATGGGATTGGGGGTTGACAGGCTGGTAATGTTCCTTACGGACAAGCAGTCCATAAAGGAAGTAATACCGTTCCCAATGGAGAAAAGGCAGAAGTGAAAGTCAGCCGAGCCCACTTACCACGCCCTTAAGTTTGACAAAGTCTGCTTCTATCAATGGGAGGTTTGTCCTAATCCTAACTGCAGCTGCCGGATGTAGCGTTATGAATAACTTACGCCCTTCGCGTTCGATTACTGTACCATGGTTATGTGATACTGATGTTATCCCTGCAAGTGTTTTTGCTGATACTGTGCCAAGTAGCACCACAAATTCTGGATTTACGATATCTATCTGCCGCATCAGGAACGGCTTGCACAGGGCGATCTCTGAATCATTAGGCACCCTGTTATTCGGGGGAAAGAACTGGACCACGCTTGTTATGTAAAGGTTTTGCCTTCGCAATCCCGCTTTCCTTATCAAGCTGTCCAAAAGCTTTCCACTGCGCCCAACAAAAGGCCTGCCCATCATGTCCTCCTTCTGCCCCGGGGCCTGCCCAACTAGCATGACTTTGGCATCCGCCCTGCCTTCCCCAGGCACAAATCTCCTGCTTAGCCCCCAGTTGCCATGCTTTTTGTGCAATCCTGAATATTCGCGATTGAGCTCCTGGAGCCGTTCCAGTTTATCTATGTACGCATCAGCGCATTTTATCAGCGCTATATGGTTTTTGAACTTAAGCTCTGTAACGGCTTTATCCGTGCTGAGCCATCTGTAACCAGCATGTTCATGTGATACCATAACAGTGCTTTTGCCGTTTGCCTCTCCAAGGAACATCATTACCTCTTTTTTTATCTTGGACTTGCCGCGCATAAGCCAATAAGTCATGCTTTCGCGGAAGAACGGCAATGGCTTTATGGACAGTCCTGCCTCCTCATATGTCTCCCTTACGGCGGCTTCAAGCGCGCTCTCGCCTTTCTCTATATGCCCTTTCGGCAGGTCAAGCAACCCATCACTGTGGCATAAGAACAGGAATTCTCTTTTCGAGGCGGCATAACGATATACCAGTATGCCTGCAGAGAATTCAAATTCCATCGTAATACCTCAGGCCAATTGGTTGGCCACATTGTATGCTGGGCACAGCGCCCCATTCAATTCCTGGGGCTGGGAACCGCCGCTGAAGAAATCGTAAACTTCGCTTTCGAAATAGTTGGTTGCAATAAGGTTTAAAGTGCAGAAAGGCCCGCCCGCGCCGCTGCTGTTGTAAGCCGGCGCTATGAACTGGTAATTCGCATATGCATTCTGTGGCGCACTGCCTGCAGTTGTGCTGCTTATAACATACGGCACAGAGAAATATGCAAGGTTAAGGTATGTGCCATTATACACCACTGCTTCATGCAGTGAAATGCCATTATTCAGCAGAAGCGTGCCAGCCTTTAGTACTGTCCCGCCGATTGGAAGTGTGAATGTGGAAATAGGCGCGTTGCTTGGCGTCACTACAACAAAAATAGATCCATTTCCATCATACGTTGAATTGTGCAGGGAGAATAGATAGCTTTGCATGCCATCGGGCAGGTTTAGCTGCAGCTGCCCCAGCACGGTGATATTCATTTTGGCGTACTCCAGAGAGCTGCCTATTCTGGAAGCCTCGCCTGACGCCCCGACGCTGCTGTGGTTAAGGGCGGATAACGGTGCAAGGTTAAGCGCTTGGCCATACGGCAGCGCCAAGACGAGCACGATTACCGCCATGGCGAGAGATACGATAATCGGTATTAGAAGGGCATTATCAAAGCGCCACACTTTCCTGTTGCGTTTCGCTGCTTTCCTTATCCTGTAAAGTTTCAAGCCGTATTTATCCGCTGCCAATATAATTATTACAAGCGCAGCATAAAAAAGCAATTGCCCTGCAAATTCATGGAAGGTGCTTAGCCCAGCGCTGGGCCCCACAGTTATCCATGTATACGATATGTAAAACATCCTGATTATGTTGAATACTAGCATCAGGGCGACTGCCGATGCAATCCATATGGACTTCCTCAAAATACTCCCTTTCATAAGATAGGCTATCGGGACCAGGAGCATGACCAGCGCTATGAAGAGCCCCAAGTCTGTGCATGTGCTTGCTATTGTTATGGGTACAGAAGACGCGCTTCCATACAATATTCCGCTGCTAGCCACATTCAATCCTGCCAGATGCAGCAATCCATAGACACCGGCTGCACTGCCAGCAGTAAAACCGCCGTTAAGGGCAACTATCGGAGTAAGGATGAGCGGGGAGGCGAAAAGCGCATATATCATGACAAACTTTAGTTTATTGAGGCCATCAATTCCGAATATAACTAGTATGAGCGCTGCCAATAGAACGGCAGATAAAAGCGCGTCTACCCTATATAGCACAAACAGGTAAGAAAGCGCAACGCGCATGTAGGATAGCAACGCAACATACGCCGCAAATACTGCTATGCCGTATGTCACCCTTTTTCTATCAAAGCGGAAATCAACATCCTCTTTAAGCGAGAAAATAAGGAACAGCGGCAGCATCAGCATTACTACTGCTATGTAAGTATTCGGGTTGCTGTCACTTATCGTAAGGCTGGTTATACCAAGCGTAGGCGCGAAACCAATCAGGAATGTGACCAAAAGGGTCGCCATACCCAAAAGCTTTGTTTTATCATCGGCGACAGCCTTTTTGATGACCAACCGAACACCTTAGTCCTCAGCCGAAATGGGCTTCATCACCTTTTCAGTAGTTACTCTTTTCCTCACAGGACAGAGATAATTTATACCTAAGTATTAATAACTATTGCGTGAAGCCGATGCCTGCCTCCTCTAAAAAAATTAAAAAATACGTTTATGTTAAGCACACGGCTGACATCGAATTTTTTGCATTTGGCAATACGCCAAGCAGCCTCCTTAAAAATTCCGTTCTTGCCCTTTCCAACGTTATTGCAGATACAAAAATGGTCTCTTCAAAAAAATCTGCAGTGCGAAGCATAAACCTGACCGCGTCATCCTATTCATTGGAGGACTTGCTGTGGAAAATCCTGCAGCGCGCTCTTTCGCATACGGATGCGGACAAACTTTTTGCCTATGCCGTAAGGTCGATGGCTATTAAAAAGCGCGGCAAAAAATATGAGGCAAAAGGCGTAATACTGTGCAAGGACAGTTCGCCAGAAGCTTCAATGCTTGATGTAAAGGGCGTATCCAAATATGACATGCACATAAGTTCAGTGCGCGGCATTTTAAAGGCGAGTGTGGTCCTTGACGTGTGATTGAGTGGCAGATGCGAGATCGCACAAGAAAGAATTCATCAAGCGCGTTTTGGTGAGGCTAAAGGCGAGATACCGCACACAGATGCGCACGTCCTTGGACCATAGCGATCCATGGCAGCTTACGGTAGCTACAATCTTATCCGCCCAATCCCAGGATGTGCAGGTCAACAAAGTCACTGCCAGGTTATTCAAAGATTTTCCAACATCGGCATCGTTCTCACGAAGCCGCCCTAACAACTTATACCCTTACATAAAAACCCTGGGGTTATATCGCAGCAAAGCCAAGAACATAATAAAAGCCGCCAAGGTGCTGGAAAGCAAGTTTGGGGGTAATGTTCCACACACCATAGAAGAACTCACGGAGATGCCGGGAGTCGGGCGTAAGACTGCAAATGTCGTGCTGTCAAACGCTTTCGGGATAAACGAAGGCATTGCGATAGATACGCATTGCATAACGGTTTCCAATAGGCTGCATCTTGTCCACACGAAGGACGCAAAGAAAATAGAAAGTGCAGTAATGGGGATTACGCCTAAAAAAGACTGGAGCAACATCTCACTCCTTTTCATAGCTCTTGGCAGGGATGTCTGCACTGCAAGGGCGAAATATTGCTCCAAGTGCATACTCAACGATATGTGCCCTTCCAGCGAAATAAAAGTGGTTAAACGATAGGCTGTCTTTTTAGCGGAGGTAAGGATTCTACATTGGCGCTATACAAAGCTGCGCAAGAAGGCAAACGCGCAGACGTCCTAATAACGATGTTTGCGGAAAACGAATACAGCTACATGTTCCATAAACCTGCTGTAGAGTTCACGAGCCTGCAGGCGGAAGCCCTAGGAATAAAACAGATAATAGGGAAGACAATTGGGAAGAAGGAAGCCGAACTGCGCGACCTAGAAGACATAATAGTTCGAAGTGGGGTAAAAGAACTAATTACCGGAGCGGTTGCCAGCAAATACCAGAAGGACAGGATAGACGCAATATGCGAGAAGCACGGCATAAAGGCAATAGCGCCCCTATGGGGCATAGAGCCGCTGTCCGAACTTCGCGAGATAGCCGCATCGTTTGATGCGATAGTAACACACGTTTCTGCGGAGGGTTTTGATCAAAGTTTCCTTGGTAAAAAGATAGATGATGAAATGATAGAAAGACTTATTAAATTGTACAACAAGTATAAGGTCAACATGTCCTTCGAAGGAGGCGAGGCCGAGTCGTTCGTCCTGGATATGCCTTTATTCGCTAAAAAGATAAGGATTCTGAAGGCGCATACACTTTGGGATGGACAGGTTGGCACGTACGTGATAGACAAGGCGGAACTTGAGGTCAAAGCATGAAGGATTTATTCTCAAAGAGGAGTGCATTTGCCGTCAATCCCATAAGGGAGGAAGACACTGCAGCGGAAGAAATGAAAAGAAGCGGGATAGACGTCATAAAACTAAATACCGGCGACCCGGCAGTCTATATGCCAACTCCAGACTATATAACTGATGCTTACATAAATGCGCTTAAGCAAAAGAAGACTTCATATTCGCGGGCAGAAGGCGTGCCCGAGCTCCTCAATGCAGTCTCAAACAGGTACAAGAGGCTATTCAACGTAGATTTCGATCCAGAGAGCGTAATAACCACGCAGGGACTTTCAGAGGCCCTCGGCATAATAAACAGCGCGCTCATAAACGAGTCTGAATATGCTTTCATCTTCAGGCCCCATTATCCTGCTTACATGACAAACATACGCCTGGCAGGAGGCGATGCGATTTTCGGCCGGTATTACGAAGACAAAAACTGGGCGACTAATGTAGACGACGTCAAGCGCACGCTGAAGGACTCTGCCGGCAAGAGGATCAAGTACATGATGATTACAAATCCAAACAACCCTACGGGAACTGTTCTGGACGCGAACGTGCTCAAGGAACTGGTCGACATAGCAAACGAGTATGACCTGCTGCTGATAAGCGACGAGATATATGACGAGATAGTCTTTAATGGCGCGAGGTTCACGAGCATATGCCAGATAGCCAAAGGCATCCCACATATGGTAATGAACGGAGTGTCAAAGAATTTCGATTCGACAGGTTTCAGGGTCGGCTTCATGATAGTGCCAGAAGAGGACGAAGTATCCAAGGCCCTAAAGAAAAAGTTCTCGGACTACGCCCGCATAAGGCTTTCCGTGAATACGCCTGCAGAATACGCCAGCGCAGAGGCGCTGAACAATGTAAAGCAGCATGACATCGAAATAAAGCATATGGTTAGCGAGATACAGGACAGGATAAACCATGCCTGCAGCATACTGGATGAAAATCCATACCTGAGCTACGTGAAGCCAAATGGCGCTTTCTACATATTCCCAAAAATAGATCTGGATAGGCTTGCCTTTAAGGATGACAAGGAATTCGTCAGCAGCCTGCTTCGTGAGGAGCATGTGCAAATAACCAGGGGTTCGGGCTTCGGGGAGCCGTCCCATATAAGGATAGTAAGCTTACCACCTAAAGAGATATTAGGTGAAGCAGTAAAAAGGATTAATCGGTTCTGTAAGAATCACGCTAAGTAGGATATGGGCTCGTGGTCCAACGGTATGATGCTAGCCTTACACGCTTGAGATCGGAGTTCGACTCTCCGCGGGCCCATTTCAGGAATTGCTGTTCCAAATCAAGCCTTCTGCTTTTTGGCGGTTTTGCCCATAATCCTGTCAATTTTGTATTTTGCGGTTTCCTGCTTGTCCAGCCTGTGGTCTACCCTCAATATGATGTAAACGCGTTTTGCTCCAATATCGACAAGGGTTTTATGCGCGCTCTTGGCAGCCGCCATAACGCCATCAAAATCATCCGCTTCTATAACAGTAGCCATCGCGTTGGGGGAAAACTTGAGGCGCTTTATCCGTTTCATCGACTTAAACGCCTTACTGACGTAAGTGCCCACGCTGGGTCCGACCCCTACCGGGAATATAGTTATATCAGCTATAACTTTCGACTTGCCTTTTGCCATACAATGTATTAAGGCAGAAAACATTAAAAGCAGCTCTAGGTCCTAGTTCCACAGCCATAGCCCCTAAAAGCTCAATGCTGCAGATTTAATAAGTCGCAATTTTAAACCAATATACTAAAAATATCTATAGTGTTATCTTAGTTACGAATTAATCCGGTGTGTTGGTGGTATACTACTGCAAAATCTGTGGGCAGGAGCTTGATGTCGAGACATATAGGTACATCGCTTGGGGCGGCATGGCGCAAGGCCCAATATCAGATAAGGGAAATTATACGGAGGAAACGTTCTGCGTCAACTGCTTCACCTTGTTAAAAGCCAACCTGCTTGTTATGATAAACAAGGCAACTGCGGATCGGAAAAAGAACCAGGCGCCGCCCAATAAGTAAGTGGGCCAAAATGCAGTGCTAACGATGTTTCTCAAAAAGCCCCAAATAAAGATAAGTGAAACGGATGAAGAGAAGATCCTCACATTTGACGGCGCGGTTTTTTCCATAATCAAAAAGAGGTCAATCTATACTGGCCTCTATTGGGACTATTTCACGCCGCTGCCGTTGCTTTATGATAAGGCCAAAATCCTGATCATAGGGCTTGGCGGCGGCACAATGCCATATCAGCTGCATCAGATATATGGAGACAAAGTCAGCGTGGACGTGGTGGAAATTAGTGGCGAGATGGTAAGGAAAGCCGCGGAATTCAATCCCACCGTGGAGAAAATCGCAAACATAGTGGTTGGTGACGGGATAGCATATCTGAGCAATTGCGATTCCAAGTACGATATAGTCATACTGGACGCCTATGAAAGGGGCCTCCGCATTCCAAACGAATTCTTATCGAGGTCTTTCATAGACAAGGTGGACTCCGTGCTGAAGCCCAATGGCGTATTTGGCATAAACTACATATTCAACCTCGGCCAGCTCCTTAAGTTCTACCGCTATATGGGCATGCTTAAAAGCCGCTTCAATGTGTATAGCATAAGCGAAGGCATGTACTTGATGAGCAATCTTATCCTATTCTGCTTCAAGGGCATGGAAATCAACAGCATGCGCACTAAAATACGCGAGGGGCTAGCGCCGGATCCAAATGCCAGGCATATTTTTAGGAGGTTTTAATAAAATGGGATTCTGCATTATGGCCATGCGTTGTCACACATTTGACCTTTGCATATCCTGTTTCCTAAATGATGGATACAGAGAGGCCAAAGCTGCGTTATGGCCTTGCATAAACGCCCATAATGCACTTTGGCGGTATATCATTTGATACCTTCTGCCTTTTAAGGAGAAAGCCGTGCATTCATCCTATGTATTTTATGTCTACTCAAAAAAATGATGATAACGAATATTCCGATGCTCCACTTGGCAATGATGCACCGGCCAAAGGCACTGCCGGGGCGAAATCCGGCGTCCTGGACGATATAAAGCTCGTCGCTGAAGATTACACCATAAAGAGCGGTCCATCCTATGGCAACAACTTCTTCTTCACTATAGGTGTCTACCTTTTGCTTCTTTTCGGCATCCTAGCCGTTAGCGGCATGGTGATGGCGTTGTTCGGCCCATATTGGTGGAACATGACTCCACTTGGCACATTTTTGCGCAGCATTCATCTGTGGGCCGCAGAGGCGTTCGTCACGTTGCTGTTCGTGCATCTTTTGGTAAACTTCACTACTTCGGCATTCAAGCACAGGAAGCTGATGTGGCTCGTGGGCAGCCTGATGCTGCTCCTTGTGCTTTTTGAGTACGCTTTTGGTGTAGGTCTGGGTGGCAGTCTGGTCGCGCAAACAAACCAGCAGGCCGGCGCCGATTTGTGGAACGGAATGGGACTGGGCTTTTGGATAAACCCTATGAATTCTGGCGCCGTTTATGGCTGGCACGTTGCCATAATACCAATACTCCTAATGGCTTTGATGTTTCTGCATTACGGGATTGTGCGTAAGAGAGGCTTAAGCACCCCGTACAGAAAGGATATACCATACAGCATAGCACCGATAGACCATAAGATCATGTACAAAAGGATAGTCTATATCCTGGCGCTTGTTGTCATATTCGCCCTGGTATTCAGCGCGCCTTACATACCGCCGCTCACAATAAGCCAGGCAGCAGTGCAGCATCCCGATGCAGTAGCAAGCGCGTTCCTGAATGAATCGAATATGTCATCCGCCACTGCGACCTATTTGGATACCATAAATCCGTATACGTTCAATACGAGGACCGTCTATGTTACGGAGCCGTATGCAGTATACCTAAACTTGACCCATTCAAATAACTCGGAGGCGCAGTTCATTGCAGAAAATGCTACGCAGCAAAACGCTACTTTATCGGATGCATATGCTTACTTCGTAGCAAATGGCAGCATATCAACAGGCATGAATTCAAGCAATCCAATGATAAAACTGGCTTCCCAGCTTACATACATGGCACAGACCGGGGCGTACCAGCCAATACTGCAAGGAGAGGTGGAAAGCGGCGCAAACACGACATACGTGATAAGGTTCCTGTTTGATACCGGAGTGCTATGGGATGTGGCCACCGAGTACAATCTAACGGTGCCACAGTGGGGCATGCTAAGCGTTGGCGAGCCTCCATGGTCGCTGCAATACTGGCTCGCGCCATATAACGAGCTGGAGAATGCGACTGGCAATATCCCGTGGTGGAACGACATCGAGAATGGCACCACAGGAGCGTTTGCATTCTTGATACTCATATTGTTGCCATACATACCTGGCATAAGGGCGATACCAGACAAGCTGAAGCTTTACAAGCTCTTCTGGAACAGGTATACGGTACCTGAAATGAGGGAGAATGCGCGCAAGGGAAAGGGGCTGTCAAAGGCATTCAAAGACGACCACCGCCCCAAGGACTGAAAGCTAAAAAGTGAAAGCGGTTTAGCCGCTTTCACGGCTTTCAAGCCCCAATGTCGTAGAAATGGTCATCCTAAAAGCACACCGAAACGGAGTTATACTAAAAAGTAGTCGTTTGCATATCGAAGCATAAGAAAGGCATAAATAGGTTCTAAAACCTTAGCTCTACTTGGTGTAAGTATGACAATCGAGAAACCTTATAAGTTCACAGATATTGGGTTAGGCGTTTATCTTATAGAAACACGAGCTTTTGAGGACCACAGAGGGTACTTTATGGAAGGGTACAATAAGGAAGAGTTCGCAAAGAATGGAATAACTGCTGATTTTAACCAATATAATGTGTCTCTATCTAAGAAAGGTACTATGCGAGGGCTGCATTATCAGACAGAGCCTTACGGTCAAGCCAAGATGTTCAGGTGCGTGCAGGGAGAGATATTTGATGCTTGTGTAGATGTTAGGAAAGGATCACCGACATTCGGGCAGTCCGTATCTGCCACATATTCTGCAAATGACAAGAAGATGATGTTCGTTCCAAAAGGCTTTGCAAACTCTATATTCGCAGTAAGTGATGAGGATGCGGTAGTAGTATACATGGTTGAGGGATACCACGTTCCGGAAGCAGAGACTGGCTTAAGATGGAACGATCCTGTGTTAAGGATAAACTGGCCGATGGAACCCACGCTTTTATCTAAAAAGGACCAGAATTGGCCTCTGCTGAATGATATAAAGTGACTTTGGTGGAAAGACTACTAGTTATAGGTGCCAGCGGGTTACTTGGCTCTAAGATATTGGAGCGTGGAAGTAATAAATATGAAGTTTATGGCACATATTCGAAGAACGCCGGGGGTGGCTTGACACAACTAGATGTTACTGACAGGAAAAAGGTGTTCGAATTGGTAGATAGCATAAAACCAAATCTTGTCATAGACTCTCACGGGCTAAACAATGTTGATTATGCAGAGTTGCATCATGAAGAAATGTGGGCTACAAATGTTGAAGGGTCAAAGAATGTGGCAGAGGCAAGTCAGGGGATAGGTGCGAAATACGCTTTCATATCAAGTGATTATGTTTTCAGCGGCAATAAGAGCCTTTACACAGAAAAAGACGCTCCAGACCCTGTGAATTATCTCGGGAAAGGTAAATGGGCACTAGAATCCATTTTAGATATATTGGACATCGATTATATAGTTGCAAGGACATCTGGTTTATACGGTATCGGCAGCAGCACAGGAAAGAAAAGTTTCATACAGTTCATAAAAGAGAATTTGCAAAAAGGCGTCAAGACGGATGTAATATCCGACCAATACAGCAGCCCTACCCTTGTTGATGACGTTGCGGATTCATTATTCGCTCTGAGCGAATTAAATCAGAAAGGAATATTCAATATTGTGGGCAGTGATTGCATAACAAAGTATGATTTTGCAAAATACATCTGCAACGAGTTCAATCTTGACAGCAGATTGATAAGCCCATGTAATACTGCAAGCCTATCGCAAGCAGCCAAGAGGCCAAAAATGGTAAAAATGAGCACGGACAAGCTAAAAAAAATAACGCTTAAAGTTCCAGTTGGGGTTAAAGAAGGGCTTCATATAATAAATAGATAGTGATTTAATGAAAATATTTTTAACAGGAGGTGCAGGTTATATAGGATCGGTATTGACAAGGGAACTGGTAAAAGCGGGCCACGATGTTACTGTGTATGACACATTCTACTTCGGAAAGGAAGCACTAAATGATGTTGAGGAAAAAGTGAGGTTAATACGAGGAGACATAAGAAAGATGACAGAAAAGGACGTTGAAGGGCAAGACGTTGTGATAGACCTTGCAGCTATGTCAAACGATCCGGCCGGAGCGCTCAATCCTGCACTTACCGAATCAGTAAATTATCGGGGAAGGGTTCATGTTGCAATGCTGAGCAAGAAGGTTGGTGTGAAGAAGTATATAGCTCCGTCTTCTGCAGGTAACTATGGATGGAGCGAGAAGCCAGTGAATGAGACTTCCCAAGTAAGCCCAATAACTACGTATACTATATCAAACCATAAGTGGGAGCAAGATATACTTCCAATGTCAGACAAGAACTTCTGCGTTACTGTGCTTAGGCAGTCAACGGTGTACGGAGTTTCCTGGAGGATGAGATTTGACATAATAGTTAATGATTTCACCCTCCAAGTCTTCCGCGACAAGAAGATAACAATAAAGGGCAACGGAATGGAGTTCAGGCCTTTCGTGCACATCAAGGATGATTGTCAAGCCTTCATAAAAGTTATAGAAGCAGATGAAGCTCTTGTAAACAAGGAAATATTCAATGTTGGGACCATAGGCCAAAGCCTAAGAATAAAAGATGTCATGGAAAGGGTATTCAAAACTTTGAATATAGAACCTAATTATGGTTTCGGAGAATTCATAGATAAGCGGAACTACATAATGGACTGCAGTAAGATAGCGCGTGTTCTTGGATTCAAGCCCAAATATACGGTAGAAGACGGCGCGAAAGAAGTTTACAAAGCACTTGAAGACGGCTTCTTGAAGGTAGATGACCCCAAGACAGTTACACTCAAATGGTATAAAAGTTTAATAGAGAAGGGATTGATGCCGTCATCATAATAAAAAGCAAGGATTTTAGGTAGCAAACGGTGCTCTGGTCCTCTTGTGCTTCCTGTTCCACTGCAGAGCACTGCAGAAACGCGCCTTTAAAATTAATTCCCTAGCGTTCCTTTAATAATACTTGATTTGAACCTACGATTATTAACTACAAACACCAATGGGCCCGGGGAGAATCGAACTCCCGGTCTTTACCTTGTGAAGGTAACGTCTTACCACTCGACTACGAGCCCCCAAGTATTCCGTTAGAATTTGGCAGATAACTTTATTAATCCTTTAATTTCCAATCCATACTAGTGATAGCATAACAAGATTCTACACAGGACACGGGGATTCCGGATACACTGGCACAATAGCCAGAATCAAGGTAAAGAAAGACGACAAGCTTATGGAAGCCATCGGCAATATGGACGAGCTTAACTCTGCCATCGGGGTGGCCATAGCCGAGATGCCGGATGAGCATGTATCAGAAATGCTGAAAGTGCTGCAGAACAAGCTCTTCATAGCCGGTGCGGAGCTTGCTTCATCCGGTGGTGCAAGAAGCCAGAAGGGCAAGCGCATAAGCGCAGCCGATCTAAAAGAGCTGGAAGAGGGCATAGAAGAATTGGGCGCAGCCCTGCCTAAGCTCACAAAATTCGTTTTGCCAGGGGGCAGCGCCGGCGCAGCTCACCTGCATATGGCCAGGGCGATTGCGAGAAGGGCGGAACGCGCCGTCGTCGCGCTCGATGGCAGGCATGCTGCGAGCGATGAGATGCTAAGCTTCCTCAATCGGGCATCCTCATTCCTCTTCGTATCCGCGTTATACATAAACGTGAAAGAGGGCATAGACGAGTACAACCCCGTTTACTGAGCGCTCTCCACGTTGAAGTACTCCTTGAACTTGTCCGTTGTCTCTATCCTCTTCGTGCGGCCGACCTGCTTTCTAATAACGAACTCCTTCTCGACGAGCTCCTTCATGTAATCATAAGTGGTCGTGCCGAACGCCTTTACTACTGCGCTCTGCATCACTGGCTCGTTCTTGCTTATGTAAGCGAGTATCCTAAGCGCACCCCTGGATATGTCAGGCGCCCCTGCGAGGCCGTTCACCTTGCTGGCATACGGCTCGCGTATGCTCATCACGTACTTGCTGCCAAGCTTTTGTATCTCAATCGCGCTGTCCCTGCCGGCGTACTCGTTGACAAGGGAGTCCATTATAGACTCCAACGAACCTATCGAGCCGAGCCCTATCGCCTTCGCCAGCTCGTCTATGCCCATGGCACGGCCGGACGCGAACAGGGCCGCTTCAGCCACCTTCTTATAATCAAGCTGTCCCGTTTCCTGCATCTGCATCACCCTCGCCAATCTTGATGAATATCTCATTGAAGAACTCTTCCTGGAATAGCACTATATCACCCTTGTGGGCAAGGAATAATAGCGGCACGAAAAGGTCCAGCAGCATGCTCTCCGCGTAGTTGAACTTGTTCGCGAGCGCAGCAAAAGTCACCATTCCTGTGACATCCGCGTTATCCCTCACCATGGACAAGGTGTTGTCAAGCTTCTTGTCAATATCATCAACATTTATGAGCATTGGCACAGGTGTGTTCTCCATCTCTATCCTGTACTCCCTGTGCTGCTGCGCCTTCATTGCCTCGTCGAGCGCGTCCAGCAGCTCCTCCAGCGTGACCTTCCTATGTGGCTGCATCCTGGCCCTGAGGCTGAGGGGCGTGACTTCTGGCATGATCCTCTGGGCATGTTCCTCGTCCGCCTGGGGTTGCTGTTCCTCTATGCTGGGCAGCCCCAGCATGTCGCTTTTCATCCTGAGCAATATAGATGCTGCAAGTATTATGTTGGCGGGCACGGACAGGTCCATTGCCTTCATCGCCCTCTTGGCGGCGAGGTAGCTATCTACTATGAGCGATATGTCTACGTCCCATGGGTCGATCTGGCTGCTCTCAACGAGTTCGATCAGCAATTCGCGCCATGTGGCCTTTTTGACTAGCTCCTCTAAGTCCAGAGTACGTCCAGTATATACAACTTCGTTTACCGTGGTCGCCATTTGATTTACCTTAGGCAAGCGCAAGCATGCTAAGGATTGTTGGGTCGCTTCGAACCAACGCCTTCTATCGCCTATATTCTAATATATTGGAAAACTATTTATATGGATTGTATACGTTCGCCAGCTGAAAAAGTCCTACAAATACGCATACTGCAAAAAGGGTTGCAACGCCTTTCTAGAAGTTTGTAAGAAGCGGTATCAGCATCTCATCGTCCGTAAGACCTCCGTGCATGCCGAGCATCGGCGGCCTTTCCTTCATCCTGGTTGACGTATTCGGGTACTTGTACGGCACAGCGAAATTGTCGTATGGCATTATTATGTGGGTGCCGAACCTGTACCGCAGGTCATCATCCACTTCCTTATCGCCGAAAAGGCCCGCTTTTATGGCTTCTTCAGATTCTACGAGCATCGCATGCTTGCCAAGCTTCCTGCTGAAATAATCCTCAAGCATGCGCTCCTTCCCATCTATAACGTGCAGGAAGAGCGCCCTCGGCTCGCCCCATGGCGGCATCTGCAGGAACTTCAGCATCTCGTCGTCGCTTTTCAGCTCCATGTCGTTTTTGTGCGGTATGCTGGCTTGGCCGTGATCCGCAGTTATTATCAAGTCGTATCCATGCTTCTCCAATGCCTGTCTTAGAGTAGCGCCAATCGCAGATAAAATCCCCGACATCAATGCTTCCGTCTGCTCGGTGTACGGCCCGTACTGGTGCTGCATGTGGTCCAGCATGTCATAGTAGGCGAATATGTACCTGGTTCCGCTTCTTACGTGCTCTCTTATGCTTATCAGCATGTCCTCTAATGCTATGAAAGGCTGCACATCGCCATAACCGAACACTGCAGTCGAGAGCCCGGTGCCCAAAATGTTTTCGTTCAGCAGCGACCTGAAGCTTCCCCGCTTTTTAAGGCCATCAATCATCTTCGGCTTAGGGTAAAATGTTTTGGGGTCGACACGCCACAATTTGAGATCCTTCCCGAGCGCCGCGGAGAAGCCCAGCACGTTTATCATCATACCGGCTTCCTTGAACGGCACCTTAGTGCCCACCACTCCATGTTCGGAAGTCGGCATTCCGCTGTATATGCTTGAAAGCACGTTTCCAGTAGTGGACGGGAATATGGACGTGATCTGCCGCATGCCCAGCCATTTTGCATCCGGTATGGTTCCTGCGCGTTTATTTAGCGTGTCATTCGCAATCTTGTACCCCATTCCGTCTATTATGATGAAGACCTTGTTTCTGCTGTTGCCTATCAGGCTTCCGTGATCCGATTGCATTAGTTGCTTCGCTACGCCCAGGTTGCTGTTCTGAAAGTCCGGCAGGCGCCATCCCATAGATACAAATTCATCCTCAAGTGCGCCCATAAGATCATCCTCAGTACTTGGCGAGGGATATAACGTTCTCTATGGCGATGTTTGCCCTGCCGTTAAGTCCTGTCAGTTCCACAAGGTAAGCGGCACCGATAATATTGGCGCCTATCTGCTTTACCAGATTCATCGTTGCGAGCGTAGTGCCTCCCGTTGCCAGAAGGTCATCCACTATTACTACTTTTGCGCCTTCCTCCATGGCATCCTTGTGCATCTCTATGGTCTCCTCGCCATATTCGAGCGAATAGCTGACTGACACCTTGGCGTGCGGCAGCTTCCCCTTCTTCCTGGCTGGCACGAAACCTATGCCTAATTTGTAGGCTATGACCGAGCCAACTATGAACCCCCTGGCCTCTATTCCGACCACATAATCCGGATGCAGGCTTTTTATCTCATCTGCCATCCTGTCCATGCACGCGGAGAACAGAGCGCTGTCCTTTAGCAGAGGAGTTATGTCCCGGAATATTATGCCCTTCTTAGGGTAATCAGGTATGTTGCGTATACTGCGCTTCATAGACTCTTCCAAATCCATGGAATTCCCCCACCGTATAATTGAGCGGAAAGGCATAATATTTTATTCATTGCTCGCCTCCAGCCACAAATTCCAGCCTAGCCTGCAATTACCTTTCCGATTTTGGTTATGTGATAATATATAATACTCTTTACTACAAAATATCTCGTGAATTGCATGCTACGACTTAGCGTGATCGTCCCAACCAAAAATGAGGCGACTGCGCCACGCATAATAAGCGAGCTTTATTCGAAGCTCGGAAAGGACACTGAAATAATAGTTGTAGACAAAAGCAAGCCGGATATGCTGAAGCCCCTATACGTAACCGGCGCAAAGATAATGGTCCAAAAGTCGAGCGGGTATACTGCTGCATTGATGGAGGGATTCTCCGTAGCCCACGGCGACATACTGTCAACTATAGACCCAGACGGAACTTATGAAGTTGATGACTTCAAAAAGGTAGTAGAGACGCTTAAGGCCGGCAATGCCGACTTTGTCAGCGGCGATAGGTCTAATAACAAGGAAGTGATAGGCTCATACCTGATGTTCGGCAACAAGTTCCTTACATCAGTCTTCAACGTCTTCTACAACCAAAAAATGCACGACGCGCTAAGCGGCTCATTCGCAATGCGCAGATCCGCCTTCGATGCAATCCGCAAGGTAAACCCCGGATCGAATAAGGCGGGCACGCTGTTCTTCGAAGCCGCTCTTGCGCTGCACGGCAAGCGCATAGCCGAGATACCGATAACTTACAAGGAAAGGCAGGGCTCCAAGCCGCAAGTGACGCGGTCAAAGCCAATGCTAGGTATTAAAATTGCTTTTTACACATTAAAGACACGTATAATTGGTGCCAAATGAGTGGTGTCAGATGGCTGATATAGATTTCAAGGATCCGAATAGGCGCATTGGAGCGCCAGAGCTCAAGTCCATAGCATCGGAAATCAGGGAGGACATACTCAGGATGCTCAGCGAAGCAAAATCCGGCCATCCAGGCGGCTCACTTAGCTGCACCGACATACTGGTTTCGATTTATTTCGGCAAGATGCGCCATGACCCAACGAATCCCAAGTGGAATGATAGGGACCGACTTCTGCTTTCAAAAGGCCATGCTGCGCCGGCTCTTTATTCGGTGCTGTCCAAGTGCGGCTACTTCCCGAAAGAGGAACTCATGACGCTCAGGAAGATGGATAGCAGGCTGCAGGGGCATCCCGATCCGAAAAAATTACCGGGAGTTGAGATACCGGGCGGTCCGGAAGGCATCGGGCTTTCAGAAGGCATAGGCATGGCTCTGGCTGCAAGGATAGACAAGAAGCCCATAAGGGTTTACGTAATAACAGGGGACGGGGAGCTGGACGAGGGTGAAGTGTGGGAGGCAGCCATGGCAGCTGCGAAGTTCAAGCTTGACAACCTCGTTGCGATAGTCGACCAAAACGGCCTGCAGCAGGAGGGCCCGACCGCAAACATAATGCCGTCAGATCCTGTGTCCGCAAAGTTCAAAGCATTCAACTGGAACGTCATCGAGATAGACGGTAATAACATACAGGAGGTCCTTAACGCGTTGGGTCAGGCCGATAAGGCCAAAAGGATCCCTACCGCGATAGTGGCAAAAACCAAAAAGGGCAAGGGTGTAAGCTTCATGGAAGGCAAAGTGGAATACCACAGCAAGACAATAAGTGGTGAAGTGCTGGATAAGGCCATAGCCGAAATACGCAATGGCAGCAAAGAGGGTGCTTAAAAATGGAACAAAAACCGGAATCCCTAAGGGAAGCGTTCGGGCAAGTTCTAGAGGAGCTTGGCTCCACAATGCCGGAAATCGTAGCGGTTGGCGCTGATACAACAGAGTCCATACGCACGAGCCTTTTCGGCGACAAGTTCCCGGACAGGCTATTTAACGTAGGCATAGCGGAGCAGAACATGATAGGCGTATCATCCGGCCTTGCTTTGTACGGCAAGAAGGTGATATGCGGCACTTACATGGTATTCATAGAGCGCGCCATAGACCAGATAAGGAATACAATAGGGTATTGCAATCTGGATGTTAAAATAGTGGGCACGCACACAGGGATATCGGTTGGCCCGGATGGGGGAAGCCACCAGACCATAGAGGACATAGCCATAATGCGTGCTCTGCCCAACATGAAAGTTGTCGCTCCGTGCGATTTTTATTCTACAAAAGCGATAACGCGGGAAGCCATAACCGCAAAAGGGCCGTTCTACATAAGGCTGCCTAGGTCAAGCCTGCCTGGCGTATACACCGATGAGAGCATCAAGATAGGCAAGGCGAACTTATTGCGCGATGGGAAGGACATAACAATAATAGCAAACGGTATAATGGTCCAGGAGGCGCTGAAGGCCGCCGTCTCGCTCAAGGATGCCGGCATAAGCGCAAGCGTTATGGACTTCCATACGATAAAACCTATAGACGCCGAAGCGATAATAAAGGCGGCAACCGATACCGGCAGAATAATAACCGCGGAAGACCATAACATAATCGGCGGACTGGGCTCTGCAGTGGCTGAAGTGTTATCTACGCGCCGCCCCACAATGATTAGAATGGTGGGGGTCAATGATACGTTTGGCGAATCTGGGCAGCCTGCAGAATTGATGTCAAAGTATGGAATATCAGACCGTAGCATATTTGAGAATGCCAAGGAAATGGTGAAACTATGAAATTCTTTATAGATAGCGCGAATATACCTATGATAGAGAAGTTTATCGACATGGGGATAGTAGATGGGGTCACAACAAACCCATCACTGCTGGCCAAGGAAGGCGCCAGCCATCCGATAGACCATCTGAAAAAAATATTGGAACTTGTCACTGGCCCCGTGAGCATAGAAGTCGTCGCCACGGATTACGAAAACATGCTTAAGGAGGCTAGATCCATAGCAAAATTGGGCAAGAACGTCGTGGTGAAGTTGCCCATGACCAAGGATGGCATGCACGCACTGCACACGCTGTCGAAAGAGGGCATAAAAGTAAACGTTACGCTTATCTTCTCCGCGAATCAGGCGCTCATAGCCGCAAAAGCTGGTGCAACCTACGTCAGCCCTTTCATAGGAAGGCTGGACGACATCAGCTTTAACGGGATGGACCTGATCAGGGACATAGTGCAGATATTCAAAAACTACCCGATAAAAACCGAAGTCCTTGTTGCAAGCGTCAGGAATCCAGTGCAGGTCATAGACGCAGCAAAGCTTGGCGCAGGCATAGCCACGCTTCCTCCTGATGTGCTTGACAAAATGTTCATGCACCCTCTGACTGATATAGGGATAAGCAGATTCTTGGCGGATTGGAAGGGCGTTGAACAAAAATACGGCAATATATTTGATTCATTAAAGTAATGCAATAATTTAGCGTGATTCTGCTCGCTATCAGGTAATCCTGTTCAAAGATTATAGGTACCTGCATTTATGCTAAAAGCGATTCTTTAACATGTAAATCGCAGTGCTTAAGCCATACATGAATTTAGACTTGGTGAGCCTCGAATTCCCGTACCTTCTCTTGTGGTACTTAATCGGGACTTCCTCCACCTTGAAACCTCTCTTTGCTATCTGCACCTGGAAAAATGCTATTGGATTGCCACCTGGTTGTACGTTCTTCACCGCATCAAGTGCTTCCCTGTCCATTATCAGCATTCCGGTAAGTAAGTCGTGTACATGTTGACCGTAAATAATGTTATAAATAAAAGATAATGCAGTATTCCCGAACTTAAGATATCCGCCCATAGAACCTGGGTCTAAGCCATCCATCCTGTTGCCAAGTACGAGATCCGCTTCCCCACGATTTATCATCGCCATCCCTCTCTTGATTCCTTCTAAGCCGTGGGTTCCATCGGCGTCGAGACTGACTATCACTTCACCAGTCGCTTTCCTCAGCCCTTCGATCATAGCATTTTCAACCCCCTTGCTGTGCTGTTTGAAAGCCCGTACTCCAGTCTTCTTAATCTTAAGGAAAAATTCATTATCGCTCTTATCAACGACTATTATTTCAAGTCCTACTGGTAGCAGTTTCCTTAAATTGGAGATGGTTTCGAAAGCCGCTCTCTCCTCTTTGGTCGGCAACACTACGCTTATTGATGGTTTCATACAAATCAAATACACGTATTTATGGAGCTCAAAATAATTAATAAAGTAATCAAATCTTATATGAATAGGAATTTAATTTATACTGTATCGCCCTCTGGCAATACTTTTAAATAAAATTGAAAAAGTAACCATTATTTATCCTTTATCCCAAATAATAAGCTAAAGGCAGATTAGCTTTTTATCGGTGCATAATAGATGGTTTTTGATCAAGCAGGGCAACATTATCCGCAGAGCGGCACCAAGGACGGGCCAAAAAATGTTTTTGAAAATTTATTCAAAACTGCGGATTTAAAATTGGGCATTCTGCTATTTGTCGCCTACCTGATAATTGCCATTGTGGTTTTTGCGCCATTGTCCTCCAGGATGGCTACTGTAGCTCCGGGTTCTGGTGGTGACACATATCAGAATTTATGGGATATCTGGTGGATTGGTTACTCAACTTTTGCGCTTCATACCAGCTTCTACAGCACAAATCTGTTATATTGGCCGATTGGTGCAAACTTGGCTTACCAAACTATGGCACCTATAGCATCGCTCATTTTTGTGCCATTCCAAGCAGTAAACTTGCAGTTTGCGTACAATGTCATGCTTCTCGTAGGCTTCGCATTATCGGGCCTTACAATGTTTATACTGAGCGACTACGTAGTCAAAAATAAAACCGCGTCCTTCATCGCCGGCGTCGTATTCGCATTCAGCGCATTTCATATAGCACAAGCGTATGCCCACATAGATTGGATAAATATAGGCTGGGTTCCGCTAGCCATATACTTTTTCATGCGTATAGTTCATGAGAACGGCGGATTCAAAAATGCCTTGGGGTTGGGGGCATCATTCGTGCTTATTACATTCATGGGGGATATAGAGCAGTCGATAGAACTGTTGCTGGCCATATCCCTAATGCTGGCTGCATATGTTATTTTCAACGAAACACGTAAAAAAATAATGAATAAAAAATTCATAACGTTTATTGTTTTGGCTGCCTTTATCGCATTTATTCTGGGGGCTTGGGGTTTCATTCCAATAATCGGCGCAATCTCCCAGCCCGGCGGCCTATCGCAAGCGAATCAGCTTAACAACGTAACCTATAGCAGTATTTGGAGCACAAATCTCGGCACATTCTTGATACCCAGCTACTATAACGGTCTATTCGATACAAATCCTGGTTCGTACTTTAATTCGACATTCGGTCCTGATCCGACAGAGACCGTTGCGTATATAGGTTACGGTGCAATTTTGTTCGCGTCATATGGGATATACTCAGATTATAAAAAGAAGGACTATAAGCGGAGCGGTTTGTGGATAGGTCTTGCAGTGATATTCGGACTGCTATCCATGGGCCCATCCGCAGGCTTATACCTAATTTACCATCTTCTCGGTCCATTTAACGTCATAAGGGAACCGGGCAGGTTCGACCTCATATTCAGCATGGCGATGGCGATCCTCGTTGCATTCGGATTTAACGATATCCAGATTAAAATCAATCATGGAGAAAACGCCAAGCGCAATGTCATGCTTCTTGCCATAGCATTCGTATTAATATTAATAATAGAAAACAACGGCATTGCAATAAGTGCATCGCTTTTAAGCCAAGTCACAACACATGCGCACATACCAGTATTTTACAGCGCTCTTGCGAATGTATCCGGTAACTTCTCCGTCCTTGAGCTTCCAGTCATGCCTAATCAATACTCAAGTCAACCAGGGTTGTACGAGGCGGAGGACACGTACTACGTTACTGCCTCCCACAAACCAATAGTTGGCGGCGACATAACAAGGTCAAACACCACCCAAGAATTATCCCTTTACAGTATACCGATAGTGCCAGCTGCTACTGCCCTTCAACAAAATGCAACCCTATCATTTCTCCCATCCCCAGTTAATCAGGATCCTGGAAACGAATCAATACTATCCTTAAGACAATTGAATACTGCATTCATCACAGTTAATCTGGATGCCTATAGCAAAGCTTCGTCATATGTCCTAACGAGTTATCTCGAAAGCCTATTCGGCACGCCAGTTTATGCAGATAACCAAACCGTAGTCTTCTCAACATTAAACGCGACAATGAAACCAACTAGCAGTCTTTATAGGGCGTATAAAAGCTTTGTCATGTATCCATCTTTGACCCAGTGGCATCAGATAAATGTCCGGGTTAACGGCACAACCGAGTATCTATGGACGCCGGCCGTAAACGCCAGCGCCCTTTATGGAGAAATGCTGGTATTTGCCCCATATGCAAATCAGTCGAATGCAAATTTTGATGTGATGCCTGCTTCTTACCCAATTCCTGCTAAAATAAGATTCCAAGCCACTACGAGCTTTGGAAAAGCCAATTTATCTATAGATGCATTAAACAGCGCTGGCTCACTAACGCAATTGGCCAGTATCCCAATATCCAATGGTATTGGGCCATATGTAGCAAATGTAACGCTATCTTCAGGTCCAACCATAAATACATTAATTTTCATTCAAAATGTGGGCGGCCCAAGTTTCAATGGCACCGAGCAACTAATATTGCTGCGAAATATAACAATTACGAAATAATGGCTATTTGATTGGAAGATTCACATGAACCCAACATTATTCATCGATAGGGATGGAACCATAAATAAGGATTGTCCATACTGTAAGAATGCGTCTGAAATAAGCATATACGAAGACGTGTACGCGCCGCTTGCAGAACTTAGCAAGAGATATCTGATAATAATAGTTACAAACCAATCCGGCGTTGCGAGGGGCTATTTCAGCGAAAACGACTTAAAGTCGATGAATGAAAGAATACAAAGCGACATAAAATCAAGAGGCGGCACAGTAGACGCCATATACTATTGCCCCCATATGCCTGGCGCAGGCTGCAGGTGTAGGAAGCCTGCTTTGGGGATGATAGAGGATGCTAAGCGTGATTTTGAGATAGATATAAATAAGTCTTTTGTTATTGGTGATGCCGAAGTAGACATAGAAATGGCCAAATCTGCAGGGATAA
Source organism: Microcaldota archaeon (assembly GCA_021818545.1). GTDB lineage: Archaea > Micrarchaeota > Micrarchaeia > Micrarchaeales > Micrarchaeaceae > JAKATK01. The sequence goes on from JAKATX010000002.1 coordinate 26,361, forward strand.
AATTCATAGGCGTAAGGAACGGATCCATAAAAGACAGGGTTGAGCTTTACGCAGTTGATTTCTCAGAGGTTCTGAAAATAATAAAGATGGAAGAAGAAAAGTCAAAGCAAGAAAAATGAAGGTTGTTTTATGCCTAAAATAAGCGGGAAAACCATATTAGTGACGGGCGGCGCGGGATTTATAGGCAGCAATATGGTGGAATTGCTGATCAGCAAAGCTTCTAAGGTGATTGTATACGATAACTTGAGTTCAGGCAGTTTTGATCTTATAAAACAATTTTCCACTTCTACCAAATTCAGATTTGTAAAGGCCGACTTGTTGGACGTGCCGCGGCTTAAAAAAATCATGATAGAGGAGGAACCAGATGCAATAATACATTTCGCAGCGAATCCGGACATACAATTAGGCACAAAAAATACCGGTCTCGATCTTGAACAAGGGCCAATAGCAACCCATAATCTCCTTGAAGCAGCAAGGCTAAGTAATGTCAAGTCAATTCTATATTCTTCATCCAGCGCAGTATATGGAAAGGCAGATATAAAACCAACACCAGAGAACTATGGCCCGATGAAGCCCATATCCTTATATGCAGCTTCAAAGTTGGCCTGCGAGGGTCTGATAACTGCATATAGCAACCTTTATGGCATTAATTATTACATATACAGATTTGCTAATGTAGTAGGTAAAAATCAGACGCATGGAGTAATAGTGGATTTCATAAAAAAATTGAATAAAAATAAAAGATACTTAGAAGTCTTGGGCGATGGCAAACAGAAAAAGTCATATATAGATGTTATTGACTGTGTAGCTGCAATTATTTATGCTTATGAAAAGGCAAAACCTAATGAGATCCTTAATCTTGCAACACGTGGCCAAACGAGTGTCGATTCAATAGCTGCGCAGGTCATTTCAAAAATTGCGCCAAAAGCAAAAATACATTATACTGGAACTGAGCAAGGCTGGCCGGGCGATGTATCAAATACATACATAGATAATAAAAAGATGCAGAGTGTTGGAATAAAGCTTAAGTATGGGTATTCTGATGATGTAGTTAAGCATGCAATAAAAATACTTACAAATAAATACTAATAACAAAGAGCAGCCAAAATTTGTAATATATAAAAATATTTATAATATGAAAGTTTACTGATGATTTTAATTAAAATGTGAATGGTCATATAATGGATATAAAAAATGTTGAGGATTATATAAAGGAGGGAGTCGAAGCGAGGTCCTCGGTAGACCCTAAATTTATACATGAAATGGGAGAAGATATAGCAAAAAGAATGCTTAATGGTGGCAAGCTTATACTGATGGGAAATGGTGGTAGCGCCGCGGATGCACAACACATAGCTGCAGAATTCGTATGTAAATTTGAAAAGGATAGGAAGCCTATGCCTGCATTAGCCCTCCATGCAAATACCTCCTCTTTGACTGCAATTGGAAATGATTACGGATATGACTATGTTTATTCAAGGCAAATAGAAGCTTTTGCATCAAAGAATGACATAGTGATAGGCATCTCAACAAGCGGAAATTCAGAAAATGTAATCAAGGCAATAGACAAAGCTAACGAAATTGGGTGTCTTACAATAATTTTTACCGGTAGAAACGGTGGTAAATTGGCATCAAAAGGCAAATATATTCTGAAAGTCAATAACGATAGAACGTCAATAATACAAGAAGTGCACATTGCCGTAGGCCACATAATATCAAAAATTGTCGAGGATAAAATATAATAAAATTAAATTAACGCTCAGTGATTATATGGAAAAACTAAATGGTAGAAAAGTAATAGTGACAGGTGGTGCAGGTTTTATAGGTAGCAATTTAGTCGAAAGACTAGCGGATAACAATAAGGTATACGTCATAGATAACTTGAACACCGGATCAATAAAAAATCTTGAGCTTGCTCAAAAAACTGGTAATGTCCAATTCATACATGATGATTCCAAGAATATAAATAAGCATAATTTGGATGCAGATCTCATAATCCATTTGGGCATGTACTCGTCTTCTCCTATGTACAAGAAAAATCCAAGTCTCCTAAACGAAGTTGTGGAAGGGATGTTAAATATTCTTGAATATGCAAAGAAAAATAAAGCAGCAATAGTTTTTGCCTCAACTTCATCTATCTATAATGGGATTAAACCACCTCATAGCGAAAGTATCGTTCCCCCAGTTACTGATTATTATACTGAAGGTAGGATATTTGCAGAACGCTTATCTGAATTGTATGCTAAACTTTTTGGGTTAGACATAGCTGCAATGCGCTTTTTTTCTGTTTATGGAAGGCACGAAGAATCTAAGAAGGAATATGCAAATTTGGTCACCCAATTTCTTTGGTCAATGGGAAAGGGCGAGCAGCCAGTCGTGTATGGAGATGGCACTCAAAAGAGAGACTTCATATTTGTTGATGATGTAGTCGATGCGCTTCTAAAAGCCTCTAAAATAAAAGGCTTTGATATATTCAATGTAGGAACGGGTAAAAGCTATACATTAAATGAGCTAATTTCTAAACTTAACAAAGTTCTGGGTACAAGTATACAGCCCAGATATGTTAGTATGCCATCTAGCAATTACGTGATGGAGACCTTAGCAGATACTTCAAAAGCGGAAAAGCTGATAAATTTCAAGGCACGTATAGGTTTAGATGAAGGTATATCAAAGCTTTTAAGCGAAAATAAAAATTGATGACCTTGTACGGCGAACGAATGATAATGACAAAGACGCCACTTAGAATAACGTTCGTTGGGGGTGGCACTGATCTTCCGGGTTATTATAGAAATAATGGTTCTGGCGCAGTAGTTTCCGCAGCTATAAACAAATATATACACATAATCGTCAATAAGAAGTTCGACAACCACATAAGAGTAAGCTACTCGAAAACAGAAATAGTAGATAGTATAGATAAAGTGCAACACCCTACAGTAAGGGAAGCGTTAAGGCTACTTAACATAGATGGGGGTATCGAAATTGTCAGTATATCCGATATACCTTCTGGAGGTACTGGTTTGGGCTCAAGTAGCACTTTCTTAGTTGGTTTATTGAACGCTTTGCATGCATGGAAAGGCGAATTCGTAAGCCCGAAGGAGCTAGCAGAGGAAGCGGTGAAGATAGAACGCGGGATATTAAGGGAGCCTGGCGGTAAGCAAGATCAGTACATAGCAGCATATGGCGGAATAAAGCTTTTGGAATTTAATGAAGATGAAAGCGTGGCCATAAAGCCCATCATAGCTAAGGAATCGGACAACGAAGCACTAAAAAATCACTTAATGTTATTATACACCGGCATACAACGCAGTTCATCCAGCATACATTCTAAGCAGTCAAGCGAGATACATAAACACCTGAATGAGTACAATAAGATGCGTGATATGTCGTATGAACTATTCAATTCCATATGTTCAGGGAAATGGGCAGAGACTGGAAGGCTGCTTGACCAGAACTGGCAGCTTAAGAAGGCACTTAGTGATGGCATAAGTGATGCATCTATAGATAAAATGTATAGTAAAGCAATGGCCGCCGGAGCCGAAGGCGGTAAGCTCATAGGTGCTGGTGGTGGAGGATTCCTCCTAATATTTGCTCCTCCTGAAAAGCACGAAAATATCAGGAAGGCACTGCCTCAGCTTAAGGAAGAGCGCTTCAAGTTTGAGGCTCTTGGAAGCAATATAGTATACGTAGGAGAATAAAAATAAAGTCGGTGTAGAAGAATGAGGCAAAAAATGAGGCTACTTATAACCGGGTGTTCAGGCTTCATAGGCTCAAATCTGGCGCGTCACGCATTAAATGTTGGTTATGAAGTAGTAGGTTTTGATAAGAAGGCCTGTAAAATAGATGGCATCAAGATGATTATTGGTAGTATAACCGATTTGGAAGCGGTTAAGGGGGCCATGGAAGGCGTAGATATGGTTGTACATCTTGCAGCAGTGACGTCAAACGTTGAATTTGAAAAAAACCCTGCAAAATGCTATAACATTAACGTAAATGGCTTCATAAATACTCTAGATGCAGCAGTTTTAAATAGCTGCAAAAAATTCATTTATGCCTCTAGCGCGGCAGTGTATACTGCAGAAAGCGGTTTTTCCGAAAGCTCGTTGATAGACATAAAGAAGCAAAGGAATCATTATGCCAAATCCAAGCTCATGAATGAGATGATAGCGGATTCATATGCAGACATATACAAGATGAACATAGTCGGTATGCGACTTTTCAATGTATTCGGTCCAGGGGAGAATGATAAGGGCGATTACGCTAGTATAATGTCAATTTTCATAAGAGAAAATGAACAGGGTAAGCCACTGGCGGTATATGGTGATGGTAATCAGGCGCGTGATTTCATATTCGTCGATGATGTATCAAAAGTTATATTATCTCTTCTTGAAAAAAGCATTGCACCTATATATAACGTTGGTACTGGGAAGACAACTACTTACAATGAAATTGCAGATATCATAAATAAGGATAAAAAAGTGTATGTCAAGAATCCTCTTTCAAGTTATCAACGCTTCACTAAAGCCGATACTACTAGACTATCAGGAATAATAGGTACAATGGAATTTACCTCTGTAAAAAATGGCATACAAAAGCTCCTCAAGCATGCTAATAATGCATCTTAACGTCATATGAATGATTCTGTATATCGCAGAGTTAGATTGAGAAGCCGGCCTATAAAAGGTACGCTATCTCCTACCTTGTGCAATACCTGTATTTCATCGAGATTCAAAGCCCGCATCTTTACCAGCACTATCGGATAAACGATAAATCCTTCTACAAGCCCAAGCGCAAGTATGTACAGTGGCCTGATTGGCAGTAGCAACAATGGCAATAGAGAAATTCCAAATATTGCACCACATATTACTACTCTAATAAGTGGCCATACATCTATTTTTATGCCTAGACTGTTCAATCCTCTAGTATATAATAAAGCTAAAATTACATTGCCTATATAAAAGTAGGCCACTATAACGCCTATTACTTGGAAAAAATAACCCAATATAAGTATGGAGATGAATTGCGCGGCAATTGCAAGTGATGTATACTTAAGTGCCATAACAACCTTTCCCATGCTTACTAAAAGCGAATATGAATACCCTGCAAAAATGCTCAATAAAACGCCTACACTTATGAGCGGCATATAAATAACTGTCAATTCATACGCCGAGGTAAAAACCGTTATTATTATCTGATAAGACAATACTGAGGAGTATGCTATCATAGGCACGCTAAATATAAGCCCAAAAAACAGAGAACTCTGGTAAAGATTTGCCAGTTTAAGCTTTGCCCTACGTTTTTGTATTGCATTAGCGAACATAGGAATAAGCACTGTCGATATTGAACCGGCAACCAGATCTATTACATTGCCTATCCTCGTGGCCAATCCATACTGGCCGATTACACTAGTCGAAACCAGCAATATGCCCAAAAATATTACCGGAAAAGTGCTGAGAATGGTGTTCAACAGTCCTGTTAAAGTTATCGGCAAAGAGAACTTTAGCATATCAACTAGCCTAGCCTTAATCCCAGAAAGTCGGATTCTGAGTCTTACGTGCTTACGTATATAATAAAGCGGAACCAAAACCGCAGTTACTAACCCCGCAATGTAACCTAATATTGCTCCTAGCGGGCCAAAACCAATCAAGACTAAAAGTATGCTTATTATAGTTTGCACCAATACAAATGATACTAAAGCAATCGCAACTTCAATGTTGCTACCGAAACTAACAAGTATAGCGGTCAATATTGGATATGTTATTGCAAAGCCGATGCTTAATAGTGCTATATAAACATAGCCCAGATACTCATACTGGGCTGTAAAATATCCTGCGATTAAATTCAGCATTATCGCACTTACTACTGTCAAAATAATTGAAACCGCAATTAAAAAAAGTAGTGCATCAACTATGCGTATACCTATTCCATCTTTTTTATTTTTAGCTAAAAGTAGTGGTATCTCTCTATTGAAATATGCACCAAAATTCAAGCTTCCAAATGCTCCTGCAAACCCCGCTATTGCGAGAGCAACTGTATAAATTCCATATTGCTGTGATCCTAATACTCTTGCAACTACAATAAGCATTATCGCCCCTAGTAGTAGCGATATTAGTTTAGCAATAAAAACCGAAGAGGCTATAGACGCATGCTTTACGCCAAGGTCCCGAGCTTCTTTACTACGCATCTATACCTACCATACTTTCATTATATGAGATTGCAATAACTATTAGAGATCTAATCGCATAAATACTGCGCTTTATGCTCCATATCAACGGCAACCCGTTCCACTATTGCCCACAAGATTTTTAGAAATATACCTATAAAACATTACTGGTAATCTAATGATTTTTATACATTATAAGTTTACTGCGCTTAGTAATGGTACATATTCTATCAACACGCCATTTCTGATGATGAACGTGGATATTTCACGGAACCTAATAGCAGTTCAAAAGTAATTCAAAGTGAATGCTGATGGATAAGTTGCTGATCATAGGTGCAATCTGCGCACTGTGCTCTAAGAATTATGAATTTGGCCAGGATGGGCATGGAACGTGCGGTACTTATTCGCATTGAAAGTATTAAGAGTGGGTTTATGCCAAGTACCTTCTACATCCTTAATTCGTTTTTACTCCCGACTGGTTATAACCATATGTTTTTTGCGCAGAAAGTGGCTAATGGATTCAAGTATAACGGTTTTAATGTAAAAATTATACGCCATATACGTGATATAACCGATCCCGGTTTTGTTTTGATCTGTGATCATCCAGTATACTATAGCTTTGGTGCTAGGGATAATAAAAACGGAAACATCATGCGAGCAATACCATGGGCCATAAACCATATAGATAAGTATGGATTCATAATGGCGCTATCTAATATGCTTAGGCACAGGGCGCTTAGGTCGCTACAGTCGCAAATAAAAGACAAGAGGATAGTAGTTATAGGCTGGTTTGTGCAAGGAGATAAGGATTTTTTTGATAAATTGGGCATGAAAATAATATTTACTGGCGAGTACTTCACTGGAAAGCCAAGATGGAGACAGCAATTGCTCTGGTATAAATTCTATACGAATAAAAAAGTAAAAAATGTTCTTCCATTGAGGCATTCGGCTGATGTAGATCCAAATAGAATAGGAGAACATTGTAAAAATGATAAATATATAGCTTCCTATGTTGGAGATAAGTCTTACATAAGGCCATACATGGATCTTTTCCAAGGTGACAATAAATATAAGATAGTGCCCACACCGCCATATATAACAGAGGGAAAGAAGAGGGCAATATATCAAAATTCAGCAATCATAATGGGATTAAACAGTGAGCAGAATATAAAGAACAAAATGGTAGCAGAGAGAATATTTGAAGCTATGGCATATGGCGCCGTGTGCCTTACTAATAATCCGGCTGCTTTGATGGTAACTAACAGATGTGCAATCTTAATAAATAAGAAGCAAGATTTTAAGGCCCAAATAATACGGCTATCAAATAACAAAAGGAAAATGGCATTATTAAGGAAAAAAGGACTAAAATTTATAAAAATGCATGGCACATGGCATATAAGAGCACGTGAAGTAATACGGCTTTCAAATAAACTATACGGCGTAGGTTTATAATATATACAATGATTACATGTATAAAATTATAAGAAGCGGGCTTTTTGACTTATTTGACTTAATATCAAATATAAAAAACTGGTATTCTGTAATCCTTTTTAAATATGGCATACTTAAAAAAGCAACGTTTATAACAAAGAATAATACAAAAGCAGAAATAAAAACAATGTCTGATTATTATGACTTCTTCAATAGCAGTCTGATTTGGTGGAATCAGAAGTTATCGCATTACGGCAATAGGATTTCTATACAGAAAAACGTTGTTATTTTTGATGACAAAATAAAATTTATATATCATAATAAAGAGGACTTCAGTAAGACGATGCATGCAGTTCACGACGTTTTTTTATCAAATGAATATAAAGTAGGGGTAAATAATAAGAACATTGTAGATATAGGTGCTAATATAGGTGACACTGCGCTTTATTTCATGTCAAAAGGTGCAAATAGCGTGGTTGGTTTTGAACTATTTCCAAATACTTTTGAAGTGGCGCAAGAAAACATAAAATTAAATGATGCACAAAAAAATATAAAAATATTAAACTTTGGGGTAGACGGTAGTAAGTCAGAAATATTCATACACAGAAATGTTGTCAAAAGTAATACCGATAATATCAACTATGCACTAAAAAATAAGGACGGTGGATTGCGTAAAAAAGTCAAAATAATAACACTCGAAGACATAATAGAGCGCTTTGGGAAGCCCAATCAAATCCTAAAAATAGATTGCGAAGGGTGCGAATACGGCATAATACTAAAATCAAAGCCAAGTGTATTGCGATCATTTGAAGAAATAATATTGGAATATCATGGGGATTCAAGAAGTTTAGAAGAAAGATTATCAAATGCAGGTTTTGAAGTCGAGATACATAAAAATATAATGCACGCCCGATTGGTAAATGTGTGAAAATATGTAATATAGATTCTATAAAACAAACATAATAAGCGAACTTAGCTAAAAGATTAATACACGCAAAATAGCGATACTGCAGAGTTCTACTTAACGCTCATGTAGTTCTGATTTTACGATGTGCATTATAGCATCATAATAGCGCTCGCCTACTCTTATCCAATCATATTGTAATGCAATTTTTCTGGCATTTTTCTTACACTTATCTAATCTGTCTATTCTATCAATGAGCTTAACTATGATATCTGCATAATGTTTAGGGTCAAAATCCGGAGAAACAAAAACACCAGAGCTACTACCTGCAATCTGTTCAATCCCAACCATATTAGATACGACCATCGGCAGCCCAGAACTCAGTGCATCTAAAGAAACAAGCGCTATGCCTTCATATCTGCTTGGGAAGAAAAGTAAATCAGACGCTTTATAATATTTAATCTTTTCATCCTCATTTATTTTCCCAATGAAACTTATCCTATCAGCATCTAAATGCTTTATGTAGTTATTTCTAATAAAATTTAAGCCGTTGTCATTATCAATGCCTATAACATTCAGATGTATTGGCATGTCTCTTAATAATTCCATGCTTCTTAATACTATATCAAGGCCTTTCCTAGACGGATCTGTACCTATATAAAGTATGTATACCATTCCATCATAAAATCGCATGCTACTGCGCAGTTCAGCTTTTTTTGCTTTGCCCAAAGGCTTATACTTTTTCGTATCCGTTCCAGATACAATAACCTTAATTCGAGATTTATTTATTTTATAATATTTTATTAGTTCATTCCTGACAGAATACGAAACGCAAAACGAATAATCAGCTAGAATAAATTGATATCGTTCAATAATTTCAGCCATAAGTCTGCCAAGTATTCTCATATGTAAGCTCTTTTTCTGTGTAGATAAAATCAAATTCATATGTGTGCCATGGGCACGTTCTATGTGTATAGTATTTGGTTTTCTAATTAAAGACGCAATTAAGCTGCCCCCAAAATTACTTGGCCCTTCGCCTATAAGTACGTCGGGTTTAAGTTTTCTAGCTAGCAATGCAGAACGTATTGGATAAGTCAGCAGTTTTAATAGTTCATTATCATATGTTTTTATTGCTATTACCTTACCCATCTTACTTTCCTTTACAAAGCTCTCATTTGCAAAGCATATATTGATTACTTCTATGCCATGCCTAACCAATGCACTGTTAATGTGGAATGTTGTGCTGCCTACTCCACCTGATTTATAATCTAATGGATTGAAAGAACATATATCAACTACCCTCATAAAATGCCACCGCAGATAATATCAATCTAACAACTTATTAAACATCGCCAAAAACCTATTCAAAATAATCTTTTTGTCGAAGTACTTTAGCGCAAGTGAATGGTTCTCAAATCTTTTAGAATAAAAAGAACGGTCACTATTTTTCCTTTTGAAAAGGCGTTCTAATTGTGTCACATATGCTGTGGTGTCATTTCCATTTGTTATGGACATCTTACCGCCTAATTTCTTTATTTCAACTGCAGCCGGGTTCATTCCATTAGCCATAATATACAATCCACTAGCTAGACCTTCTAGCATACTCCTTGAAAATGTTTCGATGGCCGGAACTATCATAATATCCATCTTTCTTAGTAGTTTTATCTTTTCATAATCACTTATTTCGTTGAGGCAATGTATGTTACTATAAAAATCTGCTAATCTTTCCAGTTCCTTGGGTTGTTCCTTCCCAACAAAATAGAAATCAAAATGCCCCATTTTATCGGTCTTCCCCAAAGCAGTTATTATATCTAGCATAGCTTCCGCATTCTTGTTTTTGCCACCAATATGTACGACCTGCAATCTTTTTGCAGAATTAGGTCCAAATTCAAAAGAGCTTACGTCTATGAAAGTTGGTATGTAAATTATTTTACTCCTTTTGATTCCTAAACTCTTAAGATATTCTGCCTCTTCGAGATTTATAACATGATAGTAAACGTTGTTAATCACTTCCTTATTTGATAATACAAAATTCCTTAAAAACCAATTAAAAACACTTTCTACAAACCTATGCCCAGCTATAATATATCCATTCTTTAAGTGCATACTGTGTGCTGCAATAACGTATATTTGACCCTTCCTTTTAGTAATTATATTTAAAAAATGGTCATAAATGCTATATGGAAAATATATCACTTCAGAGCCAGGCAACCTTGGATAAAAGTATAAATGATAATTTAATGGCAGAGATAATTTTATGCAATCAATGTATTTTATCGAAACAGAATCAAATCGTTTTGATATCTCTAAATAATCTTTCCTTGGCGCGCTTTTCATATCTTCGTATTTAGGTACTAGAACATCCGTTTTTATTTGATTTTCGGCAAGAAACTTTGCGATTTCATACATTTGTGCTTCTGTAGCCCTATAACTATATTTTATACTTACTGGTGCAATCAAATCTACTTGCAAGTAATCACCATTTAGAGGCTTTCGATTTCGCATTCCCTTACCTTGTTGGGTGGCCACTCGCTATTTATTGCTTCTTTTGTTATATCATAACCCAAACTATAGCCATAATTTTTATTCAATGTAATTATCCTAGCAATAAGATTATCAATCAGAGTTCTCCAGTGCAATACCCTTATGTTTACATCATAAAATTTGGACACATAGTAAGAAAATAGCACGCTCTCTACAGTCAATTCTAATGGCAGCGAAGAAATAGATGTGCTTCTGCTATCTGATCCATGCAAAGGATGATAATTTATACCCCTTTTAAACCATATCGCTTTGAACCCCCTCTTTATGGCTTCTAATGCCGCAGCTGCTTCATTACGCCCTCCCTGTTTAGTATAACAAGGCAGTTTGAAGCCTTCTAAAGCATCTCTCTTCCAGCTCATATTAACTCCATGCTGCTTAAATGTCTTAATCATATTAAATCTCTTGCCAGTGTCAACAAGCATGCCTGAAACGCCTATATACATTCCATAATTATAAAACTGTTTATCTATCGGCCTATCAATAAAAGTGTGCCTATTCATTCTCCACTTTTGCGAATCCAAAAAGGCACCTATCTTGTCAACAACATAGTTTTCTTCAGGTCTCGTTTCGATTACCAATCCTGTTGCTATGCCAACAGAATAATATTTGTTATGCAGTCCCACATGATCGCTAACCCAACTCTTAGATGCATAGGCATCACCATCAGTATTAATTATTATATCCGCGTCGATTTTGCCATAAGCGATATTCATGGCCTCTTCAAATCTACCTGCACTTTGCTTTATTATTTTTATATCTAAATTGTCATGGGCATCTATAGTTTCAAATACCCTCCTATCGCAATTTTTGTCAGATGATGGCTTAAAAATAATATTTATTGCGAAATTCTTGTAAGATTGACTAGCTAAAGAATCTAGAAGTCGTGACAGTGTGCCGTTATCCCTATATACCGGAACACTTACTGCAACTTCCATTAGATCAACTTTGGTGCCTTACATACTTATTAAATTATCGATTTATAAAAATGTAAAACATTTTGCGATAACCATTTAACAAGATTTTTATATAACTGTGCTCTTGATTGCCATAGCGAAGCGCTACCAGCGTAAAATCTGAATAATAAAATATATACCTATTGGTGGTTATTACAGTTATTAAATTATTGAATTTAGAGATAGAAATTTTATATTGGTTCACTATAATAAAAATCAAATTCTAAGAAAATGTGTAAATTGAATTTAGTTAAAAATTTAAATATACGTATCCTTATCTATCCTCTGCAATGGTCACATTGCGTGGCAAAAACAAAGTAGTTGGAATTAATGTCCATATCTTTAACTAAGCTCAAATTAGTCACATCGATTAAGATAGACTTATTTATATGTACAATAATTTCACTCATATCGCTAGTTAATGTCGGATTTTTCACAAACTTTGGCTATCTAATATACAACGATAACGCCCCACCACTATATCATCTAATAGATGCCTATAGAAGTCTATTTATCTGGTCTAACATACAATATTCTGGGGTTCCTAGCGTTGCATCTTCAATACCTTACATCATAATATTTAGGTTATTCGGCCATCTAGTTACAATGCTAAGTAATGCTGCGATGGGCCAAGTGTTTGTGCTTTGGTTTGTATTTAGCATAGGTGGCATAGGAACGTTCTTTTTGGTCAGAGAATTAACAAATAGCATTGGTCGATGGCAATCATATCTGGGCAGTTTTATAAGCGCGTTACTATTCTCATTGCCGCTTATAAGATATAACATAATGATACCTGCGCTATTTTTGCCATTATCTCTATTCCTAATAATAAAATGTATAAAAGCAGTAGAAATGAAAGATAACAATATCCTGCTTTATGTTTTCTTATCAATACTAAGTATTTCAACACTTTTTTCGATAAGCGGTGCATCGTTTATAATTCAAAATACATTGATATTCTGTGTCGTAGCAATAATATTTACGGCAACATCTGGAAAAGGCACAAAGGCTTCTATTGTAAAATACTTATCCGCAATATTCCTATTATCTCTAATGATAAACGTGTCTTGGATAGTGAATCCGGCTTTTTTCACAAAAACACAATATACAAATTTCTTCAATTCTCCAATAGGTACATTTGATGTACCCAGCACTCTAATCCTAGAAAATCTTGTGTTATTCACTCCATTTCCAATTTATGAACTTAGTGTTGCTGGCATCATCTCAGTTTGCCTTATATTCATAATAAGCATGCTGGCCTTATTAAAGGTCATACGTTCGTATAATCTAACGGGAAGGTTCATGCTCGGCATGGCGATCTCGTACCTCTTACTTTCTGGCCTAGGTTCATTGTACGGCAAGCCATTCAATCCTATTCTCAGTACAATGATACACATTTTCCCTTACATAAACTTTATCGCTACCCCCTCAACTTCAATAAGCTATGTAATAACGTTGTTTTTTGATATACTATTTGGTATAGGGATAGCAACTATACTTTCTTTCAGCAGCATTAAAAAATCTAAGATAATCACATTAATATGTTTAGTGGGTTTGGCATTCCTTATAATGTCATTCTTGTATACTGATTATTTTAATTCCCAGTTATATAACACGAGGTACTTAACAATATATAAATACAATTCAATCCCACCATACGTGTTCAATGCATCTTCCTACATGAACGCGCAAAACGGAGCATTCGCTATAGCAACATTGCCATCTGTTAACAATTGGCAGACTACAACATGGTATACCGGAGTAAATATATATTCTGACTTCATTTATGAGCACCCTGTATATACCGGAGGTGAAACATTTTACGATTACTTAATATATCCTTATTCTTCCACAGAATACGCAGGAAATGTAGGTATACCTATAAGCGATGGCAATCTTACAAATGCATCTACGGCATCTAAATATTTTGGCATATTCGGAATAAAATATATTTTACTGCAAACAGATGCTGTACAAGACACTGACTGTTGGTGCTCTGGTCATTATATATTTGATATGAATTCGATTGAAAATGTCCTAAACCAATCGGCATATTTTAGTTTTGATAAAAAATTTAGAAATTTGACAATTTACGAGAATAAAAATTACGTCCCATTAATATATGCAGCTAACATATACGACGCTGGCAATGCTACGGCAAATGGGATACTAACTTTGATAGGAAACAAAACATTTAATATACAAGATTCCGTAGTTTATTCGTCATATTTTAATTATTCATCTTCAAATCTCAATCAATCAAATGTAATAAACATAAGAAAATTTGATCCTCCTAAAATAACATTTGTTGAGGATTCACCTGTATCTGTTAATATAAATATAAGTAATGCAACAACGCCTTATTATCTAGTATTTCGCAATACATATAATTCGGGATGGATCGCTTCCTACAGTAACGGCACAACAATTAATTCATCAAATCATGTATTAGTAAACGGTTTTGCAAATGCCTGGTATATCAGTAAGCTAGGTAACTACTCTGTAGCTTTATATTATTCACCACAGACAATCGTATGGGCGGCGTGGTCCATAAGTATTATGGGCATATGTACCGCATTTTATCTTTTATATGTGTGGTACGCACATGGACGGATGTTAGGGGCAAGAAAACCACGCATATCAAAGAGATAATTAAGTATTCCTAATTTATTATAAAAATGATGATAGATTGATCGGTGACAATAAATGAATGCAAATCATCTGCTCAAAATATTTAGAACAAGCTTATATGCAATACTTACTATAATGTTCTTAGCGTACTTTATATTGCTTAATAACATCACTCTCATTTTTTATTCAGTTTTTATATTTATCGCCTTCGGGCTATTGCTTTCTATTTATAATAATTATGTAGTGCATATAATTGTGATTGCAATTATATTGATTTCATCCGGTTTGATCACCTATTTTGTAAATATATTTGAGATACTCCAAATTTATGTAATAACTATTATTGCAACTATGATTCTTTCACTTATTTTAACCAGTAAATTTTCATCTAAAGTATATCTAAATTATGCCCTAGCTGCCCTAGTTGCACCTACCTTTCTTTCGATAATGGGATTTACTGACAGTTCGTTAGCTATAAATATAGTTATTGTCGGCTATTATTTGCTAGTTAGCGCTATAATCTCAATTTCGATTAATTTTATTATGCATTACAACTGGTCGAACAGCCTAGAAAATCTTAGGAATCAGATTAACACTGTATCGGAAAAGACGAAATATATAACGTTGATAATACCTATTATACTTCTAATGCTGCCGATTTGGCCATCTAGCTCAAATTTGGTTATAAGCAGCCTCCCATACATAAATATTACATTATATAATCCAACAAATCTTTCTGTGAACCATCCGTTCTTATACCCAATTGAGATAAATGCGGACACCTATATAAAGATAGAAAATTATAGCACTAATAGTAATCTCGACAATCTGAGATTTTTCTATTCCAATAATTCTGAGATAAACTCATTTATAGATGTGCATGAATACCCTCATGCAATAGCACTAATGTTAAATGGCTTTGGTGCCAACGAACAAAAAACTGTAAAATTAGTATTCTTCCCAATTTATTACGGATTTAGTAATTATACCAATACAATATCAAACTCTTCATTAGCCAATAATCTGAGTAGAGTTGTTATATCTAAGTACATAAAAGCATCATTTGGTAATCTAAGTGGAGCATACAGTAAAGTATACGTAAATAAAACAGTAACTACATATTATACAGAAGTAAAAAATTACACTAAAAATTTTAATGTATCTATAATTCCGTACTATTCAATAGAATCATCCTGCGTGCCATCTACAAACATATCAACAAAAATAAATGTAACATCAGGCAGTAGAATAAGTGCTTTTGTAATCAAAAACCTTTCTGACATGCTAAATGCAGTAACGTTAAATACGACGGACCATTTGACATACCAGTATTACCTAACCAAATTCAAGCAAAATAGTTACAACAGCAAACTTAATAGTACATCCATCCACATTAGCGCTCTTATCATGAATGAGAGTTGCATATATTATGTATTGGCAAGTCCAGTCCCAATCAAAGCAGATACATCAATAACTGAAGTTTATCCGCAAAAGCTCTCTAAATCCTATACTATTGTTGTGCCAAAGACATTAGTACATCCATACAAATCCAATTTTTCATTTATAAATAATGGGCTATCCTATCTGATAAGTTTTTATAATCACGAAATATACTATTCATATTCAAACTAATCTATGCCATAATTTAATAGTTGATTGTAATGAAGATTGCTTTTGTGTCAGATGTCGCCTATCCATGGAACATAGGTGGGGTAGCCACCATGGAAGAAATTGAAGCTACGATGCTGAGCAAAAAGCACGAAGTCCATTTCTTTTCCATGAGGTGGCCTGGCATGAAAAATCACTTCATTTATAAAGGCGTGCAGTACCACACATACCACAATGTAACGCAAGAAAAACTGTTCTCCCACGGCCGCCGCTCTATACGAAAAGCCATATTATTCTCAATCAATATGGTAAGGATTTTCAGATATAAATTCGACGTCATAGAAGCAAATGCATTTCCCTATCTTCATCTACCAGTTCTTAAACTATACTGTAAAATTACAGGATGCAAACTCATAATAGACGTGGCAGAGGTGTGGGATAAAAAATACTGGGATGAATATTTGGGCAAACACTTGAGCTCATTGGCTTTCTTATTTGTCAATTTCTTCTTTGGTTCTGCTGATATGTACATAATAAATTCCACAATCACAGAAAAAAAGTTAAGGGATTTTGGCATAGGTGAGCATAGGATTGGTGGCGTTTTTGCACCAGTTACTGATATGGAAATATTGTTCAAGATTAGAGAAAAGCATCATGATTATAACAAGCATAAAATAGTATTCTCTGGACGTCTCATAAAAGAGAAAAGAATCGATCTGATGCTCAAGGTAATAAAAAAAGTTACGAAATCAGTGCCTGATGTGAACGCAGTAATAATAGGCAACGGGCCGGAAAGGGCCACCATACGAAAAATTATAAATGAGTTAGGTATTAAGCGCAATGTCCAGCTTAAGCCATTCTACAGCCATAGTCAAAAATCAGAATTATACAATGAAATAGCCACATCTGCCATTTTCCTGATGATGTCTGAACGCGAAGGGCTTAGTATAATAACGATAGAGAGTATAGCACTAGGCACGCCAGTCATCCTGCCTGATTACTCTCCGATACCAAAGGAAGTCAGGGACATGTGCGTAGTTGGTACTGAAGAGGAACTACCGGGCAAGATAGCCGAGATCCTTAATGGCTCTAGCAAAAGAAAGTACATTAAGCACGATGGTAACTTGTCTATCTTTTCCGCAGCAAGAACACATGAATTCTACAGCAATGTATTCGGTAAGTTGGGGCTTGAATAATTATTCCAGCCTCTTTATTATATGGTATCCAAATTCTGTCTTCACGATGTTTGAAACGTCGCCTTTGTTCAATTTGAAGGCTGCCTCCTCAAATGGCTTTACCATCTCCCCGCGTCCAAAAAGGCCCAAATCTCCACCATGTTTCCTGGATCCGTCTAGAGAATACTGTTCGGCAAGTTTCGCGAAGCTTTCCCCGGCCTTTATCTTACCAAGTACTTCCTGGGCTGTGGCTTCATTCTTCACAAGTATGTGCGCGCACCTTATTTTGTTTGACATAAAAACCCAATAAAATACTACGACATGCAATAATAAAAATACCGCAGCAACGGCGAAGTCATATTACCGGCATACATATAATAAAAAGCAATTTTTTTAATATTCCACATTGTAGCCTATAACACATGGAAGTGTTCAGGACGCCATATCGATGTGCCATATCAAGTGAGATACCAATAAACCACGTGCTAAGATGAAATTACTAAACTCAATGCCGCCATACAACCTTTTCGGTCTTGAAGAGCAGGACTATAAGTCTGCCAAAGTAGTTGCCATACCCGTCCCATACGACTCCACTGTCACATACAAGTCTGGTAGCAGGGAGGGGCCAAGAGCCATAATAGAAGCGAGCAGGAACATGGAGCTATACAGCGATGAATTGCGGGATAATCCAAGCAAGATAGGTATCTATACCACGGAGGAACTGGAACCGGACTTCAGCTCTCCGCAAAATACAATATCTAGGATCGAAAAAGAGGTATCCATAGTTTTAGATGAAGGCAAGATACCGTTGCTGCTTGGCGGTGAGCATACAATATCATTGGGATCCATAAACGCGCTTTCAAAGAGGGACAAGAATTTCACAGTGCTACATTTCGATGCGCATTCGGATTCTAGGGACGAGCTTTTCGGGACTAAGTATTCGCATGGGTGCATTATGGCGCGCGCCAGGGAGTTAGTCAAGAGTTGTTATAGCGTAGGGGTAAGGAGCATAGATGACCAAAGCGCGGCAAAATATTCGGACGAGATACTTTTTATGAAAGACCTCTACGGCATGAGCACCGTAGACGCAATAAACACGATTAGGAGCAATACGCTGAAGGACATATACCTTACTATAGATCTGGACGTATTGAATCCAAGCGAAATGCCCAGTGTAGGAACGCCAGAACCTGGCGGTTTTAGTTACCAGAAACTCAGGGAGATACTGAAGGGCTCACTAGTGGCTAAGAACGTGATAGGCCTAGATTTTACAGAGTTAAGCCCCATACCTGCGCTTGTTGCTCCAAATTATCTTGCAGCCAAGTTGATATACGATACGATAGGGTACATATGGTCGCCATCAGCGCAGCAATTCTAATAGAATAAGCCGTAATAGCGATAATATGCCTGAAAATCAATGCCTTTTTTGCTCAATAGCCAACGGGGATAGCAAATCGTATAAGGTATTCGAGAATAACAAATACGTTGCATTCCTTGATATATTTCCGAATATAAGGGGACAAACGCTTGTCATACCAAAGGAGCACTATGATAGCTACGTATTCAATTTGAACGACAGCGAGATATCCGACTTCTTCATAGCAGTAAAACATGTGGCAGGTCTGTTAGAAGCCAAATTGGGTGTTGGAAGGGTGAACATGGTGCTTGAGGGTACAGGAGTTAACCACCTCCATGCGAAGCTGTATCCTGCCATAGGCATGAAAAAGAAGGGATTCAAGGAGGTTATAGCGAAGGATACAATATACTTTGAAAACTATAGCGGCTATGTAACTACCCTGATGGGACCAAAGGCCAGCGAAGCAGAGCTTCTTGCCCTACAAAATGAGATACTAAAGTAACCATGCCATAAGAAATCTATTGCATCGAAGTGCGGTACATTCGCCCTTGCCGGGATTTGAACCCGGATCATAGGCTCCGCAAGCCCATGTTCTATCCAAGTTATACTACAAGGGCATATCAGCGAAAGTGAAATAATATGTATAAATATAATAGCCTATGTTAATTAAAGACTACTGCGGTAATGCACCATGGCGTACCATAATTATCTGACCATACTAATACCGTGTGCAGTGGCATTTGCCATATCCGTAATATCGCTGCTCTTCATAAAAGGCTATATGTTAGAATCCGGCGTAACTTCGCCAGACCACAATAAGAAAACGAAACCTACGCTACCTAGCAGCGGAGGCGTTGCAGTTGCGTTTGGGTTTACACTTGGTGTTCTTACCTACATTTTTGGTTCAAGTTTCAGCTTTTTCAATCCCGCTATAGCCTCATTGGAATACCTGTTCGCAACATTGCTGTCCGTTATGCTTATCGCATTTGTGGGCTTTTTGGATGACATAAACGTCAAGAGGGATATGGTTAAGACAACCGATATGATGGACACCAGGAAAGGCCTGAAGCAATGGCAGAAACCGTTGCTTACACTGATAGGCGCAGTGCCGCTGATTGCAATCAATGCGGGAGTTAGCATAGTACGCATCCCATTCATAGGCACGGTGTCATTTGGCGTGCTATACCCTTTGGTTATAATACCGCTGGCCGTGGTTTTTGCATCAAATGCATTCAATCTTCTCGGCGGTTTTGATGGGATCGCAGGCGGTACGGGTCTGGTCGCAAGCTTGGCAATGCTCGTATACAGCGTCGTATACGGCTCGCCAGCAGGCGCCTTGATAACGGCTGCCCTGTCCGCTTCCATAGCAGCATTCCTGCTGTTCAACATTTATCCTTCAAAAATTACCCCTGGTGACAGTTTCACATATTTCGTAGGCACGACCTTGGTGGTTGCCATGATATTGGGCAACATGGAGTCATTCGGCATCATGGTATTCATGCCATGGATAATAGAGTTCGTGCTTCATGCAAGAAAGAAGTTCAAGGTTACTGATCTGGGCAAACTAAGGGGCGACGGCACCCTTGAACCGCCGTATGGCAAGAAAATATACAGCTGGACGCATGTGATAATGAACCTAAAGCGCTGCAAGGAGTGGGAAGTATCTATGTACATGTGGCTTATAGAATTTGGCTTCGTCCTGCTGGCATTCGGGCTTAAGGCAGCTTCATTGCTTTAGGACAAGCTTGCTGCGCGCATTTACGTGCTTCTTCAGCGCCTTCTTCTTGAAGTTGCTGCTCCTTACTATGTAAAGCCGCGTTCTCTTCCTGTGGCCTTTCGCAAGCTCTATGTCAGATAAGTTTATGAGGCGCTTGCGTCCTGCATAATTGGCGTACATCGAGGCCTCATTTACAAGGTCCTTGACCGTGTCTTCGAGTTCCTTTTCAAGGCTGACTACCGCCTTTTCATTGACCTTCTCGGCGCCAGCCTCCCTTATAAACTGTTCGATGTCATAAAGGCTAAAACCGCGCTGCTTGGCCAACAAAGCACCCCCTCGTAGAACAAAGATAGCTTTGCAAAGGAAAGTTTTTAAATGAACCTCAAAGTCACGAATAGTGGCATTCATTAAAAACGGAAAAATATCGTCACAAAATACTTTTACCCAAAAAATACAGAATCAGATTAAAGATACTACGACTGTAAACAGGGCCACGGCTATATTGTCGTCTATGTGCAGCCTAATGCTCTCCACAACCGCGAAAACCAACCCTATGAGCGGGGAGTAGATGCCTATAACGAAATAGCCTAGCACGGTTACAACAGCGAAATATCCAAGCAGCCCTTGCAGCGACTTGGACTTGTTGTGCGGCAGTTTTATGCTCCCAAACAGCGTCCCGGTTATAGTCGCTGCAGAATCTCCAAATAAAAGCGCTATTAGGCCAAGGAGTGCCAGTTGGCTATTGGCTACCATTCCAAGTATTATGGTAACGCCTATGGCGAGATAGAAAGCTCCAAGCCCAAAAGTCGTCTTGCCTCTTTCCATAGAGTGCAGGAATTCTCCGAACGGGGCGTCGGGCGACCCGCTTACCACATTGCTGTATATAAGGCCCAGGATAATGGCTGCGAACACAATCGTCCTGGAGTAAATTCCGAAGATTAGCATGGCTGCCATTACGCCAGCCCCTATCGCTATCTGAAAGATGTCGCGCTTTATCTCCAGATTTCCCCTCCTGGATCCAGATTTGAACTTGGTCTTATTGCTATTAAGGCGGAATACCTTCTCGTTTGATATGAGCCCTATTGTACCGCCAATAGCCATGGATGCCATGAAGTCAATCGTATGCACGCCGAATGCTGTAGACAGGCAAAGCATGAGTAGGAGTGCGCTTATGATGAATACGTTGAATCCGCTCGCGTAGCTTGCGTAGCAGAACGATACCAGTGCGAAGAACATTGTCAAGGAGAGGAGTCCTATCACCATGGGCAGGGATGTCACGCCAGCAGGCCCGGCATACCAAGCCAGTGCCACTACAAGTGAGAGCAGGAATGTGGCTGCGAACATCACCCGTGTCCTGAGGTCCTTTGACGTGCTGAGCGTGAACAGTGCGGCGCCCCCTAGGCTCAGGAGGAGGAACAATGCGAAGAAGGCATAATACAAGGTATCAACCTGTTGCATGCGACTACATCATATTATAGAAATTATCCACGCCGCGATTATAAAGCAGCCTACTATTGTTATTGGCACAAGAACCTTGGCCAAGGCTATTACGGAATTGGCCACCTGCAGCATCCTCTCCCTGACGTTCCTACCCCATATCTGGAAGTTCTTTATGCTTGTATTGGCGTAGAACGCATCAACCGGTGCCATGTCCTTCAGCGCCGCTTCTATCGCCTTGTCAACGAGGCCCACTAGCTTTGTGTAGCCCGTATGCCTGCCTAGCACGTTGCTTGCGTTCTTGCTAAGCGAGTTGACCTCGTGCGTGTCGGTCGTGTATACCTCGGCAGTTATCTTGTACTTGCCCTTTATATGCTCCACCAAGCGGGTCCTTAGGGAAGGCAGCATGTTGTTGGCGTTGAACTGCACAATCCCGACTCTCAGTTTGTTTATGTCGAATACTGCCGCGTTTATGTTTCCGTGCGCAATGTCCTCCGGGGTGCCTAGCTTGTAATAAGCCTCCATGCGTGCGGAGCCGAACGCCAGCCCCTTGCTCGCGCCCCTTAGCGGCTTGCCCATCCTATTTATCGCCTCCATGTAATCGTTCATGTACTGGGAGTTGAATCCCACTCCTTCGAGTTCCTTCTTGTCCGCACCCTCAAGGCGCGAGTTATGGGCGTCAATTAGCATGACATAGCTGCTCGTGTTCTTTATGAGCTGTGCGAATAGCAGCGCGGCATCGGGCGATATGTCCTCCGTTACCTTGGGTGCCCTAGTGAAAGTAACGAATGCAAGCTTTCCTAATCCAATCTTCTTCACAGTAGCATTATTGTAAGTGCTTTCGAAATACTCCGCTGCGCCGCCGAGCTTCGCCGCATTGGATACTGATGAGTCGAGCGCGGAATACAGCTGCGTTATCTGCCAGGACGATACCGGATTGAAGTCCTCATTGACCGCAGCGTGCATAACAAAGCCATCGGCGCCATACCTGTCGTTGATTCTTTTTTCGAGTATATATGGGAAATTGCTTCCGCCTATGGTTCCTGCAGGGCCGTAATGTATCGCAGGCAGGAAGAATATGGACTTTATCCCGCCCGCCTTGTCCTTAATCACCAGAGTACCGCATTCTATATCCGCGGTGCTTCCGAATTTCGGGCCGAAAGGCGACGTTATCTTGGTATCAAATAGCAGGCTCTGGAACATCTTTGAGAAGGCATCTATTGCAGGGAAACCCATGCTCTTCTCCATAGGCTTGTCGAATATGTATAGTATCCCGTAAGTCATCATTATGAAGATGAATATGCCTACGTAAAGCTTTATGAAAAGCAGTTGTATAGATTTTGATACTATGAATAGGAAGCTGGCTGCAGGTATGAACGTCAGTACGTTTAGCGTAGGCTGTACAAGCGCGCTAAGGACGCCGCCCTTCTTCCTGCCGAACATTACCTTGTTTACGAATAGCCACCACGCCACTATGCTAGCGTCGCCGACCAGCACTATAACTCCGGCTATGCCATACAGCGCATGCAGCATTGTCGTAGCGCTGGCCACTATAACAAATACGGAATAAAACATCTGACCTGCAACCGCAACGAATAATATGTGCTTTATCCCTGCCTTCCACCTAAGCACTTTTATGAATATCGCAGTAAGGACCGTCGGCAGCGTTATGCCTATGATTCCGGTTATGAGTCCGCCAACCACTATCCTGTCGGCATCTAACCCCAACTTTCCCCAATTGACCAGTGCAACGGCGGCTATGCCGGTTATGACGCTAAACGCTAGCAGGAAGGTAAAAATGGAAGATTTGCTGGGCAACTGCTTCCTGAAAAGCTCGTTGTTGGAAAATAAGTTACCCCCATCCTTTGCAGGCGGCATCGAAACACTCTACTTCCCGAATCTCCTTTGTCTTGTTGAAAAGTTCCTAATGGCCCTCTCCAAATCCTTCTTGTTGAAATCGGGCCAGTACTTCCTAGCAAAATAAAGCTCGGAATAACCCGACTGCCATGGAAGGAACCCTGAAAGCCTCCTTTCCCCGGATGTCCTTATTATAAGGTCGGCATCTGGCAGGCTCGAAGTCCTTAGATACGCCCTTATTATGTTCTCGTTTATGCTGCGTATCCTGTTGCCCTTCTCAGCTATGAGGCGCTTTACTGCATGCACTATGTCATCCTTGCCGCCATAGCCTATCAATATGTTTATGGAGAAATCCTTGAAGTTGCGGGTTCTGCGTTCCAGGCCGTGCAGGGCAGTCCTAACTGGCACGGGAAGCATCGTAAGGTTCCCCATCACCCTTATCCTCGCCCCGTTGTTCTTGAGCGTCTGGAATATCTGCTTGTCATTCGCCATCTTGGTGTATAAGCCGTAAAGGATTGACAGTTCAGTCTTGCTTCTGCTGGAGATATTTTCAGTCGACAACGCCCATACTGTAAGCGTCTTTACCCCGAAGTCCTTGGCCCATGTGCTGAAATTTATGAACTTCTCTATGCCTAAATTATAGCTGCTGTAAAGCCTGGACCTATGGCTCTTGGACCAGCGCCTGTTTCCGTCAGGTATCAGGGCAATATGGTTAGGTACGTACTCTAATCTTGCCATAGGTTCACATCCACACCCAATGCTAGGATGTCAAATAGTTCTTAAAATATCACTTATATATGCCTGCAATTCTTAAATACCTTAGCGTTTCAACTACATCTGCAGACCGTCGTGAAACGCCAGTGTCCACTCCTATCCTAAAAATCATGATTATCTCTCTGCACACATTATGCCGCCGTTAACCGATACATTATAATCTTTTTTGATTGAGAATCCATTTGCTTCTAAGTCCCGCCTTGCAGCTATACGTCTAGGTTGTTTGTGCCATTCAAGCATTACGCCGTATACTCTTTTGTTCATAGGTTCTCGGAATATCAGTTCTTCTCCACCTTCTATATCACACTTTATTGCTATCGGCCCGCTTGTCTTATCAATCAAGGTTGCTAGTGGTAATATCCTTACCTTTATGCCTCCTCTGTCCCCTTCAGACAGAGCATTCAGCCCTATGACATTCTTCCTAAATAATGAAAGCTCCGTTTTTCCATGGTAATTGGATACTGCAACATTAATTGGTTTTATCTTTGCCTTGAGTGGGCACTTCTCAACCTTTTTAACTAGTTCGGAATACGCAAATGGTGAGGGTTCGCATGCTATAACCCTTCTGACGTTTTGGAACTGCGCGAAGTAAATAGAACTATCTCCAATATTTGCACCTAAATCTATAACAGTGGTGTTCTTTTGCATGTGTGAAGCGAGCCACCAATATTCTTGCATCATGAACCTATCCGTGAACAGCAGCCATTCAGAATATATCTGTTCCATCCTATCTATTGTCCTTATAGGGTGGAGTATAATGTTTTTTAGGTTAGGTCTTATGGGTGAATAAAGGTGCACCAGTAATTCACGGTTGATCAAATGCACAATAACCAACATTTAGTATGTACTACTAATAATCCTAAATCATCGCCTATATATGCCTGCAATTCTTAAATACCTTAGCGTTTCAACTACACTTGCAGGCCGCCGTGAAACGCCTCCTTTGATACGGCAATGTGCTTGGTGTGCGAATGGAAAGCTCTCAGTACGGCATAACCGCAGAATCGCTTGATGAGATAATAGGCAATTCAGCAGCGGTGGCAGAGTTGCGGAAGTTCGCCAGTGACATAGAGCGCGGCGTGAAGCGCCGCCCAATGCTGATATACGGTCCGTCAGGTACAGGAAAGACCGCGGCTGCGCATGCATTGGCATCAGAGTTCAAATGGAACATAGTGGAGCTTAGCGCCAGCGATTACAGGGATAAGGAGACAATCGAGAAGGTGCTGGTTTCAGCATCCAATTCCAGGACGCTATTCGGCAAGAGGAACGTGATAATACTGGACGAGATAGATGAACTGGCCCCGAAGTTCGACAAGGGGGCCAATACCGCAATTCCCAGGCTGATACGCGAGTCTAAGAGCCCAATACTCCTGATAGCGAACGATAAGTGGGACAAGAGCATAACATTCCTGCGCGGGCTTACCGATGACGCCATGTTCATGAAGGTGCCGAACGAGACGATGGCGGCTGCCTTGGCAAAGCTTTCCCGAAGCCATGGCTTGGGACTCAGCAGCAATACAATAGCAGCCATAGTGAAGACGGCATCCGGCGACGTACGCAGCGCTTTCATAGACGCATTCGCACTCTCGGGGGCCGGCGACGAAGCCGCAGACATAATAGGGTTGCGCAACAGGAAGGCCGACGTGTTCACCGCGCTGGACCGCATATTCGCAGCGTACACGATAAACGCATCGCAGACGGCCGCACGCTCTATGCCGGAGGACATGGAGCTGGAGATGGTGGTGAATTGGATGGAGGAAAACATCCCTAACAGGTACACGTACGCATCTGAACTATCTGCCGCTTATGATTCCATCGCGCGGTCGACAATGTTCCTATCGAGGGCCACAAGATCGCAGAACTACGGCTACTGGAAATACTCGGGCCTGCTGGCGTCTAGCGGAGTGGCGCTTGCAAAGCAGCACACCCCGTCAACGTTCAAGAGATACGCGTTCCCAAGGATAATAAAGGAGCTGAGCGTGTCAAAGGAGGACAGGGGCGCAGGCAAGGAAATAGCAGCCAAGATGCGGCGCAAGATACACGCAAGCATGAGGGTCATAGTCAACGACTACATCCCAATGTCCAAAATGATGATTGACATGGCAGGAAAGCGCGGCATGTCCGATGATGCGAAGAGGTTCTTCGAATCCACATACGGCCTGTCCGAAAAGGAAATAAAATGGCTTTCAAAGAAGATTTGAAACGGCATGGCAATATCGGGAAAAAAGGAACCAATTATATATGTGCTGTAGCAAAGTAAAAATAGTAGAGGTGTGGTTTTGGCTGAACACGAGGCAACTATTCTTGGGAAAAACAACTGGACTCCGGAGACTTTACCTTCTTTGCTTAGGCATGACGAGACTTCATTGCGAAGTGGCACGTTTGAGGTATCCAGCTTCAACGAGAAGGATGACAAGAATCTTGACGTTGTCCTACTTTCAAGTTTCGAGGAGCGCGTGGAAGATATACTTAACAACCTGCAGATACGCCATATAACCCAGCACCATATAAACTACAGCGACAGCAATGGCAGCAAGACGTGGACAGACGAGACCGGCCAGCAGAAGCCATACATATACACGCCTGATTTCGATTTGGATAGCCCAAAGTACAACGGCAAGACCGTGATACTGGAACCGCACGGAGGCAGGTACTTCAAGGACAAGTTCTTTGATAAGATGATACGCTTCATGGATTCTAAGGAGCACAACAGCGACTACTACCTCATAATGATAACCGAGAGGCCGGTAGAAGAGATAAACGCTATGCTCGAGAGCTATGCCAGGCGGCGCCACATACAAAGGAAGCTGGACGTGTCGAACATATGCGACAAGATAGTGAATACGCGGGAGAGGACGGACGATGAGATGCATAGCAGGGTCGAAACAACTGACCCGAAGGATGCCGCAAAACCGCACTGGGCCGATGCCCAGAAGGTCAGCGACGAACTCGGAGGCATGAAACGTTTTGATGACCGCGAGTTCATACGCACTCTTATAAGGCTTAAGGAAGACGACATTGTGGATTAGTCCATCCGTTGCCTAATGCGGTGCATCGCTTACTGCTTCGGTCTTGCGCGGACCGCCCAAGCAAATGTTTATAAGAGCGCAATCAGATAACATCAATATCGGTGTCAGCGTGTGGTATAACATATACTGTATTGTGAAGGCTACTGCGAAGCCCAATGGCCAGCCCGGCGAGAACAAGCAATGGCATGAGCCAAAAGAGCTTGTGTACCTGATATTCAATTCATTGCGCGGCATAGAGTATGACCACAGGGGCAAGGATTCCAGCATATTCATGGACGCTTTGGACTCCCCCGGCGGCCAGAAACTGATGGAATCGGCGAAGAAGGAGAAATTTGAGGAGGACAATGCGGAGATATACTACGAAAGCAAAGATTTCAGCGACCTCAACAGCGGGGAACACAGCTTCAGCATAGCAATAGATTCTTTTGATACGGCAGCGGCGCTAAATGACTACATAAAAGGCAAGAAAGCGGAGGAGACCATCTGGATAGCCGGAATGTACGTGCATGTGGGTGACCTGGTCCTGCCAGCGCTCTGATGGTTCCCCGGGCCAAGAATATCGTCAGGAAAAGGAACCTCTTATATATGTAACTGCATCTAATAAAATTGATTGAGGGTGTAGCTGTGACTGAGGAAACGAACCCTGCTTCTACCAAGGGCCGGGAATTTGTTGACGCTGTGTCAAAGCTTTTGAGGCAGAATACGGGCCCATCGGCCTTGGATGCTCCGGCAGAAAAAAACAATTCCTTCAACGCGGTCCTTGCATCTAGTTTCGAGGAGCGCGTGGAAAGCATACTGAACAAGCTGCAGATGGGGTACATAGAGCAGCACCATATTCAATACCTTAACAAGCAGGACGGACGCATGCACGTCTATACTCCAGACTTCGACCTGACAGACACCAAGTACAACGGAAAGACTGTGATACTCGAGCCGCACGGCGGCGACTACTTCAACTACGATTTCATAAGGAAGATGAAGGCATTCATGGAGTCCAAAGAGCATGATGATTACTACCTTGTCATAATAACCGAGATGCCTGTGGAAGAGATAAAAAAGAGGCTGGCAACCACCATGGTATCCAAGCATTCCGGCCAGTACTTCAAGGACCTGGAAATTTCAGACATATGCGACAAGCTCATAAACACCAGAAAGAGGGGCTCAGAAGAGATGGCCCAGCCTTACGGGCTGCCCCCTGAGATGGCCGACAAGCCGTACGCATCAGATGCCGCAAAGTTGGCCGAAGACTTGGGCGGCATGGGTGAGTTCGACGAGCTGGAATTCATGCGCCAGCTAATCAAGTTCAAGCGCGAAGGATCAATGGATTGAAATTGGCTGCGGACTCTGTGTTCCTACTTGAATTCTGACATGCTTCTTTGTTTCTTTTTCCTGCCTACTGCGCCCACTCCTTTGTTATCTATAAGATCAAGCTTCCCGAAAACCCCGTCGTATCCCGGGGTTATTCGTATGGTCTCGTCGCGTATGTTGCGTATGGCATCGGCAATCAGGTCATTCGACAGTTCGCCTATCTTCTCAATGTCAACCGCGCCCAATATGCCGAACTCCGATCCTAGCGCCGCTATCATGCTGTCATACGTGCTATTGACTACTGGCGAGTAAGTGGTCTTCTTCAAAACGTACGCTATGACTTCCCTGAGGGGCACCATGTGTACATACGGCACCGCCCAGGCGGGTGTGTAGCCGACCGGCCTGTCCGCAAGGTCGTTTACCCTATGCAGCACCCCTATAACCAGCCTCTTGCCGCAGACAGGGCACTTGGTCAGCTTGTTGGTATCAGGATCAACGGAGAAGTTGCATTGCCTGTGGCCGTCATAATGGTATTTGCCCTCTTCCGGATAGAATTCTATGGTCTGCTTGAACGAACGGCTTTCCCTGTCCGTTATGGCCTTTATAACGGAGCTGTACCTGATCTCATCGTCTTTTATCTCTAAAACATTCGCCTCCCTCCCCATCTTCTCCGGCGAGTGCATGTCGCTGTTTGAAATCAATGCGTACTTATCCAGCGCGGATACCCTCCAATTCATTTTCGGATCCGAACTTAGCCCGGTCTCAAGCGCATGTATATGCTTCTCTTGGTCCTGGTACGCCTCCTTCATGGAGTCGAATCCCGAGAACGCCCCGAAAACCCCGAAGTACGGTGTCCACGCGTGTGCAGGGAAGACGAACGCATTCTTGTCTGCGCCGAATGCCTTCTCTACCAGCTCCGCGGCCGACATGGACAGCGCCGGCCTTCCATCGGAGCGCAGAGAGCCGAACCTCGAAAGCTCCGCGTTAAGCGCGTCCACCGACTCTATGGATGGCATGAGCATGCAGTTGTGTATCTTTTTTACGGTGTTGTCCCTTCCGGTGAATATGGTGGATACCTCAGAGCCCAAGACGAACCTGACCTTGGATACCGATCCCTTGATTTTGAATAGGCCGCTATCCCCTACTGGCTCCAATGTCCTTTTGATCTCGGCGAGCCAGTCAGGATGCGTAAAGTCGCCTGTGCTTATGAGGTTTATGCCCTTCTCCAGTGCGGCAGCCTCAAGCACCTCGAGCGTTATTCTGCTGCTGCATGCCATGGCGTACCTGGAGTGTATGTGCAGGTCAGCTACAACTTCCATATCATGACCTCTTATCCACGCCGTTCATCGGGCATATGCCATTAACCGGGCACTTGCTGCAAATCGGAACGGCGCCGCAGATGCTCTTGCCATGCGCCTTTAGGACGTACGCAAAGTTGTGCCAGTAATCTTTCGGTATCTCGGCCTTTAAGTCGGCTTCGATCTTGTCGGGGTCCTTGTTCTGGCTCAAGCCCAGCCTGTATGACAGCTTTATCACCCACGTATCAACCGGTATGCCGCTGATTATGCCGTATGCGTTTATGAGTATGGTATTCGCAGTCTTCCTGCCTATCCCGGGCAGCATGGTCAGCGCCTCCATCGAGTCAGGCACCTTCCCGCCATGCTCGTCGCGTATTATGGTGCACGCCTTTATGATGTTCCTTGCCTTATTGCCGGCGAAGCTCGAGCTTCTTATGTAACCGATGAGCTCCTGCTCGTCCGCCATTGCATAATCGCCAGCCGCCTTGTATCTGGAAAATAATTTTGGCGTCAGCCTGTTCACGACCTCGTCCCGCGTCTGCGCCGAAAGTATGGCTGCCACGAGGAGATCGATCGGGCTGCCGAAGTCAAGATAATACTTGGCTCCTCTGTAATGGTTCTCTAGCCTCTTGGCCAGTAACTTCGCGCCGTCCTTGTCGAGAAGCTTTGCGGATCCCATAGCATTAATTCATAAGCCAGATATTAATATTGCATGTGTGCGCGTGCGATCGCGTATCATCGAATGCGGTAATGCATAGCTTATTAAAATATCCTATCCATTCTTAAATGAAATAGGCAACCTAAATTCGTGATGCTATGCAAGTTTTGTATCCCAAGCGATTCCATGTTTTCATGCTGTTCACTCTGATCTCAATGTCATTGCTGGGATCCTGCGTGTCATACGCATCGCCCGCCAACGCCACCCAATACACCGTAAATTCGATAAACATAGGCCTGGGAGCATATTGGTTGGCATTTTCACCTTCAGGCACGCTTGCTTACGTAACGAATCAAGGCAGTTCAAGCGTCAGCATAATAGACGTTGTTAACGGTACGCTAATACACAGCGTAAAAGTCGGATTGTCACCTTATGGTGTGGCTTTCAGCCCTTCCGGTTCCGTGGCTTACGTCACTAATGGCGGGGGCACGGCTGTCAGCGTGATAAACACCACTACGAGCAATGTCGTTAATACCATAACGGTAGGCTCAAACCCTTCCGGCATCGCATTCTCTCCGTCAGGGAAGTTCGCCTATGTAACGAACTTCGACAGCCAGAGCGTCAGCGTGATAAATGTAACGTCCAGCAAGGTGGTAGGGACCATAGGCGTAGGCCTTAGCCCGTTTTGGATTGCGATAAACCCTTCAGGCACGCTGGCTTACGTAGTCAATTCCAACAGCAACAACGTGAGCGTGATAAGCCTGGCAGCGAACAAGGTTGTAGGGTCAATAAACGTGGGGTCCTACCCAAATTCAGTCGCTTTCTCGCCATCAGGCGCAATAGCGTACGTAACGAACAGCCGTGACAACGATGTGAGCGTCATAAACGTAAGTGAAGGCAAAGTCACTGCCACAATACAGGTAGGCGGTGCGCCCGACGCCGCCGCATTTGCCCCGTCAGGCGATTTGGCTTACGTGACTAACTGGGATGACAATGACGTGAGCGTGATAAATGTAAGTGAAGGGAAGGTGGTATCAACAATAGGCGTCGGCACCAGCCCATCGTGGATTGCGATAAACCCTTCAGGCACGCTTGCTTACACCTCAAATTATGGCGATGGCACTGTCAGCTCAATAGTACTTGCACAGCCAAGTGTCAATGTCTCATCCACCAGCACGGTAACAACTGCGCCTACGACTACAGTGGCGCAGGCGCCTGCGGCTAATACAACCACCTCTATCGCTCCGCAGAATTCAAACTCCTCAACGCAGCCCATGCACCAAGCAGCCCAGCAAGGCGGAAGTCCGAGTTCATACCTCCTAATACTGGGTGCCGTAGTGGTTGTTATAATAGTCGCGGCCGGCTATCTCATAGTTTCCAAGAAAAAGTGAGGGATACCGCACATCGCGTTGGGATGCGCCATAATCGTACCATGGCGCCTTGCGGCAATTGATTTACCTGCGCCCACACCGCGTCTCAATTACGTATTTAAATAATTTCGTGCATATGTTACTGTTAATCATGTCAAACGCAAATCCTGATATAAAGGTAGGCAGCCTTTCTAGCTTCAAACTTTCAGACGGCAAGCAGGTCAACTACTACTCCTTGCCATACCTGGAATCTAATGGCATAGGCAAGGTATCAAAACTCCCGTTCTCAATAAGGGTGGTCCTCGAGTCGTTACTCCGGAATTTGGACGACCACGAGGTCACACACGATGACGTTGTAGAGCTGGCCAACTGGGACGCAAAGGCGCCGAAGGACATTGACATACCGTTCAAGGTTTCGCGCATACTGATGCAGGACTTCACCGGAGTGCCTGCGGTGGTGGACATCGCCGCGATGCGGGATTACGTAGTGGGGATTGGCAAGCCCGCAGGCCTTATACACCCTATAGTTCCTATTGATTTGATAATAGACCATTCAGTGCAGGTCGACGCGTTCAGCGTGGCCAACGCGATAGAGATAAACCAAGAAAAGGAGATGGAAAGGAACGCGGAACGCTACCAACTGCTGAAGTGGGGCAGCCAGGCGTACGAAGGCTTCAGGGTGTTCCCGCCATCGGCGGGCATATGCCACCAGGTAAACCTGGAGTACCTTGCGACATGCGTTTCTACTAAGCAGACGAAGGATGGCGCAGTCGCCATGCCAGACACGCTGGTAGGGACCGACTCCCATACCACCATGATAAACGGCCTGGGCGTTGTGGGTTTCGGGGTGGGCGGCATAGAAGCCGAAGCTGCCCTTCTTGGGCAACCTGTGTCCTTCGTGATGCCGAAGGTGCTTGGCGTCCACCTAAAAGGAAAGCTGAACGACGGAATAACCGCGACTGATTTTGCGCTTACGCTTACAAGAATGCTCAGGGAGAAGGGCGTTGTCAGCATGTTCGTCGAGTTCTTCGGGGACGGGCTGAAAAGCCTATCGCTACCCGACAGGGCCACGCTGTCAAACATGTGCCCCGAATACGGCGCGACAATAGCGTTCTTCCCTGTCGATGAAGAGACGCTCAGGTACATGAAGAGCACGGGCAGAAGCGATGCACAGATAGAGCTGGTCCGGAAGTACTACGAGGCCCAGCAGATGTTCAACGTAGATTACTCCAAGGTGGAATACAGCGACGTATTGGACGTCGACCTAAGCAAGATAGTGCCTAGCGTATCGGGACCGAGCCAGCCGAAGCAGCAGATACCGCTGGGCAGCATAGCCAAGGAATTCTATGACATATTCATGCTTGAGACAGGGAAGGAGGCCCATGAACACGAGGTGGCCAAGGAAGACAGCACGCGCTGGAACGAGGAAAGCCCGCTGACCGGCAATGGCACTAATGGGGCGGACCATCCTCTGCGCAAGATCAAAAGCGTAAATATAAAGTACGATGACGGCTACGAGACCACGCTATCTGACGGCGACGTGGTGATATCCTCCATAACAAGTTGCACCAACACGAGCAACCCGTACGTAATGATTGCAGCAGGCCTGCTGGCCAAGAAGGCGCTGGAGAGGGGCCTGAAGGTCGATACAAGGAAGGTAAAGACGAGCCTGGGGCCGGGATCAAGGGTGGTCACGCGCTATCTGGAGAAGGCGGACCTGATAAAGCCGCTTGAAAAGCTCGGCTTCGACCTGGTAGGATACGGATGCATAACGTGCATAGGCAACAGCGGCAAACTAATAGACAAGCAGAGCGATGCGATAAATTCAAACGGCCTCGCCGTGGCCGCCGTATTGTCCGGCAACAGGAACTACGAGGCCAGGATACACAGGGACGTCAAGGCGAATTA
The DNA here is from genome assembly GCA_021818545.1 of Microcaldota archaeon. Lineage (GTDB taxonomy): Archaea > Micrarchaeota > Micrarchaeia > Micrarchaeales > Micrarchaeaceae > JAKATK01. The sequence continues at coordinate 60,477 of JAKATX010000002.1, forward strand.
CCTTATGTCCCCGCCCCTACTGGTGGCTTTCGCCATAGCGGGCACGGTGCTGAAGGATCTTACGAATGAGCCTCTGTCCAAGAACGACAAGGGAGAGGACGTCTACCTTAAGGACATATGGCCCACCAAGGATGAGATAAACGAGACGATAAAAAATGTGCTCAGCACGGACATGTTCGACAAGGAGTACGGCAGCAACATATTCAAGGTCAACCCCTACTGGAACGACCTCAAGAGCCCGACCGGGGAGATGTATGGCTGGGAGGATAGGAGCACATACATAAGGCGCCCGCCTTTCTTCGATGGCTTCAGCGTGAATGGCGAGAGGGCAATAGAGCAGATAAAGGGCGCAGCCGTATTGGCCGTTTTCGGGAATTCATTGTCAACCGACCACATATCTCCGGCAGGCGCAATAGGGACGGACAGCCCTGCAGGCAAATACTTAATGGAACACGGGGTCAACTCGTCTAATTTCAATACGTACGGATCAAGGAGGGGCAACCACGAGGTCATGATGCGCGGCACTTTTGCGAACAACAGGATAAAGAACCTGATGCTTCCAGGGATCGTCGGGGGCTTCACCATCCACATCCCGACAAATCAGAAAGTGCCCATATACGACGCCGCAATGCTTTACAATGCCTCGGGTACACCATTGGTGGTGATAGCAGGGGAAGAGTACGGGTCCGGGAGCTCAAGGGACTGGGCTGCAAAAGGCCCTATGCTATTGGGCGTAAAGGCAGTCATGGCAAAAAGCTTTGAGAGGATACACAGGAGCAACCTGATAGGGATGGGCGTCATGCCATTGCAGTTCACAAGCGGCCATGATGCGGAATCGCTGCAGATAGACTTCGCCAAGCCCATAGACATAGGCATATCCGCTGGCATGAAGCCAAGGGACAAGATATCGATTCACTATTTCAGGCGCGACGGCTCGGAGGGCAGCGCAGAACTCCTCAGCCGCATAGACTCCCAGGTGGAGTTAGAGTATTATAAAGCTGGTGGTATACTAAATTATGTGATAAAGAAGCTGGCCAAATAGACAGTACGGCCACTTTTACATCCTTGAAATACAAAGCGGGTTCAATTTCTATGGCTAAAGAGTATGATGTAATAATAGTCGGCGGCGGCATAATAGGGTCCGCGCTCCTGTACACTATAAGCAGGTACGTGAGGCCCAAGAGCATACTGCTCATGGAGAAGTACGGAGACGTTGCGATGCTCAACTCCAACAGCATAAGCAATTCTCAGACGCTGCACTGGGGGGACGTCGAGACAAACTACTCGATAGACAAGGCCAAGAAGACGAAGGCGGCATCAGAGCGCGTGCTCAGGTTCACGTCCAAGCTGCCCAGCGCAGAGCGCGCAGCCGATATACAGGAGTGCCAGAAGATGGTGCTTGGGGTCGGCGACAAGGAAATCGATATAATAGACAAGATATTCTCGCCGCAGTTTAGGGGGCTCTTCCCTGGCGCGAAGAAGATAGGCCGCGAAGAGCTGGCCAAGATAGAGCCAAATGTCGTAAATGGCAGGGATCCAAAGGAGAAGCTGTCGGCCATACTATCCGATACAGGCCATATGGTTAACTTCAATGCCTTGGCCCATTCCCTTGTAAACCAGGCCATTGCAACGAAGGGCGTCAAGGTCGATGTGCTGTTCAACACGAACGCGGACATGATAGAGGAGCGCGAGAGCGACAACAGCGTGTTCGCCAATGGAGAAGAGTACAAGGCCAGGTTCGTGGACGTAGCGGCCGGCACGTACAGCCTCTTCTTCGCGAAGAGGATGGGGTACGCGCAAGACCTGTCATCGTTGTCCGTCGGCGGAAACTTCTACTACTCAAACAAGGTTCTCAACGGGAAGGTCTACAGGGTCCAGATCGGCGGCATACCGTTCGCTGCGGTGCACGGCGACCCAGATATAACTGACCCGAATATCACCAGGTTCGGCCCGACCGTATCAATTGCGCTCAGGCTGGAAAGGTATGAACCTGGCACAAGAATGGACTACCTCAAGACGGTAAAGTTCGACGCCGCCACAATGTCAACCATAAGCAAGATATTCCTGGGCGACAAGGACGTGAGGCACATACTTAAGAACAACATGCTTTACATGCTGCCCGGGATAGGCAAGAGCCTTTTCCTGAAGAACGAGGTGCAGACAATAGTCCCATCGCTAAAGGGAGGGGACCTGCACTTCGCCAAGGGCATAGGCGGCATAAGGCCGCAGATAATAGATGAGAAGAAGAAGGCCTTGATGCTTGGCGAGTCGAAGATACCCGGCAGGCACAACATAATATTCAACATAACCCCGTCGCCCGGCGCAACTTCGTGCCTATCAATAGCGTTGGAGGATGCGATACACATAGCGAAAGTCCTCGACATCGGATTCGAAAGCGAGGCGTATGAGAAGGAGCTAGGGCCGATAAAGTACAAGTAGCTACTTCCTTTCGCCTACTGGCACGTACTGCAGATCAAGCGGTCCGGAGTAGTATTCTAGCGGCCTGAATATCCTATTGTCCTTCCAGTATTCTATCATGTGCGCGCACCAGCCGACTATCCTGCTCGCCGCGAATATCGGCGTGAACATCTCTATCGACATGCCCATCGAAACGTATATCGGCCCGGCGAAGAAGTCTATGTTGGGCCATATCCCATGCGTCTTGCCCAGCCTGTCTATCATCATCTTTTCGGCCCTTAGCGCTATCGCGGTAAGGGTCTTTACCTCCTGCGACTCGTTCTCCTGCAGCGACATAAGATCGTTCTTGATTATCATGGCACGGGGGTCATACGTCTTATAGACGCGGTGCCCGAAGCCCATTATCTTATTCTTGCCCTTTAGCGCCTCGTCTATGTAAGTTTCCGTGTTATCCGGGTCGCCTATCGTCTTCATCATCTTTAGCGCTGCCTCGTCCGCGCCTCCGTGCAGCGGCCCCTTAAGCGCGGCTATCCCTGATGTCACAGCCGAGTACAAGTCAGCCAGGGTGGAACCGGCCACGAGCGTGGAGAAAGTGGATGCGTTGGAGCTGTGCTCCGCATGCAGTATCAGCATAAGGTCCAGGAGCTTCGCGTCCTTCTGCGACGGCTTTGTGCCGTTCATCATGTAAAGCAGGTTCTCTGCATGGCTTAGCGAGCTGTCAGGCTGCACATAGCCGCCTCCTCTCCTGTATCTTCCTATCGTGGCAACGATGCTGGCCATCTTGGATATGAGATTCACGCCCCTGTCCAGGTTGGCGGATTCCGTCCTGTCATCCATCTTGTTGTCGTATGCCGACAGCGCGGAAACTGCACTCCTGAGCGTGTCCATCGGATCCTGCTTCTTTGCGAATTCCTCTATGACATCTATTACCATATCGGGCAACGGCCTTGCATCGATCAACTTCTTCTTGAACGAATCCAGCTCCTCATTTGTCGGCAGGTGCCCGTAAAGTATTAGGTAACACACCTCCTCATAGCTTGAATTCTTGGCGAGTAGGTCTATAGAATAACCGCGGTAGTAAAGCCTTCCAGCCGTCCCGTCAACTTTGCAGATCTTGGAATCTGCAATATAAACACCAACCAATCCGTAATTTATCACTGGGGCGCCATTATCCGGCATTCACACACCACTGGTAGCAATATGATGCTTCAAAAGTTAAAAGCTTTGCTGCTAAACTTAAACAGCGCGAGTAAGGAGGACACCCATATTCCCCCGCTTTTTCATAGTGTTGTTATGCATCCCAGACCCGACCGCATATATGATAAACTGAGGGGCCGCTTCGGCTTCCTGAACTGGTGGCCCGGCGATACCCATTTCGAGATATTCGTCGGCGCAGTGCTGACCCAGCAGACTACATGGAAGAACGTGGAGAAGGCAATAGCAAACATCAAGCGCGCCGGCAGGATGGACCTGGACTCCATCTCCAGAATGCATTTGCGGAATCTCGAAGCCATGGTTAAGCCCAGCGGCTACTACAGGCAGAAGGCAAGGAGGCTGCACGACATATGTTCCATAATAAAGCGCGAATACGGGTCTATTGACGGGCTTTTCAAGTTAGGGTCCGCTGAATTAAGGGCCAGGCTGCTCTCCATGAAGGGGATAGGGGAGGAAACCGCCGACTCCATAGCCCTTTATGCAGCAGGGAAGCCCACATTCGTGGTGGACGCTTACACCAGGAGGATAATGCATAGGATAGACCATAAGATAAGCGAGAAGATAAGCTATGGCGATCTCAAACTGATGTTCGAATCCAATCTGAAGCCGGATCTCACGCTGTACAAGGACTTCCATGCGCAGTTTGTGGAGCTTGGCAAGAACATATGCAAGAAGCGCGACCCCCTATGCGGCGGATGTCCGCTCAAGTCCGTTTGCGAGACTGGTGCCTCCCGCACCGGAGATATCAAGTGGCACGGGGGGGTATAAGTATTAAATACATTTTTCATCACTTATTATAAACAGGAATTTGTATGGCAGAGCATGTTATCGTTTTTGACAGTGAGACTACTGGGTTGAGCCCAACCAAGAACGGCGTAGTGGCTATAGGGGCCATAGACCCGATCACCGGAGACAGGTTTTACGAGGAATGCAGGATAGACGCTAACGACGAGGTCAATCCATACGCGCTTCAGGTCAACGGTTTTACGGAGGCCGAGGCCAGGGATCCAGATAAGGAGGCCCAGGCTGAATTGTACCTGCATTTTGTGGAGTGGTGCAAGGCGCACAACGCAACGGCCCTTGCCGGTTACAATGTGAATTTCGATATAAGGTTCCTGAAGGGAGTCGCCAAGAAAAACGGCCTGGCCTGGGATCTGCCCACCAAGTACGTTGATGTCGAGCAGGTGTATATGAAGGAGATATTCACCAACCCGCGTTTTGACAACGAGATAAACAAATACCTGCTCAGGACAGGGGAGGACAGAAACGTCAGGGGCGTAAAGATGGATCACGCCATGGAATCGCTTGGCATGGGCAAGGAGCCAAGGCCCCACAACGCTCTGACCGGCGCTGTGTTCTGTGCCGAACTTCTCACGCTAATTACATACGGAAAGCACGTTGCAGTAGAATTCGACAGCTACAAGATAATCAAGAAGCTGAAGGATCTGCACGCCGACATAACTCCGTATGTCAAGGACATAGACTTGACGAAGGACGTGGAGGACGACAAACTGAACGCCCAGATGAAGCTCATTAGGAGCAACAAGCAGCGCCAGAAGGATTTCTGACCAGCCCCAAAAGGCCGATGCTAGTTGCGGCATATTATAAGTTCAGCTTCTGCCATATCGCTTAGTAATAATAATTCACAGCCATGCCAGCGCAGGAATGCGATGAAGCCAAGCAGTACACGAAAAGCGATTCAGTGCCTTATTCGTACGCCAGCTTGTAATCGGCTGCAAACGTGCACTTCAGCTGTTATGAGCAAGAGGCGCGATCGCCGGGATTCGAACTCGAGTTCCGGCCTTGAGAGGGCCGTGTCCTTGACCGGACTAGCTCTCGTAAAATACGCAGTATTTTTCCTAGCCATTTCGAGCACCTAGCAACTTCGTTTCAAGCAGAATCGAACCCGCCTTTTTCACTAGCAGTTACGCGGCTCAGATTTATACGCGCATCGGGTTCAGTTTTGTCTGAATTAGAACCCCATAACGAAAAGCCAATAACTGAGCCAGCAGAACGGTCTTGAGCTATGCGCACCTTTCTTGTCCAGGCCCCATAGCAATCCTTTCCAGGCCCCCGTCGCTCTCAAAAATTCGGAACTCTACTGCACCTGGCGGGCAGGGGGAGGTGTAGTGCGCCTTCGGCGATAAATTTTTGGCCTGAAAATTTTGTCATCGCTGTCACTACACATTACTCTGTGTCGTTTCAGGTGTAGTAAGTCCTTCGCCCGACAAGCCCTCCGCTACGGGCTTACGCCGCTTCGCGGCTGGCGGGCAAAATCGGCTTGGTAGGTTCCTTAGAATGCCGTTGGGCCGCTGCTAGGTTGCTAGCTTAAAGCCGGTTGGGGCGACCCCTCATTAGTGCGAATGGTGTAGTGAGGGACGAACTACATTTTGAGCGTGAACGAGCTGGGCAAAGGAAAGAGAAGTGAGAGGACGTACCAATGGCAGTACACTTTATGGGAATCCTAACGAGCCTGGCGTGGCTCGAAGGGCATTACTGCACGAATCAATCAGGAAGGGAGTTTTCCAAGAAAGGGGAGCGCAAATTCAAGGGATATCTGCGTACCTGTCCCATCCGGGACGCATGCCAGAATCAATGCACTAAACCTAAGTTTGTACCGGGCATCTGGCCATTGGGCGGGTAGGCGCGTGTGCGGAACCAATAAAGATTACCGAAGCCCTGCGCCCCTGTGGTAACAATAACTCCAGGATACAATGATGTTTGTGCTGATGTAAGGGGGTCTGTTGTGCTTGTTGTTGATGCCCCATAATTGTAGAAGAACGAAGCTGATGTACCGGCAGTATAATATCCTGAAAATATGGCAGTCCCTCCTCCGCTTAACTGTGGACCGACTTGATAACCAGTTACACCGTTTTCGGTATGCCCTATTGGATTTTCTGTTTGCAAAGTCCAACCGTTCCAATCATTCGTTTGCCACATTATTCCAGGAAGATAGGTTGTTTCTGACATTAATCCTATACTTGTGGTATCTGTTGTTGCAGTTGTTGGCATATTTGCATAAAAATCAAATATTTGAGTTCCGCTTGCCTGTATTGCTGTTCCGTAATAAGCATAGGCAGTGGAGGATGGTGCTGCGGCAACCGATAATCCATTGTCTACGGTAACTCCACTATTAGTCCATCCAGAAGGAATTATTGTCCCAGCAAAGTTCCAGTAATTGTCGAACACCTTGGCACCGTTGTCGTACTCTGCATATGCAGGACTGAGCTGCGGCGCCTCGCCGGTGTAACTGCTGCTTGATGACATGACGTTTGTAGGCATGAAGTTCATGTATATCGTTATTGAATTGTCCACTCCTATAATTGTGGATCCCAGATTCACCCATGCGATTGTGCCTGACGATGAATTGCTGCAGCCGCTCTCGCACCATGCGTAGATGGGCACATTCCCGTTGGATGCGGAATTTGCAGGCGCGACTGCGGTGAACTCCACATTGGACCAGCCGGAGTTTATTTCATTGGCACTGCTGTAAGACGCGCTGTCTATGGTTAGCATCTGCTGGAAGTTTGATGAAGTGGCCTGCGGCGTCACAATGGTGCCGAAACTGACGCTAGGCATGACATTGTTGGGTGGATATTCCCTGGTGCGTATCCAAATCGCGGTATGCCCGTCCTGTATGCCTACGGCATTTATATTGCCGAAACAGGATGTGCCAACGCTCTCCGTGGATGACACGGTGGGCGAATTGTAATTTACGCTGTAGCTGCTGGGTGTATAAACGTTCGTCGTGCTTGCCGAAGCGTTGGAATACAGTGAAAACATGTACAATGTATTCTGGTTCACCGTAACACTACCTCCATCAGTATATGAACTTGGGCAGTACGAATAAGTGAAAAACGTGGTGCTGCTGCGCGAGCTGGCGGTTGCACCGCCAACAGATGTGGTCAAGTGCAAATCCTCCTCCGGTCCATTGAACTGCACCTCCCCGAGCAATTCGACATACAGGCTGGCTGTTGATGCGACTATGCCAGAGTTTGAGGTTATACTGGTATCGACGCCGCCGCTAGAGCCTCCATTAGCCACTATTGTAAGTCCATTGTCTACCGTGATACTACCCCCGCTTCCTATGCCTGTAGTCCATTTAGTTGCGTTTAATGATGTTCCCTTAAAGTTATCATAGAAGCCGAACACCTTGGCGCCGTTGTCGTACTCTGCATATGCAGGACTGAGCTGCGGCGCCTCGCCTGCATAGTTGCCGTCGTACGTCGTGCCGACTCCAAGGAACGTCATGTTGATGTTGGTTGTCCCGGAAGCCACACCGTTAGGCATGAGCACCCAGAATGTTGCTGATGAAGATGAAGAATTGCAACCGGACTCGCACCAGCTGTGCAACTCCGTACTGCCTTGATAGAACCTTATGTTGCCAAGGCCTGCAGACTCATAGTGCTGATATGAAGATGGGGTTATACTCACCATCTGCTGGAAGTTGCTTGCCGTAGCCCCATTGCTGTTGTCTATGGTTATAGGCACATAATCGTTACTGTAAGGTTGGGTGTTGGTCAGGGTTATGGCTACATAGTGTATGGATGTGGTTGAGGTGCTGGTGGATGATGTGCTGGTGGTAGAAGTGGGCGCCGTGGTCGTGCTGCTTCCTCCGAACGATCCGCTGCCGCTGCTCTTCACGTTTATGGTGCCTACCTTCGCGAAACTTGTCGGAGAATTGCATCCGGGGGTCGTGCAGTATCCCAGCCATATGTATCCGGTGAACGGATAGCCCACTGGCACATTGTTGGTTGGTATGTCGCCTGCCTTAGTATTTGTATAATAGAAGGTAGTAGACTGACTAGGCGTAAGCGCGCCTATGTACAGCATGTTGTTCGCACTCGAAGCCGAGAAATTGACCGGAAGTCCGGAACTGCTTATATGTTCACTCGACGACGCGACGAACACCCATGCGCCAAGGTAATACTGCCCCGAGTCCTGGCTTATGGTCGCGCTTATCCCGTTGGTACCGTACGACGGATTCGTGCATGAGAATCCGGACTGCGGCACGCATCCGCTTGGCGTGCCGCTCCCACCGCTGAACAGACCGAGTGCAAACAATAAAGAGACTATGATCGCAATGACCAATATGGCCCATCCATACGTCATCAGGTACTCCATCGCCGACTGGGCCCTCCGCTCATGCCGCCTCTTCATCGTGATGCTCGGCATCGTATCATCACTATTGAGAGTGGGAGCATTTTTATAGCTTCGCGCGAATCCGTAAGAGTTCATAATTGTTACCGTCGTCAGGCCTAAAATTTTTTTTGGCATGCAAGTCCTGTTCAATATCCTTACCGAGAGGCAATTCGAGTACGGCCGTGCGGCATTTGCAGCGGCATGCTATCCTGTCGTCTCGTAATAATATTGCACTGTTACGCAACGTGGTTTCGCTTCAAGGACGCGGCCCTGCCAACAAAAAGGCGGCGTCTATCCCGTTGTAACGCTCTTGCCTGTTGCTAGTTGCTTTATCGCGTCTATTTTCTTTGCGCCGAAGGCGAAGTCTATGTTCTTGTATGATCCTCCGTTGTCCTTCGCTATGTACCGCATTGTTGTGGAAGGATTAGAGTGCCTGTCGAACCTGGAAGCTAAAACTACGTTTCCGTTGGTGGATTTGGCGAAGCGCGTCATAGCGCAAAGCGTAAGGCGCAGGCTGCGAGTCGTAAGTCAGTGTAGCGTGCGTTCTTTGCGGCCTGAACTTTCATCTGAAACACCATAAGTAGCATCGAGGTTTCATGCTCTTATCGCCTCTCTGAACACCTTTCTTACGTAATTCTGGTCTACGCGTGCCACTTTATTATGGTTGTTGTCATTGTTCTTGTAGAATACACGGCCGTTCGCAGCCTTTATCGCGTCTGCGTTATTAGCTATGTATTATACCGTTTCTTTGAACAAGTCCAACGGGATGAGCAACGAGTCCATCTTCCCAGAATTCTCGCTCTTTATGGCGAGCTCGCGCTTGTCGAAGTCGATGTTGCCTACCTGCAACTTGCAGACTTCGCCTATGCGCAAGCCGAGGTAAGCATGGTACCTGAAACGAAGGCCGAACTTTTCGTTCTTTACGCTTCTTAGGAAGTGCTGAAGCTCAAGTTCGGTGAAGCCTTTGCTCATCAAGCCGTACTTTACTGCGCCTGACCTCCCGTAACGCCTTTTGTAGATGTGGTGCAGCCGCGATTTAAGCTCTTCGAGCCGGTGGCGCGTGAGCAGTGCGGCGTTTTCTTCAACGAGGTTCAGAAATGAGCTATAGTCGAACCCGATTTTCTAGTCTGCTTATATCTGAACCCTAGCTTGCTCTCGCAAATAGAATTTGCGATCGCCGGGATTTGAACCCGGGTTGCAGACTTGGCAAGCCTGCGTCCTACCAGGCTAGACTACGATCGCCTACCACTCATAAATTTCGGCAGCAACATTAATAAAAGTTAATATGCAGTGCAGCTAGTTCTGTCTTAAGCGCAAACAAACAAAATTCAAGCGAATTGCGCAATCCTCATTGCAAACGAATATTAACTTTGCCACCAAATTAAGTCCTCGGGCAAGATAACGGTTTCTCCTTGCCTTAATGTTTAAACTTTAGTGGGCGCGTGAATGAATCTTTTCGAATTCCAGGGGAAGGAGCTTTTCAGGAAATTCGGCATACCTGTGCCTGATGGTTTTGTAATATCGAACGATGGGGAGCTTGACGGCAGGCAGATGCAGTGGCCCGTGGCCATAAAATCCCAAGTCCTAGTTGGCGGAAGGGGCAAGGCAGGCGGAATAAAATTTGCCGACAATCTTGATTCGGCCAAGGCAATAGCGAAGGAGCTTTTCGCTGCGCGCCTCAAAGGCCTCAAGGTCAATAACCTGCTGGTAGAGGGCAAGCTCAGCATAGAAAAGGAGCTTTACGTTTCAATAGCGATAGACACGTCCAGGAAGCAGCCCATCATAATGGTGAGCCAGAAGGGCGGCGTCGATATAGAAAGCGTAAGCGATTCCGACATATTCATGCAGCAGATCGACCCATTCGTGGGATTCAGCCCATACATGGCGACTGCAGCTTCAAAGGCGCTAGGTTTGAATGCCGATCTATCCAAGCAATTCTCCAAGATGCTGTCCGGGCTTTACAGGCTCTTCAAGCAGTATGATGCAGAGCTGGTCGAGATAAACCCGCTTGTGATAACAAACGACGGCAAATTAGTGGCCGCAGATTCAAAGGTCAGCATGGACCAGGATTCCCTATTCAGGCATCCAGACATCAAGGGCTCATACGATGACTTGACCGAGCTGGAGAACGAGGCCAGGCTCAAGGGCTATTCATTCGTGGAGCTTGACGGCACGATAGGAGTCGTGGCAAACGGGGCAGGCCTCACAATGGCCACGCTCGACACACTGCTTCTCCACGGCCTGAAGCCGAGGAACTTCCTCGACCTGGGCGGAACGGACAACAGCGACATAGTGAAGGACGCATTCCCTCTTATACTAAAGGCGAATCCAAAATCCATATTCGTCAACATATTCGGCGGCGTGACAAAGTGCGACACCGTAGCGCAGGGAATAGTGGCTGCCAAGAACGAGTTCAAGATAAGCATACCGCTTGTCGTGAGGCTGTCAGGTGTCCACGAGGAGGAGGGCCGCAAGATACTTGAGCAGAATGGCATACATGCGTTCCCGAACATGACCGACGGCGTCAAGAAGGTGGCGGAACTGTCCAAGTAGGTGTTCAAATGGTATTCATAGATAAAAATAGCAAGATAATAGTGCAGGGCATAACAGGGCATCAGGGTTCCTTCCATAGCGCGGAGATGGTCAGGTTCGGAGCTAACGTGGTAGCGGGCATAACCCCCGGCAAGGGCGGCACCGCAGTGAACGGGATTCCGGTTTTCGATACTGTTGCAGAGTGCATGCACCTCAAGCCTGACGCCAGCATGATAAGCGTGCCCGCGCCATTCGTGAAGGACGCATTCTTCGAGGCCATGGCAGGCGGCATAAAGCTCATATACATACTAACAGAGCACGTACCAAAGCACGACGAGATGGAGATGTACGCTAACGCGAAGAGGAACGGCATCACCCTGATAGGGCCCAACGGCCCCGGCCTAACCGTGCCATTCGAGTCAAAGATGGGCATAATGCCCAATCACATATTCAAGAAGGGCGATGTCGCAGTAGTGTCCAGGAGCGGCACCCTTACCTACGAGATAGTAAAGGCGCTTACCGATGCCGGAATGGGACAGAGCACCGTGCTTGGTCTGGGCGGTGACGCGGTTGTAGGGTTGAGTTTCCTTGACATGCTTAAGGCTCTGAAGGACGACAAGGATACGAATTCTGTGGTGCTTGTCGGAGAGATAGGCGGCACTGCAGAAGAGGACGCCGCCGAATACATAAAGCAGGGCTTCAAGAAAAAGGTCGTTGCCTACATAGCCGGCCGGAGCGCGCCTCCAGGAAAAAGGATGGGACACGCCGGGGCCATAATAAGCAGGGGCAAGGGCACTGCCGATTCCAAGATAAAGGCGCTTAATGCCGCAGGCGTGAAAGTGGCGCAGTATCCGCAGGACATACCTGCATTGCTAAAGGAGGGCAATTGACCCTCTTGCTTGCTGCGCCGTGTCATCTTCGTGCAGAGCCAAAGCGGAACTGGCCCACCAAACATATCTTGACATAGCACTGGCTGTCAAAGATGTTTTGACCGGGCCCACGGCGCGGCAAACGCACCATGCTGCCCAAGAAAAATGATTGCCGCAAGCAGGATTTGAACCTGCGACCGCCCCGTCTTCAGCGGGGCGCTCTCCCACTGAGCTATTGCAGCGCCAACAATGTCTTATGGTTTAAAATTTAAATAACAATCGCTTAATCCGCTCACTTCCTTACTAACATTATAAATTGTTTGAATCATAATCCTTTGTTATGGCCCCATTATGGGATGAGCTGGGCGACTGCACAAAGCTAGTGCATACAGAACTGGTAGAGCCTAGGAGCTACCAGATAAACATAGCTTCTAGCATAGGCGCAGGCAAGAATACCCTGGTTGTACTGCCTACGGGCCTTGGCAAGACGCTAATAGCGATACTCTCCATAGCAAGGGCGCTGAGCGAGGGAAAGCGCGCAATGCTCATGGCCCCTACAAAGCCCCTAAGCGAGCAGCACTACAATTCATTGGTGAGGATGCTCAACATCGAGCCCACTTCGATAGCGCTGCTGACCGGAGCGTCCGCACGCGCAGCAAGGAAGGAGCAGAACGCCAGTGCCAGGGTCATTGCGGCTACGCCGCAGACGATAGCGAACGACCTCAAGTCCGGTGCGCTCTCGCTTGACGAATTCGGCATAATAATATTCGATGAATGCCACAAGGCGGTGGGCAAGTACGCCTACACGTACATAGCGGACGAAGCGAAGCTGAAGGGCGTGCAGCTACTCGGCCTGACCGCGTCTCCGGGCAGCAACAAGAAGAAGATAGACGCGCTGGTAGGGGCGTTGGGCGTCGAGAACATAGAGCTGAGGGTCTCAATCGACCCGGATGTGGAACCGTACGTCATGGACAAAGAGATGAGCGTGTTGTATGTCAAGAAGAGCCAGCTCATCGATTCGGTACTTGGCATGCTTAAGCCGATAATAGACCTGCATCTTGGCAACCTTTACAGGACCGGGCTGAGCCCTTTCAGCAAATTCGAGAACATGCCGAAGGGCAGGCTCATCGACATAGGCAGGAACATAGACAAGATACAGGCCAGCAATTACAAGTTCAATGCTCTGTTCAACTACGTTTACGTTCTCGACCTGGTCCACGCGTATGACTTAATAAGTACGGAGGGCCTCACCCCGTTCGTCAAGTACTTCGAGTCGCTGCAGGGCAAGGAGCTGAAGAGCAGGGTTGTCAAGAGCATACTGAACAACAAGGAGGTCAACAGCGCTCTCTCGATGGTTCAGGCGGCAGTTGCGAACGGCCAGGAGCACCAGAAGGTGTTCGCCCTCATAGAGCTGCTCAAGGGGCAGCTCAGCGACAAGAGCGTCATAGTGTTCGCGCAATACCGTTCCACCGCAAAGATGATATCAGAAATGCTGCTAAAGAACATGCTTAATTCCATGATATTCGTCGGCAAGAAGGAAGGCATTACCCAATCCCAGCAGCAGCAGGCGATAGAGGATTTCAGGCAGGGCAAGTTCAGGATACTGGTCGCCACGTCCATAGGCGAGGAAGGGCTTGACATACCCAGCGTGGATGCCGTCGTATTCTATGAGCCGGTGCCGAGCGAGATAAGGAGCATACAGCGCAAAGGCCGGGCAGGCCGCATGAAGTTCGGCGAAGTCATAACAATGGTGACCAAGGGCACAAAGGACGAGATGTACCTGTTGGTCTCAAGGATGAGGGAGAAGAGGATGCGCGACATACTCATGAGGATAAAGGCCACCATGGCCGCCTCAAGCTACTCCGCCAGGAAGGCCAACGCAGGGCAGCGGCCCTTAACCCTTTAACAAAGTGAGCGGGAAATCCCACACCGTTCACGGGTGGGAGGATGTCACCTCTTTAACCAAAATCCGGTTCTATTCAAACGCTTCGAATCCCTTCCCGAGCATAATCGACGCTATCTTCAGCTCCTGTATCTCATCCGAACCCTCGTATATCCTAGTGACCCTGCTGTCGCAGAATAGTCTGCCTACGGGGGACAGGAGAGAGTATCCGAACCCGCCGAATATCTGCACGGCATGATCCGCAGAGTCGAAAGCAAGCCTGGAGGCTATCTTCTTCGCGAGCGATGCGCGCAAGTCAGTCTCCTCGAGCAGCTGCTTGTTGCTCGGATCCTTCTCGTACTCCGCCTTCTTCATCGCTGCTACGTATGTTGGCCAGCGGGCCATCTCCAGGTTCTGCCTTATCTCGGCGATGTGCTTTTGTATGAGCTGGTGCTTGCCTATCGGCTTGCCGAACTGCACCCTCTCCTTCGCCCTTTCTATCACTGCAGACATGCAGCCCTCTATTATGCCTACGCATCCGGATGCTATGCCTACCCTTCCGTTGAGCAGTGCAGAGTACGCTACCGGAAGCCCTTTGCCCTTCGGCCCGATGATGTCCTCCTCGGAAACCTCAAGATCCTTGAACTCTAGCATTGCCGTATCGGAGGTGAATAGGCCTATCTTCTCCCTCAGCTCCAGCGCCACGCTGAAGCCTGCGCTCTTCGTGTCTACAAGGAACGCCGTTATGCCGCCGTTGGGTTCGGTATTGCCTTTCTCCCTTGCAAACACTATCGCGTGGTCCGCACGCTGCCCGTTGGTAATCAGGTACTTGGACCCGTTGATTACATACTTGCCTCCCTTGCTCTCGAACGTTGTCTTCATCGACGCAGGGTTGCTGCCTACCTCCGGTTCCGTGAGCCCGAATGCCAGTATTGAATCGCCATTGACTGCGGGTTTCAGGTACTTGGATTTCTGCTCGTCGCTTCCCCACCTCTGCAAGGTTAGCTCGGTGAGGAAAAGCTGTACGTTGAGATAACTGGAGAAGCCCAGCCCTATCTGCCCGCACCTCATCTTTGCAAGCGCGGAAACGAGCGGCGCCATGCCCAAGCCGCCATACTCCTTTTTTATCGGTATGCGCTGCAGCCCGTACTTCTTTGCTATCCTTGGCCCTTCCACATTGACCTTGTGGTCAAGGTAGCATTCCATTTCTGATACCGAAAGCTCCTCAACTGCCTTGTCAACGTTGTCCAGCACCTTCAGTTCCTCATCGGAGAAATGGTAGAAGGCCCCAAGGTCATCTATATCATGTCGGAAAAGTTTTTCCATCTAACTACCTCGTTTGATTAAATCCACGTAATTGATTTATCAGGATAATTATAAATTTAGTTTGCATGTAGCCTATGTGCGCAGTGAACGGTTTGCTCATGGCATATCCGGACATGATTCTCACATCGCCATAGTACTTTGCAATATTAATCATTAACTTGCATTTTTATTATTCGTAATTTTTGTTTTTAGGTAAAGAGCCACTTTAATCCAAATGTTATTATATCTCTTATGAAGATTGATATGCTTAGTGAACGAGTATGACTACGATGCAGGATATTGCGAACGCACATAAGAACTTTGGAGTAATTAAGGATAAGGCATATGAATATATAAAGTTTCATCAAGGTACTAGCTTTGTAGAATTAGAAAAGTTCATGACGGCTAATAGATTTGTAGATGAAAGTTATGGTAATGTTACACAGGCACTTCCAAATAATGAAAATGTTATCCTCTGGGCAACAAAAAATGCCCTTGTTTTGGCAGCATACGCTGCCCTAACTGAAGAAAAAAAGATACACGTTACTGGAGCAGGTGAAATGGCCACTTTATGCTATTTGATTGATGGCAAAGCATTAACCCTTCCAATAGCAAAAGATCCCCGAAAGCAATACAAAACACCACATTGGGCACCAATTACCTTCTCTTCAACGGAAGGACCTACACCAGAAGAAGTGCGGGATTATATGAAAAGAAGTATTGACCAATTATAGCTTAGATAAACGAGCTAATGCTTGCTCCTAAAGTTACAAATCTGCTCCTAAAGTAGCCTTATTCTCGTACTTTGGTAGCAAAGCCTCGCCATAGGAAAACATTAAAAATCATTGCAATCGATATATTTACGGCGATTCAGTGACTAGGTATGCAAAGGGTGCTAGAGGCGAGAGGGAACTCTTGAACGAGTTCTACACGAGAAAGTACTCGGTTATGAGGAGTGCGGGAAGCGGCGTTAATGCGATAAGCCCGGACATAATAGCCATGAAGGGCAGGAAGGGCTTCGCTTTCGAGTGCAAGGCATGGGACAATACCAGCCTCTCAATTGAGCCGGACAAGTACGAGGTCTTGGTTGAGTGGGAGAAGAACACAGGCATGGACACCTTCATAGCATGGCGCATGAGCGGCAAGGGCTGGTTTTTCATAAGGCTTGGCGAACTCAGGCTGGCGGAGAAGAACTATACCGTGACGCGGAAGACCGCGCTTGAGATATCAAGGACGCTGGAGGCGATACTGAGCGAGGGTCTGGCGCTGGATGACGGGTCAGCCTCAATCGCTGAAGACTCTATGTCCAATGAAGAGGATTCTGAAGTGGAGGTAGAGATAGCCTAACCATGTTTGTCTGACCGCTGTAGGAAAGGTTCAGCGATGCGGCATGCATTTCATGCACTTTTCTTGCCTTTTGGCTACTTTCGCCGTATATATCCATCCTGTAATATCCTATCCCGACTAGGCGTCAAATCTGCAGATTTTACTGCCTTATGACATCAGAAATTGCCCAATAGGCACATTTAAATATTGCCTGTATTATAATAGTATCGTATAGTCATTGAGGTTTCGGTGGTTAAATAGTGAATTATGTTTCATGCTTTACTATTCTTCGCACGGTTAGCTTTCTAGCCGCGCCTTTGACCGGTAAACGGCCTGAAGCGTAAGCGCTATTCCTGCTACCGAATAGGATCCTCCGTGACTATGCCATTTGGTGTTTCACGAAAAGATGATCAGCATGGCAAAAACATACATAGACATAGTAAAATACATGGTAGAAGCCAGATTCGAGATATCTGGCATGGTAGACAAGCCTGACATAATAGGCGCTGTTTTCGGACAGACAGAAGGGCTGCTGGGCGGCGACCTCGACTTGAGGGAGCTGCAGAAGAACGGCAAGATAGGCAGGATAGAGATAGAAGCCGCCACTTCGGGCAACAGGACGCTTGGCAAGCTATTCCTTCCATCATCGCTCGGCAGGGTCGAGACGTGCATACTGGGCGCGGCCATAGAATCCGTAGACAGGGTAGGCCCGTTCGAGACTACATTCAAGATTAACAAGATAGAGGATACGAGGAACGAGAAGAGGAAGAAGATCATAGACAGGGCCAAGGAGTTGGTCAAGACATTGATAACCACTGAGATGCCTGACAGCAAGGAGATAAGCGACCTAGTCGAAGCGGACGTAAAGTCCAGCGTGGTAACGACTTATGGCGCCGACCAGCTGCCGTCAGGGCCCGAGATAGACAAGAGCGAGGACCTGATACTGGTGGAAGGCAGGGCCGACGTGGTCAACCTGCTCAGGAACGACATAACCAACTGCGTAGCCGTGGGCGGAGCGGCAGGCACGATATCGAAGACGATAATAAACCTCGCAGCTGCCAAGGAGACGACGCTCTTCGTGGACGGCGACAGGGGAGGAGACATAATAGCGAGGGGCATAGTGAATGCAGCTGAAATAGACTTCATAGCTAAAGCGCCAGACGGTAAGGAAGTGGAGGAACTCACAAGGAAGGAGATAATAAAGTCTTTGAGGTCAAGGGTTCCGACGGAGCAGATATTCCACAACCTAAAGAACAAGGGCGACAGGCAGCAGAGGGAGGAGGGCAGCCAGCCAGGCCATCGCCTGCCTGCGTCCGCGCCGCAGCAGAGGCAGGAGCCGATGCAGCAGAGGTCATCTGCCCCATCGCGCACAGGCGTCCCAAGCCCATCCGAGATATCCTCAAGGCTGATGTCTAAGGACAAGACGGAGCCGGATGTGGAGAGGCCACAGGCAGCGGTGGAACAGGTCGTATCCGCCAAACAGCCCAACGCAGCGCCCAATAAGCCAACTGCCGAGCAGCTTGACATACAATCGATAGACGAAAGCCCACCCCAGCAGGATCAGGAGAAGCAGAAGGCTTCGATGGACGAAAACCTCGCTTCGGCTCTCGGAGAGCTACATGACACGCTAAGGGGCAGGATATACGATGCGGAGGGCAATTTTACCGAGGTACCAATAAGGGAGCTCATACAAACGGTGCAGAGCTTCAACAAGGGGATACACGCAATAGTATTCGACGGCATAATAACGCAAAGGCTCATAGAGGTGGCATACAGGAAAAACGTCAAGGCGATATATGGCATAAGGGCAGGCCAGGTATCAAGAACCTACAATGAGATGTTCCTGTACACTTCGGAGAGGGGCGACATATGATTTTACCGGCCTCAGGCGGCCGCAGTGCAGGTTCCGGGCAGTTTCATAAAGCTACCCATGCCTAGGCACGTAGGGCGGTTGCGCAGGGCATGGCAAACATGCCGGCTCAAAGCGCGCTACTTAATGCTATCCGTATTTGCATTGTAATACTAGCTGTCGCAATGCCGATTCAATGCCACGGCAATGGACCTGGAATGGCACTAACGGGCCTGAAGGCATAAGCGTAAAGTATAAATTATTACTCAGTTATATTTTATCTGCAACGGACTGCTTTTGCGGTTGCCGTTGCGTAAAGCGATCTATTCATCGCATGGATCGGTGCGGCAATGGACCACAATAGCGGACTGATAGACGGCGTTCTGCAGAAATACGGCTTGCCAAACTGGATGGGGCCGTACCTGTACAAGTACGTGAGGGGAAGCCCTGCCAAGGCAATAAAGCGCGCCATGAGTTTCATAGAGGTCAAAAGGAAGAAAGGAGAGGTCACCGACAAGTGCATCAGGCTGCCTAACGGTCTAACAATAAAGATGGGCTCCGTCGTGCGCCTGCTCAGCATATTCTATTACTGCGAGAGCAGGATATCCGAGATAAGGGCGCAGTGGGCCGTGGATTGGTTTAACGATGGCCTGCCCGGGTACAAGGAGTATCTGGTCGAAATGGCCGACCTGAACGCGTCCAGGATGAGGGCGATAAAGAACCTTATAGAAGGGCTTAACTACAAGGTAGGGGTCCCTCCAGAGGAACTGGTCGATGTCTTCCGGGTCATAAGCGAAATACGCAATCCATACGAAAGGCTCATAGCGCTTAATGTGATACTGAGGGATGCATACGCCAAGCCGTTCGGCTTCATATTCTACAAGGTATTCTATCCGGTTGCCGCGGAGTTCATGCGCTCCTTTGGCAAGGCGTTCGTGGACATGGGCCGCGAAAACAAATGGGGGATGGAGGAGTCAAGGAGGATAATAAGCGAGGGCCTGGTGAGCAATGACGGCATCATATCGCTGGCTGAGAATATACTTTCGATGACATGCAGATCCATAAACGCCGAGTTGCCCCTCGCAGATGAAGCCGATATACTAACAGAGGCAAAGTTGCTCAGGGACATATCGATAGCGTATCCGCTTTATGACCTGCAGGGAATGGGGGCGAAATTCGACGTAGAGGAAGAGGTAAAGAAAATAATAAAGATTTCAGGCACTAAGCGCGGCTGAATGCGGGCACGCCTAGTTTATTATGCCGTAGCCAGTCAGCCTCCATCGTTGGCCCAGATTCCTCATTATGGCCACTTTGGTGTTCTTGGCAACGCAGGCAGGGTGCCTGAGCTCAAGTTCAAGCCTGTCCTTTTTCGCTTTCTTGACATAGCCTACCGATGTGGCAGTTCCAATGCCTAGTATAAGTGGGTCGTTCTCCTTCATCCCCTGCTCCGGTATATCATTCCTGTTAAGCTTGAAGTAAGTTAGCACAAGGCTTGTCACAGTATCCGGCAGTTTGCCGACGTGGCCCACCACATTGCCCATGAGACCGTCAGCCTTGGTGAAGGCTGGATCCACTTCAGTAGATACGCCGATCAGCCCTCCGGGCACGGCCTGCTCGATCTGGCCGGTGCCTGTGCTCATGCCTGTTATGGTGGTTATTATCGGAGTATAATTCTCCCTCTTCGCGCGTTCCTCCATCTTTATGCCCGGCCTTATCTCTATCTCATCGCCTACCTTGAATGCCCCCTGCACCACTGCTCCCCCTATTATGCCGCCAACTAGCTCAGACGCGTCCATGCTTGGCTTGTTGACATCGAACGACCTGACTACGTACATGAGCGGATTTGCCTGCGCATCCCTCTTCGGTATGCTCATGTTGGCTATCTTCTCGAGCACTGCATCGACGTTTATGTTCTGGTTTGTCATTACCGGTATTATCGGCGCATTCTCTATGCTGCTGCCCCTCAGGAACTCCTTCATCTGGTTGTAGTGCTTGATCGCTCCCTCCTTGCCGACCAGGTCCACCTTGCTCTGTATGACTACCACGTTCTTGAGCCCCAGTATGTTTATTATCATGAGGTGCTCCTTGGTCTGCTGCATGGGGCACGGTTCGTTGGCCGCTATCACGAAAAGTATGCCGTCTATCACGCTGGATCCCGCTATGGCAGTTGCCATAAGGGTCTCGTGGCCGGGTGCATCAAGCATGGATATCCTGATGAACGGCCGCGGCTCGCCATCGCATCCCTTGCATTTGTCTCCCGTAGTGTAAGCGGACGCCCCTGAGCAGTTTTCGCATTTCTTTATCACTGCATCGGCGTAACCAAGCTTTATGGTCATGTTCCTCTTCAGACTCTCGCTGTGTCTGTCAGTCCACGTGCCGGTTATCGCTCTTGTGAGCGATGTCTTGCCATGGTCTATGTGGCCCAAAGTACCTATGTTGATTACGCTTTGCTCAAAACTCAAAATCACACCTTAAGCTTACTTTTTACCCTCGCCAGAATCCGCCTTTGCTCCCTCCTTGGCCTTAGGCGGCAGGATCTCGTCTATGGGCTTGCTTCCATACTCCACTATGACGGTGTTTACCTGCATCGTGTCCGCAGCCACTGTATTCCCCCTGACCGTGGTCCTTTCGTACTGCCCCTTATTGGCTCCTGACTTCGCGCGTAGTGCAAACATGCTTGTCTTTATCGACCCGCTTATTGAGGGCACGAGAGGGAACCCGCTCTTGTCGCTGCCGCCTGTTATCTTTAGCTTGTAACCGGGCAGATCGAAGACAGAACCTTCCACCGTCTCCCCGACCTTCATTCCTATGAGCACCGCTGCCTTGTTGGTATCCAGCTCGCTGTTGCCGGTCCTTCCTGTCTTCGTATCAGAATATACTAGTTTCAACAAATCACTCCATTAATCATCTATACATGTTTTCGGGTTCATCCTTGAACCTCGCTATGCGGTCCTGCAGCTCCTTCGGTATTGCGGGCTTGATCTCCTGCATGGCCCGCGCGAAGTCCTCCTTCGATACAACCGTCCTGTTGGTCCTTATCGCCTGCATTCCGGCTTCCCTGCATACATTTTCTATCTCTGCTCCAGTGTAATTTTCGGTAATCTTCGCCAGCTCCTCCAGGTCGACGTCCTTAGAAAGCGGCATGCGCTTGGTGTGGACTTTGAAAATGGCAAGCCTCGCCGTGTTGTTCGGCATAGGTATCTCTATTATCTTGTCGAACCTGCCTGGCCTAAGCAAAGCAGTATCTATTATGTCAGGCCTGTTCGTAGCGGCAAGCACTATGACGTTCTTCATCTCCTGCAGCCCATCCATCTCTGTCAGCAGTGTGTCGACGACCCTTTCCGTCACCATCGAATCGCCCATGTCATCCCCGTTCCTGGAGTAAGCTATCGAATCTATCTCGTCTATGAATATTATGCACGGGGCCGCCTGCCTAGCCTTCCTAAAGACCTCCCTGACCGCCTTCTCGCTCTCCCCTACATACTTGCTCATCAGTTCAGGCCCCTTTATGGATATGAAATTGGATTCGCGCTCAGTCGCCACCGCCTTTGCAAGCAGCGTCTTTCCAGTGCCAGGCGCCCCAACTAGAAGGATTCCGCGGACAGGCCTTATTCCCATCCTCTCGAAAGCCTCCGGGTTCTTTATCGGCAGCTCTACCGCCTCCTTCAGCTGCGCCTTCACCTCCTCGAGGTCTCCCACGTCATCCCAATGGACGTTCGGCCTCTCGACGAAAACTTCCCTGAGTGCGCTTGGCTGTATCATGGTGAAAGCGTCCCTGAAATCGTTTCTTGAAACATTAAGGCTCATCAGCACCTCGTTAGGTACTGATTTCTTGTCGATTATCTTGGGCAGAATGTGCCTCAGTGATACCATGGCTGATTCCCTGGCAAGCGATGTCAGGTCCGCTCCAGTGTAACCGTGCGTCATATCCGCAAGCTCGTCCAAGTTGACGTCCTTCGCAAGCGGCATGTTCCTGGTGTGTATCTGCAGTATCTCCTTTCTTGCATTCCTGTCCGGTACGCCTATCTCTATTTCCCTGTCGAACCTGCCCGGCCTCCTAAGTGCAGGGTCTATCGCATTCGGCCTGTTCGTAGCGCCTATCACGATGACCTGGCCTCTGGAGTTCATTCCGTCCATAAGGGCCAGCAGTTGCGATACCATGCGCCTCTCCACCTCGTTCGTGGCCTCCTCCCTTTTCGGGGCTATGGCGTCTATCTCATCCATGAATATTATTGTGGGGGCCTTGTCCTTCGCCTCGTTGAATATCTGTCTTAGCTTTTCCTCGCTCTCCCCTACGAACTTGCTGACCAGTTCAGGCCCGGATATGTCTATGAAATGGGCGTCGCTTTCGTTAGCCACCGCCTTTGCAAGCAGCGTCTTGCCAGTACCTGGAGATCCGTACAATAGCACGCCCTTTGGCGGCTCTATGCCCAGCCTCTCGAAAAGCTCCGGATATCTTATCGGCAGCTCTACCATCTCCCTTATCTTCCGTATCTCAGTCTTCAGCCCCCCGATATCCTCGTAGTGCACTTCTCCTATGCGCACCATAGATTCAGATACCGGCTCGGTCCTCACATCCACTTGGGTCTCCTTTACGACACGCACGACTCCGTGCGGTGTAACCTGGGCGACTACGAAATTGAAAACGTAACCGAACATGGCGACAGGCACTACGTCACCCTTTACCAATGGCTTGTCCTCAAGCTTATTCTTTGCGTATTCCGAGAAATCCGGCGATATCGGGGTGCGCTGGTTGGGCGGCGGGGCAAGTACGACCTTCTCCGCATTCTTCACCTCTGCCTTTGCAACGAAAACCTTATCCCCTATCCCGACTCCGATGTTCTGCCTTATGTAACCGTCAATCCTTATGAAATCAAGGCCCTCGTCCTGCTGGTGGGCCGGCCAGACAACTGCGGCAGTAGACCTCCTCTTGCCCTTTACCTCTATTATGTCGCCTGCCATTACGTTCAGCAGTTTTCTCGCCTTAGAGTCAATCCTGGCCATGCCCCTGCCATCATCAGTGACAAGCGCGCCTGCAACGGTCAACTCTATGCCCTCAGCCAATCAATCACTATTTGTAACGTCGGTCGGCTAACGAATATGCACCGGCCTTCATACGAGATTAAATTATGTCGATTTACTATTATTATACTTTTGCTTTGCTTTCGCTGTACTAAAAAGCAAATTAACAAGTGCCATCGGTGCTGGCACAATAAAAAGGATAAATGATTAAGAAATGGTGAATGAAACCTGTGCGCCATCATGATTCGTCCATGTCGTCGTCGTCCTCTTCATCCTCGTCCATGTCGTCTTCCTCGTCCATGTCATCATCGTCGTCCTCTTCAGCAGCTGATAGTATGCCTCTTTCGAGTATCTTCATTTTACCACTCTTTCTATGTCAGCAGAATGCATAAACCGCATTCCGACAAAGACATTCCGAACTCCTTTATAAATAATTGCTTATAAATACCTTTCTATAAATTTCTACCTGAAATACGGCACGGCGTTCCAAATGAAAAAATTGACCGAAGACGTATACTTCGGAGGCATAACTACTGCAGAAGATCTAGCCGCCGCAGGCATAAAAACGGTAGTGTACTTGGGCAGCGCGCATATGGATTATGAAGTGGTGGATTGCGGGATAAGCAATGATGGCGCAAACCCTCCTGAAAGGTTCATTGAAATAATAAAGCGGATAGATGAGGCGATAAAGTCTGGCCGTAAGCCCGTTTACCTGTTTTACAGAATGCATAGCAGAAAGCCCCTATCCTTGAGATAGGGGATGAATGCGAAAAGAAACGGGCATATAAGTTTTAGGCAAATATAATACAAGAACAACAATGGGATAAGGTATGAAACTAACGCAGGTAGTAACAATAAATCCGAATAAACGGATAGAAGAAGTACTGGTCAATCTCTCAAAGATTTCCGGGTTCGATGAGGCACTTTTTTTCATAGTGCAGCATAACGGCATGGCCATGCCGAACGGCGAGCTCATAAAGTCCATAAGGGAAAATGTGCTGCCGCTGCTCAAACGCTGATTTCAGAACGATGCGGACTTCCGCCTTGCCCTGTCCCCGTCCTTCTTCTCCTGGGCGTTCTCCTCCATGAAGCGAGTGTTTATGGCTATGCGCTCCATCACCTGCTTGACGCTCATGCTTATGTCATCCCGCATGTTCGACCCCTTGGCGAAGAAGTCCTTCACCTCATCAAGCATCTTGTCGCCATTGCCCAGCCCAAGGTTTTCCACGAAATCGGCCAGCATGTGCGTTCCGCTGCCATACTTCGCCATGAAAGTCTTCCAATTGGCCTTCGTCCACTCCCATATCATGTCCTTGCCGACAGGGTTGCCGCTTATCACGGACGGTATTACGTGCGAGTCCTGGAGCCTTATCGTATCGGATGAGAACATGCCTAACGCGCGCTCTATCAGCTGCGGATCCTTGAACATGCCTAGCGCCTTGAGCAGCCTTATCTTCTCGGCAGGGTCGGTCTCAGTCTCATAGCGCTTCACGAAAGTGTCAAACGTATTCGCATCGCCGTTCCACGCGACTATGGAATATATCGCACCCCTGAGGTTGCTGTCTATCTGGCCCTGTGCGAACGAGTCCCTGAAAATGGCTTCCGCCATGCTTACAACAGGCGCATAACCTGCCTGTCCCAGCGCTGAAATCACCGCGCCCCTTAGCATGGTGTCGATGTCCTTTTCCCCACCCTTGACCGCCCATCCGAGCCTGTCCAGCAGGGGTTCGCCTACCTTTATTATGGACTCATTTATCCGATCCGAAACCGGCTTGCCATAGAACATGGTCGACAGCCAATCCAGGTTGCCTATCACGTTCTCGTTCATCGGATAATCAGCATTTGTGCAATACCTATCCACGAAGTCCAGATAATCATTCACATTTATTTTCCCGGCTCTTGCCAAGGCGAAAAGATCATTCTCTATGCCCCATGCATCAAGGCCCCCAAGCTTTCCTGACTGCAGCAACGCGCCCAGCTCAGAAAGCGTATCCTTGTCGTAAGAGGTTCTGTATATGCCTGCCTGCTTGGTGTTTATCTTTATCCAAGGGCTCTTGGTTTTTATGACGATCCTCTCTTTGTCCATGAGGACTTTGCCTTCGCCTCCTTCAGTTGAGAACGTCACCGGTATGGGCCATACGCTGTTGCTCTTCTCCCCTATCAGCGTGAATTTCTTCTGCCTGAGCTCAAAACCATCACTGACCTTCCTTACCTCGACCAGAGGATACCCTGGCATGTCCAGCCATTTCTTCATTATGCGCGATACGTTCTTGTCCCCGCTCGCATCCTGTATGGCCTTCCAAAGGTCGGCCTTGCTGGCATTCCCGTATGCATGGCTCGCCAGGTACTCGTGCAGCCCCTTCCTGAATGCTGCTTCCCCCACGTAGCTTTCCAGCATGTGCAGTACGCTGCCGCCCTTCTCGTAGCTTATCTCATCGAATATCTCGTCTGCTTCTGCCGGGCTCCCGACAGGCACGTTTATCGGATGCGTCGACTTAAGCTGATCGGCGCCCAATGCCGTGCCCTGCACCTCGCTTGCATACTGCAGCATGACGTTCCATTCTGGGTAAGCGCTATCCAATGCCTTGTAGCTCATGTACGTGGCGAAGCTTTCGTTAAGCCACAGGTCGTCCCACCACTTCATGGTAACTAAGTCGCCGAACCACTGGTGCGCCAGTTCGTGGGCTATAGTGGACGCCACGCTCTCTTTCGTGGACGCGGACGAGCTGTTGTTGCAGAGCAGCGCCCTCTCCCTGAAAGTTATCGCGCCCCAGTTCTCCATCGCGCCGGCGGCGAAGTCCGGCACCGCTATGAAGTCTATCTTTGGCAGAGGATAATCTATCCCGAAATAGCTCTGGTAAAACTCAACTGCCTTCTTCGCGTATTCCAACGGCAGGTCCGCATAGCCCTGCCTTCCGGGCGGCGTAACCAGCCTTATCACAGTGCTCCCGACCTTGTCCTCAACATAATCGAACTTGCCGACCCCCATATACAGCAGGTAGCTTGACATCTTTGGGGAAGTCTCAAAAGTGAAGACCTGCTTGTTGCCTTCTGCGCGCTTCTCCTTCACCGGCATATTGGAAATGGCATCCAGCCCCTTGTCGACCTTAAGCGAGAGGTCATAAGTTGCCTTCAGCGCAGGTTCGTCGAAGCATGGGAAGGCGGCCCTCGCATCTGCAGCCTCGAACTGCGATGTAAGCATGTAACTGGTGCTGGCCCCGTCCTTGACCTCGCTCCTATAGAATCCATACATCCTGTCGTTGTTCTCCCCTACGAAATCCAGCTTTATCCTGGCGTCCCCATGCACCGCCTTGGGAAGCGTAAGTATGACCTGCTGGTTCTTCTTGTCATAGGATACTCCTGCATCCTGCTCAACCCCGTTTACCATTACCTTCGCGTTCGTGACGGACAGCTCCTTTGCGTTCAGCTTTATGACCTTGGCAGATCTCGAGACGTGCGCGTCTATTACTTCAGACCCCTTATAAGTGAACTGCTTCATATCCGGCTCTATGTCTATTACATAATGGCTTGGCACAACGTTGGTTCCAAGCGTGCTGCGATCTGCCATGAAACTACCATGATTTATAGGATGCCAACGCTATTTAATCCTTTTCAACAGAAAGAATATTGTTTATGCTGCGCGTTGGGATTGCCCTAAAAATTTGAGAGAATCGCACGCCCAAAGGTCGGCGCCCCAATAAATTATTGCTTACATCAGGCAGCTTGCTCGCCCTCCAAAATGTGTCTTGGTGTTGGAATGTTGAAATGGTATGGATATCTGGGTCTTGCGCTCCTGATGCTGGCCAATATAAATTTCATACTTGTGATACAGCCACTGGCGGAATGGTACATACCGATAGTATGGTTCGGCTACATAATGTTCATCGACAGCATCGTATACTACATGAAGGGCAGGTCGCTGATGAGCAATCACGCCAAGGAATTCGCATTCATGGCATTGGTGTCGGTGCCATTCTGGCTCATATTCGAGATTTACAACGTCTTTACCAACAATTGGACGTACATCAACTACATCTGGTACGTGCACATAGTGGATTTCACTACGATAATGCCCGCAGTTCTTGAAACATTCACTTTGGTCATGGCGCTTGAGGTCTTCAGCGGCATAAAGTTGGAATTCCCATCGCTTTCCAGGAAACGGAGGGACAGGAGCCCCAAAAGCCATGTGTACCTTGCTGCAATGCCTCTCATGATATTGGGGGTAATAGCCGTGTTCCTGCCCCTATTCGCGCCTTACGTAGGGTTCCCGTTCGTATGGATAGGCCTCTTCCTGCTTCTGGATCCGATAAACTACATTCTTGGAAGGGACAGCATAGTGCTATGGTGCAGCAGGGGCAAGGGCAACCGCATGCTGCAGCTGTTCTTCGCAGGTATAATAATGGGCCTGTTCTGGGAATTCTGGAATTACATGGCCTACCCAAAATGGATATACAACATACCGTTGGGCATGCCTATGCTTAAACTTTTCGAGATGCCGCTTGTGGGCTACTTGGGATACCTGCCTTTCGCCCTCGATGTTTACCTGTTCTACGAATTGAGCCGGGCCCTAATATCGAAATCGAAAAACCCAGTAATATCATTGTAAAGCGCGCCTCATTCCTCCAGCACTCCGCTCATCTCCACCACTGAAGCCAGGTCTACATCCCCATCCCTGAGAACCACGGCTTCTAGATCCTTTACGCTTACCTTATCATACCTCTCCCTGAACTCATCCACACGCTTCATGACGCGATCCAACAGCATGGCCTTCATCTCCCCGCTCAGCAGTTTCCCCCTCTTGTAATCATCGTAGAGCGCAGCAGATTCATCCGGCTTCAGGAAATAGCTCTTAAGGTATATGTAGGCCACATCGATATCCGGATTTCCGCCCAGCCTCCTGTGCTCCTCAATGCTGGCCTGGCCGCCGCTGAATGCCGACATTATGTTCTTCTTTATGCTCTCCTTCCTGTCCAGCAGGAATATGGCGTTTCCCTTCGACTTGGACATCTTCGTCCCGTCAAGCCCGGGCAGATATACCGTATGCAATACCGCGGGCTTCGTGTATCCGTATTTCTCGGCCACGTCCCTGCATATCCTGAGGTGCGTGTCCTCATCCGGCCCTATGGGCACAAGCACATTGCGTGTGCCGCCCAGCTGCGGCAGGACTATGTGCGCGGCTTGGACTGCGGGATAAAAATGCAGCCCTATGTTCTGTTCGCTCTTGTAGCCGTACGTGGCCCTTATCTCAGATACGTTTATGCCGCGCGACAGCTTTATCGCGGTGTTGTAAACTTCAGTGTACAGCTGGTCTATGACCAGCTTGGTTTTTGAAGTGTCAAATCCGTAAGCGATCAGGCTTCTGGCAAGCCTGAGCGAGTTCTTGAGCCCCTCCTCCTGCGTCTTTACCTTGAGCGACACATAGCTTTCATCATCCGATATGGGTATGAATACGTCCATGCCGTATTTCTGCTGGAAGAATAGGTTCGTGTCGAATACGGTTATGTGGCCCATATGTATGGAGCCGCTTGCGTTTAAACCCGAAACTATGGCCGCCTTCTCGCCCTTCTTAATCTTTTCGTAGAACTGCCCGAAGTCCCTGTGCGAATATATCAGGCCGTTCCTAAACGTGTAGAAATCCGGCATGTCAGCCAGGCTGCTTATGTGCGAGGCGCCGAAATTCTTTATCAGGTTTATGTTGTCGTCTATCAATTCATTTGCGGAAAACTTACCTTCAACCAAACCTTTGGCTGCATAATCCTCCATAAAACACCACTGCCAGCACTATACAGAGTCTTTAGATTTATTCATATATTTAAGCTAATTGTATCTTGTATCTGCGATTTTTTCATTGGATCCGGAAATGAATTTCTTTCCACAATTGTCTAATGTTCCACAATTGTGGAACGCCATAAAAACTGTTTTTAATGTAAGATACAAAAAAAGATATTAAGGTGAATCGAATGGCAAAAAAATTCGCATGCAAGAACATGGGTCTCGAATGCAATTTCGAGGCTACGGCAGAAACTGAAGAGGCTCTATTAACACAGGCAAAGGAGCATGCAAAGACTGCACACGGGATGGCAGAGGCTGACGAGGCTATGCTATCAAAGATGAAGGCAGCAATACAGGAAGCGTAATCGCATCCTGCGTTTTTGAAACTGCGGTTGGATATTGCATCCAACCGCTATTTTTTGCATAAAGCAAATCGGAGCTTTCGGCGCTGCGCTTACTAATCAAATCTCGTTGCACAGCTTGCGAGCAAGAATCGCAAGCTAGTCACTGTAAAGTAAAACGGTGGATTTTGTTTGCACTATAAATTGGCATTCAGATACAATTAAAAAAACAACGTGCCCCAAATAATCGGACTAAAATCCATGCATGGCCGGCGGCATGCCTGTCAATTGCAAGTATGTTGTAATGCAAATAGCGGTGTATGACATGAAGTCTCATTATAAGTATGTACTGGAGTTCGTTCTATTTACCATAATCGGCTCCGCACTGTGCATCCTATTGCCGTATGAACCCTCGCTGTTTTACATTCCCGCGGTGCCGATATACTACCAAATTGCAGCTGCCTTGGCAGGGTTGGTGTTCGGTTACTTGGCCATAAGCGCATTGTCAAATGCCATACTGTCGTATGGGAAATTCAGGCCAACCATAGACGAAGTACAGCTTACCAGAGTCGTCAAGATGCTTGGGTATACGATAGTATTCCTTGCGATACTGGCGGTTTTCGGGGTAAACCTGACCGGTTTGCTGGTAAGTGCCGGCTTCCTTGGCATAGTCATAGGCTTGGCATCGCAGGCCACCCTTGGCAACCTCTTCGCCGGCGTATCCATGATGGCTGCGAAGCCGTTTGCCGTGGGCGAAAGGGTTACATTCACCACGTGGCAGTATGGGCTGATGCCCCCGTCATATGCGCACAGGGTAATAACGCCAGGGTATTCCGGGATTATAAAAAATATAGGCCTCATGTATACAAAGCTAGTGCTTGACGATGGCAGGGTTCTAGTTGTGCCGAACGGGGTCATGAACCAGGCCGCCGTCGTAAACTACTCTGCGTCGGACACCATAAACGTAGAGTTCCGGGTGGAACTTCCCATAAGTGTCGACTTCTTTAAGTTCAAGGGGGCGTTGCAGCGCGGAATCGCCAGGAATAAAAAGTTGGGGATAAGCGCGAAAGGGAATGTCAAGGTAAATATAACAGATATCGGAGTTTCCAATTATGGCATCGACGTGCAAATTAATGTGGCAGTGAAAAACGAAGCGCATGTAAAGAGCGAGCTGTCAGAGCTCGTGTTCAAGCTCGCTAGCGGTTCGATAAAGAATAATTAACCAAATGAATGATCGGGATGAAGGCGCAATCAATAAGATCGATGAGGCGTGTGCAGAAGGCACGGAAGGCCCTAGAGCGCATAGCATACGGGTCGCTCATAATAGACATATTGATATCGCTGACAACATTGGTGTCGTTGCAGATAAACAGTTTCAGCAGCGTGAACGAGATAATAGAGCTGCTGAGCTACGCACTTACCGCGATAGTGATGGTATCCCTTGCGCTTTTCCTGGAAATACTGCTCATCACGCATTATCAGAAGCTATCCGAGACATTCCTGCTGCTCAACGGCAGGCTGCGCAAGTCTATCCGGAAAATCTACCCGTATGGAAATAAGGAATAACGCTGACCATTAGCGCAACTCATTCATTCTTCACTGCGCTCGGTCTTCGAGGATTTGTTCTTGGAATGTCATAACCGCTTTGACGGCGTAAATCGAATTTGCAGGGGGTGAGATTTGAACTCACGAACCCGCTATGGGAACGAGCCCTGAACCCGTCACATTTGACCAGTCTTTGCTACCCCTGCGCGTATCTATAATCTTTCATTTTAGCATATAAATCTTACGTAGGATCATCGCCCAGTTTCAGTCCTTCCTCCTTTTATGGCATCCATCCGCTTCAGACGTGTATAACGTTCCATGCATGATAGAACGGATTGCCACGCAACGTGTGGATTGCGGACACCGCATCCGCGGCTTAACACTAAAAGGATGTAGCTACAATATCTGACTTATGTCAAAGGGCAGTATAAGCGTGCCTGTCGCAGCTTCGGTGGGCCTAGGCGCCATAATAGGGGCCGGCATATTCGTACTTAGCGGCACGGCCATAGCTCTCGCGGGCCCTGAAGCGCTGATAGCGTTCCTGATAGTGGGCATAGTGGTCCTGTTGATGGCGCTGCAGTTCGGCGAGCTTGGCTCGATTGTACCAAACGCAAAGGGCGCCAGCTACTCATACGTGTACAAGGCCCTCGGCAGCGAGATGGGATTCGTGACCGGCATACTGCTGTACTTCAGCTATGCGACTTCCATATCCGTCGTCGCGCTTGGTTTCGGCGCCTACCTGTCCAATATACTCGGGCTGCAGGCCTCGATGACCGCCTATTTCGCCCTGCTCCTGATATTCGTGCTTACAATCGTTAACATACTCGGCATATCCAAGGCAGCAAAGACCGATTTCGTGCTGGTGCTGGTGAAGCTGTCCATACTGATTGCATTCATAGCATTCGCGTTCTGGATAGCATTCGTCAAAGGGCCTTTCAGCGCATCTAACTTCTCGATCATGCCATCCACCAGCGGCATAGGCCCCATATTCGCAGCAAGCGTGGTAATACTTTTTGCCTATTCCGGATTCCAGTCAATCAGCACGTTCACTTCTAAAATAAAAGGCGGCGGACTGGGCGCGGCGAAGGCGATATTGGCCGCCGTGTCGATAAGCATGGTGGTATATGTAATTGTGGTATTCTCGCTGATGCTGCTGGCGCCCTCATCCAGCTATAAGATAGCTGCGGATCCGATGTCGTTCGCGCTCAATGCATCACACGCCCCGGGCTACCTGTTTATCATAGTGGACATAGGCGCGCTGATTGCAACGGCTTCCGCAGCGCTGGCCATGATACTCAGCGCATCAAGGATAGCATTTCAGATAAGCGAGGACAAATTGCTTCCCGTGCTATTCAGGTCGTTCAACAAACGCAGGGATGTAGCCACCAACGCCGTGCTCATATCTGCGTTGATAGGCGCTGTGATGCTCTTCACCGGCAACATTTACATAATAGCCGCCATCGCAAACTTCGGGCTGATATTCTCATATATAATGTCATCCTTCTCCCTGATACACTTCAGGAGGCTGCACATGAAGGGCGCTTTCGTTTCCCCGTTCTATCCTTATGTATCGGTGGTAAGCATAGTCGCGCTGATGCTGTTGATGTACGGCATGCCGCAGGAGTCCCTGCTTATAGGCATCGTATCGATACTTGCGCTCATAGTCGCGTATTACGCGCTGCGCGAGATGAAGGAAAAGAAGGTTGTCAGGATAAAGCTGTTCAAGTGAGCGTGATTGGATGCAGATAGGCATAATAGGCGCACCGAACAAGGGAAAGAGCACGCTCTTCTCCGCGCTGACGATGAACGAGGTGCCAATAGCCGACTATCCGTTCACCACGATAAATCCTAACGTCGGCGTGGCGTATGCGGTGGCCCGGTGCGTCGAGAAGGAACTATCCGTGAAGTGCAGGGCCAGGAACTCGCTCTGCATTGACGGTATGCGCATGCTTCCGATAAACATAATGGACGTCGCAGGTCTCGTCGAGGGCGCACACGAGGGCAAGGGCATGGGCAACCAATTCCTCAATGACCTGGCAGGAGCCGATGCTTACCTGCTGGTCGTGGATGCAAGCGGCAAGACCGATTCCGCAGGTCTGCAGTCCGGCCAGGAAAACAACGATCCGGTGCAGGACGTCATCATGGTAAAGAAGGAGCTGGTCTCGTGGCTTTCAGGCATAGTTAGGAACCACATGAATACGATTTCGAGGAATCCCGACGCCGCCGAGGCTTTGCACTCCGTTCTTGCGGGGCTGAAAGTGACAAAGGACCAGATATCAGCGGCGATAGAGAAGAGCTTCCTGACATCCAGCAACATAAACTGGGCCGACAACGACATAGATGTATTCGCGGATAACCTGCTCTCCGTGTCAAAGCCGATACTAATAGTGGCAAACAAGTCCGATTCCAAGGAAGCGCCTCGCCACATATCGGATCTGAAAGCCAAATTCGGCGATGCCAACGTGATAGGCTGTTCGGCCGCGGTAGAGCTTGCGCTGCGCAAAGCCGTCCGGCAGGGCGTGATAGCGTACACTTCCGGGAACAGGTCTTTCGAGATAAAAAAAGAGGACGTAAGCGAAGAGCAGAAGAAAGCCCTGGAGTACATGAGGGCGTTCATAGAAAAGGAGGGCACCAACGTGCAGGCAGTGATAGACCGCGCAGTCTTCGGATTGCTGGATGACATAGTGGCATATCCAGTGGAGGATGAGAACAAGTATTCGGACCATTTCGGAAACGTGCTTCCGGATGCAATACTCATCCATGAGGGCTCCACGGCGTACGATCTTGCAGCGAAGATACACACCGACATCGCGAAAGGGATGCTTTACGCGATAGATGTGAAGAAGAAGATGAGGATCGCAAAGGATTATGTGCTGAAGGACAATGACGTGATAAAGATCGTAACTGCAGCAAAGCAGAAATGATTGTGTCGACGCAAAAGTGCCGAAAGTGCCGACCGAAACTTCCGCTAAAATAAAAAGATTTATAAGCGCCCACGCCAGTAAATACTGGTGACCTTTATGAACCACGGAATTGCGCAGCGACTTCCAGAAGTCGTTACACGCGCCTATATTCTGGATAATGAGAACAAGATTCTGTTGATAAAGCAGCAAGAGGGCGGCATGAAATGGGTCGTTCCCTATGGCTCGGTGCAGTTCGGCGAGAGCGTGCTTGACGCGGCGAAGAGGAAAGCGAAGGAGCATGCAGGAATAAACGTGCATCCAATAGGCACTCTTGCGGTGAAGCAGCTGATACCGTCCAAGAGTGGCGATGGCAAAGCCGACCACTCGATATACTTCGATGTCTTGTGCTTTGGCTCGGGAGGATTCGCCAAGCCGGATCACGTGGAAGAGTGCAAGTGGTTCACACTGGAAGACGCCCTAAAGTCTATAGAGTCCGACGAGATAAAGGATGTAGTGGACTATTACGCCAAGAAAAGCAAGATGGGAGACTCCAACATACTTGCTACAGGAGTAAGCTGACCCCCACTCATCGTATCGAGGTATTCGAATGATAAAGGAAATAGAGGCCGAGGATTGGAATAGGGAAGTCATGGCGCCGGAGGAGAAGCCGGTGATA
This sequence comes from Microcaldota archaeon, assembly GCA_021818545.1. GTDB lineage: Archaea > Micrarchaeota > Micrarchaeia > Micrarchaeales > Micrarchaeaceae > JAKATK01. Next base: position 95,274 of record JAKATX010000002.1, read on the forward strand.
GTAAAGTTCAGCGGATCGCATTGCGTCTGGTGCAAGAGGCTGGAGCCCATATACGAGAAGCTTTCCATGGAATACAAGGAAGCCAAGCTACTTAACATAGTGATAGACAAGAGCGATTCCAACATGTCCCTCGCGCTGAAGTACGGGATAGACTCTACACCTACCCTGAAGATATTTTACAAGGGGTCCAATATAGGCGAGCTTGTGGGCTACGCCGAACTTGAGTTCCTGAAGGCGGAAATCGAGCACATAATAAGGAGGAAAGAAACCATAACGGGCAGGAGCACCAGGTCGCCTTCAATTCAAGCTGCACCAGAAGAAACTGGCGGCGAACAGGGACCCAAACAGGAGGGCAAGAAAGACGATGGCGCCGCTCCGCTCAATATTGGGGATTTTACCGGTTCGGGAACCGGTGCATCAGGCGGCGGGGAAGACCACGACCTTGACATAGAAGACATAGAGGAGCAATAACGATTGTATCATTAGTCGTTGCTGCCGCGTCTGCCCTTCTCCTTCATTGCAGATACCTCCTTCAGCGATTTTAGCAGCTCCGCCTCCTTGTTGAACATTTTGTCAACGAAGTAAGGAGTGAACGGGCTGTACTTGCTGAATGGGAAGTACAGGAACACCTTCTTTCCGGTGCTGTGCGCATGCATCCTTTCGCTGTCAACTCCGCTGGAATAGACGAGCCTTGATAAGTGTATTACCACCATGTCAGCCTGGTCTATCATGTGGTAGTCCCTCCTGACCGTTTGGTTGAATACTATCTCCTTGAGCTTCTTGTCGTATGAGTACCTGTAAGCGCCAAGGTCCACGCTCCTCGGGTCGAACACTATGGCCATCTTCCTGAGCTGCGCCACGAACCTCGAGACGTTGTTGTAGCTGACGTCCCTGTGCTCCATGGAATAGCTTGCGTATATCTTGAGCATTTTCGGGTGGTATATCAGGTTGAAAAGCGTTATGGGATCCTCGGACACGCCGATGGTATAGTTGGTCTTGTCGAGCGTCTTGCTTATAAGGTCCGTGGTGTAAAGCTCCACCTCCGACCATAGCAGCACCTCGTAAAGGTCCACCTTCTTGTTCGACCACTCGCTCTTTTTCTTTAGCGACTCTGCCAGCTCGCCCGGCGGGGATACTATGGTTATGAAGATATCCGGCTTGAGCTCCTTGAAATCGTCTATGTCCATGAGGCTTATCGGCCCGCTCTTCCACCAGAACGACGTATGGCCGTCTATTATGTAGTCAGTACCGGGATTATCCTTTATCATGTCGTTTATTGCGTGCAGCGCATCCTCCTTGAGCACGTCCAGCACCTTCTTGTCCAGGTTTGGCAATGTGGACGGGTCTAGGTCCTTGTTGAGCTCCGATGCAGCCTTTATCATCTCGTCTACCAGATTCACTATTATTAGCTTCTTGCCCTTGCTCTTTGCCATGGCCACTGTCTCCGACTCAAGCTTGGTCCTATTGGAGCCGGCCGTAGCCGAGCTGAATACTATCATTGTAACACCAGTACAATTCAGAATATTCTTATATAACACCTATATAAACAATTCGCCCGGCGTGGATTACCGGCAGTAACCTGCATAAGAACAGTTATATATGCAGAATGGCGCATTCTATTATACGGATGATTGAATGGTGGAATCGCAGAAGGAAAGTCTTGAGCAGACGATGCAGGGCCTGAGTGCCAAGATGGCGTCCATGGCCAAGGTTCTTGGCATAACCGATGTAAGCACCATAGGATATGGACTTGACACGGACAACATTCTAAAGATGGGCATGTTCTTCATAAGGTCGGTGCAGGAAGTAAGGGACAACGGCAACCAACTATCCAGCGGCGACGTGAACGGCGTAAAGAGGATAATAGCGGAAATAGAGAGGTACAACAAGAAGACAGGGTTATTTACCGCGGACAAGGAAGAGGGCTATAAGCTCAGGATAATGTCCGACAAGACCGAATGGTCCCACGCAATGAGGGACAAGATCCTGGAGTCGCTCACCGGCGTGACCGCCGATGACGCGTACTATGACGATACGGAATGAATCCCGTCAAGCGCCATTCCTTTTTGAATGCTCCTCAGCCATGGCGCTTCAGGCAAGCCTCGCAATGGCTATGGATACTAGCAGTATGGCGGCGAACAGGGCGTTGTATATCTTTATCCTCATCGCTATGCTCGCATCGTTTTTCACATCAAGCCCCACGTGCTGCAGCATCAGTGCAACCGCAGCAACCACTGCCCCGACGATTACCACTGCATAGCCGCTCATTACAGCGAAAACCAGTATCAGTGCGGATGCGGAGTAGTGCAGCATGGAAGATATCCTGACCGCCTTTTTCGCGCCGTACTTGACAGGGTAGGTCTTCAGCCCATGCCTTTTGTCGAAATCCATGTGTATGACTGAATACAGTATGTCGAATCCGCTGCCGACCAGTATCATGCTCAGCACCAGTATGTACGGCCCGGCGGTGTACGGGAAAGATCCTGCGACCCCTATGTAGCCAGCCAGCACGTCTATGCTCTCTATCGTGCCAACGCTGAAATGCCTGCTGGCGCTGCGCTTCTTGAGTTTCGGGTCCACCACGAATAGCAGTATGACCAAAGGCGAAAGCAGCAATGCCAGGGTGTTTAGCATGTAAGCGCTGAAAATGAATATTGCAGTGAGTATGATGAAGCTTGCGAGCAGCAGGTTCTTCGGCACCGCGAGGCTGGGGTCGGATTCCAGCTTCTTCTTGTTCTTGACGTCTATCTCCCTGCCCAGGTACTTGTTCATCAGCAGTGCGGCAAGCCTGGCAGCCATGAAGGCGATTGTTATGAACGCGAAGGAAAAGAGGCCGAAGTTGGGCGCAAGCAGCATGCCTATGTAAACGAAGCATATGTTGTATATTATGAGCCATGGATTGAAAAGTGACGCGAGTATCCTGCTTATTTCAGCTTTTGCCATCTCTTCACCGCGTCGTCCATGACGCCCTTCGGCAGCGATATGGTATCTGGCCAGTCCCTGCCGTAGCCTTCGCCCCTGCTCTTCTTCGTGGCATCTATCAGCATCTTGGAGCCGTACGCCACAGTGTTGGCCGTGTGGTCGAGCGTGTCCGTGGGCGTGCCCTTTATTATCTGGACGTCCCTCTCCGGCTCCACCCTTGTCGCCATGGCCCAGAGTACGCGGCCCAGGTCGGTTATGTCGATGTCGTCGTCCATCGCCACTATCATCTTTATGAATGAGAGCTGTCCCAGCCCAAGCACTGAGAACATGGCCTTCTTGGCCTCGCCCGGGAACCGCTTCTTCACCTTTATGAAGCACACGTCAGTGAAAAGCCCCTCCGGCGGAAGGTATATGTCGATTATGCTGTCGTTCACAAGGCTTATCATCGGCTTGAGGTACTGCATCATGAAGAGCCCTATGACCGCGTCCTCATTCCATGGGAAGCCCACCACGCTGGCCGGATAGACTGCATCCTTCTTTGCGTATATCTTGTCTATGTGCAGCACGTTGGCGGGTTCTGGTATGGAGTAATATCCTGTGTGGTCGCCGAACGGCCCTTCCATCCTGCGCTCATCCGGCTCCACGTAGCCGTTTATGATTATCTCGGAATTGGCAGGCACTGGAGGATAGTCGCCATCCTTCACCAAAGTAGTCCTTGAGCCTCTCGCCATGCCTGCGAACGCGAATTCGTTTATGCCCTGAGGCAGAGGGGTCGCAGCTGAAAGTATGTTGAACGGATCTGTGCCTATCGCGACCGAAACTTTGAGTGCCTTGCCGCGCTTCGCCGCCTCATATGCATGCAATGCGCCGCCCTTCTGCGCCTGCCAGTGCATCCCTGTGGTGACATCGTCGAAGACCTGCATCCTGTAAACTCCGGCGTTAAGCGAACCGTCGTCATAGCTGTTCGTGACAACAATCGGCAGCGTTATGAACTTCCCCGCGTCGTTGGGCCATGATTTGAGAACGGGCAGCTCATCAAGCCCGCCCAGCTTCCTGTAACCATTTGCGCTGAAGCTTTCGACCTTCGGCTTGGAATCAATGAACGCCTTGGCTCCCTTCAGCATGGACCCTGCGCCTCCGGCCTGCTGCGGATGCAGTATGCTCATCACAGTGTCGGATATCGAGAAGCTGCCCAGAAGCTCACTGAGCGTGTTCGAGGACCCGAATAGGCTTGTGACTACCGGCATGTCGTAGCCCTGTACGTTTGAGAACATCAACGTCTTGCTGTCATACTTCCGCGCCCTGTTGGCGGTATCAGTAAGCGCCGTTATCTCCAATTCTGTGCCTACCTCATCCTTGACAACGGCCAGCCTGGATTTCGAACGGAGATAATCCAGGTAAGCCCGTAGATCCTTTATCATAAAGCGCGCCTATTCAGCAGGTATGAGCCCAAGCCCTATAAGATCCTTCTTTATGCCGTCCCTCTCATCCTGCGTAAGCTCCAGCACTGGCGGTCTTACGTGGCCTCCAGCCATGCCCATGAGTTCTCCCCAGTACTTCGCCATCTGCACGGGCAGCGAGCCTCCCGTCCTGGCCACTATCCGAGGCCACCATTTCCTGGAGACGCTCTTTACAGGGTAGACCGCCTTGTACGCCTCGCGCGCCTTGTCCATCTGGCCCGATGTGGCAAGGTCTATGAAATTAACGTAATCGTGCTTCGTCTTGGTGTCGAACCTCCAGTCGCTCGTGTTAGCGAACATGGCCTGCTGGTGGAAGTTGTAATACTGCTCATAAAAGAATATCTCCTCGTCTGGCACGCTCACCACCGCGTTCTTGCCTGCCATAAGGTGCGTGTCTATGCCTATCTGCGTGTTGAAGCTGGCCTCCTTTATCGCTATGACGTTCTCGATTTCAGATATCCTCGTCAACCCCTTCACGTTGAGCACGATCCCGAACTGGGGCGAGTTGTAGAACGCTATGCCTATGTTGGTCTTTTCGGCTACTTTGCCCACGAAATTCACCACCTGGTCCTCGGTCTTCGTGACCATGTACGGCGGCCCGAGTATGACGAAATCGTAGCCGTACTGCTCGGCCTTGTTCGCCATCCCAATCACATCCTTTATCGAGGTGTCAGTAACTTGGAACGCTGCCATGGCGCGCTTCCTTATGAGGTCCGGCGCAATCTCCATCAGCCTGAGCCTCTCTTCCTTTGTCAGGCTCCAGAACTCCCCCATGTTCCAGGAAAATCCCATGCCCTTTGTGCCGAGCGAAAGTACGTGCTCTATGTTGCGCTTCAGCCCTTCCTCGTCCAGCCGGTCGTCCTTTGTGAACGGCGTCACCATAGTGGTCCATTGCCCTGTCAAATTCTGGCGCGCCCATTGCTTAGAATCCCTTTTCGAATAGTCCATTGAACCAACCTAATTTGTTAAACAGAAGATTTGCAGTCTTAGGAGGTAGGTGTCCCCTTGCTTACGGTAATCCTGAAATTGGCGCCATCCCTCTGCTCGCTCTCTATCCTGTGGCCTTTCCTCCTTGCCCAGGCGTAGACGTCCATCTTGTTTGGTATGCCGTAGACTATGGTCTCAACATTATCCCCGGACTTCAGCCCTGCCATGGCCTTCTCCAGTTCGGTTATTACGCCCTTGCAGTTCTTCTTCGTGGCATCTATAAGCATTCCGGTCACTTTGCCTGCTACTACTTGGTATTGTTGAATACCTCTATCTTGCCTTCTACCCTCATGTCCAGCTCGTTCTTCACGTTGGCAACTGCCTTGGCGTCAACCCTTCCATTGTACCTGTCCTCGCCCTTGCACACCGCGCCCCTAACCCCGACTATGTCCGGGTTTATCCTGACAAGAGTGTCGAAGTTGCTTATCTTGAGCGCGCCTGACAGTGCGGTGCTCATGCCCAGATCCTTGGCCTCGTCGGTCAGGCTCTTAAGCGTGGGCTCGTCCATGAAGTCGAACAGGTTCCTCCCGTCCTTCGTGAGCGTGTCTATAAGTATGCCGTCGCTCTCGCTCTCCTTGGCAAGCTTCACCACGAGCTTCGGGTCTATCCCATTGTAGAGGTGGCTGTCCGCGAAAGTTGCGGCTATCAGCTTCGTGTCGAAGCCCTTGAGCGCCTTCTTGCACTCCTTGAGCGTCCTCAGCGCCGTATCGTAGGACATGTTCACGAATCCCACCTTGACTGACGTGGCCTTCAGCACGGCCGCGCCGTACACTGCAAGGGCAACTGTGCCGACAGCTTCAGGAACCGATCCCAGGGTCACGCTGACGTGCCTTTCCTTGGGGAATGCCTCCCTGACCTCCTTGATTACAGGGGGATAATTAGCTCCTATGAATATCTCATCCAGGTTCTTGACGTCCACTATGTCTGCATTTCCTTCCACTGCTTCCCTTGCCTCAGCAAGGTTCTGCACGCTTACCATCAGCATCATGAAATCACAATAATATTTTGCATGTAGCCTATTTAATCCTTTTTCTAATAGCCGTAACGATGCAAGGCTATCATGATGCATACTGCATCGTTTAAATATATAGATGGGCTCCGGCCATGTCCGAATGGCCAGCGTTGCTGGCATCGGCTGCCTATTCATATATTCATATAATCAGAATAAGGGGCATAAGCTCAAGGCATCTGGAAAATCGCCCATGCAAGGCGCTCCGCGCTTACCTGTCCAGAAGTCCGCATGCGCTGCATTTCATGTTCTTGCACGCCGCATTGGTGTCATACGTGTAGAAGCACCTGCCAAGCTCCTTTATCTCCCTTATCAGGTTGGCGACTTCGTGCCCTTTGTCCGTGAGCGAGTACTGCGTGTGCGTGGCATTGCCCGAGTTGTTCTCCCTCCTCTCCAGGAGCGAATATTCCTGCAGCTCATCAAGGCTATTGCTCAACATCCTGGGCGTTATTCCGTAGAGTGAGCGCTGTAGCTCGTTGAATGATACGCTGCCTTCCGAGAAATACGCCTCCTCAATTATAGGTATGGTCCACCTCTTGCCCACTACGTGTATAAGGTTCAGGGTAGGGCATCCATCCTTTTTTTGAGTTTTCATAATATCACTGCATTTAGGTTTTTCACTGTTTCGCGATCCTGCCCAATACGGTTGGGATTTCCCCGCTTTATAAGTTGCAAACTATATATTCTGATAGTGCATTAGCCGACAGAGCGGCCGGCTCCAGGCGCCGGCATAGGCAGCCGCAAGGACGCAGCTCGCGCCAACTATACTGCCCTATAGCGCTGCCTATTTAAATTGTTAAATAGAAGTATGAAGCGGTGATGGAATTGGCTTTCGTGGACAACCTGGCTTACCAGCTTTTTGTCATAGGATTCGCAGCATTGCTGATAGCGTACCTGATGTCGTACGTGTATATGCAGTACCGCAAAAGAGCGAAGGATATAACGGGAGGGCTAAAAGCCGCAGCAGTGCCCCTCGCAGTATTGGGCGGTTATATGCTCGTCTCTGGCATAGTGGACCAGTTCCTGTGGCCGCTGGGAATTACGTCACCGTATAACATACTGTTCATGGATCCGTACGTCTCGTTCGGCATAGTGCTGCTCGCTTTTGCAATGGCGATACGCCGCGGCATCCAGCTGCAGTTCGTCGGGCTACTCGCCCTGCTGATAGGCGTCATGGCCATATGGTACGGCTACAACGGTTATGTGCTGCAACTCACGCAGGATCCGTTCGAGCTCTTGATGCTGTTCACACTGTTCGGCGTGGCGGGCATATTCTCTTATCCCGCAACAATAGTGATGGACCGGCTCCCTGGTTACCAGAAGAGCGTCTGGGGAGGTTGGCATGCCCTCCTGGTCATATGCTGGCTCGCGTTCATTTTCGCGGGTCTGGGCGGCATGTACGCCGGTGCGACTGCCGTTGCCGGACACTTGGTATCCCCTCCGTGAGCGTCCGAAGCATACAAAGCATACAATAAGGACTTTGCGCGGGTGCAATTCCTGCGCATTATTTTATTCTTTCATGTAATAGATTCGCATAAAGTTTCATTCCTTGACGCGGCGCATAGCCGCGCTTCATAGTAGCATATATAGAATCTATACCTAAAATAAAATTGATGCAATGGCGAAAGGGCGCGTTATAATCGGCATTACGGGGGCCAGCGGGCTGCAATACGGGGTAAGGGCAGCAGAAGTGCTTTCCGGTCTGGGCTTCGATGTGCACACCGTAGTGTCGGACTGGGCCAAGAAGACAGCAGCCGCGGAAGGATACCCTGCCTTCGCTTCAGGACTAAAGAAATATTCCAAGAAAGTCTACGATGAGGACGCCCTCGGCGCGGATATCTCCAGCTCCAGCTTCGATGTCTACGGCATGATTATAATACCATGCAGCATAAAGACCATGGCGGAGGTGGCGTCCGGAATAGCGTCCAACCTCATAAGCAGGTCTGCGCTTAACATGCTGAGGAGCAGGAAGAGGCTGGTCGTGGTCGTAAGGGAGGCTCCGCTTGGCATGATAGAGCTCGAGAACGCGCTGCGCATAACAAGGGCAGGCGGCATAATATTGCCCGCATCGCCCGCTTTTTATTCGCATCCAAAGAGCGTCGAAGACATGATCGATTTCGTGGTCGGAAAGGCACTGGACGCCATGTCAATAAGCCATAACATGTACCCTCGATGGCCTAGCGCAAAGAAGTAAACATTGGCTGACAAAATCGGGTTTCATCGGAAACAAAAGGCAGTGCATGCAAAAGAAAACGGAAAGATTGAGAAATCCCGGATTAGCGCTAATTATCGTAGGGTCAATTATCGCAATCCTGGGTTTTATGTCATACTCAAACAGGATTTGCAATTGCCCTGCACAAATAGTGGGGCAACCCGTAGTCCCATGCTGCCTTGATGCTTCGATTGTCGATCTAATCTATGGGGGTTCGGTTTTAGTTATCATAGGCATCATAATCATATCCGTCTCATATTACGCTCGTTCTAACAACCACTGAGGGCGGTGTTTTCGAGTTGGGCAGGCTGACGGCAGATTATCATGTGGGCATCAACCCTGACGCCACGTTCTTCAAATCGCAATGCCTGCGCCGCCGACTATTATTCGTGCAAATTTTGGTAAAGCAAACGGCAAGAGGGTTTTAACAAAGTGAGCGGGAAATCCCACACCATTCATGGGTGGGATGAAAGCGAACCGTAGTAAGGCGTATAAATATGGATGGAAATATAGGTTGCATGGAACTGACAAGAGCCTACAAGTTCAGAATCTACCCTGACGCTACAAGGCAGGGAGAGATAGACGAAAGGCTGATTATTGCACAACAGTTCTACAACAAGATTCTTGAAAAGTCAATCGAGTCCTATAAAAATGGAAAGACCAAGGTTTCGATGGCTCAATTCAACAGATTCGTAAAAGAGGCAATCCAAGATGACAAGAGATACCTGAAACTCTATTCGCAGACAAGATGCGAGATAGAATTCAGGCTTCTAAAAGCATACCAGAACTTCTTCAGAAGAATCAAGGAAGGAAACAGAAAGGCAGGATTCCCAAGATTCAGGTCAAGGGACAGATACAAGTCAATAACATATCCGCAGGACAACGGTTCTTTCTCGATAAGGAAGGACAGGCTAAGGGTCTCAAGAATAGGAACAATGCCGATAGAGTTGCATAGGAAAATAGAAGGTGCAATAAAGACTCTTTCGATAAAGAGGGAAGGAAAGAGTTATTATGCAATTTTCACAACGATAACCAATGTCAAAATTCCCAAAGTGGAAGATACCAATCCAGTAGGGATAGATTTGGGGCTGGATTCATTTGTTGCACTGTCAGATGGAACAAAGATAGAGAAACCAAGGTTCATGCAACAAAAAAGAAAAAAGATTGCAAAGTGGCAGAAGATAGTTGCAAGGAGGAACAAAGGTTCAAAGAGAAGGGAGAAGGCAAAAGAGAAACTGCAAAACGAATGGAACTATGTAACGAATCAGTCAAACGACTTTATGCACAAATTATCCGATAAATTGGTTCATGAGG
>JAKATX010000006.1 GCA_021818545.1 Microcaldota archaeon
GGTCTTCAAAGGTGCATTCGGTGAGTACACATTTTCCAGAAACGTAAAAATGAAGAAGAAGGAACTGCTTTTGAAAGCAGTGGTCTACAATAGATTTTTGGCTTGAATCATAGGACTCCGCAAAAAGTGAGAGCAATTTTTGTTTATCGTGAATTATTAGACACAGTCTTATTCGATAAATTTGGATTGTGTCTTGCCGATTTTGATAACCTTGTTTATGATTCGAACCGTTCATTTTGCGACGACAAAATGAACTTAGCCCCGACCGGATTCGAACCGATGTACGCGGGTCCAAAGCCCGCTATCCTTGGCCACTAGATGACGGGGCTACGTTATTGATTATTATGCATATCTATTATTATTTATTAGCCGGAATGCAACAAGACAAGATGGGTAGATGAAGTTAGATCCATATAACGTAAAAGTATATTTGGCAATTTCCCTGATCTATTTATTTACTGCATTCCTGATGTATCCCAATATAGTAACCCATCCAACAACCCTTATTCCACTTAATAATTCGGATGGGTATGAACTGCTTTGGGATTTATGGTGGAGTGGCCATGCTTTATTATCGTTGCATAGTAACGTATACACGTATACTTCAAGCATATTTTACCCAGTAGGGGTCAACACAGTATATGAAGTCTTGTCACCTATAACTGCGATGTTATCGCTACCTTTCCAAATCTTTGGCCTGACGCTTGCTTATAACTCGATGTTTTTCTTGGGCTTCGTCTTCAGCGGGTTGTGCGGGTTCGTTTTATGCAAACAAATAACTAAGAATGATATTGCGGCATTTCTTGGCGGCTTCTTCTTCACATTCAGCGCGTTCCATATATTATTCGGACGTAGCTTGGATTTTTTCAATATAGGCACATTAGCCTTGTTCGTATATTTCATACTGCGCGGTGCCGAAACCAATTGGCGTTATAGATATGCGGTTTTATCGGGACTTTCATTTGTTCTTATCGTATTCATGGATGAAATTGAAGAAGGATTATTCGCGATTACGATAGTGTTTCTTATCGTTATGTTTTACATGACACAGAATGAGCTACGGCGCAAAATTCTAAGCAAAGATTTTTTGAAGTTCAGCGGAGTTGCAGTTATATCCGCATTCGTACTTGGATCGTGGGGCTTCATACCGATAATAGCCGCCATAACATCGCAGAACGGATTGGGGCCCGTAACGTCATTCAGCACGATATATGACAATTCGCAGTTCAGCGCGAATTTATGGTCATTCTTTCTGCCAAATTACTATTTTTATGGAAATGGCCTGCAAGGCACGACACCCAATATCTTGGCTTATGCGGCTGGTTCGACCGGAAACGTTTACCTGGGTTACACTGTAATAGCCCTAGCGGCATATGGGGTTTACAAAGACAGAAAACGTGCTTCTATGTGGCTATTCATCGGACTTGTAGCGATTTGGCTATCTTTGGGGCCGTATTTGCACATAGGTTCAGTCACTTCGTTTAGCAATGGGCTACCTGGCTTATTCCTACTTTACAGGCTCATACCCGGATTCGAAATAATACGGGAGCCGCAACGATTGGACTTGATTGCTTCATTGGCATTTAGCGTACTTGCGGCCATAGGGGCAACTTATGTATTCGAACGAATCAAAACAATAGGCGAAGACGCGACGTTATACTCTTACGTATTGGCAGCTTTGATATGCCTTATTTTCTTCATGGAAACTTATGGAGTGCCGGTCGGATTATCTAATGGCCTGTTTGGTAACACTTACATACCTCCATTCATTTCTAGTATAAGCACCATACCAGGCAATTTCTCTGTGTTGATGCTGCCATCAACATTAAATGCAATGAATTATAGGTATAACGGCCTTGCCGAATACTATCAAACTGCTGCGCTTAAGCCATTGATAGGGGGCGCAACCTCTAGGGAGACGACGCAAGACGAGCTTACCGTATTTAGCGTGCCGCTGCTTGAAAACGCCACTTTCCTTGCCACGTATAACAGCCAAGTTTATTACAGCCCGCCGTACGTTTCCCCGATAAACGACAATTACACGCTTCAGTCATTGAAGACGCTGTCTGACTACAACACAGGTTTTGTGGTAATGGAGAACTCGGCTTACTCAAGCTATGGATTTGACATGACATACACAATGTTAAACAGGACTTTCGGCGAACCGGTGTATGCGGATCAGAACATAACAGTATTCTCCACGAGTAAGGCTTTAAGAGGAAACTTGTATAGGGAATTCATAGGTTATTACGCGCCGGACCACTGGCGTGAATTCGAGATCCCGCTAAATGGCATGAACACCACGTGGTGGTCCCCGATTAACACGTATGGCGTGGTGATAGCTTATGCACCATACAACAGTTCAGGCCAATCAGGCACATATATGAACGCAACTATGAGTTTCCAGGCGTTTTCGGCGTCACAACAAGTTTTGTACATACAAAATTATCCACAAGTGGATAACCCGCAGCACTTTAACTCAAGTCTGGATATAGGTACAGTGCCGCAGACGTATAACGTGAAGATCAAGCTCATAAGAGGGCAAGACGGCAATATAGTCGGATTTTTTGACCGGTATCTAGAGAATCAGAACTTATCTGATATGGTTTTTATAAACAATATAACTTTCAGCAATTAATTGGACTTACAGATACTTTTAGTACGACTTCGCAAAATTTACTATGTGCTTTGCAATATCGCTGCAGTGGATGCATTTCCTGCCAACGACCTTATCTTGCGCGTCGAAAGGCATATTTGTACTTTTCAGTCCAGTTTCCTCATTTATCTTGGCTTCGCATGAGTCTGAGCCGCACCACGCCACCTGGATGAACCCCCCTTGACTAGCATACTTTTTCATATCTTCATAGGTAGACGCAACCCTGGTATTGGACTCCAAGAAGGCGTTTGCTTTGTCATACAGATTCTTTTGTATGCTTTCGAGCGTCTCCGCTATTTTTTTATTAAGCTCACCGACATTTATTGATGCCTTCGAACCGTCGTCCCTCCTTGCAAGGACGGCCTTGCCGGCTTCGATATCCCTCTTGCCAACCTCTATGCGAACAGGGATGCCTTTCATCTCATATTGGTTAAATTTCCACCCTGGGGAGTTTGAATCATCATCATCCATCGTGACCCTGAAATCCGCCTGCAGCGACCATTTTATCTTTGATGCATATTCAAGTACCTGATCCCTGTTCTCATTTGTGTATATTGGTATTATCACGACCTGGATCCTCGCAAGCTTCGGGGGCAGCACAAGCCCCTTGTTATCGCTGTGAGTGGCAACCATCACCCCTATCTCCCTTGTGCTTATGGCAAACGTGTTCTGGTAGACGTATTCCTTGTTTCCATCCTTATTTAGGAAAGATATGTCGAATGCCTTGGAGAAGTTTTGGCCGTCGCTGTGCCAGTCGGGGCCCTGCAGCGCCTTCCCGCTTGGCAAAAGGTGTTCAAGGCTATATGTACCCAAAGCGCCCGGAAAAGTCTCGCTCGGGGTTTTCTTCCCTTTGACGTAAGGCAGTGCCATGTAATCCTTTAGCACGTGTTCGTAGATTTCCAATATCGGATCGCGTTCCGCGTCTGCCTCCTCCTTAGTGGCAAATGCGGTGTGGCCTTCATTCCATAGGAACTCCCTAGTCCTCAAGAATGGGACAGGGTGCTTGAACTCCCACCGGACAACGTTGTTCCACTGGTTAAGGCGAAGCGGCAAATCCCTCCACGATCTTATCCACTTTGAATATGACGCATACATTATAGTCTCTGAAGTAGGTCTCACGGCAAGCCGTTCATCCAGCTTTGAACTGCCTGCTTCCGTAACCCACGCCACTTCTGCTGAGAACCCTTCTATGTGCTCTTTTTCCTTATTGAGGAGCTTCTCCGGTATGAATATCGGAAAGTATACGTTTTGCACACCGGTCTTCTTGAACAGCTCGTCTACGGTCTTCTGTATGCCCTCCCAAACGAAGTAGCTGTCCTGCTTGAATACAATGGCGCCTGAAACATCGCTATAGTCTATGAACCCGGAATTTATCAGAATTTGAGTATACCATTCGGAGAAGTCGGACTCCTTTTTGGCAGTAATGCCTATTTTTTTTACCTCATTACTAGGAGAGCCTTTGGCCATCGAAACACTTGTCTTACATTAAGGAGATTATAATCATTATCAGATAAATCTTTATATTATGCAATGCTAGGATTGTTCAGCGATAGAGCTTAGTGCAAGGCCCCTTTTAAGCGCAGCCTCGTATGCCTTGTCTACTACGCCATACAAATCCATTTCAGCGAATACCTTTAAGCCTGCGGATGTCATGCCGCCCTTGGTACTTACTTGGCGTATCATCTCCTCGAATGTTACCGGGCCGGACGCCTTTTCAAGCGTGGCGCGCATCGTGCTGATTATTATCCATTTTGCAAGCCTTGGGTCTAAATGGAGGGTCTTGGAAGCCGAAACGTTTACGCTATTTAGCAATGTTGAATAGAACGCTATAGCGCAACTGTCCAGTACAGTAAATGAGTCCATTAGCTTCTCCTCAATCTCTATTATATCGCCTCCGGTGCCAAGCATTGCTTTCACGGCCGCCTTGTCACTTGCGGATACCATTTTATTGCAGCAGAAGGCCGATATCGCCTGGCCGCTGCCAAAAGCTATGTTGGTCATTATGCGCACAACCTTAGTGCCGCCCAGGATGCGCTCTACTTGGCCTATGCTGACGCCAGCCATCAATGACAGTACAGGTTTTTGCCCTATGTGCGGACGCAGTATATGGGCAAGCTCCTTGATGTCCTTCTGCTTTGTTGCGATTATTATCATATCGGAATTCTCAATCAGGTATCTATTGTCCGTTGTAGTATTCATCCCTTTGAACTTAAATGCGGCTTTCCTGCTGCCGAATACCTTGTAACCTTTGCTTATGAGCCTTTTGGCTATTATTGATCCTATGCTGCCTACGCCTATTATGCCTATTCTCTTCCTAGCCTTCATGATTATCATGCATTATAGAGTTGTCTACATTTTACGGCTGGGTGACTGCAGTTGCTTAACTGCTAAATATGGATTTCAGCACTAAAGAAAGATTACTTGCTTCTTTAAGCCTTCTGTATGAGTAGCTTAGCCATCGCGTACCAAAAGGGACGTATACCTCGACTCGCCACCCATCTCCCGCAAGCTGTTTCGCCAAATTGCCCCTTATGCCGTTTAACATGGCGTATTGGAAATTTTTATGGTGACTGGAATGCAATCGCTTAGCAAGAGATACCATACTTTGATCGTGAGTTGCTATTACGAAATCGTTTGAATGCAGAAACATGTATTCCATGAGCATTTTATAGTTGGCTGTCTTTTCTTGCCTGCTCCGGAATGCCGTTCTGGTGTCGCTAGAATACGCGCCTTTGACAAGCCTGATCACTGCGCCCAACCTCGACAATGATTTTATATCAGAAGCACTGCGTTTCAGGTATGATTGTATGCATATGCCGACATGGCCGCCGGCTTTCAATTGCGACTTATACGCAGATACAGTAGCGTCGACGTCAGCGGCCGTTTCCATATCGAGCCAGACGAAGACTTTGTTCTTGCGCGCAAGCGATACTATTTTGGAATAGTTTGAAACGAACTTTTTGCTGCTTACGCGCAGGCCGAGTTGTGAGGCCTTGACTGATATGTCGGCATTGACTTTGTGTTTATGGATCTCCAGTATAAGTTTTTGGTATGTAATGACCGTGTCCTCTATGTCTTCTTCTGATGTGAATTCTTCGCCAAGATAGTTTATTATCGCGGTTATCTTGAGGGCATTAAGCTCCTTCGAGCGCCTTATTGAATCTCTTATTGAAGGGCCGGCAATCCATTTTCCGGCGACAAGCCTTTCCAAAAAGCCGTTACCGGATATCATGGAAACCACGATTTTGGCTCAGACGCCCAACTTTTTAAGGTCGCGAAGCAGTTGCGCCACATTAACGAATTTTATGCCATTTATGCCTGCCATTTTGGCTCCGCGTACATTTTGCTCCATATTGTCTATGAAAACTGACTCGGAAGACCTTGAATGCATTTTCTTGAGCACATGATTGAATATCCGCCCATCCGGCTTGCTCATACCCAGATAACATGAGGCGAATCTGCCATTAAAAAGGTCCTTGTTCATGAACTTCTTAAACGCGTATAGATACCTGCTCCTACAGGTGTTCGTGAGTATGGCGATATCGTATTTATTTGAAAGCTTCTTTATCAAAGCTATCATTTTATTGTCTACCTTTGCCATGCTCTTGTAAGTCTCATTCCAGGCCATCTGCCCCTTTGTAATGCCAAATTTATCGCGCAGAGCACGCTCTAAGTCTTTTAATGTGGCTTTGCCTATGTCCATCTTAAGCAGTATAGGATCCATCACTGCAGAAAGCTCGTTATATCTTATTTTTGACTTCTTTGACAGCATGTGCTTGTATATCTCATCATTGAAGTAGAGGATGACGCCGCCTACATCGAATATTATTAATTTTATCATGGAAAAGCTCTTGCCCGCAATACTTTATAGGCTAATGTATATAGATTATACTTATTTGACCTTTTGTGGTCCCATGGATACTATACTAATTGCGCTCGGGGGAAATGCCATACTCAAAAGGGGCGAGGAGGCCACTTTTCTAAACCAGTATAGAAATGTAGAAAATGCGGCCAAGAGCATAACTTCACTTCTGAAAAAGAAGGACATGCGGCTAGTTATAACGCACGGAAATGGGCCACAGGTAGGCGATGAACTCCTAAGAGGGGAGTACGCTGCTGACCGCATGCCGCAGCTACCATTGCACATATTAACTGCAGAAACCCAGGCTTTCATAGGTAGCATGCTTGAATCTGCTTTGCTAAATGAGATGGGCAGACATTCGATTAAAATTGATGTGAGCACAGTGCTTACGCATATCTTAGTTGATAGAAACGACGGGGCTTTCAAAACACCATCCAAACCAATAGGTCCGCATTATTCAAAGAAGGAGCTTGAGGAGAGGCTCTCCGTAAAGGAATTCGATTACGTGGAACACGACGGATATTACAGGCAGGTCGTGCCTTCGCCTATGCCTATCGAAGTTATAGAACTAGATTCGATAAGGCGCCTGTTGGATGGCGGGAATGTAGTGATCGCAGGCGGAGGCGGCGGGGTACCGATTGCCCGTTCAGAGAATGGCATTATCGGCGTGGACGCAGTAATAGATAAGGACGCAACAAGTGAACTCCTTGCCAGGGAGTTGCATGCTGACAAGATGATAATACTCACTGATGCAGAGTACCTATACACAGAGTACGGGAAAGAAAGTTCGCGGGTAGTTTATATGAGTGCAGCAGAGCTAGAAGGCATTGTTGGATCTCTGCAGAACGGGACGATAAAACCCAAGGTTGAAGCTTGTATAAGATTTGTAAACATGGGTGGAAAAGAAGCGTACATAGGGAATTTATTCAAGCTTGATGAAGTGCTTGCAGGGAAGTCCGGAACCAGGATAAGGGCATGAATGCCTCATACCTTAGAATTCTCCGCAATCAGATCGTCTGTGATTAAGCATTCACTGATACGGCTTGGGCCCGGACCAGATGAGGAGACCATTATGTTGCTTACTCCACTTAATTTTGATAGACGTTCCCTTATCTCATTTTCATATTTGCGCAGCGTTATTATGTGGCCGTTTGGACCTGCATCGAATGTATAACCAGCGATATTTTCGCCGTGCGAAGCATTTATCTCGTGTACCGTTTCGATTATGGCCTTGGAAGCATCGTTTAAGTACATTATTGGTGGCCAAGAGTCCAGCATCGTAGCATGCATGTTATTGCTATCCCGCATGACTGCTTCAGAAAGCGAATTGATGTCCTTTGCCTTAACCGCATCTATGACTCTTGATACGGATGCCTCTGCTATGGAGGGCCTTGCCTTGTATAGCGGGCTTGTCCTAACTGTTGCCTTGTGGCCTTCGCTTGATGACACTTTCTTCTTTGATTCGCTGACCATTGCTATTATGTCTATGAGTTCCGGCCAGTAATGCTCGGAAACTATCTGCTCCGCAAATGAGTCCGATCCATCACCCATCGAGCCCTTGTTCCACTTCACTATTCCGCCCAAAAGGCTCCTGCAGGCGCTTCCGCTTATCTGCCTCGCTATGATCGAAAGCTCTTTTGTAGGCCTGTTGAGTTCTAAAGCGCCATTTAACGCGTAAACCAGCGTGGCTGCACCAGAAGCGCTTGAGGCGAGCCCGGCATCAGACGGGAACGAATTTTTTGATACGACAAGCAGGTGCGAGTCCATTTTTGCTGCGCTTCTCATATAATTTATGGCCTTGAGCATGAAACCGGATTTCTCATTTGTGGCTGAGGACAAATCCAGCTTTTTCTCATTTATGTAAATTGCGTCCTCTTTAAGCTTGCTGGAGAATAGCACGCTGGTCGTTGTTGTCAACCCATCGCCCAAAGTCATGCTCAATGAGGAGTTGTTAGGAAGGTTGAGCGCGTCATCCCTCCTGCCCCAGTATTTTACCAACGCTATGTTAGGAGATCCAGAAGCGTTGTATGCGTTGTCCAACATCAAACCACAGACCATGCAAATGTATCTTTACTCAGATTTATACAGATAAAAGCTTTTAGCACCCTCCAGTGAAACTGGTATTGAACGCGCATCGAAGCCGGATTCCATTGCTGCGGCTTCCATTGTCGCCACATCGGCGCATATGCCTATCGCGGCCCCTCCTCCTCCACCACCGCTGAGTTTTGCTCCGTAGAACTTGTTCTTACGGGCGAAGTCTATGAACGCATCAAGACTATCGCTTGAAACGCCCAACTCTGAAAGCAATGCATGATCCATTAGCATTAAACTGCCCAGTCTAACTATATCGCCGGATTTAAGCGCGTTTATGCCTGCCTTTGAGCATTCATCGATTTGATCCAATATTTTCTCTATGTGCATCTTATCTTTCTTATATGATTCGGTAACTTTATTCACCATCTCGGCTGTGCTCTTTTTGGGCCCGGTGTCTACAAGAAGAAGCTCCAGTTTTGTGCCTATATCTTCTTTTCTGGCGCCAGAAGAGGCGCTATAGCTCACGTATCCGCCGTAATACGATGTGCTTATGTCTATCGCACCCGCCCCTTCATTCATATGTATTATGCGATCGCCGTCTCTTGCAATATCTATCACGGAACTATCCGGCAGCGCAATCTTTGAAGCGTTAAGGAGCGAGACAGTGAATGCGGTAGAGCATGCCGCACTGCTTGCGAACCCTTTCTGGAGCGGGATAGCCGACGTTATGGAAACTTCGATGCCTTCCGGGTTTAGTTTATGCTCCGCGAACAGCCTGGCTGCGATCGTGGCGTAAGGCAACACGGCTTCCCCAATGCCCTTGTTGTCCTCGAAGTACGCATGCATGCTCTTTCTCGCCTTGAAACTGCTGAAGAGCGCTTTGAGATCGTTTTTGTCCAAAGAAACGTGCGAACTCGTGACATCGGGAAGCAGAATGGTGAGCCCTCGGCCTCCTGTTTGCTTTACCGCAGACTTTGCGTATATGCTTATCGCTGCCGCCACTGCTAGCCTGCCATAAACTACGGCATGCTCACCCAAGAGCTTTACCACGCCGGGCGCTTTAACTTCGATGTTTGCCAATTCATCACACCAAATAGCGATTTATCTGGATTAGTATCTTATCGATAACATTTTTATATGTCAAACAAGGCGCTATTTGTACTTCAACTTGAGCGCAAGAAGCCAAAGTGTTATTATGATAAGTATTAAGTTGAAGAATATTACGGGGAACGATGAAATCACGTAGCCATAGATTATCCAAAACGCCAGACCGATGGTCATTGCAGAAAGCCAGTATAGTGACAGATCCCCTGTGGATTTGGTCTTTAGCGCTTTTGCAAGTTGTGGCAGGTATGAGAACGTTGTAAAAGAACCTGCCAATACCCCTAGTATCACATCGATGTACATGTTTTATCACTTCTTTGATGCTTTTACGCCTACGCACAGTGCAAACAAACGGTTTATATAGTTGAGACGCTAGTATTTAATTTTAGAGTGAGGCAGCATGGGAAGCAGCAGTAATGAGACCATAATACAGGTATTCGGCGCAGACGGACGGCCTAGGAGGGTCCACGAGTGCTACCTATGTAAAATATACAAATACGAGATGAATAAGGGGAACAAGGATGCCTACGGATGCTACTTGAAGCATCTCAATTACTTGGTTAAGAAGGACGGAGGCATATCCATAAAGGTTGGCACACCGAACGGCATGGCAGCGCTGCAAAATGGACTGTGATTATTTACCCAATACACCTATGATTTTGGACTTGTTGGTGCTCATGCCGCCAATCAGGACACCGTCTACACTGCTCTGGCCCAGATAGCCGGATATGTTTAGGTTATCTACGCTCCCACCGTAAAGAAATTTCACGTCAGGCGCTATTTTATGCCCGAATTCGGATGACAACAGCTTTTTTAGTTTTATTATGATGTCGTTTATTTCTGCAGGGTCAGGGCTCTTGGATGGACCGTTGGAGCTTATCGCCCAGACAGGTTCGTATGCTATCATCAAATCTATTTTATTGCTATCCATATCGTGCAATGCGCCCAAATCAGTAATTAATTGGCGCCTGAGTACCTTCATTGTCAATCCGGCTTCTTTCTCGCTTAGCGTCTCCCCTATGCATAGTATGGGGTTGATGCCTTCTTTCAGGCATGTCCTTAACTTATCCGCTATGATACGATCCGTCTCTGCTATTCCAAGGGATTTTCCAGAGCGAACCTCTGAATGCCCTAATATCACATACTTGCAGCCTGTCTCCCTTAACGAATCGAACGACATGGCGCCAGTGTATGCACCATTTGACTCGACATTCACATTCTGTGCACAAAGGAGGATTTGAGTACCGCGCAGAAGCTGGCCCACTTTATAGAGCGCGATGCAGGATGGGGCGACTATGATGCGCTGCCGCATTTTATGCTTTTTTGAGTGCACAGCCAGCGCTTTTGCCAACGATATGGACTCTCCTACGC
This sequence comes from Microcaldota archaeon, assembly GCA_021818545.1. Taxonomy (GTDB): domain Archaea; phylum Micrarchaeota; class Micrarchaeia; order Micrarchaeales; family Micrarchaeaceae; genus JAKATK01. The sequence goes on from JAKATX010000006.1 coordinate 11,028, forward strand.
CAAGATACGACTTCCAATTGCACGCTATTATTTTGCTATTAACTGACATCAAATCATTAGTCCGAATCAACATTATCCGCTTTTATGGCTCTGATGCCACTATGTAGCCGTAATTCCTTAGATGAGCACCATAGGTATAAATACTGATGCTGCGCCGCGAGGCGCGGCTGCATGAAGTTTAATAGGAATTGATGCCAAGCGCGGCCTCTGACATTTTTCCAACGGCAATATCGCCGCCAGTCGGGAAATTGAAGAATTAAATATTTTCATACGCGTATTACATGATTACACGGCATATTGCCGCCGATACCGATGCGATTTTATGGGAAGGATGGTCCAATACGGAGCTCTTGCCAAATATTATGACAGGATATACTCGTTTAAGGATTATAAAACTGAGGCGGTCCGGCTTGCTAAGCTAATACACAGGTACGGACAATCTGGCGGGAAGGAGCTACTTGACATAGGCTGCGGCACTGGGCGCCATATTTCTTATCTAAAACGTGATTTCAAATGCATTGGGGCGGACGCCAGCGCGGACATGCTGCGCGTAGCACGCAAAAACGTAAGGGACGTCAGGTTTGTTAGGGCGGACATGGAGCACATCAAAATGCGCATGAGGTTCGACGCGATCTTAATCATGTTCAGCGCGATAGGCTATGTTAAAACGTACGGCAGGTTAAGGCGCGTTCTTGAGAATTGCCACACCCTGCTGAAGCCAGGTGGCATACTCATAATAGACGGTTGGTTAACGCCGGAGCAGTGGAAAACTGGTTCGGTGCACATGAGGGCCTACGAAAGCGGCGGGACGAAGATAGCGCGAGTGGGATTTAGTAGGACCAGGCAAGGCGTATCTGTCTTGGAAGAGTATTACCTTATAGCGGAACGAGGCAAGGGAATCAGGAGCTACACGGATATACAGGAACTGGGCCTGTTCAAACGGCAAAGATTCTTGAGCATCATGCGTGACGTTGGATTCAAGGCCATGCTTTCCAAAAGGACAGCAGGAAGAAGGGATCAGTACATCGGCATAAAGCCTGCCGCCAAACCATGACTGGAAGAGACCGTTTCAGCTCATGATAAGCTTAAGCGCTTCGTCCTTAGTTGTTGGGTTTGTCTTGAACGAGCCGCGTATTGCACTCGATATCGTTTCCACGCCGTGCGATTTTACCCCGCGCATCTCCATGCATAAGTGCCTAGCATTCACCATCACGAGCACGCCGTTTGCCCTAAGCTTGTCATTGAAGTAATCGGCCAGGTCCTTGGTCAATTCCTCTTGTACCTGAGGTCTAGAAGCGAAGTGCTTCACTATGCGCGGAATCTTAGATAGGCCCACTATCTTATCGCTTGGTATATATGCGACCGAGACATGGCCGAACATAGGCAGAAAATGGTGCAGGCACATCGAATAGAATGGTATTTTCTTAAGGCATATTATGTCGCTGTATCCAGGGTTGTCAAAAAGGGTTATGTGCGATATGTCATCCGAATTATACATGCCGGAAAACACCTCTATGTACATACTAGCCATCCTGCGCGGTGTGTTCTCGTACGCTTCAGACTTCTTGTCTATGCCTATCTCGTCCAACAGCCCTCTCAATATCTTCTCCATCCTTGCGATTTTTTGCTTGCCTTCCATAAATGCACCATTCGTTATCGTTTCTCGGAATTCGTTAAGCTTTAGACCTGTTTTGCTTTACGACTTTGTAATGCAGCTGTACTACGCCATTGGAGAGCCGCCTGACCCCCAAAAGCCTCAGCTTTGCTTTGAAGTCTGCACCATCGAACAGTTTTATGCCTTCCGTCAGTACCGCAGGTTCTATTGACAAGTAAAGCTCGTCCACAAGATTCTCCTTCATAAAGGCAGAATTTATCTTGCCGCCGCCGACCATAACGGTGTTTATACCATGCTTCTTGAATATGTAAAGTGCTTCGCGCGGCCCCTTATCCGTGAATATGACATTCTTCCACCTGCTCTTAACCTTCTTTCGCGTCATCACAACATTCAGCCCCGGATATGGGAAGCTACCGTGGACCAATGTTTCCTTGTATGTACCGCTGCCAACGAGATTCGCCCTGACCTCCCCCATCATGCGTAGGAATTCTGCTGAAGCCTTCTTCGAGATGAAGCTGGTGGCACCGTCCTTGCCGGTAATCATTCCATTCGCAGTTATTATCATGTGGATTATGACTCTCATGATAGTATATCAAAAACCCAATATAAAAGTCTAACATCCAGAAGGGATGCATTTATTGTGGTATTACGACCTTGGTGCCAACAAGGCTTGGGACTACGAATATGGCGAAGAGCAGATTGAATAATACTATCAGTGTTATGACTACGTATAGCCAGTTCTTCTCCTCCATGAAAAAGAGTATTGATAACACGACCCTTACTATAGGCGTTAGTAGCAGGACTATGAGCCCCAAGAATATGAAGTCTATTCCCTGGAAATTCCCTATAGAGTAGATTACGGACAGGGCGCCGAATCCCGCTGAATTTATTGTAGAATTGGTGGCAGCTATTTCGCTTAGAGTATAGCCGTTGCTGGTGCCATTCACGAATATCAGCGCCACCCCTATGGCTATCAGCGTTATGCTGAGAAGAACGCCTGCCCTCAATTCCAAGCTTATCAGGTTCTCCATGCCCATTATACAACACCTATGATTTGAATCCCCCTGAATATCATCTCTGCGGCGGCTACGGCAAGTATGGTAAGGAATATGGCCCTTATCTTATGGCTGCGCATCTTAACCAGGGACTTTGAGCCAAAATATGAGCCTGCAACAACACCTATGGCGCATGGGGCAACGTAGAACGGCTGGATGTAGCCGAGTATCCAGTATATTGCGCTGCCTGTTGCTGCGGTTACCCCTATCATGAAGTTACTGGTAGTTGTGGTTACCTTGATAGGGAGCTTCATGGCCCAGTCCATCCCAAGCACCTTGAGCACCCCGGAGCCGATGCCGAGAAGGCCGGATATTATGCCAGCCATGAACATTATTAGCTCGCCAAGCCACCATCTCACGCCCATGTACTTTATTTTGGTCTTGAGCGTTTCATCGTAATATTCGCCGTTTAACTGGAATAATTTGGTTGACCAGTCTGGTTTTGCTGCCACCCTTTCGTACTCCTCCGGAGAAAGCTTGCCTAGGTTCGGTATTACGGTAAGCAGTAGCACTATGCCAAAAATTATGAATATCAAGTATGTGAGGTGGGATTCATAGAGCAGCGCGGAAATCAATGCGCCGGCTATCGCGCCTATAGTTGTTGCGATCTCGAGCGACATACCTATCCTTATGTTGGATATCCTGTTCTTGACGTAGCCGCTGGCGGAACTGCTGGATGTCGCTATTGTAGATACAAGACCGGCTCCGGTTGCATAGACTATTGGAAGGCGGAATATTATGCTGAGTACCGGTATTATTACGACGCCCCCGCCAAGGCCGGCTATGGCACCTACGAATCCAGCTGCAACACCAGCAATCAGGACTTCAACAAAAGTGAGGAAGTCCCCTAAAGCTACTATAAATAGCAAAAAGCTCACTATCAGCCGCGTAATAAATGTGGCTTCTCTAAAAGAGTGCCGTTAAAATTCTTATAACTTTGTCACATTTCCAGTAATTCCATTACAAATGTTATCAGTACATATGCTCTAGCTTGTTTATCCTGTCCTCTAGAGGCGGATGTGTGGAAAACAAGTTGGATACGTTTTTCTTGTTGAATGGATTGGAGAAGTAAAGCGGTGCAGTCATTTCATTCGCACTCCTTACGGGTCTTGCTGCTGGCTTTGCCGTGTATTTTTGTATGTTACGCAGTGCGCTGGCAAGTGCAGCAGGATCCCGGGTTATGCGTGCGCCGTTGGCATCTGCCATATACTCCCTTTTTCTTGATATTGCAAGTCTTATCAGCGTTGCCATTATGGGCGCTATGATGCCTGCTGCCAAGGCCAAGAGCAAAAGCAGGCCGCCGTTGTTCCTGTTATTACCATCGAGACCCCCAAAGAAGAATAGATTGCGTATGAATACCGCCATAAGACCTATCACACCTGCAAAGATTATCGCAACCATCATGAACTGTATATCATTGTTGCCTATGTGAGAGGCTTCATGCGCTATTACACCTTGGAGTTCACGCTTATCCATAATCCCTAACAAGCCTGTCGTAACGGCGATTGAAGCGTGCTTCTTGTTCCTTCCAGTAGCGAACGCATTCGGATTAGGATCGTCAATGATATAAACAGTGGGCATTGGGACCTGTTCTGCGGCGGTCAAGCCTTCTATTATGCTGTAAAGTTCGCTGTATTGGCTCTTGTCCGCCTCTTTCGCACGCGATATCTTTAACACAATCTTGTCGCCGCTAAAATAGGTAAAGCCGGCATACACGATTACCAATAGGACAGCAACGAATAGACCAAAACTGACGCTGCCGGTAAGGTATACCCCGAATATCAGTATCACAACGAAGAAAAGAAGGCCAAAGAGAAGCATCAGAAGTATGGACTTCATCCTGTTCCTTGCGATTTCATCAAAGAAGCTTGCCATTTAATCATTATTGCTGCTATCCGCACCTGCCTTGGAATTGCGCTTTGCCGCTTTTGGTTTAGGCTTTGGTGCGGGCGAGGCAGGCCGTTGCACAGCATCGTTGTCCATGTCGCTGAAGTCCACCTTTATCGGCTGCCTTTCCGCTTCCGGGGCCTCGAAATAGTCGGACTTTGAGAATCCGAATGGCCCGGCCAGCACATTGCCAGGGAACTGTTGTATGGAAGTATTGAAATCCTTGACATAATCGTTGTATGATGTCCTTACGAATGCTATCTTGTCCTCCGTGTCCTCAAGCTGCATTTGCAGGTTCTTAAAGTTTTCTGAAGCCTTCAGGTCAGGATAGTTTTCTGCAACCGCGAATATGCTCTTAAGCGTCTGGCTAAGGGTGTTATTTGCCGCGGCCTTGTCTTGTACCGAACCGGAGACTATCGAGCTCCTTAGCGAGGTTACCTGCATGAAGACGCTCTTCTCGTACTTCATGTAGCCCTTCACCGCCTCAAGCAGGTTTGGTATCAGGTCGTACCGCCTCTTAAGCTGGACGTCTATCTGCGCCCATGCGTCCTGCACCCTGTTCCTGCGCGATACGAAGCCGTTGAATATCAGCACTATCCAAAGCGCTATAATTATTATTACAGCGGCAGCTATTAGCTCTAAAATTGACATTTGCATCAGCCTGTTGTTTACTTTATATTGGCTTAATAAACTTAAAAGGTTTTCTGCGCGGTTTGGTGCCGGACCAATTTTACGCCATTTGGGGTAATGCACGCTTAATTGCATGGCGGCTTGCGCACAGCTTTAAAGACTTTAGGTGCTATAGCTAACCATGGCTGAGAGAGGCAAGCAAACAATAACATTCATATTAGGAGGCATAATCCTGTTATTTGTGGGGCTCTATAATTTCTGGGAAAGCAGCGAGATCCTTGGCACCATAGCAACGGCTGTCGGTCTTGCATTACTTATTGCCGGATTGTTGGGCCTTAAGAGATCCGCGCCATTCAAGGGCTAAGACAGGCAGCATATGACACAACTTTACGCATCCTCTTATTCAAGATGAGGCGTTTTTAGAAGCTTTTACTATATATTTTAAAGATTTAATTGCATTATAGCGGATATGGCAATGGAATGGGCAACTGCATTTGACAAGGCTTTATCATTCTTTTTTTATTCTATAATTTGGGATTAAAATATCCGACCTAAATGATAATGCATCTCCTTGTTCAAGGTATTGCCGTGATGGTTAACTGATTTTAAATCCTAATTTTTATCTGATTACTACGCCGGTTATCTCTCCGTCAGACCAATAATTTGACTTGTCATTGGTCTCTGTTGCGAACACTTTATAAATGCCGGGATTTGTGGCTATGAAATATGCAGAACTGTAGTAGCCATAGTTGCCCGGAGCAGCGTAGTCATGGCCATTCCCAAGCGATATTGGGGTTAACGTACCAGACCAGACTATAGTGCCATTCAAGGATCCTACGTCGGCCGAGGTGGTTAGAAAAACTAATGAATTTGGTACAACAGTTGTTATTGTCAGATTCGAAGAATAAGAGTTATTGATGACTTCGGCTGGTCCTCGATTACTAAAGTTGCTTATGCTGAGTGGAGGCGAACCTCTGAATGAGGCGGCAAAAAATTCAGAAGCGTTGCTGGTTCCAGAAATTCTGTGTGCCCCTGCATTTGGTGCGAGGTAGTACCATATCGAACCTAGACCGGTACCTGTATCCTCCAGATTGTTACATGTCTCATTTCCTACATACGTACCTAGCCTTAGTTCACAGCTATTAGTGTATGCGATTTTGGTCGCGTTCTCACCATCCACCTTAAGACTTATATTCCAAGGCCATAAGCCATCCGCCCCTACGAGTATAAGCTCGTAGTCCTGCGTAGTTTTCAATGAAACCGATGATGATCCGTTAAAACTGATATTCTGGTTCAGGGCGTATGGTATGGAAGAAAGGCCGCTTAAGAAACTGGCTGTCTCGCTTATATTACCATAAACTGCCAATTTGACAGAATCCAATGGTCCGCAGTATGCAGTATTAGATGCCGTATTGCTATCACTACAAGTCGTCCATCCGATAAAGCTGTAACCAGCATGTGGTGTTGCAGTGATGTTTATTGTGGTGCCTAACATATGATATCCACTTGATGGTGATACCGTGCCTCCCGGTCCGGCGCGGATAGAGACGTTGTAAAGTGGCAGGAACCTGGCAATTTCAGTAATATTCCCGTTCATTTTTATAGTTACGTTGCTTGAAGTATCACAATATGCATAGCTTACACTGCCGTTGTCATCGCTGCACAACCACCCTGCAAAACCGTAACCCGGATTCGGAGTGGCTGTTATGGTAACATTGCTGCCAGATTGGTAATATCCGCTTGTAGGCGTTACTGCCCCATCGCTAGATGGATTATCAATCCAAAGAGCGTATCTGCTAGACATGTTATTATGTGGAAAACCATGTATCAAGCTTATTGTACCGCTGCCATAATTTGCGACATAAACATACGAGCCATTTGGGGATACTACGATCCCATACGGGTATATGCCTACTGGAGTTGAATAGACTTTGTGTGTGGTAGTGTTCATAGTAAGTAAAGTGCCTGGCGAATCTACGTTATTTGGAGCAGGGCAGGACGCGTAGACGTAAGCGCCGTCTGGACTTACGGTTACACCCTGTAGACCAGGAGCGGGATTGGGGCACAATGATATTGTATTAACATTGTAGGTTGTGGTGTTTATAACGCTTAAGCTTGTGCTTGCATTGTCTAGCACGTAGGCGTACGCTCCATTCGGGCTCATCGTGATGCCAATGGGTGAGCCGTTTACCTGTATAGTTTTCATAGAATAAGTTGAGGTGTTTATGATGCTCACGCTGTTATTTTCATTGTTGGTTACATATGCATAGGCGCCGTTTGGGGTAAGAGCAATTCCAGTGGGCCCCTTGCCCACTTGTACGGTTTCGGTTACCTTATATGAAGTTGTATTTATTACTGTTACTTCGCCATTTTTATTATCTGTGACATATGCATATCCACCGTTTGGCGAAATGGCGACAAATACTGGAGAGGCATTTATAATTATGGTCTTAAGAGCATATGTCGTGGTGTTTATTATGCTTATAGTGCCGGCCCCGAATGAAGGGCACGCTACATATGCGTATGCGCCGTTTGGGGTTATAGTTATACCGTATGGGCTGCAGCTTAATTGCACGGCCCTTGAGAGTGTATAGCTGGAGGTGTTTATGATATCGATTACGCTGCTTGCATTAGTAGCGTATATATATATATCTGCCGTTAGGTGTGATTGCTAGATCTTCTGGATCCAGCGCCAGTGTTATCGCAGTAGCAGCTTTTTGCGGAGGCCCGGCTTTTGCACTTTGCGCAGGACCGACAGCCGAATTGTGTGTGATTGATGAAATTTTTTGATGTGGTGCAATATTTAGTATTATGCCGTATATAATTGCGGCTATGATAATCATAGTTATTAGCATGACCCGTTTGTTGGTTTTCATTGCATCTGATGCCGTCTAACTTTTTATGTTTGGAACTTTTGGATTACAATGCACAACTACAGATCAGTTTTTCTTAGATTTATCGCAGTTGGGGTTGCAGGGATTTGAACCCTGACCAGCAGGTTACTTCCACAAGGATTTTGCATTCCAGATTCTCATCATCGCCTTAAGCTCAAATAATATATAAACATCTGGAGCCTGCTGCGCTGCCAAATTACGCCACAACCCCTAATCTCTTCACTATCCAATTTCAACTATATAAACTTTTGTGAAATTGGTGGCACGAAGATTCGGCTAGACAACAACCACTTCAAAGCGTACAGTAAACGTTATTGCAAAGAGGGGTAAATTGTTTAGTTTATGCACAAAAATAGGTTTCTGGACAAAAGGCTTACTTTATGCTAAATTTGCGCAATATGGAATCATTGAAGAAATGGACAATCATTGGCATTATAATAGGCGTAATAGTAGGCTTTGTTTCGATTGCTATATACTACGGAATTTTACTGGTGCAAGAGTTTTTCATGTCAGATTTCGTAGGGTTCGTTCCACCACTGCCTGCGGGCGAGGGTGGCTTGCTGACATACACGTTCTCGGTGGAGCATTACTGGCTTCTTCCAGTAAGCATAATTATAGGGGGCCTGATCTCAGGCATAATCGTTTATAGATTTGCACCAGAGGCGGAGGGCCACGGAAGCGATGCAGTCATAAGCGCGTACCATAACGAAGGGGGTACGATAAGGCGCAGGGTGCCTCTGATCAAGCTTGTTGCATCAGCACTGACAATAGGCAGCGGCGGAAGCGCAGGAAGGGAGGGGCCGACAGCACAGGTATCTGCAGGTATAGGCAGCGTATTATCCAAGTATCTGGACATAAGCGACAGCGACAAGCGCAATATGACCGCTATAGCAATGGGAGCCGGAATAGGCGCCATATTCAAGGCACCTTTTGGAGGGGCGCTGCTGTCCGCCGAGATATTATACAGAAGGGATATGGAAACTGAGGTCATTTTCCCGGCAATAATAGCAAGCATAATAGGTTATACAATACTTGGGGCATTTACGGGATACACGCCCATATTCGGGATAAATGAAAATATAGTGAACTACGTATTCAATCCGTATCTACTGCCATTTCTGGTAGGCGTTGGGCTATTTACCGGGGTATTCGCGAGACTTTATATCAAGATTTTCTATTTCGTACACGACCATTTCAGGGCTTGGAACGTAAGCAATTATTTTAAGCCTGCAATAGGTGCCGTAGGCACTGGAGCACTAGTGTTGGTATTCCCAGAATTGGCGGGGATAGGATATGGCTGGATGCAGTTTATGATGGCGGGCGACTTCCATGTGTTTGTGAACACGTTTGGAATGCCGCTAATTCTGTTCTTTTTGGTCCTTGCAGTAATGAAGATGGTCACCGCAGCGACTTCTATCGCGAGCGGAGGTTCGGGCGGAGTGTTCGCACCTGGCATGTTCGCAGGCAGCTCTATAGGCGTTGCAGTGGCACTGGCGTTCAGCACGTTCTTCCCTACACTAATACCCCTATCGTTAGTTGGCGTATTCGCAATAATAGGCATGCTGTCATTTTTCGGGGCTGCAGGAAAGGTACCCATAGCAGTCACACTTATGGTAATCGAGATGACAGGCACCATTGCCCTGCTTCCCGCAGCTATGTTCAGCGTAGCAGTGGCACTCATTGTTTCCGGAAAAGATTCAATATACAGGGCACAGGTTTACAATAGACTCGATTCACCAGCACACATAACCGAGTATTACACGCCGCTGATGAATAAAGTCAAAGTCAGGACAATAGTTACGAAGAACTTTGCCATCAAACCTGATACAAAACCTGGCTTTGCGGAGGAGTTCATGAAAATTAACGACCTTGCCTCTGCACCAGTAGTTAATGAGGATGACAAGTTGCTCGGAGCGGTATATCTTGATGACGTGGTGCACATGAGCGAGAGCGACAAGCGCTCGAGTGTATCGGTAAAGCTTAGGCGTGTGAAGTACGTGTCAATAGCCAGCACTGCTGATGAAGCATGGCGCGCAATGGTGAAAAACAAGGCCACCTGGTGCGCAGTCGTTGACGGCGACAAGTTCGTGGGCATTGTGAAGATGAACAGCATATTCAACAAGTACACGAAAAAATGGAAATGAGCGGAGCTCGCCTAAACACTGCGGTCAATATTTAATTGCATCGGAATAAAACTATCTTGGATGGCGTAATTGTGAAGGGATGCATGGCTTTTTTATGACAAGCTAATGTATGGAGGCGGTTTTGATGTATTTCAATTTGATTTGTGCAAGTATTATGATGCAGGCTTACAATGTCAGCATAAACATCTGGGCTTTCGGGGTTGTAAGCGCATTGGCAAGCGCACCTCTTACCAGCATCATGTCGCTTTTAGCGAAAAGTTATCTTGTTATACTGCCAGTGCTGGCCCTATATCTTTATTTTAAAAAGGACAAGAACGTTTATTCGTTCATTATAGCAGGGATACTGCTTTACATAATAGCGGACATAATCAAATTGATACTGCAGGAGCCTCGACCATGCGCGATACCTGGTGAGGTCACCTGGTTGAATGGGATGGTACAGTGTGAAAGCGGGTTCGCCTTGCCCAGCGCACATGCCACTGTTCTAACAGGAATAGCATTGTTCTTCAGGGGTTACAAGTATCTCAGGGTCGTCTATGTCGTATGGCTGCTTTTGATACTTTTTGGCAGGGTTTATCTTGGTGCGCATTACTTCACTGATGTCGTAGCAGGATCCTTACTTAGCATTGCTATAGTTTACGTCCTATCACGATACTCTGACGTTATAAACAGAACGGCGAATGGGCTGGTCGAAAGGATAATCCCGAAAGCGGCCATCAAGCAATAAATCACCATGCTTATAAAAACTTTGACCCGTAAACTGATTAAATAAACGACTGCCGCTACGCATGGGCTTTTTGCGGCATTTTGGATTGGTCTGATGGAAGAAACTAGGAACGATGTAAAGACTGACGTCTTGCATGCCGAGGCGAAGATGAGGGGTTATAAGGCAGCATCCCAGAAGCCTGAAGTTGGGGAGAAGCGAGCAGACAGTAGAAAGATGTTATATTTTGGTATTTTGGCGCTTGCCATTGCGGCAGGAGTCATGTTGGCCTTCATGGTTGCTTCCAGCACTCCCTCTGCGATAAATACTGCACTTGATGGCAAGGCGGTTAATTCGACCTCCATTGCGCTGATGGAATCCATAGCGATGAATTCCACTTTAGCCAACCAGATAGGTATAGGGCTGGTGAGCAACCCAGTAGTACCTGCTGGCAACCTTACACCGCTTACGCTTAATGGCAGTCCAGAAATCCTTTATATGGGGGCGGATTATTGCCCTTTCTGTGCGGTAACAAGATGGGGCCTCATATTGGCGTTGATGCGATTTGGTAACTTTTCATCGCTGCGTTATATGACATCAAGCGCAACTGATGCGTTCGCAAATGAGCCTACGTTCACGTTTTACAATTCGAGCTACTCTAGCGATTTCATAAACTTCGTCGCGGTGGAGGAGTATGCGAACATACAGTCCGGTTATGGATCAAGCTATGCATTGTTGCAGGTGCCTACAAAGTCAGAAAACTACACGTTCGAAATGACTGATTTGAACAACGCCAATGTGCCGGCCGTTGATAAAGGTGGCATACCATTCATAGATTTCGGCAATTTGTCCATCCAAGGGGCCTCGCCAGTCAGCCCGCAAGCCATATGCAACAGTGTCAGCCAGTGCGGCACCACATGGGGCGAAGTATTGTCTGCTTTGAGCAATCCTTCTAGCACACAGGCACAGGCCATCATAGGCACCGCGAACATGTACACCGCGCATATATGCAAGATGACAAATTATCAGCCTGCTGCGGTTTGCAATGCTGCTTACATAAATAGGCTTGCCTGAGCAGATTCGCACTTATCTTATATAACCATAATCACTCTTTGGTTTCTTTGTGAAAGCGTACCTTATGGCGTTACCAAAGTGGTAGGTTGCGTAACCCCACATGCCCCATGCCGCAACCCTCCTGATGCTGGTGTACACGTATGCGTCATTTATGAATTTGACTCTGCCGTGGCCCCTTAATCTGTTAGAGAGATCCCAATCTTCATATGTAAGCAGGCTTGGATCAAAACCGTGGACGTCATCGAACTTTTCCTTGAGGATCGCGAAATTTGATCCAACAATTGCAGGTATGCCTACCGCTATGGAAAACCTCACCAGTCCTATTGATACGAGCTTGTATCCGACCCTCATTAAAGCGCCGGTCTTTTCCAGCGGGTATATTGGACCGGTGGCAGCTATGAAATTCCCGGAGAACGCATTTGAATACGCCTCTAGCAGGCCTTTCCATGGCCTTGTGTCACTGTCTATGAACACCAATATGTCGCCCTTTGCTGCCTTTGCGCCTACGTTCCTGGCCAGACCGATGCCATGCTTCTTTTCCACGACAATCTTGGCGTATTTTTTTGCTATTGCCCTAGTGTCGTCTGTGCTGCCCCCATCAACCACTATTGTCTCAAAATCCTTGAATGATTGGTGCTGGAGGGCGCGCAACGGGTTAAGTATGTACTTTTCCTCGTTGTATGCAGGTATTATGACGCTTATCTTTGGCATCAAATCACTTATGAAGAAGCAGTGATGGGCAGTGCATGCACCTAAGTTGCACTACTGAATTGATTTAAAGGTATTTATTCCTTAACAAAGTGAGCGGGAAATCCCACACCATTCATGGGTGGGATGAAAGCGAACCGTAGTAAGGCGTATAAATATGGATGGAAATATAGGTTGCATGGGACTGACAAGAGCCTACAAGTTCAGAATCCACCCCGACGCTACAAGGCAGGGAGAGATAGACGAAAGGCTGATTATTGCACAACAGTTCTACAACAAGAT
>JAKATX010000007.1 GCA_021818545.1 Microcaldota archaeon
CCAGAACATTCGCCGTAGGTATGTCACCCGCCCGCCAATCCGTGAATTCGACCGTTGCGGTCTGCCCAGGCGTCAATGCGCCTACTGATATCATATTGGTCGGGAATGACATATTCTCCGGCAGCCCATTGCTGTCGAGATGCTCTGAAGTGGATGAAACGAAAACCCAGTCGCCGTAGTAATACTGCCCGGACTCCTGCCCTACTGTAAGGACTATCCCGTTCGGCGTGTAAGAAGGATTGGAACATATGAAACCTGTCTGCGGCGTGCAGCCTTCGGGCAGGTTAGATGACGACTGGCCGAACAGGCCGAGAGCGAATAGCAGGGCAGCCACGATCGCGATGACCAATATCGCCCACCCGTAGGTCATCAGATACTCCATAGACGACTGGGCCTTATTGGCTACGTTGGCAGTTTTGCTTTTGGTAATCTTCATCCAATTCGCTTGCAATATCGGCGTTACTTGGCCTTCCCTTTCTTCGAGATGAATTCCTTGTAGAAACCTACTGGCAGCAGCGCGATCCACGAGCTGAATGCGGCGCTTAGTATGAAGTTAACAACCTGCGCACCCGCTATGCCAAAACCTCTGCCTACGCCCGCGGTCAGCAGGAACTCCAGGGCTATGATGACGAGGCTGTCCACTATCGCGAAGCATACGCCTATCACGCAGGTAATGGCCAGCACTCCGAAGATGCTGCCCAAATTCTTCTTGCCTATGTCAAAGCTCCTCCTTATCGCGTCTATCGGGCTCTTTCCCTCTATTATAACTACGGCGTATACCTCGAAAAGGTAGATTGATAGCAGTATTAGGGCAACGATCGAGACCAGGACGCCGAGAGCGATCCACAGCCCGGTAGTAAAGTGCAGCCCGAAGGCAGCCGCGGGCAGGGCGAAAACGATTGCAAGCACGGCAACGGCCACCACCCAGCATATGCCTACCGCAATCCCGGCAAGCAGCATGTTGAGGTAGTTTGCCCTTGCTGTGTCGTACGCCTTCTTGAGCAGTACCTTCCCTCCTCCGTAGCCCTGGTCCGCAATGTCCATGTACATGCCATACATGAACGGGGCCACAAACACGGATACGAGCATTACAACAAGGATTAACGGGACCAGGCCAGCCAGCACGTCCAATGCCGCAGCTGCATAGCCGGGCGTCGCCGATCCCAGGCTACCTGAGTAAGAACTTACGAGCGAGAGTGAGAAATATAGGGCAGCTACCCCTATTACAGCGGTGAATATCAGATACGGCCATATTATCTTGGGGTTTTTCTTCAATATGTCAAAGGTTTTTGTAAATACCGCCCCTATCCCCATAAAATCACAAGAATTGATTGCCGCCAACCTATTTAATATGTGCCTTATCGGCAAAGCAGGTTCGGAGGCATTAAATATATCCTAAATCGATGTATAAATGGTGGGTTTCATGCGCACCCCGTACGATAGGGTCGGAAATGCCCTGCAGACCGCGACGATCGACATGGTCAAGGGTGTGGCAGCCAACGTCATCGTAGACGCAGTGCGCGGCAAAAAGATAAAAGGCGGGAACCTCGTCAGGGCCGCAGCCGTGAGCTGGACTGCCAGCTTCCTATTCAACTTGATATACAAGAAGTGAAACGCGCACATGTGCCGCATTCGAGATCGGACTGCGGCATACTAACGGATCCGTGGTATCTTCCCACCAATAGACGGTGTGGGATTCCCCGCTCATTTTGTTAATGCCACGGTACCGTTATGGGCAGAATCGCTGCGGCCTTATGCACATTAGGGATAAGCATCGGAAATCCAAATGGATCGTAGGCAGTGCGGCTGCTCTTTCATACAATGAATCCTAGCACGCCAAGCAGCGCTTTAACCGTTCCCGGATCCATTTTGCCGTCAATGCGCTTCTTGATCAAGTCCAGCGCCGCAGGCGTGTCCAGGTCGTCGTCCATCGCTGCCCTGAAGTCCCCTGCCAGCCGTTTGCCGGATTCCCGTATGCTATTGACGCCATCGGCATGCAAGTGCCTAATCATCGCTGCATATTTGTCCGCCTCCCTGAAATCCTCTGGCGTGTAATCCCAAACGTCCCTGTAGTGGTGCGATATGAGCATCCACCTGATCGCATTCGGGGAATGCACTTTCAGCAGGTCCGCTACCAGTACCAGATTGCCCAGCGACTTCGCCATCTTCTCGCCCATGTACATGACCATGGCGGTGTGCATGAAACATCTAGCAAACGGCGACTTGCCCGTGAAGCTTTCCGACTGGGCTATTTCGCTCTCGTGGTGCGGGAATACCAAGTCCCTGCCCCCGCCATGCACATCGATGCTGTCGCCCAGGTACTGGTTTATCATGGCTGAGCACTCTATGTGCCAACCTGGCCTTCCATCCCCCCACGGGGCCTTCCAATGCGGCTCTCCCCTGCTGCGGCCCTTCCACAGTAGGAAGTCCAGCGGATCGCGCTTCTTCGGGTCGTCAGGATCCTCACCCCTCTCCTTCTGCAGGATCCTCATCTGCTTATCGTTGAAGCGGGAGAGGCCGCCGTATCTTGGGAATTTCTTGACGTTGAAATACACGTTGCTTCCGCTCCTGTACGCCATCCCCTTCTTCAGCAGCACGCTTATCATGCCCACCATTCGCGGTATCGTATCGGTGGCCTTCACGTAGTTGTCTGGCGGCGCCACGTTGAGGCTCCTCATATCTGTCAGGAAGCGCCGGGTCCAGAAATCGCCCAGGGCCCTCCAGTCCTCCTTCACCTCCTTCGCCTTATCGAGGATGTCATCGTCTATGTCGGTGACGTTCTGCGTGTATGATACGCTGAAGCCGTTCCACCTCAGGTACCTGGCGAGCACGTCGTAGGAAACGTACGTGAATGCGTGGCCCAGATGCGTCGTATCGTACGGCGTAACCCCGCATACGTACATGCGTACCATGCCCGGGGTCATGGTCCGTAACGCCTCCTTTTTCATGCTCAATGAGTTGAACAGCCTGAGCGCCATGCGATCACACCGGCATGCCGAGCTTCACGAACGCCTCGGCATACTTGTAGCCCTTGGCCTTGCCGGCGATAGCCGCCCTCTTCCTGGCCCATCCGAGCCCCTCATCTGTGATCTGGCTCCCATGGCATGCCAGCGCCCTCAGCTTCGTATCGATCGTGCCGCTTATGTCGACTATCTCGTCTCCGTTGCCGTAGCTTATCAGGTATAAAGTGGCCACCTTGTGCGGCTTCAGCCCCTCCCTCTCCAGCTCCCTGAAGGTGAGCCTGTCCCGCGCCATCGGGTACACTGCGTCGATGGCAGCCTGCCCCGCGGCCCTGTGGTCCGTATGGTTGATGAATCCCGCTTTAGAGTACACGAATGTGGGGTCCATGGTGACAACGACATCTGGCCTCAGCTTCCTTATGTGCCTGACTATCTCCCTCTTGAGCCCGATATCCGCTACCAGCTCCGTGTCGTTGTGCTTCAGGAAGAACACGCCTTTGAGGCCCAGCTCGATGGCAGCGGCCTTCTGCTCCGCCTTCCTTATCCTGATTAGCTTGGCCTCGGTCATCCTTGGGTCGCCGGAGCCCTTGCAGCCGTTGGTGCATATAAGATAGTAGCACGAGGCGCCTTCCTTGACCCACTTGGCGAATGTGCCTGACGCCCCAAAATCCAGGTCATCGGGATGCGCCGCGATTCCGAGTGCTATCATTCAATCACATATCTACTGCTGCAGAAATTTATAAATTCGATGCGCTGGGACCGGCATGTGTGTGCCATGGGTAAGCGCGGCCCTCCACCCAAAAGACGCAAGTCGCAGCGCCCGGCCCAAGCCCTTCAATTCCATACACGTATACGCTCATATCCCTGGCGGTCTGCAACTTTATTAAGCCCCATCCATAAAATAAGGATTGGCGATCTTATGGCATACCTGATAGGGCCCAGCATATACGATATCCTGAACGACTACAAATCAGACGGCGCTTACGAAGCAGACAGAGCTGCAAGGAAGAGGGTTAACAGGCTTCTACACCTGGTGAAGGCGCAGGGAGACATCTTCACCCACGACGTGTTATATGAGATACTGACGCGGTACGATGACACCATGGTGGAAGGCAAGAAGGACGCGCAGTTCCTTGCGAAGGAGATACGCAACCTAAAAAAAGAGGTCAAGGACGGCCAAAAAGAGATAAAGCGTCTGCGCGCGGAAGTCGAGAAAATAAAAAATTCAATCGATGACTAAGGATGGGAGCTGAACGAATGCGCCGTAAATTCATCGCCGGCAATGTGTTCATTTCAGCAGCAGCGCGATGTCTATGACGACTTCAAGCGCTATAAGCAGTATTATTATTATCTCGAGCACGTACTCCGTGTTGCCCCTTATCATATCCGCCACGAACTCCCTGCTCTTGTCTATCATGTCCAGGTCGCTGGCCACCGATACCTCCAGCTCGTTCAGCCTGAACTCCTTCGAGAGCAGCGTGTACAGCTTAGACAGGTACCACTCCCCCAGGCCCTGCGGGGTATCCGTGACCACGTTTACCATCTCCTTCGTCTTGTCATAGAAGTCCCCCAGGTCCATGTTGAGCTTGCGCAGGTTATTGCCGTGGAACTTCGCGGCCGAGCCCGTCCTGTTCATGATCTCTATGGTATTGTTCGTCGTCGACAGCATCTGCGCTATCCTCCTGTGGAGTATGCGCAGCTCTAGGAGCTGCACGTTGGCCATCTCCGCTATCAGCAGCTCGTGCTCGTATCCGCTGAGCTTGTCCACGAGCACCGCGCCCTCCCATCCGACGAAATGCACATCGTCCTCGTAGTAGGATATGCTCCTGCTCAGTATGACGCCCATGTACGCCTCGTCCAGCCGCTCGGTGTTCTGCTCGTCTATGAGCAGCCCGGCTATCATCCTGCCGTATTTCTTTAGCGCGGTCGACCTGTCGGTCTCCATGTAGTAGAACCTGTACGCTTCGGTGTCGTCCGCGATGGCTATCTTGGCTATCTTGGACAGGCTGGCCTCGACGCGCGCGCGGGCCTTGCCAACGGCGTTCTTGACGAATGTGGCCACAGCCGCATCGAAGGTCAATGTGCCCAGCAGCCCCTCCGCGTCCCCGGTCGCATGGCGCACCCTTATGACGAACTGCCCCGTCGGGTACATGGACGCCTGCACCCTGAACTTGTACTGCTGCCCATTGAGCGCCAGGGTCTCGTCCGTGAGGTTGAATATGAAAGGCACGTTGAGCGGCGCTATCTCCTCCGGCTTGGGCTTGTTGTACTCGTACCTCGAGAAGTCCTCCGGCTTCTTAAGAAGCCCCTTTAGCTGTTCCTCCGTGAACTTGGCGCCCGCATCATACACGAAGAGGAATACGATCTCGCCATTCAAAATTGGTCCCCTTATGGATTAGAAGCCTGCACCCATAAGGCGCCGGCCGTTAGGTATAATATCCGCTCACCAATTTAAAGCTTTCCGCGGAACGGCATTGGCCCATGTGGACCAGCGCAGAATGGTTGGAAATGATAACCAAAGTCATCTTTTATCATAACTTTGGTGATTGATTCCGCCATTCATGATAGGCAGTACTAAGAATCCAATCGCGGATAAACCGCCATCAGCTACGTGTCCCATGTAGAACAGATACCCCGTTATCCCGCCGGAGAACGCCCCTAATCCCGGGGCCTGACTGACTGTCAGCGTCGTGCCTATGGAAAAAGCCGCCAGCGCGACAAGGGATGCGAATACAAGCGCAACGATAGAACCCTCGATCACCAGGCCAGTATGGTCCCCGACAAAATCCCGAGCGAATTCACGGCAGTCTTTGCGGCTCCCTCGGGCTCTTTCCAGGGCCCTGTAATGGCCCCTTCTGTCCTTGTATCCAATCTTGAGCATCAGGTAGCCGTGTTTGCGCAGGATGAAGTTCATGACCAGCCTTCCTATCCTGCCATTGCCATCCCCAAAAGGATGAATCGTCTCAAACCTGAGATGGGCCAAAGCCGCAAGCTCTATCGGATTTGCCCTCTGTTCCGAATCAGCGTACCGTCTGAAAAATTCAAGGATGTAGGATTGGACCTCCAAGGCGCCCGACGGCCTGAAGGCGCTGTTGCTGATATAAAAATCGTAATCCTTCAATGCAAATTGCCTAATAAAGGCCTTTGCATGTGATCTTCTCTTCGCCTAAATTTTAGTGTAATCCTCCAAGCCTCTGGCCAGCTCCCTCTTCACAATCTCGTAGAGCATCTCGTCATTTTTATCTTCCAGCACCGCATTTATGAACGCGGACGGGTTGTGTAGGTAGTCCACGAACCTCTGTGCTTGCTTCTGGAAGTTCTTTATCAGCGTAGCGGTTGGCTTGGCCTCCTCCAGTTCGAAGTCCAGCTTTCCTGTGTTTATCTTGCCCCTCAGCCCCACATACGCTATTACCGTGCTTATCCTTGACTCATCCACTCCATGCACCTTGGAATAGAGTCTCCTATAAACCGCGAGTTGCTTCCTGTGCTCCGCGTCGTAGTCTTTGGCTTTGTCCGTCTTCCAGTCGGCTATCAGGTAATCCCCGCCCTCGCATTCGTACACTGCGTCAAGCGTGCCCTTGAACTCCATGCCATCAGCACCCGAAATGTCGAATGCGTCAGACGCGCGCACTATTATCTGCTCCTCAGCCGCTATCTGCTTGGCCTTGTAGTGTCCCCTTATCTCGCTGTCTATGGCAACGATGTTGCTCAAGTAGCCCTTCCCCTCTCCTGTCACGGAACCCACGCTGAGCTTACCATTGAACCTATCCTCAGCCATCTGGTGGACCATCAGGCCGGTATTAATAGCCTGTACACGCTGCGGCACACCCAATATCCGATACTTGAGGAAGTCGTACGGGCTCCCTGAAGACATCACCTGCGAGAACGAGAGCCGCTTTATGCTGCCCAGTGTGGTGCGTATGAGCTCGTCGAGCCAGTCGTCCCTGCGGTTCAGTTCCTCCCTTGCCTTGTCATAGCGGGCTGCCACGAACATCGCGTAAGCCCTGTCGTAATTCCTTCCCAACGGCTCGGGCTCGCCGTCCGCGGCCGCGGCCACGCTGCTCGAGAGGCCGTCTATCGCGTACTTCGACTGGCTCTTTGGTGCGGCTACTATGTACAGGTTGTTCCTGGTCCTTGTGAACGCCACGAAGTCCACCCTGAACTTCTCCTCCTCAAGCTCCTCCCTTATGTCGCGCCCCAGCGCAGACTTTATTATCGCGTAGACCACTGCGTCTATGAAGCTGAACCTGTCGCGGGGTTCTTTTGGTGCATACACCACGTCGTCGAACTCCAGGCCCTTGGCCTTATGCACCGTGGTCAGCACCAGCCTCTTCTGCATCCCTATCGGCTCATAGCTCTCCTCGGTGACCGCGAGGTAGTTGAACAGGTCGTCCCTCGTCGGGTTCGCTATCGTGCTGAAGAACTCTGCTATGTTCTTCTGCAGTGCTGATGCAGTTATGAAATAGTCCTTGCTTATGGACATGCTGATGGGCAGTATGATTTCAGAGAACATGCGCTGCACGTCCACAAGGCTCGAAGCCCTCTGCCTGCGCTCGTAGAACGGTGCCGCGATCCTCTTTATGTCAGCATCTGTCAGCTCCTCGGCGCCGTACTTTTCGGACAGCGAGAAAGCGTCTTTCAGCGGGACCCCGGAGAAGGGCGTGAACAGCGCCCCTACGATCATGTCCTGGTCGTCGTACAAAATGCCGCGCAGGAACGATATTATCTCCTCCTTCGCGCTGTCTGACGTCGCATTGCTTATCGTGCTGGAGTACTCCACGCTCTTGGCGTCCAGAATCTTCGACACTTCGAGGAGCTGACCATTGGTCCTGGTTATTATGGCCACGCTGCCCTTTCCACCTTCTATTAGCTCCAGTGCCTTCCTTATAGCGGCGTTTCCCTGCATATCCGACACTATAACCTGAACCTCGCCACTTTTTGCGCTATCGCTGCTCTTCAGACCGTCAAGCTCCTGCTTGTAAGTCTCGTCGGCAGTGTTGTTGAGGAAGTGCGTCCTCGCGTAATCAAGCACGCGCTGCGGGCTCCTGTAGTTGAGCGTCAGGGTCCTCTTGTGTGCGCTCCTCAGGCCGAAGCTCTTGAAGTTGCTCATGCTGCCTCCCTGAAACCCGAATATGGCCTGCTTCCTGTCGCCCACCAGGAAGAGCGAGTCCCCACTCCTGACTGCGATCTTCGCCTCCAGCTCGTTGGCGTCCTGCAGCTCGTCCACCAGCACGTGCCCGTAGTGCCTCTTTGCCCTGTCATGCTTGCTTACAAACCCTATGAGCAAGTCATTGTAGTCCAGGAAGCCCTTGGGCTTCGCACTTTCATAATCTCTGAATGCATCGAGAAAGTAGTCGAGGAACTTCAGGTTCTCCTCCAGTGTTATGTTGCTTATCTCCTCAGCTGCGTAGACCTCCTGCAGCTCCTCCCTTGCCCTCTTAATATCGACCGCGCTCGGCAGTATGCCGAAGCTCTTAAGATACCTTATCGCGTTCTCGCTCTTCGGGACTATCTCACCTATTATGTAATCGTTGCCGTAGTTCAGCGCCTTGTTCCTCTGGAAGCTCTTGTATATCGAGTACCTTATGGCGTTGTTCCCCATTATCCGGTAGTCCCTCTCTACGCTCGTCAGGTAGTCAAGGGCGTAGCTGTGGAAGGTGTGCACGGCTATTTCAGCCGGGCGGGCGTTCTCTAGCCCGGCCTGCTTTATCTTCGCATCAATGCGCTCTCGCATCTCCTTCGCGGCCTTCGCGGTGAACGTTATGCACAGTATCTCCTTCTCCGGCACGCCCGCCTTGAGCAGGTCCACCACCCTGTCTGCAAGGGCCGTTGTCTTTCCTGTCCCGGGATTGGCTATTATCAAAGTATCGCCTTCAAAGTCACCTTTTTTTAACGTCGTTTCTATTTCGGGCATTTCACCACCATTTTTTAATCATGATTGTCTGAATAAGAATTATCTCCCAACAGATAAAAAACCGGTCTTTAAGGATTACTTACAAATCTGCGAAGCTAGGACAGCCTACCGCGGAGTGAGCTGAGATACTACCGGGTTAGATATGGTACATCCTAGGGACGCTTAAATGCTTAAACAACAAAATGAAGTCGGGCGCTAGATTTGCGCCATCATATCATTGCCATATTACAAATACATGAAAATTATGTTTTCAGTAAAAATGTAATATAATAAGGGGTTAATTATGATTCAACCGGTCTCATATAATATTACAAATGAATAATATTCTAGGAATCATGGAAAATGTAAGAAAAACGTTAATATCGAGTCCTATATGGTTAGGAACCGCACTGCATCATGTCGCCTGTGATATCTGTGTCACGTGAAACACAAAGTATTAATATTTTGTGTCACATAAAACACAAATATGGAAGAGAACAAACTGCTCGCGATACTCGCGGATTGGAATTTCTGGGGAGGTAAGAACCCGTACACTGGAATAGAAAGAGGGGAATACGTCGGCAGGATAGCCTCTTTGCTGAAAGAGGACATTGACGCAGTCGCTGAAGTGGGTGTTCGGAGGTGCGGTAAGTCGTTTATAGCGAAACAAGTCGCCCAGAAGTTCATCGCGGACGGCTACGGCGCGGAGAATACGCTGATAATCAACCTCGAAGACGAGAGGCTCCTGGAAAGGGAATACGGGCTTCTGCTCGAGATCTACGAGATTTACAAGAGGGACCTCTCGCCAGCGAAGAAACCACTTATAATAATCGACGAGGCCCAGGAGGTGGACGGTTGGGAGAGGTTCGTGAGAGGACTCACGGAGCGCAAGGAGGCCAGCTTCGTGGTCACGGGTTCGTCCTCCGCCCTGCTGAGTTCTGAGTACTCTACGCTGCTATCCGGCAGGCAAGTGACTGTCCACATAGCGCCGCTGAGCTTCGCCGAGTTCCTGGGATTCAATGGCATAAATGCCGCCAGCGCTGCGGAGAGGGCGGCAAAATCAGTGGAGATGGGCAGGGCGCTTGAGGAGTACCTCAGATACGGCGGCTTTCCCGCGGTTGTACAGTCAAAGGCAAAGGAAGAGCTTCTGTCAACTTATTTTGATACCATACTAGTAAAGGACGTCGCGAGCAGATACAGCATCAGGGACCATGCGAAGCTGCGCTTCCTCGCCAAATTCTATCTAGGCAACGTGGCTTCCTCTGTGACCTACAACAGCATAGCAAGGTCTACTAAGGCCGGGGGCGGCGCCGGCATGCCCGTAAAGACGATACAGAGGTTCTCCGAATACATCGAGAGTTCGCTCATGCTGTTCTTTGTAAGGCGGTTTTCTTTCTCGATGAAGGAGCAGGAGAACAGCCCGAGGAAGGTGTACTCTATAGACAACGGCTTCGCCGTGCTGATGGGCTCCGGTCTGGCGGACGCGAAGGGCAGGCTCATGGAGAATGCTGTGGCGGCTGAACTGGCCAGGAGGTCCCATCTCAAAACAGGGTTTGAAATCTACTACTGGAAATCCGCGACAAGCGGCCGAGAGGTGGATTTTGTGGTAAAGGACAGGCGCGGTCTTTCTGCGATACAGGTGTCTTACGAGACTGAGAACGTGGAAACGAAGAGGCGCGAGCTGGAGGCCCTGGCCGAATGCTCGAAGGAGTTGGAGTTGAAGGAGGGAACGGTCATAACGTATGGCTACAATGGCACAGAGAACGCGAACGGCTTGCGGGTCAGGTACGTGGGCCTCGCGGACTGGCTGCTGCATGGGGCCTGAGCCCGCGCGATGCGACAACCACGCATCCGGCGGCAGGTTCGCCGAGTGGCCATAAGGGGCGGGCCTCCCTATCATCGCTATTGGCTGTCAACTGCCTTCTGGGACGCTGGCCCTAATTGCTCTCCTGCCACAATCAACTAGCCTTTTGTAGCCCTGAGCCCCTTCTTGATCAGCTCGACGGCCGCGAATTGGGGTAGGCGAGGTTCCAGGGAGTTTGAGTGAGGTTGGATCTGGCGGACGATACTTGGTAAGCTATACGTTTGAGGATGAGAATTTTACGTTTTCTATTTTCAACGCCTCAACGATGAGGGCGATATACTCTGCAAAAGGTTATCCCCTATCGAAGTGGATGGTAATTATGCTTATGTGACCCAGTACGGACAGGGTGTCGTCTCGATAATAAACCTAACTTCATATGAAGGCGCTAGAATTTATAGAATTTCATGATTTTCTTAAGGAATCCAAGATGGCCCAAGCGGGATTTTGGTGATCGTGTATTATGTAGCGGCCTATTTTGAAACAGGAACCGATGGATAAGGTTTATGGTTTTGATGAGCGTATGCATAAATAGAGTATACATATGTCTAACCAAAAAAAAGTTGCAATGCTTTTTCTCCATTTTATAATAGCCATGGCGTTATATGTGGTGACATTTCAGCTTGACATTTTCATCACCAATACCGCTACTAACCCACCAATTTTGCTGCTGATTTTTCTCGCAGCGCTGCTTGCATTATTTGCGCTCGTTCCATTTTATGCCAGCAAGAACATGGGCCGTAATTTGCTTAAAAAACATAAGCGCAGATTAGCAAGGCGTTACATAAGGGTCTTGATAACATTCATGCTCGATATAATAGCAACCCTTTCATTCGCAGGTATTACTGTGATATTTGGTAGTGGCGGCAGCAATGATGGCATTCTATCAGGAATTGCTTTAATCCTGCTCATTTCTTCCCTTCTCCTAGCTGATGCTTACGTAAGCTATCTCATTCTCATATATCTTACACGCAGTATCAAGATTCTGGGTACTGCTTGGGCTAAAAACCCTAAACATGTGATATATTATCTGTGCGTTGCAATACTTGCTGCACTTTCAATGATAGTTGTAAGTAATGGGGGTAGTTTAGGCTTTCTAAGCTACAGTTTTATTGGCTTGCTTGTCCCAGTAATCTTCATTCTAGTGATAATGGCTTTGGGGGCGTATCAGCTCATAATAATAAAGAAAAACAGGCTGCGCGCCATAATCTCATTGATCATAATCATTTTGGGTTTCATTTTTATAGAGTCTAACGACCAATTACCTCCGTCCAGTTCCCTATTAATAGGCACACTGATCCTGCTTTCTGGAATATACTTACTAATTTCGAACCAATTCAAATTGCGGCGTTCTTACGGCGCTCTGGCTCTGATATTAACGAATGTTATGGTTTTTCTTATCGCTGCGGTGCTCACCGTCGTATCAATGGGCAGACCACCATTTGATTATTCAGACATCTATGCAATAGCCATATTCGGCCTTGCGTCGTCGTTTATTTTATTGATAGCCAACTACGTTGTTTTTAAAAAGGCTCCGGCCATCCGTCTAAGGGTTTGGGGCTTTACCTTGCTTGGTTTACTTCCATTGCTTTCTATATCCATGATAACTATTGCTCCCGGTGCACTTTTCCAACATCTTATCTACGCAAACGTACAGTGCACAAACGCACAATGGGTCTGCCCGTCGAGCGTTGGTGACTTTGGCGACTTTGTCCAGATATTTGGCAATGGCGGGGCTTATCTGGGTTGGTACTATCCCGGTTCCGGATTCGAACAGAACATAAGCGAGGCACTTTATAATGTAACATTTCTTGTTTCTGGCTCACATTCGAATAATTCTATAGGTACATACCAAGCCATGCAAACAATAAGCGTTATGCAGAAAAATAACGACACATTGCCATTAAATTTGACTGTATTACTAAATCAAAATAATATAGTAACCAATGAAGGCGAGCCCAATGGCGTTTATTTTGATTTCAACGGCTCACTATGGGCATCTTATGCATATACATATGGTGGGCCTTTAAGCTTTTCCAGACTTGGCAGTATCAGAGTAACGCTTGAGAACCAAAGTCTGGAAACCGCCCTTAGTAATATCTTTTATTCATGTGCCGCTGCAATCCAGATAATCATTGCGGTATATGTAATCGGCTTCGGGGTATGGGCTATGGCAAGCGCATATCCTAAGGGAACCACGCTATCCAGATAGATAACTGCGATGCATTTCATGCAGCAGCGTTACGCTGCCCCAGACAACAAAGGGAAGCCGGGCGCTAGATTTGCACCATCATATTATTGCCATATTACAAATACATGAAAATTATGTTTTCAGTAAAAATGTAATATAATAAGGGGTTAATTGTAATTCAACCGGTCTCAAATAATATTACAAATGAATAATATTCTAGTAATCATGGAAAATGTAAGAAAAACGTTAATATCGAGTCCTATATGGTTAGGAACCGCACTGCATCAATTTATATCTCTAAGCAACGCTATTCGTGTACTCAACCATGATGTGGTGGCATTTTGGGCTATAATAAAATAAGTATGGTCGCCTTCGTCCTCCTTTCATTAGTGGGCCTGATATTTCTCGGCGCCGTGGCAGCAGCGATCCCACTTGCAGGGCTCTTGCTCCTTGCCATATTTGTCATAAGTTATTCCAAGATCAGGGATTCGACAGATCCGAACTTGTTCACGTATATATTCATTCTAACTGCGCCTGGCGCCATAAACGGCGTCATATCCCTTCTCGTGCCATCGTTTCTGCTATTTTCCGGGCTTTTTGGCGTAATCGTTTCTTATCTGACTTTGAGCGGGAGGGATTTATTTTAAAGGCCGATATCTCACGCCACAATATGCTTAAATACTATAAGTAAATAAAAATATTGTGGAGAACGTAGCAAAAACCAAATCGCACATATACTTCTTAGCAGTTGTAATCATAGTAATTACTGCATTAACTGCATCATTGATAACCTATGATAAGCCGAGTACCGCTTTAAGCAGGGCGGAAGCGCAGTTGGGGTCAAACAAACAGATAACTTTGGCAGATTTCATTTCGATACTAAGTAGCTCATCAAATGACACAAACGCGTCTTATAAGGTATCATATATCGGACAAGGCAAGTTTACGGTGAGCGCGGAGAACCAATCAGTCACGGCCATTTTTCCGATAAAACTGGGCATACTAAAAAATAACAGCTTGTTTAACGGGACCTTCCAATTTACTTTCCCGCAATCACTTGCATTCCAAGGTGGGAACGGGGCCCGTGAAAACGTAAGCATCACGATACTTAGGAATGGCACTACGCAGGGTTACACAATTTGCTCCGCAACATCAACTGGGGGAACATATGCGAATGGGGCATCCACATGCAACTCCTCGGTTATAAATAGTTTTAACTTTACCGCTCTCATGAATGGCATAAACTTAACAGTAAGCAGCATGAAAGGTATGACCTATGAAAACGCATCATGCGGCCAGTTCAATCTTTCCGCTGGCGGGGATCTTGCAAGACTGAACAAGTTCATTGATGGGAATACCGGTTTGCCTCATGCTCCTACTGCGCCGCCATTTCAGTTTTCTAATGCCAATGGCACAGCAAGCGTATGCCTTAACTCTTCCGCCCAAAGCGTACTGCCAGTTAGCCTGTCAATTAATGCGAGTGTTGGCTTATTCGACAAAGGTTCCACGCCTTCGAATATCACGGTAGGGGTACAATTCACAATAAATGAGACCTCGATGAACCGCTCCTTAAATGCGGTGCCATCAGGATAGCCTCCACCCGCGCATTACCAGGATACGGCCACGGCATCTTCCAGCGTTGCCATACGCTTGTTGAATAATTATCTGCATTGTTAAGGTCTATCGCGACATAGACGGTCAATGCGATTCTACCGCTATATTCCTTTTAGCACAACACCCGTCGCACCCGTGAACAGGCCCTGCCTTGCTACCAAATCCTTTAGGGTACCAAACGGTATGGCCAATGCCATGTTCACATACCCACTCTAGTCTGCCATCCGCCCTATGGCATAATTCTCCCTTTTTATATTTTTTAGCGACTTCTTCCATTGTCTTCATATTTTCAATCCTTCGATTCCATTCATCTTTGAGCGTTTCTTTAAGGTGTCATATCCAATTGTTCTAAGTATGCTTCATTCAGACTTCTGGATTGCTATGGGATTTACTATAGGTAACTCAAATTCTCTTAGTTTAAAACTCGGTATGGTGTATCCACTATATTCTTTGTAATAATGGGTCTTGAATAACATAACTGAAATGTTCTCAGTAGCTAATCTAGCGCCGTTTATACCTACGTGTGGATGCCGTTCTGGAGGCATGCCTAATTTTATTGCTGTATTGCTTAGGCCAGAATTGTTCTTACCTAAGATGGCCTTCGAAATCGATTTCAGATTTATGTATCTGTCGGGCAAATTCCATTTCCTGCCATAATACTCGTATGCGGCAAACAACATTTTTCGATCATAGTCGCCCCAAGCCCCAAGAAGTTTGGACTTGCGCGCCATGCAGAAATTTTCTAACTTACTGATAAGTTCGAGTACGCTCTGCTTGCTGCCATCATATATCATATCCTTACTAAATCCATTTACCTTAAGGGCCTGTTCGTCATAGCCTCTGCCCTCCATAACTTTGCACTCTTCGTAAAACTCGTCTTTAGAATTAAAATCTACCGCGCCAAGTGAGACTATGGATCCAGTGCCATATGGGTCATTCCTTACGCTGCCTCCAGAACCTTCTATATCAAGAATTGTGATATTCATCTCCTTTATCAAACTGAAGTTCATCATATCAACTATGTTTAACGTGTGGTTTAGGATTAGAAACATTCGTTGTCTCGGCATCGTTTCCTTTTAGCCTTGCTTCTACTAACCTCCAGTCTACTTTCAGTATATCAGCAAGATCGTAACATGCCTCTCTATATCCATATGCGCTTGATGCGCCTCCCCAGTCTGCGTGCCACTTTCTGCTCTTATATTTTTTAACCATATGTTCCATGATCTCGTTTTGTTGCATTTTATCTCCTATACATAATATTTAGACATTCTATGCATGCAAACCTATTATCAGGATCAATCAAAACCTTATCAATAGCACCGCAGTATTCACAGACGCCGACCTCGTCCACCGATTTAATAACATGAAAGCCTTTATTGCGTCCATTCATAATCTACACACCTAGAAACTTGAGAGCGTATAATTCCCAGATAAACACATAAGTGTTTATATGTTAAAATAGCTTTATAAAGCTTATGCACATAAGTGTGTATGCGTATAAGCGGAGTTTCGATGGCGCGGTTAGATATCATCTTACCGGATGACTTGGAAAAGGAGTTCAGAAATGAGGTTTTCAGGGCCTACGGTATGAAAAAGGGCAACATCAGTTTGGCGATAGAGAGCGCGATCAAATTATGGCTCGAGAAGCAGCAGAGGAGCAGGAAATGATTGGCAGCGATGAAGGGAAAGTTAAGAGTGGCATAGAGTACGATTACCGCGCGCCGATAAAGTGGAGAGCCTCCAGAAGATAGCGCAGATAAAGCCAGATGTAGCTATTATAGGCAACGATAACTTGAGACCAACTATAGAATATGAAAAGAGATATCTTAAATACCTAGAAACTAAGCTATATGCAGTATCTTTGAAACAGGAAGCTCATGAGCCATTGAATGCTACAAAAGCTGTTATGGAGAAATTGAAATTACCTAAAAGCATTGCGGTGATACAGCTTGAATGAAAAAGAATTGTCATTAAAAATTAGGGATTACCTAAATCGTAGCTCACTTGACTATAAGTTCAGGTTCATAAACTCATTCTGTGATCTTGTAGATGAGAAGAATAGAATCTATATTGAAGTTAAGCCTGATCACTTTGCTCATGCACAGATACTACATGCGATTGCACAGCAGGGAATCAAGAATGCGATTTATATTGGCGTAGCAGATAGCACAGAAGCAAAATTATATTCGCCGATTTCATTCGATAAAATCCTTAGTTTTGTAAAGAGCTTTGACCCAGAGCTCGTATTTTCACCGAGCCAAGCAGATAAACCAGAGTTGAATGCACTTGCTGAGAAACTTCTTGGTAAGCCAAAGAAAACAATAAAATTTGATTTTACTACTTCTCAATATCTATACATAACTAAAGACAACATGCAAGAGATCAGAGAAATAACTGATAAATACAGAGTTCATCTTGATCTCCTTGTTAATTGGCTCGATGGAGTTGGTGAGACAGCTAGTCTCAAGATAAACAGTAATGGTTGGTTAGTCAATGTAGATAA
This sequence comes from Microcaldota archaeon, assembly GCA_021818545.1. Lineage (GTDB taxonomy): Archaea > Micrarchaeota > Micrarchaeia > Micrarchaeales > Micrarchaeaceae > JAKATK01. The sequence continues at coordinate 17,023 of JAKATX010000007.1, forward strand.
GGCGGATATGTTCATGAACGAACCGCCCCAGGAAAAAGCTAAAAAAGAACTAACAGAGTTCCATACATCTGGGTTCCGTAGACCTAAATACACCCCAATAAAACCACAAGATATTATGTGGTTTGAATCTCTACGTGTCAGACATAACGACTTGGCTGACGTTCTTCATGAGGTGGATAGACTTCTCACTCGCTCGAAAAGGCGGGCCGGAGGCGTATTTTGGACTGAAGCAGAAATCGGCGATAATCTAGCCGATGAGATATTAAAATTGACAAATCCTGATTATGTCGTTGAACCATGTGTGGGTGGCGGATCTCTGATTAAGAAGATTGTTCCTAAAGTTCGTGGAACAATGAATGATATTAGTGTTCCGCATGTTGAGAACTGCAAGAGAATATATGATGGCCATAATTGGAAGTTTACTACCTTAGATATTGTCCGTAATAATACAGAGGAACTAATTAAAGCATGGGAAGTTCCATCCGAAAAGCCCCTGCTTCTTTACACGAACCCACCTTTCGGAACAGCATCGACTAACAGACTGGCATCTAAGAGAAACGAATTAATGGATGGAACGGTATCAAGAGCTCAAAAAATTACTGTTCCTTCTGCGTTATTGAAATATGGGAAGGGCGATTTGTTCCTGCCCATAGTCGGAAGACTTATTGAGATTGCCAAGGTCCAAAAAACCTGCTACTTAGCTTTCTTTTCTCCATTCGGATTATTTTGTGGTAGAAAGCGTTACGTTGACTTATTTAATGCAGTCGCGAAAGATTTTGCTTTCTTAAAAGGTTATGTATTTGCGGGTTATAACTTTCATGATATTAACAAAACTCTTCCAATTGCATTGTCTGTCTGGAAATATTCGCCTAATGTCCATACTAAACATACTAACCTTATCTTTGAATTTATCGATAGGAATGGTAAGAACAAGAACCTACATTTTAAGGAAATGCCATTACTTAAGGATTACTGGTCTTATGACAAGAGGGATAAAGGGGTGCTAAAAAATGAAATAACTGCGCCACCTAGCGAGCGTTTTAACAGTCCATCACCAAAAATAATACATCTAAATCCAAGCCAAGGCGGGTCTGAAATGATCCCTGAAAACGTTAAGAAACGAATCGGAATTACTAATTTACCAGATGAATTGGTTTATGGGCTTTGGGGATGCGCTGTAGGACTTGGAGCGTTCAGAACATCATTATCTAATCCATTGTTTCCAATCTATTTTCGTGACGCTTACATCCATATGCCAGATTTCACTAATAAGAAAACATTGGAAATTTTGGCCTATGTTACGTTGGAGGTGCTTTTAAAGAATTATGCTGAAGACTGGATTGGTTTCTTCGGTACTAATCGTGTCTTTCGGTTCGGCAATGAACGGTTGACAAATGGTATCAAGTATCTTCTCGACCTTTGTAAAGATGCACCTACATATGAAGGCAATACTATTGGCGATGCCTTTAAGTTAATTGAACAATCAAAGGTTGATGTCACTAAACTTCGAAAGAGCTTGAAAGATGAAGTGTCAAAGCGTTTGATTGCAATTGGTTATTGGGATTATATTCCAATTCCAGCGGCTAAAGATGAAAGACAAACAGGGTTGAAAGACAATTAATATAATTATATTACCTTGCTGAAGGTTGGTCATCATGTAGCATGCATAAATTTAGCCTTTTAAGACCATTGAATAGCTAATAAAAGGCGCCGTCTATCACTCTCTATAAGGCTGCTCTTTATCATTGCTTATGTGGCGCATTGCATTGTTACCATCGGATTAGAATAACGAGCTAAACGGCTATGTTGCAAGAGGTCAAGCAAGCTTACCGAAGGATGGCGCTAAGGTACCGCCCTGACATAAACAAGAGCAGGGATGCTGAGGATAGGATGAAGGAGATAAACGAGGCTTACGACTGTGTCCAATAATTCTGGTAAAACTCAGGGCTTTTAAACCCTGAGCTGCATGTTCTCTTGGCGACAACATGCAGTTCTACACTAGAAACTGGAAACTATATAATAAGCGGTTGATAGACCGCGG
>JAKATX010000005.1 GCA_021818545.1 Microcaldota archaeon
GCAAGGCGGGATTCGGTGCGCCCTCCGCTGTTTTCATTCGCATTACTAGCAGCATCGATTTTCTTTCTTCTCCTGCGGGTACTAAGATATTTCAGTTCCCCGCGTGCGCCTGCGTATTGCTACGCATAATTCGGTGATCCTGGGTTCAAAGCCCGACTTGCGGCTACCCCAGGCTTATCGCAGCTTGCCACGACCTTCTTCGCTACTACAGCCAAGCCATCCTCTAGGTGGTTTAATTTATAATGACAAAAGGTCATTTCTCCTCAAATCAATCGCACAAACGCACGATATCACGGCAGCATTGATTACGCCCTCTAGGTTAAGCATTTTTCATCAAGCAAAAGAGCTTTCGAAATACCGTGAGCCTATAGAAGCTCGTGCTGCATAATTGCACCAAGCAGAATATTTGCTTATAAAGATTTAAATACATTCTGTGCCGGGCTTTGTAGACTATGTGAAGCGCCAATCCATTGCAGTTCTGTGATATGAACCAATCCGCTGAGCTTACCTATTGCACAATGCATGCTTTGGGTGGCAGTTTAGCCGCTTACAGAGCCGCTTAAGGAAAGCTTTAAGTTAGCTGTTTCACGATAATTATATTGGTAGTTATATGGACGCACGTACAAAGACCGCTGCTACCGCGATTGCCTTTGCAGTCGTGATAATATCAATTTTGTACCTTTATTTGGGGAGCGGCGCAGGGCAACAGCCTGGAAATGGCGGTCCGAATACCATAGTGGTGCAAACTACAACAGTAGCTGCAGCGAACAATACTGTGAAATCATTCAACATCAGCGAACTAATCAATAGTAGCTACTTCACCTCTAACAAATTCACCGTGTTGAAACAGATATCGCAACTTCCCAATATGGATGTGAATTCAAGCAACACCGCGCTCAATCTCTCGATAAACAGTAGCCATGTAATGGCGTTGCACGGCTCCGGCGATACCATAAATGTCAATTTGAGCCAGAACGCGCTGCTCGTAATCGAGGCCAATCAAGCCGGGCTGAACGACACACTAAAAGTGAATGGCGGATATGTGTACAATATGGCGATTCCTGAATCCGGCGTGAGATTAACTTTGATTAATTCCACTGAAGTAACCCCGTAGCACACAGGCGATCAGGATGTCTTCACTTGGCTGAACGAAACAGCAGGCATTGTTGGCACGCCGGCGGAGGTTAGAGGCGGTATATTCCTAACCCTAATCCATTGCGCTGCCATGTTATCGCCGTTGTTATCGCTGCTAAAGCCCACGGAAAGCGGATATTGTGGGAATGCCTTGTTCTCCGGCTGAAATAGTCCGGCTACGTTATTAAGCTGCTGGTATGATTCCGTATTGTTTATTATGGATATGCTGTATACGCCAGCCAACTGCTCGGAACTGAAAAGCTTTGAAGTGCCGCCGCAACTGTTTGGCTCACCTGCACTTGTGTTTGCCTGATCTGCATATGTATTGCCACATGCCTGCCTTATGTAAGTGCCGTAATACGACTGCTCGCTAGCATAAGGTGTTGATAAGTACCCTATATTCTCGGTATCGCTTGCTACGCTGAATGCATAATACACGTCAAATGCCGTGCCCACCCCATATTGGGCGGTAGTCTCAAATAGCGAAGCATGGAAAGAGGCGGACTCAGATGCAGTGTTTACTAACAGTAAACCATTATCCACAGTTATTGAATTGTTGTATGAAGAGAAGCCCGAAGGAACACTGTTGCTGTTTCCTGAGAAATTGTCATAGAAGTTGAACACCTTGGCACCATTATCGTACTGGCCGTAGGTCTTCTGCGCACCACTTATCTGCTGCGGGGCGAATCCTGTAAGGCCGCTTGTCATTGGCGCATTAGTTGGCATGAAGTTCATGTAAACTATAGTATTGCCGCCTGATGCTATTGCGCTGGTTAGCTTGACCCATACTACTGCGGCGCTTCCGGTATTATTTGCTCCGCTTTGAACCCATGCTTCCACTGGCGTGCCGCCATTAGCCGCCGCGGCGCTTACTGTGAACTCCACATTACTCCAGTTTGCGTTTATATAGCTAGCGTACGATGCACTGTCTATTGTGATGTTCTGCTGGAAAGTCGCAGGTGTCTGAGTGCTTTGGCCGTTTGAAAGTGTTATTTCCACGTAAGCGATTGAAGTTGAAATTGTGGAAGTGGTTGTAGTCGTGCTGCCAGTGGTTTGGCTGCCGCCTTCAAATGCGCTGCCGGTCGCTTTTAGATTCAACGTAGCCACCTTTGTGAAGCTGGTGGGCGCGGCGCACCCAGGAGTGGTGCAGTATCCCATCCATATGTAACCGCTGAACGGATATCCCACAGGTATGTTGGCCGTAGGTATCGCAGCTGCTGATATATTCTTGAAGTAGAATGTAGCTGACTGACTGGGTCCAAGTTCACCTATGTATAGCATGTTAGCAGTATTTGAGGTAGAGAAGTTCACTGGCAGCCCCGAGCTGCTTATGTGTTCGCCTGAAGAAACTACGAATACCCATGCGTTTAGATAATACTGCCCCGAATCCTGGCTGATTGTAGCGCTTATGCCGTTAGTGCCATATGACGGATTAGTGCATGAGAAGCCTGATTGAGGCACGCATCCACTTGGGGTGCCTGCGCCGCCGCTGAACAGACCGAGTGCAAACAATAAAGAGACTATTATCGCAATGACAAGTATGGCCCACCCGTAGGTCATCAGGTACTCCATCGCGGATTGTGCCTTTAAGATACTTTGACTGATACGTTTTGATATGGGGCGTACTGTAGCCATTTTATTCCTATTATAATTGTGTTGCATGGTTTTTTATGCATTTCTCGGATCATTAATGCAAAGAGATTTTATTAACTGCTCCATGTTATGCTTGCGCTACCAGTTGCGCCCACGCCGCCGTTTGTACTTGTGCCACCAGTACCGCCGCCTCCGGTGTTACTTGTGACAGTAACAGAAGAAGCAGCATAATTTGCACCACACCATTACGGTGTAAATACCGTTAGTCGCATATGAAACCATGCCATCGGAGCATGCAATAGTCGAAGTACTAGTTGAAGATGTGGATGAAGAAGTAGATGATGAAGAGGATGAAGTGCTTATTGTTAAAGTTGATGTGCCTGAGCCGGGACTATACAGGTTGGTGCCTGCCATCTGTAGATTTATGGCACCCGCCTTCGTGAAGCGGGTAGGAGCATTGCATTCTGGAATGGTGCAGTATCCCATCCATATGTAACCGCTGAACGGATAACCAACTGGTATGTTAGCTTAGGTATTCCGCCCCCAGTGGTATTGGCATAGGTGAATGGTACAGTCTGGCTGGGTCTCAGCTGACCTATGTACAGCATGTTCGCAGTACTTGAAGTAGAGAAGTTCACTGGAAGTCCAGAACTGCCTATGTATTCGCTGGATGAAACTATGAACGCCCATGTGCCAGTATAATATTGTCCTGATGTCTGTGATATAGTTGCGCTTATGCCGTTAGTGCCATAAAAAAGGTCTGTACAGGTGAATCTTGGTTGCGGCGCGCATACGTTAGGTGTGCCGAACAGCCCGTTGAATACTCCCAATGCGAAAAGTAAGGAGGCCACTATTGCTATTACCAGAACGGCCCACCCGTAGGTCATCAGGTACTCCATCGATGACTGACCTCTGTTGCCCGTTAACCTGCTTAGTGACCTATGATATATTGTGATCGTTTTATAACGGAATATGATTTTTGATTGACAAAGCAATATTCTCGTTTATATTCATGGAACCATGCATGCAATACGTTGCCTATGCTTTTGTCAAGTCAGACACGAAGCTGCTTCAGCTGGCGGCCGCAGTTTATGCAGAACTTTGAGATTGGCGGATTCTGTTGGCCACAGTACTTGCATGTAGTATAATTGGGGTTTGGCCCTGCCGGCTGATCACTGACTATACTTCTCCTCACATTTGTGGTGCCGCCGCGTTCATCCTCGGCCATCTTGTCCAATATGCCGTTTATGAACTTGACAAGCTCAAGCGCATCTATATAGTTAAGGCCGTTTATCTCTGATGTCCTGCCAGGGTCGCCGCCTCCGCCGCCGCCGGCTGCACCCCTAGTGCCTATTAGAACAGTACTTGATATAACGCCGCGGTTGAGCCTGACGTACGCCACTGAGCCGTAGGTTATTACCTCCGTAGTAGTTCTTATCTTTGAGAACCTGTTCATTATTATGATACGTTTTGATGTAGCTATTACGACGCTGGGCGCCCAGAAGGCTCCGCCCGGGCCTATCCTGCGCTGCCTTGCGGTAAGCAAAACCCTCTCTCCAAGATTTAGAACGTCCTTTGCCTGCTCTACGTATTTCTGGTTTATCAAGCTGAAACACTGGGGGGTGATTTGTTTTTATTATATTCGTTAAGATATATAATTTGGTATGAGAGCAGTATTTTGCCCTAAAAAGATGGGTAATTGCGCCGTAGGAAAGGTTAGTTGGTGTCATTGTGGATAATAAGTATATAGCATTTACTGACTTTAGATTCGTGGACGAGGCGAAAAGCGAGCTGCGGTCAATTTTCGGGGATGCTACCTTAATAAGGCCGCTTTACGGCGAGCTTATGCTATTTGATGTAGCACGGCCCTACGACAATGCGATAGGCGCATTCACGGCGAATAAGCCCACTTTCCTGTATGGGTTACTTAAGGTTTCCGCCGAAGTGAGTTTCAATGGCGATTATTATGACATAGTGACTGCTATGTCAAGCATTATGGATATGGGAAAGAGGTTCAGGATAGAGGTCAAAAAGGTGTGGACGCCGAGCGAAGAGACTGCCAAGGATATAGAGGTATTGCTGGGCAGGGCTCTTGAGGGCAAAGGCTTCGTAGCCGACCTGAAAGACCCGAAAGTGGCGCTTTATGTCATACTCGTCAACGGGAAAGCGCTTATCTGCATGCTTGACATGGACAGGTATGGCGCGTATACGCTTGACATTTTTAGGGCGGCAAACAAGAGAGGATATGTTGCGCTGAACCGTTCAGAGCATAAGCTAGCCGAAGCGGTTGAAGCTTTCCACTTGGTGATAAGTCCTGGAATGTCATGCCTAGACATAGGTGCTGCGCCCGGGGGATGGAGTCATTATATGCTGAGGCATGGAGCAAGGGTGGTCGCCGTAGACGGTGCGTGGCTGGATTACAAGAAACTGGAAGCCAAAAAAGCCATAGTCATAACAGACGACGATGGACACGCCATGAATGGCATAGATATAGCAAAACCTTATTCCATGCCAGAGGATATTGCAGCTTATGATCTAGTGCACATAAAAAGCAGGGCGGAAGACGCCGTAGACACGATCCTGGATAAGGTCGGGCAGTTTGACATTGTAACTGTAGATATGAACACAGTACCGGAAGAAAGCGCAAAAGTCGTCAAGAGTATGGCGCATGCGGTCAAGAGCGGAGGGTGCGTCGTGCTGACCGCGAAACTGGTTAACAACAAGCTGCACAAGCTCATAAATGATGCTGAACGGGTCCTCTCGGACGACTATGGGGAATTCGCCGTGAAGAAATTGCCCCATGACAGGATGGAGCTCACCATTTTCGCCAAGAGAAAATGATGGAATTGCCGGTTGAAGAAACGCCCTTTATACCATATCTTAATATTTTTAACATGGCATATCATGATTGACAATTTGGAACTCGCATGACGCGTAACTCGAGTTGCCGCATGAATTTAGGTTTGATTGCATGATGCCGAATATAGACCAAAGAGCAATGAAGAACATGATGGCCAAGATGGGAATAAAGTCGTCAGAAATAAACGCTGACAGAGTCTTGATAGAATGCCCGACAAAGACCATAACAATAGAGAATCCGCAGGTCACTCTTATAGAAGCCCAAGGCACAAAGAGCTTCCAGATAGTGGGTGACATAAAAGAAATTGATAGGAGCGTTGAAGTTGACATATCCCAGGACGACGTCAACATGGTTATGGAACGCTCGGGGTCATCCGAAGAAGACGCCCGCAAGACCCTGGAGGAAACTAATGGGGACATAGCAGCGGCGATACTCAAGCTTGGCAAGAATTAGTAGTCCACCTTGTAAGCCTGCGCGTATGGGACGCCGTTGATGTTCTTTACGTTTTCCTCGGATATCGCCATGGCGGCCGCTGCTGCCTTGACTGATTCCGGACCTACGGCGTTTATTGACACTGCGTTCTCCGCCTTAACCATCTCTACCGCCTTGGTGCCATCAACAAGATCGCCCCTGTAGAATTCAGAATAGCTTTTCACGTCTATGAAAATGTTGCCGTCATCCAAGACGCTGTTTATCAGGGCCTCATCACACATGGCCAGTATTGCGCCGCCGTCCTCGGTCTTGTGTGATTTTATGTATATCATTAAAACCATCTACCTGCGCGTCCAAACGCTGGTCGGTCAACCGTACTTGTAGAATAGAATTGTCGCGCATGAGTACATTATTCCGTACCAAAGCAGCCATACGCCTCCGGGCACGTGATTTATGTTTATTGCGTAAATGCCCAGCGCCACCAGTATGCCAGTGAATATGAGCTCCACCTTGGTATTGTATATGGAGAATAGCAGCCTGCTCTTGTTTGGATCTATGTCCCTCGACCACCTTATTGAAGCAGCGCCCTTGTTGAACAACGCGGCCAGTGCCGCTTTTGTCCTTATTATTGCAAGCGCGTAATTGAGCATGAATATCATGAATCCCTTGCGTATCGACTTGAAGTACACCCTAGTCAATATTATGGGCATTATGAAGGAAAGCAGGAATGCGAGCACGCCGAAAGCCTCAAAGTCCAACGGGAGATATTTGGATTGCATGAACTCCGTTATTGTCAGGCTTACGAACGGCACGGTAGAAAACGCTATAAGCATAGACACTATCGTGAACAGCACAAGGACAAACGACAGGTAGTTGAGGCTGAAGCCGTGCGTTATGTAGTCCATGCTGGTCAAGGTCGTAAACCTGCGCAGTTTCTTGGACTTCTTGAAGAAATAACCTATGAACTGGGTGTTGCCGTAATTGTAGCGCCACTGCTGCCTCATAAGTTCGGTAAACGTCTTAAGGGGCCTGCCCAAAGCATAGACCTTCGGGATGTATAAGCTCTTGAAATCGTGCATATCGGATTCGAAGCTGAAGAACGTATCCTCTATGACGAATTCGGGGAAGCCGCCTACGCTCTCTATCGCGTCCCTGCTTATCAGGCCGCATGAACCTGCGAATATGGCGGTGTTGTCCAGCGCCCTCGCAGGCTGGATGAACCTGAAGAAGAAGGCATTGAATAGCTCGACTGAGTCCGAGAAGAAGGAGCCCTTTGCGTACTTCTTTGTGGTCTGGATGTACGAGAGCTTTTTATCGTTGAAGTACGGCAGCAGATCCAGAAGGAAATTCGTGTCTACAAGATACTCGTCGTAATCGAAAATCGCTATTAGCTTCTCGCTTGAATGCTTCAGGAAGTTGTTGAGAGCGCCAGCCTTGAAGCCCTGCCTTGACTCCCTGTGTATGTACACTATGTTGTGGTTTCTTGCGAATGATTTTAGCTCGCTGGTCACCTCCGTCTTGGTAGAATCGTCCAGCAGGTAGTACCTTAGCTTGTCCTCTGGGTATTTCAACTTCATTAGCCTGAGCATGTTGCTCTTTACGTGCTTTGGATCCTCATTGTAGACAGGCACCGCTATTGCAACGGTAGGAAAAGTCTTGACGGGCTCCAGCTTTTTGGTTATCTTTTTCAGGTAATCCTTGTATAAAAATGACCTGTAGTACCATACGGAAGCGGTCACGTTGAAAAATCCCGCTATAACGGCAAGAATCGTAAATGATATCGCCAGTGCATACATGTAGAGGCTGTTCGCTATGTATATCATGTAAATCGAGAAGCCGAGCCCGCTAATTGCAAGTATAGCGAACATTAGTACCGTAACAAATCTGAAGCTGACAAGCCTATTCCTGTACATGCTAATACTCTGGTTTTAATACCCTTATAAGACGCAAGAACAATAGGAGTAAAAGATATTTAATTGTGCGCCACACCAATAATCTTCGAATCATCGATTGCTTTGTGCCAGGGTGGCGGAAACCGGTAACGCGCCAGTTTTTCAAAGGCGAAACTCGAGATCTGGTTTCCATTCGTGGAAGTTTGGGTTCAAATCCCAACCCTGGCGTTGTATTCCAATATTAGCAAAAGCTGCACCACGGTGAAGGCAGGATTTTCATATCAGGTTGACCAGGAAACCTATCATGAACCCCAGGAATATCCCTGTGTATATGAGCTTCTGCTTTATGGGGTCTATGTCCCTAAGCTGGTGCTTTATCATCGGCAGTATCACATACAGTATGGCGCCTATCGCCAACCCATCGAATAATGTATTGAAAGCAGTGGAACTGAAAAAGAAGCCCATTATGCCGCCAATCACTGTTGGCAGCCCCCCAACTAGGAATAAAAGCGCCATGAGCCCAGCGTCCTTCTTTTGGCTGCCAAGGAACGGTGCGGCTATCGGAAAACCCTCGGTTATGTTTTGTAGCACAAAACCGCAAAGCACAACAAGGGCCACTCCAGAGAAAAGGCCGAGTGATACTGAGAGAGAGCCGAACACCAGGCCCTCGGTAAGGTTTTGGAGGCCCATCCCTATAGCTATCATCAGTGACATGCCGACCGGCGAAAGGCCCCTCTTCGATCTGTTCTCGAACATATATAGCATGAAGAACCCTATTATGAAGCCCGAGGCGAATAATGCGCTAAGGACAGGATCCGCGCCATAGCCGGCCAGGCTGCCATTTGCGTAAATATTCGCGGCGACGTCGGAGAATACGTCCGCTATCATGAATATTAGTATGCCTATCGCAACTGCGTTTAACAGATGGGCCATCCTTTCGCTCGTTTTCTTACGCAATACGACGGGAAGCGACAGGAATATCGACATGCCCATTATCAAAGAGAAGAGTATGGTACCTAAGAAGTCCCCAGCCAAGCGGAATCACTTGTCAACCGTCAGTATAACTGAGTCATATTTAACGCGCATTTATAAAGCCCGTTTACGGAAAAAATGGTAATAGGATAAAAGTCAGAAAGGCCTTAAACGGTAACTTAGTTTTGATTGATTAATGCACATGCGCTGGGAGGCATGGCCGTTGTGCATGCATGGCACGCAAGAAACGCTTAAATAAGTTTTATACCCTATCCAACAGCAGAAATCTGAACTATAACATTGTTGATTTTATGCATGAGATACTAGTCACTGAACCTGAATACCTTGATAATGATGCGATTGAGGCTTTGGAGAAGATAGGGCATGTAACCGCAAAGCGCATGCCAAGGGCGGAGCTGGAGCGGATAATACCGCAGATAGACGTGCTTTTCATAAGGGTGGACACGAAGGTGGACGCTGCACTTATGGAAAAAGCAAAGAACCTTAAGATCGTGGGATCGGTAACCACTGGGCTGAACCATGTTGATCTTGATTATGCGGCCAAGCACGGTATAAAGGTCGTAAACTTACACGGCACGCACACTATATCTACAGCACAGCATGCCTTTGCATTGCTCCTTTCCTTATGCAGGAACATACCTTGGGCGTATGATAACCTCAGGGCAGGGAGATGGGAAAGATACAAGTTCATCGGCACCGAGCTTGAAGGCAAGACTTTGGGCATAATCGGTGTCGGCAGGATAGGCTCGCAGGTAGCCACGTACGCCAAGACTTTTGGGATGAAGACCGTGGCCTATGACCCGTACGCCAAACCGGGAGAGGTGCCGCTGGTAGGCAGCGTCGATGAACTGCTCAAACAGGCGGACGTAGTCACCATACATGCGATGCTTACAAATGAAACGCGCGGGCTCATCGGAGCCAAGCAATTGGCCGAGATGAAGAAGGGCGCGCTGCTTATCAACACCGCAAGGGCTGAAATAGTAGACCAGGCTGCACTCTTGCAGGCACTCGATTCTGGGCAGCTAGGAGGAGCTGCGTTTGACGTATTCATCAAGGAGCCGGTGGAAAGCAAGGAGGACCCTATGGTAAAGTACGCGATAGACCATAAGAACCTCATAATAACCCCTCATATAGGGGCTTCGACAAAGGAGGCGGCACACGCGGCGTGCCTTGAGATCGCCGGCAGCATAGAGAAGGAACTCAACGGCGCCTGAATCTGGCTGTTGAACGTACGTTGCTATTGATATTCTATAGGTGTAAAAATGCCTGCACACATACGCGCCAAGGAGGGCGATATCGCAAACAAGGTCGTGATTTGCGGGGATCCCGCAAGAGTAGAGGCGCTCTCGAAGCTTCTTGATAAACCCAGCGTGGTAAATACAAACAGGGGTTTCCTTGCATATACCGGCAAGTTCAGAGGCAAGAGCATAACACTGGCCACGCACGGCATAGGGCAGCCCTCTGTTGCCATAGTGATAGAAGAGCTTGCGCAGCTGGGCGCCAAGGAGATAGTGAGGCTTGGAACGTGCGGCGGCCTGGCTGCAGACATTAAGGTCGGGGAGTTCGCAATCCCCATAGGCGCAACTTATACCTACGGCAGCACGGTCACGCAGTACATAGGGGCGAAGCTGGGAGGCATGGCTGTGGCTCAGACCCCGGATTATGGCCTTACCAATTACATAGCCGAGGCGCTTAAGTCAATGCGCCTGAAATTCATAATGACCAACACTTACAGCTCTGACTCGTTCTATTCACTGGATGACGATACGGCCAAACAACTGGCAGTTTATGGCAATGGCGTAGTTGAGATGGAAGTGGCAACGCTGTTTATGTTGGGCAGGATAAAGGGGCTCAAGACCGCATCGCTGCTCATAGTCAGCGACAACGTCATAAAGCACACCAAGCTATTCACCCACAAGGAGCTGGAGAAGAGCGTGATGCTAGCCGGGAAGGCCGTGCTTGAAGCCCTTGCAAAAAGCTGAAATCTGGTGCTAATTCCAGTGGCGCGTGAGCCTGCGGCCCGCCATGTTATTAGGGCTTTACGTCTTTTTGACGCAAAACTTCTATGTATTTGACTTTGCCCCTCCTGCGCTGTGCTGTATATTCCCTTATGACACGCCTTACCACAGGGAACCTGACAGCCTTCTGCGCCGCTTCGACGCTGAACCAGGCGTATGATGTGGCTTCCGCTTGATCCAGCTTCACCTTGGAGCTTAGAGCCTTACAAATTATTTCGAAATATATGAAATGCCGCCTCGAAAAATTGCCCGTAGTTGCAGATACGCTTTCGGCAACTGTGAATACGCCGAATGGCCTTACCCTTAATCCAGTCTCCTCATGCGCCTCGCGCCGCGCTGCTTCAAGAACATGCTCGCCGTGCTCTATATGGCCGCCGGGCACTATCCACTTGTTGCCCAGCTTTGGCGACCTTATCAACAGAATGCGACCTTTCCTGTCGAATATGTATGCTCCAGCCACAAGCTCGGGGCGGGCGTATGTACGTAGCGAATTGGCATTACGCAAGGAATCAGCCGTTATCTATGTATTTCAGTGTGTCAAGGCTGCCTGGCTTGTTCGGCGCGCTGGATATCACTATGTACCTGTGCATGCCCTCCTTTTTTGCTATCTGCCTGACGCGGGAGAGCATCTGGTCCATCGTATCGTAGCGCTTTATCAGCATGGCCTCAAGGCCCCTGTATAGAGATAGAGAGCGGGCGACCTTGGGCGACTCTGCCACTGATATGAGCCGGGTTTTTGGCCTTAGAGCTGCCATCATCTTGGCAGATGTGCCCGTCTGCGTAGGTATGAATATGCAATCCGTGCTGTACCTCTCTGCAAGGATGGCTGTGGCGAATGCGATGCCTAGGTTGATGCTCTTTATCCTGCCATCAAGCGCTAAGGGCTGCATGGGCTCCGCCTCCGCCGCTTTCGCTATGCTTGCGAGGAATTTGACAGCCTCCTCGGGGTACTTTCCTATCGTGGTCTCGTCGCTAAGCATCAGGCAGTCCACGCTGCTTGTCACCGCGCTTGCTATGTCGTTTGCCTCCGCCCTTGTCGGCACGGGGCTGTTCACCATGCTGGCCAGAAGCTGCGTGGCAACTATCACTGGCTTCCTTGCTTCCCTGGCTGCATCTATTATCTTCTTCTGGAGCTCATGCATGTGTATTATGTTCATCTCTATGGCAAGGTCACCCCTTGCAACTAGTATTCCGTCTGCCTCCCTCACTATGGAATCTATGTTTTCCAGCGCCTCCTTCTTCTCTATCTTTGCGATGAAATTTATGCTGCCTATCTTTGACCGCAGTTCTTTAAGGTTGGAAGCGGACTTGACGAACGACATGGCTATGAAATCGAAGCCTGATGATTTTGCGAATCTTGCAAGTTCGACATCGGACTTGGTCGGCGGCGAAGCACTTATGTGCGTGCCTATCAGGCTGACCCCCTTATCGCTGCCTATGTAGCCGTCCGACAGCGCCTTCGCAATGACCACATTGCCGCTTATTCCTGTGACGTGAAACGCGAGCTGACCATCCCCTATGTCTATTGTGCAGCCCTTCTTTGCATCCTTGTATATCGGGTAATCCACAGGCACGCCCCTTGGACCCGACTTAGAAGTTGCCGGAACAAATTTGACGATGTCTCCCCTTTTGACTGCCAATCCCATGCGCATCGTTCCTGTCCTTATCTTAGGGCCCGGGAGGTCCGCCAGGGTGGCTATCTGCTTGTCCAGCTCTTTTGCGGCGATCCTTACCGCTTTCATGCCTGCACGCCATTGGGCCTTGTCCCCATGGGAGAAGTTGAACCTTACTATGTCCGAATGCCTGAGCGCGGCCTTCAGCACATTTGGCTTCATTATGCTTGGACCGTAGGTTATCATTATTTTAGTTTTTAGCATGGTCACGACCGCTTACTTTGATCTTCAACAAACCTTCCATGTGAGCATGAGGGGCATAGCCCTGTCTTCGGGTCGCAATGCTTTTGGCACACATGGCGGCCGCATAGCTTGCAGGCACTAGATGCAAAGCTGGTACACATGTAGCACAGTGTAGCAACATCCGGCATCGTATCACAATTATTTCTCCATCAACATACTAAAATCTATGGCACCGCCCAATTCTTCCATCGCCCTCTTGAGGGACATGGGCCTCATGCCATGCTCCTTCGCGTATCTGCACTGATAGCTTATGTATTCCTCGTTCACCTTGGTTGCCGGGTTAACGGTTTTGCACTTTTCTATGTAGTCTATTATTATCGCCTTGGCCGCGTCCACTTCAAGCCCCTTGACGTTTATGAGATAAGGTGCAAGTATGAGGTTGACAACCCGGTGCCTGCCGTCATCTATTGGCAGGAACATAAGCTTCTCTATCCAGGCGCTGGCCCTGCCAGGCGGCCTTTGCATTGAGACCTGTGGCTGCGGCAGCTTTATCTCCTTAGCGTACGATACCACCTGCTTCGGTATGTCCTCGTATTTTATTGGAAGACCAACCGCGATGGCCTTTGATATGGCGATCCTCAACAGCTGCGCGAACTGCAGCTTGTCTATATTTATAATGCCGGAGCCTAGCCTTAGGTTTACCAAAGCCAGTTGACCTTCCGGAGGCGCATGCTTAAGGAATTGGAACATGCCCATGGAGAAGTATTCGCCGTTAATATCAACGTCTATTCCAAGCTCGCCGGCGACCCTGACTATATTATCCTTGGTGTCGCGCTCCAATGCCATGTAGGATCTGTAGGCCTCGGCCGCAGCATACTTTGATATGAAGGATGCGTTTTTAAGCGCGCTTACAAGAAGCCTTGAATAAACGTAACTTTGCAGGTATTCGAGCTTGTTGTATGAATCCCCGTAATTAAGGAAGCCCTTGGATAGGCATTCCTCCAAGTCCGCCCTGCCCATGGCCATTGGCACCGGATTTAGCGCATTTGCATTGAGCGCGGAAACTACCCTCTTCGCTTCTTCGGAAAACGGGTACTTGTACGCGAATTCGAGATCCGTGTCCTGCTTAATCATCATCAATACCCTTTCCCTATAAAAATATAAATTGCATTAGCAGAATCTATATGCTGCGGGGCTGTACGCTAACCTGGCAGACTACCGCGTTCGGGTCGCGGTTATCCGAGTTCAAATCTCGGCAGCCCCATTCCCATTCTGTCGTCGCAAAATCTGGAATCTTAATCTAAAAGAAAAAGCGGACCAAATAGATTAACTTTGATATTAACCGACCTGAGAAGCCCGCTAAGTGCTTATACTTATTTTCTCTTGATACGTCTTAACGATGTCGTTTCTTCCCTTATTCTCCCGTTTTCCTTGATTTCTATCAATGCTCTGCTATCGCTCTGAGCTGCGCTCTCCACCATTTTTGACAACTTTTTGAATTCTGTACTGCTTATCTTTTCATAGTCGTATAGCTTGAAAACAAAGGCAAGGAACATGCCGGGCGTAAACATCGTGGTCTCTTTCACCTTGAAATGCATCCCGTTTACAGCGATGCACCTTATGCGGCTGTTGTATCCGTCTGATTTTAGGTAAAGGCTGAATTCTGAAGAAATGCGCCTAATGTGATCTAAATCTGCCTCATTAAGCCTGCCTTCCTTATTATTCGACATATCTGCCAATACTCCGTGTTTCTTGGCACCTTCGGGCTTGGAATCCATAGTCTTGCGTATTTCCATTTTATCACCTCGTAAGCCTTACTATCTGCTACTTATGTAATTCATCTCGCTCTGCGCCGCACGTATAAGCGTGTCTAAGACTCATTTGCCTAAGTCCGCCTCGTCGTATTTCCTTAGATAAGTCATAAGCTCTTCGGATACTCTAAGCGTGACTTTATTTGGCGTGATAACCAATAGGGGCTTCGCGCCATCCGTGGTCAGCGCTGGTTTGTATTCTGATATCGCAGAATTTCTTTCGGCCACTGCGCCGTACCCCATAGCCGCAAGGGAGCATAAGACATCGATACGTAGCACTCTGACTAGGTCTGTTCCATTATACAAGTCTTTCCCATTGTATTTCCTTATCATGGATGTTATTTTCTCGACCTCTGGCTTGTAATCCTTGGGCACATCAATTTCGACGCTATCATTTCTACGCATAGTTTTATCCATACTGACCACCTTGTTGATTTGTCTGTAAAATGTTATGATTATGGATATATTTAAACTATAGTGGATAAAAATATACATATATTATACACATATTTAAACCTTAGCGTATATAATTATACATATGTTAAAATTGTTAGAATCTTTTTTTGAAAATGCTAGGGGCAGGAAACTGGTGGCGGTGGAGTTCTTGCGCCTGGGCCTGCGAGTCGATGGCTCAGGAAAGATTTACGTTGGAATGGTGGAGATTCAGCCTGCGAAGATTGGGAGGGCACTAGGAGTCGACAGGCGGGTGGTGATAGAAACAGCCAAGGCTATCGCAGACGACGATGAACTGCTGCCCATTTTTTACAGACTCGAACCGCGTGCATTTATAGGGAACGCTGCCAAGGTGCTGGGCTTTGACACGATAGAGATACATGCGAATCCCAAAAAGAAGGGCATTGTTGCAGGTGTTACAACGGTTCTGGCTGACGAAGGCATCACCATACGCCAAGTGATAAGCGATGACCCGGATCTTTTCCCAGAGCCAGTGCTTACTATAATAATAGATGGAAAGTTAGAAGCAACAGTGATAAAAAGGCTTAAGGAACTCAAGTTTGCGGAGAGCATTTCAGTAAGATAACAGCAAAAGTATGGCCGTATATCGTGATCAGTCCTGACATAAGTAACATAAGCATGATGTGGAGCAGATAATAAATACATGTTGTCTTGACAATGTTTGAAATACATTAAAATTATACAACGCTATATTAAGAATAAAGGTAGCTGAAGTGCGATCTATACCAAAAGGTATCAGTCAAAGTATCATTAAGGCACAATCCGCGATGGAGTACCTGATGACCTACGGATGGGCGATATTGGTCATCGCGATAATAGTTTCGCTCCTGTTCGCTCTCGGCCTGTTCGGCCAGTCGTCATCCAACCTGCCCGAAGGCTGCACTCCGCAGACAGGTTTCATATGTTCCAATCCTTCTTACACGCCGAACGGGATAGTCCTTGCTGTAGGGCAGGAGTCTGGGCAGTATTACTACGGCGACTGGGTTTTCGTTTCGTCTACTTCAGAGCATCTCGACAGCAACGGGCTGCCGGAGAATATGTCATTCCCGACCAATATGATATCAGTAGGCGCATTGACGCCTGGGCAGACCGCAACGGTCGAATTCACGGATTGGCGGGCGGGTGACATACCTACGGCGAATGTTCTGG
>JAKATX010000004.1 GCA_021818545.1 Microcaldota archaeon
CCGCGGTCTATCAACCGCTTATTATATAGTTTCCAGTTTCTAGTGTAGAACTGCATGTTGTCGCCAAGAGAACATGCAGCTCAGGGTTTAAAAGCCCTGAGTTTTACCAGAATTATTGGACACAGTCTATGCCTGTGCGGCAAGCGTCTTCAAATGTGCAATGATTTTGCCGTCTTTGAAGGTCGTGCTATATGGCATGCCTTTTATCTGATTCAATCAATGCAATCGGAGTCCTATTTAAATGTGTCCGAGTAAGTATTAACGCGCTTGTTATCAGTGTGGTTCGATGCCAAACATAAAGAGTACAAAAGACGTCAGGATACCAGAAAAGCTCGTCGATCAAGTCATAGGGCAAGAAAAGGCAGTCGATATAATAAAGAAGGCTGCCAAGCAGAGGCGCAACGTCCTGTTGATAGGCGAACCTGGCACCGGCAAGACGATGCTTGCTCAGGCAATGGCAGAGCTTCTCCCGGTCACTGATCTTGAGGACGTTTTGGTATACAAGAATCCAAACGACGAGAACAAACCAATAATAAAAAGCATAAAAACATACCCTAACGGCACATCAAATGAGAAAGTGACCCCAGGTCAAGGCAGGCTTACGCTGCAGAAAGAGCGCGCCAATACGAAGATTGACATGGGCAGGGGCGGTTCTCTTGTCACCCCGATAGTTTTTGTACTTGTCATAATACTGTTCGCAATGTCGCTCAGCGGCTATTTCAGCGGGAATGAGACAATATTCCTGGCTGCATTGGCGTTAGGCATAATGATATTCGGTTCCATGGCACTGTTCCTCGGCGGCGTGACAAAGAGGGTCGGATTGCCAGGCGGGGCATCTGCGATTGATGAACCTAAGCTAATAGTGGACAACACAGGATTGACGCATGCACCTTTTCTTGATGCAACGGGCTCCAAGGCAGGTGCATTATTCGGCGATGTGAGACACGATCCGCTCCAGACTGGTGGATTGGGCACACCTGCGCACCTCAGGGTGGAGAGCGGCGCAATACACAAGGCTAACAAGGGCGTGCTTTTCATAGACGAAGTTTCCAGCCTTGAGCCCAAAGCCCAACAGGAACTCCTTACTGCAATGCAGGAGAAAAAATACTCGATTACGGGGCAGAGCGAGATGAGCTCTGGGGCCCTAGTTAAGACGGAGCCCGTGCCGTGCGATTTCATACTTGTGGCTGCAGGCAACATGCAGGATCTTCAGCACATGCATCCAGCACTTAGGTCAAGGGTGCGCGGTTATGGCTACGAGGTATACATGGAGTCTGTAATGAATGACACTTCCGCAAACAGGCAAAAGCTTACGCAGTTCATAGCGCAGGAGGTCAAGAAAGACGGCAAGATACCACAGTTCGACCGCAGCGCCATAGAAGCGATAATAGAAGAGGCCAGGAGAAGGTCCGGTCGCAAGAACAAATTATCACTGATACTAAGGGACTTGGGCGGCTTAGTAAGGGCTGCCGGAGACATAGCTGTTGAGAAGAAGAAGAGCATTGTGACGGCTGCAGAGGTCATGCAAGCAAGGGAAATGGCTCGCCCGGTAGAAGCGCAGGCGGTGTCCCAGCTTATAGATTACAGGAAGGACTACAGGGTTTTCAAGACAAGGGGGTACAGCATAGGAAAGGTCAATGGCCTTGCTGTTATCGGCTCTCCGCCGCATTTCGCCGGGATAGTGGTCCCGATAGTGGCAGAGGTTACGCCGGCAAGCTCTAGGGCCGAGGGCAAATTCATACCTACCGGCAGGCTAGGCAAGATAGCATCGGAGGCGGTCAAGAACGTGAGCGCCGTGATAAAGAAGCATATGGCCAAGGACGTTGCCAACTATGACATGCACGTCCAGTTCCTGCAGACATACGAAGGCATAGAGGGCGATAGCGCAAGCATATCCGTAGCCATGAGCATAATATCTGCAATGGAAGGAATCCCTGTTGACGAGTCAATAGCCATGACAGGCTCATTATCGGTCAGGGGGGAGGTGTTGCCAGTCGGTGGAGTCACGAGCAAAGTCGAGGCGGCCGTAGCAGCAGGCATGAAAGCCGTAATAATACCGAGCAGCAACAAGGAAGACGTGTATCTCAGCAAGGACATGCTTAAGAAGATAAAGCTCATACCTGCCAAGACGCTGGCGGACGTGCTTGAGAACGCGATGAAGAAGAGCGAGAAGAGGAACGCGATAATAAGGGACCTCAGGAAATCAGAGCATATGTGATGGCATGCCTACTAATAAATCAGGTTCAAAGATGCCTTCATCCGAGACACAGAAACAGCTGGAATCCTTCGGCAAGGAGATACTACATGACGTCGATAATGGTAAGAATCCTACGTTCACCACATTGAGCAGGGCAAAATCAAACATACTGTTCAACGAGAAGGAGGGCTTCCTTACACTTGGCAGGCAATCCGAGGATCGCAATTTCCTGAACATAGCGCAGAGCAAGAGATTCATGCAAACGATAGCGATAGCCGCAAAGTGCCACAAGTTCGTCAAGGAAAACCTCCACACATCAATAAGGGGTCTGTTCTACCAGCTAAAATATTCGCTTGGCGAAGATGTGGATGAGAACATATTCAACGAGCAGGCAGAATCCAACCCGCTTATAGAAGACTTGGAGGCAGCGCTTAACACAAAGAGGGAATACCTGAACCTGAATGCCAACAGGAGGGGAGTGCTTGCAGGCAACCTTCGCGTCATGGACAGATTTGGTAACGATAGGACAGAAACGGATACGAGCAAGCTGGGGAGGAGCGGATGGGCCATACCCAGCGACGTAGATAATGACATTGAATTTACTGACGTAAAGGCCAAATACGTTCTCGTTGTTGAGAAAGATGCAGTATGGCAAAGGCTAAACGAGGACGGGTTCTGGAAGAAGGATAACTGCATATTGATATCGCCCCAAGGCCAGGCTACGAGGGGGACGAGGAGGCTGATAAAGAAGTTTGCCGATATGGGCCTGCCTGTCTATGTTTTCAACGATGGCGACGTCTGGGGCTGGTACATATACTGGACCATAAAGACCGGAAGCATAAACCTCGCTTATATCGGCAGCGAGATAGCCACTCCGGAAGCCAAGTTCATAGGTGTAACGCTGTCTGACCTGAAACGCTACGATTTCCTTAACAAGATGACCATGAAAGCGAGCGAGGTGGATCTCAAGCGCGCCCAAGAGATGATGGATTACCAGTGGATAAACCGGCACAAGGAATGGGTGGACGAGCTCAAGACCGCCATAAAGCTCAAGGTGAAGCTTGAACAGGATACCTTGCAGGGCCCAAGGCTGACATTCATAGACGACTATATCAGGGACAAGATAAAGAACAAGGAATATCTTCCCTGACCGCGGTGCTACACCTTTATTATCGGATGCACATTTACGAGCCCCATCCTCTGCAGTGTGGCCTCGGGATTGTCATAATAATCCCTGACAGTCTCGTTTATGCTCCTGAGATCCCTCTTCCCTAGTTGGTTGAGCCTGGCCAATATGACGGCCCTAACCTTCTCCTCTTCGAGTATATCCGGAGGGGGCACTCCCAGCAGGTTTGACAGTGTATCCCTGTAAGTTATGCTTGGAAGTATCGGGCTCGACCGATGCGTCTTATAATCAAACTTGAAAAGGTCCGAAAGAAGCACTTGGGTTTCTAGCCCAGATATCTCTGACATCTGCACCACCTTCCTTGATATGCTGCCATGTTCCCAGACCTGGGATACTACCATTAATGCATCTATGACGTGCAGGATGTCCTTCGGGACGTTCATGGGCGAGTGCTGCAGCCTATTTATTATGTCCCTTGTAGATGAAGCGTGTATGGTCCCCATGGTTATCTTGCCGATGTTCATGGCCGTTATCATGTCGTTTGCCTCGGCACCTCTGACCTCCCCTATTACTATAAGGTCCGGCCTCATCCTGAGCGAGTTCTTAACCAGCTCCACCATGGGCATGTCGTCCTTAGTCTCCAGCTTGACGCAGTTCTCCTGCGTGCTTGTATCAAGTTCGTAAGTCTCCTCTATAGTGATTACTCTTGTTTCCGGCCTAAAGAAGGAGAACATTGCATTGAGCAGCGTAGTCTTGCCGGCTCCTGGCATCCCTGCTATGAGCATGTTGGCAGGCCTTACCCTGAATCCGTCTACATAAAGCCATAGCCTTGAGGCGATCTGGTAATCCAGCTCGCCGTAGTTTATTAGGTCTATTATGCTGAGCGCTTTCGCTTTGAAATTCCTTATTGTTATGTCATATCCCAATGGCGAAGTAACTATATTTACCCTGCCTCCTTGGGGCAGATGGACGTCCATTATGTTCCCCTTGGCAGCCTCGTTCGTGGAATAAAGCTGCAGCTTCTTTACAAACCTGTCCAACTCCGCCCTATCGGATATAGAAATGTCCAGCTTCTTGTTGCCTGCCTTGGAATCATATACGAATATGTTGTTCGTATTGTTTATCATTATGTCCTCTATGTGCTGATCCGTTAGCATAGGGGTTACCTTGCCAAGGTCGAGCATATCGTCTATGAGTTCATCTATATCGTGCGGACTTATGCCAGGGTTCATCCTCTTGGCTACTGAAGTCACAAGAGCCCTTCTCTTATTTTCCGTTGTCACGTTTACGAACTTGCCCTTTAGCTCTTCGAGCAGTTTTTCCTCAAAAGCGAGCAGTTCTTCGTCCATCAAAACACACGTGAAGCACCAAAATATCAACGCAAAACTATAAATTATGTAGCTATCGACCATTTGCAGGTTTTGCGTCTTCGTTAGTCATGCACTGTTGTGCTAAGATAGGGATTTTAAGGTTACCGTACAAAATAAACTGGGCGATTGTAGTCTAGTCTGGTAGGACTCTGCCCCTCCAAGGCAGAGACCCGGGTTCAAATCCCGGCGATCGCATATTTATCTAAAATTTGCCGGTAGGATGAAATGCAACCAATGCAACCAAGGAGATACGGCATCCATGGGCGGCCATGCGAAATCTGCAGCAGGGATGCGAGGCACGTGTGCAGAAACTGCAACAAGAGCGTATGCGATGTGCATTATAACGTACAGATGAGCCTATGTTCGGCATGCGCCTCAAGAAAAACGCGCGATCTGTACGCCTCTCAGGGCCCCAATGCACATACCTCAGAAATGTGTTCTGTGTGTCCCAACCCGGTGAAGCATGTTTGTAAGAGCTGCAATAGGGGTATATGTGATAAGCATTTTGACCAGCAGATGAACATATGTGTTATGTGCAAGATAAAGAAAGAGAGGGAGGAGATGCGGTCTGGTCCATGAATGCACAAAAGGGCCTTAGCATCCATTCATAAAAAGTATATAAATCTTAAAGTGCCTATAGTGTAGCACAGCGGCGGGGTAGCTCAGCCTGTTTAGAGCGCTAGACTCATATGCATAGCATTATGAGTGATGAGCTTTTTGCGATGACGAGAAATCTAGAGGTCGCGGGTTAAAATCCCGCCCCCGCCAACTCTTATTACCAATGCAACAAGCCTCTTTCCATAACGCCTTCCAAGAAAGTACATGTGGCAGCAAGTCAAGTCGGCATATCCAAATCGATGTGCCTGCTGATTGGCGCATCCTACACCAATATTTCAAGTGCATTAACATACTGGGTTTATCCTTTGCACAAATGTGCATTATACATTTCCGTTTATATCGCCGTTAGTTATGGTTATGCATGAAACATATCGTACCAGATATCTCTTTGCGTATAATTGGGACTTGAAAAGCCATATTAATTAACCTAATCAAAACCGAAATAGGCAGTTAGCTATATAGATTGTCCGTGGAAGATATACAAAGAGCGTCTTAGGCTTATGGTGTTCACACGGGCAAGACTTCGGAGATGAAGGGCAGGATACTGAAACTGCTTGAAGAGGGCGATAAGAGGCTAAGCGATATATACCCTGAGCTTGGGCTTTCACCTGCCACTGTTTCGCAGCACTTAAAGGAGCTAAAAGGGATGCATCTAATAAGAGAGGTAGAAAATTCGCACTTCAAGAATATGAAATACTATACGCTTGAAAATGGCCCAAATAAAAATGCCGTAAAGAAAATGCCCTATGAAATAAAGCCTCAGGTTCTGAGGATAAGCATAAGCGCCATAGTAATAATGGCCGTAATAGCAGCTTCAATAATGGCATTTGAATCCCAATCCGCAGCATCGGCGCAGTCGGTGTATCTGCCCATATTAATGACGGATCCGCCCCACGTTCCGATAGGCACGCAGAGCCTTAACATCACCTACTCTCTGATTAAGATCCAGGTGACAAAGGACGCATCAAGTACATGGATAAACGTAAACGCTACGGGCACGATAGACTTGCTTTCGTTGGTAAATACATCCAGTTTGATAACCAAGGCAAAAATCCCTTCTAATGCAACGGTAGACCGCATAGGGTTCATCATATCAAACGCCAGCATAAAAATAGGCAATACAACATATCCAGTTGATATGCCAATAAATGACATAATAGCAAACATATCGACGCCCGTCCTTTTCAATGGGACTACTGGCGCGTTGGTTGACATATCGCCGACAATAATAACGCTCTATACCGATAATTCTACAATATTCGAGATGGTGCCTTCCATAAAGGCGATAATGGTTGGAAGTGGTACGATAAATCAGCAGTGGGATATCAGCGGAAAGCAGATGATCGGCAAGTTAAACAAGTTGAACGATAGTATTTTGGAGGATTTGGGTGAATTAAACAGCAGCATATCAATAGCAAACGCGAACATAACAACATCAAACAATGATACGCGCATATCCATGGCAGTCAAGGACATATCCAACAGGAGCGTAGAACTCAATCATATGTTAATATTCGGAAACGAAGCCCTGTATGTCAATATAAATTCTATAATGAATTATCCAATGCCAATAAACCCTACGACTTCGCTTTCGCTACCTCCTATACCGATCCAAAGCCGGCAAGTCATAGCGAGGTCAATCGGCCCTCAAGAGCCAAATTCTGGCATAATAACACAGCGCAATTCTGTATACGGCCGCGCGAACGCATCTAGATACAAATTCGAATATAACTTGAATGGGTCTGCACCAGAAAACTGGCTTATCGCATACAATTGGTCTAGCGGCAAGTTGAATAGCTCATTGATTGGTTACAATGCAAGCCAGACTAGCGTATCTGGCTCACAGAACTCCGAATGGGCGCGTATCGGCAGCATATTCGTGCCAAAAGATATCGGCAATAGCACCTACGCCTATGCAAAGATAAGACTTGGAATGGACGCTGCATATTTCATAGGCACATTCAAACAGAGAATCGGCATGATAAACTTGGTCATAAACGACAATGGCACCATAACGAGCCAAACACAATACCCGATTCCGGAGCCCATTACTGCGCCTGGTTTCATACTCAATCCTGGGCAGACTGCAGTATTAAACTTCAACGGAACCGTAGCACTTGGTCCAGACTTCATATCCGCCCATTTCATAAACGGGTCTTCGTATAAAATAGTCGTAGTGGGCAGTGAAGGTTCAACTGCTAATTATACTGTATCTGCCTCATAAAAATATTGTTAACTAGGGTGCTTGCATAACGGATTACGCCGTATCGGTCAAGAATGTCAGCAAGGTTTATAGGTCGGGCGACATTCAGGTAAAAGCACTGGACGGAGTCTCATTTAATCTTAGGAAAGGGGAGTTCGCAGCGATAGTGGGCCCATCAGGCAGCGGCAAATCAACGCTTATGAATGTGCTTGGCACGGTAGACAAGCCAACCAATGGCGAAGTCTATATAGACGGTACCCCAACATCAAAAATGAACGGCGATCAGTTGGCGGAATTTCGCAACAAGAAACTAGGTTTCATATTTCAAGCGTTCAATCTAATAAACGGGCTGGATGCAGAAAAGAACGTCGAACTTCCATTAATGGTGAGCCAAATATCAGAAGCCGCACGCCGCGACAGGGCCGTAGCGCTTCTTGGGCAATTGGGATTGGCAGGCAGGCAAAAGCTGCATCCACCACAGCTTAGTGGGGGCGAGCAGCAGCGTGTTGCAGTTGCAAGAGCACTTGTAAACAATCCTGCCCTTATACTTGCTGATGAGCCGACCGGCGACTTGGATTCCAAGACCGGTGAGGCTGTGGTAAAACTCTTACGCAAGATAAGTGACGCAGACAAAGTAACTATAATAATGGTGACACATAATTTGGACACTACAAAATATTGCGATAAAATAATTCACATAAAGGATGGTAGGATAGAGAAAGAAGAAGTGGTAAAATGATGAAAAAAAATATGGCATTGTTGATCCTTTCGTTGCTGTCCAGTATGCCATTTGCATTTGCAGGAGTGAGCACATCATCTGCACCCATCCCGCCTAATTTTCACATCAGCTCGTCGCCGATGGATCTTTGCAGGGGGCAGATAAATTACATACCCGTAACCGTTACTAACGTTGGCATATCTCCGTTGTTTAATATAGGGGGCTATTCATTAAACGGCCCAACAATGCAGAACATACAGCTCAGCATCGCTGCTTCCAAAAGCGGCTATTCCTTCGGTAACGGCACTGTCAGTGCACAAGATCTAAATGCTACAAATTCAACCGAAGTAATGCTGCCATTCTTCTTAGACGCCAATGCTTCATCTGTAATATCATTGGGGGTTGCAATAAACTACTATTTTGACATATTCTATTCGGACAGCGAAACACGTAACCTGACTTTTGCGACCCAAACATGTGGCTCGCCTCTATCGATAAGCGTGAGTCCTCTGGCGCTTACCACTGCAACGAGGCAGAACCTGTCATTCAATTTCACCAACAACGGCGCCTATCAGATAAGCAACATCTCGATGAAGGTGTCTGCATCTGGCGGCGACCTTGCATGGCTGGACGGCAGCGCACCAATAGAGATAGCCTCATTGGCTCCTCATACGAGCTTAATCATAAACAAGTCAGTTTTCGTGTCGTTCAACGCATCGCAATTCTTCCCGCTCAATGTATCAGCAAACTTCTATAACGGGACAAAACTCGGCCAGGTATACAATAACATAATGTTGCTTTCATCGGGGGTGATAAACCTCACGCCATCTAGCATGACAATATCCCCTGTCGCAGTATCACCCGGCGGAATATTCTCTGTATCATTTGTACTGACCAATTTCGGTACGGAAAGCGCCACTACCGCAACCGTAACCGCTTCGCAGCCTGAAGGAATATCTCCATTCGGATCAAACTCCGTATTCGTAGGTACCATAAGCCAAGGCGGTCAGGTTCCGGTAACCCTGAGCTTTACGGTTTCCAATCATACCGCACCTGGTGAATACGAAATCCCGATAAAGGTGGACTACCTGAACAGTCTAAGGAGCAGCCTTAGCACCGAAGTAAACAATGTATCAATAAATGTGATAGGTTCGCAGCAATTCAATTCGTCATCCCACAATTCGTCATCTCCTGTAATAATAAGGCGAAGCGCCGCTGCAGGAGGGTCCACATCAGGCGGCATACTGGTGCCCGTCCTTGCAATAACTACGATAGTGTTTTTCGTCCTTTACATTATGGAGCGTAGGAAGAAAAGGAATGTAAAATGAATCTAAAAGACATCCTCTGGCTTAGCTACAAAGACCTGAGGGAGAAGAAGGTAAGGACTTCACTGACCATAATAATGGTCATGATAGGCGTAGCCTCAATAGTCGCCCTGTCATCCCAGACTGCAGGAATAAGCCAAAGCATCCAATCGTCATTGAATACGCTAGGTCCAACGTCAATAATACTTACATCCACAAGTTCTACTGGCTTTACCATAGCAGATACGGATAGGCTTTCATCTCTGCCAAACGTCAGCAGCGTAATACCAATATTGATAGGTTCGGTCGCAATAACCGCAAATAACCAGAATACCAGTGCGACTTTGATAGGGGTGTCTTCAAGTTATCTGACCAATCTCCTCGGGAGTTTAAATCTGTATCAAGGCACCATATACCAGGATACCATAACCCCTGCTGCCATAATCGGATACAGCATAGCATTCCCTTCTGCCCTAGCCGGCAGACAGAACATAATGGCGGGCCAAGCGGCCACAATAACGCTGCCAGGAAGAAACGGTCTAACGCTCTCCATACCAATATCAGGCGTACTACAAGAGTACGGCACTTCGGTAGTGCCAATAGATAGCGCAGTGATAATATCGATGCAGGCAGCCCAGATACTTTTGCATAGGTCGTCCTTCAACATGATACTCGTAAAGGCCAACAACGTCAGCAGCGTAGCCGCCCTATCTTCGCTCATAACCACAGTATACGGCAGCAACGCAAGGATTTTGACGACCCAGGAATTGATTCAGGCAACTTCCTCGATAATAGGCTCCATAACAATACTTCTACTTATAATAGCGGGCATATCGCTTGTCGTTGCAGCGATAGGCATAATGAACATAATGTTGATAGCGGTTTATGAGAGGATACACGAAATAGGCATAATGAAGTCCCTAGGTTTCAAGAATAGGAACATACTCGGTATATTCCTATTCCAAGCAATGATCATAGGATTTGTGGGCGGCACAATAGGCATAGTAGTGGGCGCAGGTGCTTCATATTCGCTGTCCTTTATAATATCAAGCGCAACATCCGCTGGCAGTCACACAGTGACTTCGCCTGCTGCAGGCAGCGCACCAGCAGAATCTTCTGGAAACGTCAGGGTGGCAGCCGGAGGAGGCAACTTCGGTTTCGCAGGTTCGGGCCCTTCCGCCTCCAGTTCATCCAGTTTCTTGTCATACCAGCCCGTATTCACATTCGGCATACTCATAGAAGCAATGCTTGTAGCTATTATAGTAAGCGTGCTTGCGGGCATATATCCCGCGTACAGGGCTTCGCGAATGGAGCCGATAGACGCTCTGCGACAGTTATGATCTTGGTGCCATCCAAAATGGCCATACGAGCAATTAAATACATCAAAAATGTCAATTTGATTGTAAAATATGGGGCATTGGATGGGTATGCGTGACGTGGGACATTGCTTTCTTAAAACCAGTATTTTACTGTCGATTTTCAGAGAGCATGCCGTTAGGAACGTTTATATACTTGAGTGGCTCTCAATATGACTAGGTGCATTTATATGCCGCAAAAAACTGTAACACCAGTTAACGCAGTAAACTCTGCAGACAAGGTAAAAGACGTTTTTACTAACATAGATGGTTTAATAGACGAGACAATTGTCAAGCTGTCAGCAGTTCAAACGTACAAGTACGACAAAGATGAGATCGACGCAGTAAATGGCGTGTTCAATGACTTTGTGACCAAGATGAATGACATACTTACGCCTGATTTGGAAATCCAGATAGGCAAGGTCATGCAGGTAATGAACAACAAGCTCCAGAAGGTTTACATGGATCTGGTTAATCAGGGCATTCAGAACCCGACTATGGACGAGATAGCTACAGCCGTAGAAAATGGGATCGATTTCACTGATGCCGAGAAGCTGATACTCAAAGTATCGATGAGGCAGGAAATGCTAGTCCAGATAAGCGGAATATACCAGAGCATAGAACAATCCCAGAGCGCCATAGAGGAGCTGAAGAGCAAAATCAGGAAGTAAGCGCCCTAATTTTTCGTTTTCAGGACGGCGGCTTTTTGCCGCCTTAACCTTATTTTTAACCTGTTTTTATACTTGAGCCATCAGAATACATTATAACTATCCTGGGCATAGGCTTGCCCATTCTGCGGTTTTAAAATGGATGTTAATAAGATAGGCGATTTTGTATGGGAAGTAAAGGCGGACGAGAGCATGGGCATGAACGTGCCGGTGCACATATACGCCAATTCCGATATAATGAAGCTGATGCAAAGGGATCGCACGCTTTCGCAAGCGGTCAATGCGTCCACGTTGCCATCAATAGCAAAACAGATGCTAGTGATGCCAGACGGACATGAAGGTTACGGCTTTCCTGTTGGCGGAGTTGCTGCTTTCGATGCGGACAATGGGATAATATCGCCCGGCATCTGCGGTTTCGACATAAATTGCGGCATAAGGTTAATAAAAACAAACATGACGGATAAGGATATAAGGCCTAAGCTTACCCAACTCCTAGACACGCTTTTTAAGAACGTACCCAGCGGAGTAGGCAGCAGGATACAATTGGGGTTCACGAAAGGCGATCTTGAAGAGGTGGCAATGAGGGGCGCAGCCTTTGCAATAGAGAAGGGGTATGGCTTCAGCAGCGACATCGAACGGATAGAGGAAGGCGGCTGCATCGGCGGCGCCGAGCCTGACAGCGTCAGCGATTTCGCCAAGAAGCGCGGCCTGAATGAACTGGGGACGCTGGGTGCTGGCAACCATTTCCTCGAAGTCCAAAAAGTAAGCAGGATACTAGATCCAAAGCTCGCCAAGGCATTCGGCCTGGAACAGGACCAAGCAGTGGTCATGGTGCACAGCGGCTCACGCGGCTACGGCCATCAGGTGTGCAGCGACTACTTAGAAAAGTTATCGGAGTACCAAAGGGTGCACAACATCAAGCTTGTTGATCCCGAACTGTGCTACGCTCCTGTGGGCTCAAAGGAGGCCGACGGCTACTTGGGGGCGATGCGCTCCGCAGTGAATTTCGCTTTCACAAACAGGCAGATAATGACAAACTCGATAAGGAAGAGCTTCGAGCAGGTATTCATGAAAAGCGCCGATTCGATGGGGATGGAGATAGTTTATGACCTTGCGCACAACATAGTCAAGCTGGAGAGGCACGAGGTAGACGGCAGGAACATGAATCTATACGTTCACAGGAAAGGCGCGACTCGCGCATTCGGCCCGGGAAGGCAGGAGGTGCCTAAGATGTACAGGAGCTACGGCCAGCCCGTCTTGATACCTGGCAGCATGGGTTCAGCAAGCTATGTGCTTGCCGGAAGGGAAGAGGCCATGAAGGAGACATTCGGATCGTCATGCCACGGCTCCGGCAGGGTGATGTCCAGGCACCAGGCCATAAGGGAGATACCGGCATCAAGGACATTCAGCGACCTCAAGGAGAAGGGCATAGAGATAAGGGTCCGGAACCGCAAACTAGTGAGCGAGGAGGCGGAATGGGCCTACAAAAACGTAGATGACGTGGTGGCGAGCGTTTCTGGCGCTCTTATATCAAACATAGTCGCAAGGCTTGTCCCGCTGGGCGTTGCTAAAGGCTGAATTACGCATATGCAAGGCCCCTGCCCCAAAGGCAGCTATTGCATCTAATATCATAAACCTTTTAAGTCTTAGCCCAGCAATATTAGCGAGACCCTGATCTTCGCCTTAAAGTGTATTCAGTAACTTCATTATCGGGTCAAAACATGGTGTTGTCATGGCTAATTCGACCATAGAAGACGTACAGGATGCCGAAGCAAAGGCAAAGAAGGCCGTTGAAGCTGCCCAGAAATCTGCGGCAGAAAGGATTGAGAAAGCGAAGGCAGATGCTAGATCCGCGGTAGAGGAAGCCGAACAAAAGACGAAAGGCATAAGGGAAACTGCCGTAAAGAAGGTAACGGCTGAACTCGAAAGCGATAGGCACAAGGCGCTTGTCAATGCGAGGTCCATGGCGAAAGATATAGAAAAGAAGACGCTTGGGAGGGATGCGCTCGACAGGGTGGCGTCTAAGATAACTAAGCAGATTCTAGGTTGATTTGAAGTTGATTCCTTTGTTGCACACCGAGCCGATGCAGAAGGTCAGGATCGTTTCGCTCGATAGCGACAAGCAGGCAGTAACCGCAGCATTGCATGCGATAGGGGCGATAGACCTGCGAAAAAGCAAGTTGGAGATAAGCGATGACAGGCCTGCCTCCAATTCTACAGACATCTCCGACGCACTTATAAAGGTAACCGCAGCGCTGCAATTGCTGGAGAAGCGCACCGTGCAATCTGAGAAGCACATACCTGCTGAATCCCTTGTAGACCAGGTAAAGGGCATGACGGTGCTCAACAAGACGTATGCGCTTGGTGAGGAGAGGAAATTGATTCAGGAGGACCAGAAGGCGCTGGATTACGCAGAGTACATAGCCTCATCTTTTTCCAATGTCAAGATTGATTTCGGCAGGCTAAAGAGCGAGTATCTCGCTTACAGGGCCTTCGAAACGGACAAGAAAAGCCTGAAGGCATTCACGAAAAGGGCAGCGGAATCTGGCCTTCAGATAACCGTAAGCATAAACAAGGCCAAGAAAAGCACAATGCTTGCACTTATAGCTTACGATAAAAGCAAGAGCATAGATGACCTGTACAAAGGATTGAAAGTGAACGAGCTTGACCTGGGCGCAAAGTACATAGACGGTAAAGCTGCAGACATTACAAAAAACGTGAAGGAGAAGCGCGCGTCGAACCTGAAGAGGCTTGATGAGATAAACGCCGAGCTGAAAGTCCTCAGCGAAAAGAACTACTCCAGGCTTGCAAACATCAAGGAAATGCTCGAGATAGAGCTGGACAGGGCAGAGGCAAGCTCCATGTTCAAGAGGACAGACCTCACATTCGTTGTGGAAGGCTGGGTCCAGAAGCGCGACCTCAAGGGCCTCAAGGATAAGCTAAGCGCGCTGACGGATTCTAGGGTGCACTTCGAGGAACTCAATGACGGAGAGCTCGCGCCTACGCAGACCAACAGGCCAGGCATACTGAAGCCTTTCGATTATCTTGTCGGATTCTACTCCGTACAGCGTAGCGATGAGATAGACCCTACATTGATATTCATAATATCATTCCCGATTTTCTACGGCCTCATGGTGACCGACGTCGGCTACGGACTCGCATCCCTGCTGCTCGCAACATTCATAACCAAAAAGACAAACCCTGACGGCTTGATGTACAACGCAGCCAGGCTATGGCAGCTCAACTCCGTCGCAGCGATATTTTTCGGCCTGCTGTCCAACCAATGGTTCGGCTTCCAGCTTAACGGATACATAGGTCTGCCACAGCTTTTCGATTGGTTCAAGGACACACCGTTGCTAATAGCGATAACCGTGATATTCGGACTGCTACAGGTTGTCCTGGGGCTCGCCCTGGGCATAGTAAACAGCTACAATCACGGCCATAAAAAGCTTGCCGCTGCGAGGTTCTTCTCCATACTCGTGGTGGTTTTCGGCACGATAGCAGTCGCTGGCGCGTTCTTCAGCGTATTCAATGCGCAGACAAGCACAATGGCTACGATAATAGCCGTAATATCCGTGCTGCTGACCCTGGCATTAAGCGGCAGCGAAGCTACAGAGATAGTGAACCTGATAACCCATCCGCTGAGCTACGCGAGGCTTATGGGCTTCGGCCTCGGCAGCGTCATAATAGCCTTCCTGATAGACATGGCGTTCACGCCGAATCCAAAGGACGGCATAATAATTTTCGCGATATATGCAATCATATTTATATGCCTGCACCTAGTCAATATGGTGCTGGCCATATTCGAGGGGCTTGTGCAGGGGGTTAGGCTCAACTTCGTCGAGTTCTTCTCCAAGTTCTATATCGGCAATGGCATACCGTTCAAGCCCTTCAGTTACAAGAGAATTAATACTAAAGAATAATCGGTGAATTATGTGGCAATAGACCCAAATGCTGCAATAGCAGCAATAGGAGCCGGAGTAGCAATAGCTGGAGGAGCAGTCGGTACGGGAGTGGCGCAGTCTGGAATAGGCAGCGCCGGCCTTGGATTGATAGCTGAGAAGAAGGAGAACTTGGGCATAGTGCTCCTGTTCTTCGTCATACCCGAAACACTGTTGATATTCGGATTCGTCATAGCTATACTAATAATGCTGCAGGCCGGCATAGTATGAAGTGTTGAACATGGCCCTTGACGCGATAAAGAAGTCCATCCTCGATGAGTCGGATTCCAAGTCCGCCTCCATAGCTAAGGAAGCGAAGCAGAAGGCCGAGAGTATAGCCAAGGAGGCTCTGGAACGCTCCAAGACGATACTGAAGTCGGCCGAGTCCGACGCAGCGAGGGAAGTGGAGAGGCTGAAGAGGGAGAGCAGCTCTGGAGTGGATATAGAGGTCAATTCCATCCTGCTGGACGCCAGAGGCAAGGCCCTTGACCGCTCCGTAAAAGCGGTCATGGACAAGGTCTGCACTGCAATCGAGAGGGAAGGCATGAAGAAAATACTCGAGAAAAGCGTCAAGCAATTCTCCGAAATGACCGGATCTGAGGATATCCTGGTCAGGACCGCAAAGAAGAACGCACCGCTCCTTAAGGGGCTGGGATATGAGGTCGAATACACGGACATCGATGGCTTCATGCTCTACACCAGGGACGGGAAGGTGGCCTTGAACGCCACACTTAAGAGCGTGGTCGAAGGGGAACTGGATTACGCCAGGAGGGTCATAGGGGAGGAGCTTTTCCCGCATTCATCGCAAAGGTCCTCCACGAAGAAGAAGCCGAAAGGCGCAAAGAGGTATAGGTCAGGCAAGAAAAGGTGAAGATTTGTTATCAGGTTCCGCTGCAGCGAGGCACTACGGTTACTCTAGCGCGAGGGCTAAAGCGCTGGGCAGCAAGCTAATAGACGAGAAGACAATGCGCGACATAATAAACGCCAAGGACGTGAGCAGCATAATATCTGTGTTGTTGCATGGCGAATTCAAGGAGGACATAGAGGAATTCGGCGGCATGGAGATAAAAGCGGAGCTCATAGACTTCGCGCTCAGCAAGAACCTCGCCAGGAATGCCGGGAAGCTGGTCCACATAGCGCCGTCCACCGAACGGAAGCTCATAAGGTCCATAGTCGGCAAGTGGGACATATACAACGTGAAGCTCCTACTGGAGGCGAAGGAGAAGCGCCAAAGCTACGAGGCAATAGCGCGTTACGTGATAGACTACGGCAGGTACGATTCCGCAGCGATAAAGGAGGCAATGAGGGAAGACTCGATAGAAGGGCTGTTGAACAAGCTCATGATAAACTCTCCATACGTTGACATATTCAGGGATGCGCTCGAGACGTACAAGAAGTCGCGCAGCGTGCCAGATACCGTGGCGGAGATAGACAAGAGCTATTTCAAGAGCCTGGGCGGCGTGATAGTGGGCCTGAGGGTCATACACAACGAATCGGCAAGGATAATCAAGATGGACATAGACATGAAGAACATACTCTACATGATAAAGGCCAAGCGGGCCGGGCTTAAGTTCACCGAAATAAGCCCGATGATGATAGAAAGGGGCAACATGCAGGTGCATGAGCTGGAGCAGATATACAACGGCTCCAAGGATATAGAGTCAATGGCGCTGCAGATAAAGGCGTACGACCTGAAGCCCGCGGTAGAAGCGTACAAGCAGAGCAAGATAAAGCAGCTGCTGGTGTTCGAGGTAGGGCTGAGGAACGCTATATTCGAGAACAGCGTCAAGCTGCTGAAGCACAGCATGCTGACGTTCGGCACTATACTCGCGTACTCGTACATGAAGGAGATAGAGATATTCACGCTAAGGATACTGATAAACAGCAGGATATACGGGCTCAGCAAGGATGAGACCTCGAGGTTGATCGTTTGGAAGACAGAGTAGAAAAGCCGCTGAAGATAGCCTACATGGGCAACAACGTGCTAGGCGTAGGCTTCAAGATAGCCGGCATAACAGACGCATTCGTCGTTTCGGACACTGAGGGGTCAGAGGCCAAGCTGAAGGAGCTCATGGGCAGCGACGACATCGGCATAATAATAATGACATCATCCGTCAGGAAGCTCGTGAGGGACAGAAGGCTTGCGGAGTCAATAACGACAAGCATAATGCCACTTGTCGTGGAAGTGCCCGAGCTCAACGAGCAGATGCAGGAGGAAGATACCCTCCGCCAGCTCATACTCAGGGCTATCGGCATCGATATAACAAGGAACGTTTGAAAAGAGTGATAAAATGGGTAAGATTGAAAGGATTTCAGGTCCGCTCGTTGTAGCTAATGGCATGCTTGGCACCAAGATGTATGACGTGGTCAAGGTCGGCGAAAAGGGCCTGGTAGGCGAGATAATACAGCTTAGGAAGGAGAAGGCGGTCATACAGGTATACGAGGATACTACGGGCCTGAAGCCGGGCGAACAGGTAGTCTCTACCGACGCACCCCTATCCGTTGAGCTCGGGCCAGGAATACTCGGCAACATATACGACGGGATACAGAGGCCGCTTG
Source organism: Microcaldota archaeon (assembly GCA_021818545.1). Classification (GTDB taxonomy): domain Archaea; phylum Micrarchaeota; class Micrarchaeia; order Micrarchaeales; family Micrarchaeaceae; genus JAKATK01. Next base: position 18,060 of record JAKATX010000004.1, read on the forward strand.
AGGTGCTGAAGGCGAAGAGCGGCTCATTCATAGGCAGGGGAATAACTGCCGATGCGATAGACAGGGGCCAGAAATGGAAGTTCAATGCCGACCCAAAGATAAAGAACGGCGCCACGGTCAAGCAGGGCGAGGTGCTGGGCTACGTTCAGGAGACGGAATTCATAAAGCACTACATCATGGTTCCTGTCGGGATAGAGGGCAAGATAAAAGGGCTGAAGAGCGGCACGTTCAAGCTGGACGACATAATAGCGAAAGTAGAGAAAGGCAGCAAGACGCATGATCTTACGCTGTCGCAGAAGAGATCCGTAAGGCGCGCAAATCCCTACAACAAGAAGTTCAGGGCGGAGGAGCCGCTGATAACCGGCCAAAGGATAATAGACATGCTGTTCCCGGTCGCCAAGGGAGGTACGGCAGCCGCACCTGGGCCTTTCGGTTCGGGCAAGACAGTAATACAGCACCAATTGGCCAAGTGGTCGGACGCGGACATAATAGTATACGTCGGTTGCGGCGAGCGCGGCAACGAGATGACCGAGGTGCTGAACGAATTCCCAGAGCTGAAGGACCCAAAGACCAACAGGCCGCTGATAGAAAGGACAATCCTCATAGCGAACACCAGCAACATGCCGGTGGCAGCAAGGGAAGCTAGCGTGTATACGGGAATAACGATAGCCGAATACTTCAGGGACATGGGCTACAGCGTGGCAATACTGGCAGACTCGACTTCGAGGTGGGCCGAGGCCATGAGAGAGATATCCGCAAGGCTAGAGGAGATGCCTGGGGAAGAGGGATATCCTGCTTACCTGCCAAAGAGGCTCGCGGAATACTACGAAAGGAGCGGCAAGGTCGAAGCATTATCCGGCAAGGTCGGTTCCGTGACAATAGTCGGGGCAGTCTCGCCTCCGGGAGGAGACCTGTCCGAGCCAGTCTCGCAAGGTACCTTGAGAGTGGTCAAAACATTCTGGGCCCTCGACTTCAACCTGGCAAGCTCGCGTCACTTCCCTTCGATAAACTGGCTCACAAGCTATTCTTTGTATTTGGACGACCTTGAACCGTGGTATCTGCAGCACTATGGGGAGGAGTTCATAGCTAACAGGAGGGAAGCAATGAAGATACTCCAGAAAGAGGCCGAACTAAAAGACATAGTCCAGCTGGTGGGCGCAGAAGCGCTTCCGGACGAGGAAAGGCTCGTGCTGGAGATCGGCAGGATGATACGAGAGGACTTCCTTAGGCAGAGCGCGTTCGACGAACTCGACGCCTACACGAGCTTGAAGAAGCAGGCGTTCATGATAGCAACCATGCTTTATTTCAGGAAGAAGGCGAACGAGGCCGTCTCCGCAGGCGTAAGCGTGGACAGGATATCAAAGCTCAAAGTCAGGGAGCAGATATCCAGGATGAAAGAGGCGAGGGAGGCCGATATAGAGCAGGCCGAGAAGAAAATAAAATCCGCAATCGACTCCGAGTTGGACTCCATAATGGAGGAGTACAGGGAAGCGGTCGACAAGGACAAGGTGGTAGCATGAAATTCGAAGTGGAATATAACACTATAGAGAACGTAGCCGGACCGTTGGTCGTGGTTGGGAAGGTAGGCAATGCCAAGTACAACGAGATAGTCAAGATAAAGCTGCGCAGCGGGGAAGAGAGGCTGGGCCAGGTGCTGGACACGAGCGATACAAACGCCGTGGTACAGGTATTCGGTCCTACCGATGGAATAAACATAGGCGATACTGCCGTCAGCTTCCTTGGCGAGACGTTCATGATAGGCGTAAGCGAGGATATGCTGGGCCGCGTATTTGACGGCCAGGGCCGCCCGAGGGACGGCGGCGCCGCAGTCGCGTACGAGCAGAGGAGGGACATAAACGGAGAGCCGATGAATCCGGCTTCAAGATCCTATCCTAGCGATTTCATAGAGACCGGAATATCCTCGATAGACGGTTTGGATACATTGGTCAGGGGCCAGAAACTGCCCATATTCTCCGCTTCCGGGCTGCCGCACAACCAACTGGTGGCGCAGATAACGAGGCAGGCAAACGTCAAAAATTCATCGGAGAGCTTCGCTGTAATATTCGCCGGAATAGGAATAACTTACGACGACTACTCGTACTTCGTCAACGAGTTCAGGAAAACCGGTGCGCTGAAGAGGGCAGTGGTGTTCATAAACCTGGCAGACGATCCGAGCATAGAGAGAATAATAACGCCAAGGCTGGCGCTGACTACGGCAGAGTTCCTTGCTTACGAGAAAGGGATGCACGTGCTTGTAATACTGGACGACATGACGAATTATGCCGAGGCGCTGAGGGAGCTGTCCAGCGCAAGGGAGGAAGTCCCTGGACGAAGGGGCTACCCCGGTTACATGTATACGGACCTTGCCAGCATATACGAAAGGGCAGGTATAATAAAAGGGAAGAAGGGGAGCATAACCCAGCTTAACATAGTCACGATGCCAAGCGACGACGTTACTCATCCGATACCAGACCTGACAGGCTACATAACGGAAGGCCAGATATTCCTAAGCAGGGACCTGGTAAACAAAGGCATATACCCTCCAGTGCAGCCAATAGGCTCGCTCTCGAGGCTTATGGGAGGGGGCATAGGGGCCGGCAAGACAAGGGAGGATCACAGGGGAGTTGCAGACCAGCTTTACGGGTCGTACGCGAAGGCGCAGGATGCAAAGAACCTCAGCGCCATAGTGGGGGTCGAGGCTCTCAGCGACACGGACAAGCAGTACCTTAAGTTCGGAGAAGATTTCGAGAACAAGTTCCTCAAGCAGGGCTTCTACGATCGCAGGACCATAGAAGAGACGCTAGACCTTGGATGGGAGCTTCTTTCATCGCTGCCCAAGGTAGACCTTACGAGGATAAAGAAGGAATTTGTCGACAAGTACTACAAAGGCAACTAAATGTCCGTTAAAAAGTCCGTGGATATAAGATTCAGCGAATACCAGAAGCTAGCGATGAGCACTGCGATATATCCCAAGGAATACAGCATATACTACCCTGCTCTTGGGCTATCGGGCGAGGTCGGTGAGCTGAACAACAAGATAAAGAAGAGGATAAGGGACAATGCAGAGCTGGACAAGGAGGACATGAAATCCGAACTGGGCGACGTTCTTTGGTACATCAGCGCACTGGCCTCCGATCTCGGGCTGGATTTAGGCGAGGTCGCTGCCTCAAACGTCGACAAGTTGCTGAGAAGGAAGAAGAACGGCACCATAAGCGGATCCGGCGACTTGAGGTGAAATAATGATAAACCCGACAAGGATAAACCTGATAAACCTGCGCCGCAGGATAGTCATCGCAAGGAAGGGGCATGACATACTGAAGAGGAAGCGGGAGATACTGGTCATAGAATTCCTAAAGCTGCTAAAGCAGTCTAAGGAGAGCAGGAACGCATTGAACGACATGATGCAGCAGTCCTACAAGATGGTCACCACAGCATCAACATACATAGGAAACTTCGACCTGGAAAACGTCGCACAGTACATGGTCGAGGCCGAGCCCGTAAAGATAAAAGTACGGAACATAATGGGCGTGAAGATACCGCAGATAAGCAGGACGCAAGAGAAGCAGAGCCTTACTTTTTCGCTGATACCGTCAAGTTTGGCAGTGGACGACATAAGGGACACGTTCTCTAAGGCTACAAACTCAATAATAGACATAGCTCAGAGGGAGCAGGGCCTCAAGCGGCTGGTCATAGAGATAGACAAGACCAAAAGGAGGGTGAACGCACTTGACTACCGCGTGATACCAGGCATGCTTTCCCAGTCCAAGTACATAAGGATGAGGTTGGAGGAGCTTGACAGGGACACGTTCTCCGCGCTCAAGCACGTCAAGAAGAAGCTCGCCTCAAAAGGCAAAGGCGCTTAAACGAACTGCATAATTAAGAAATAAAGTCTGATCCTATGGAGGAAGACAACGCCGATATAATAGCGTTCAAGAAATTCAAGCGCAACTTGAAGATCATAAACCTCATCATAATAATAGTTGTAGCGCTAGTATTATTGGCATTGGTCCTATGGCAAGCATAAGCGCATAGTGAGTTTACGGTTCTCTTGTCAGTGCAGCCGAGAATCCTCCGCTGTTTGTTCCGTCAAAGCGCATGTTGTACACTGCTCCGCTGCTAGTATTCATCACGGGCGCATATCTCCTCCTGTGCATGTCTGGGTTATATATGCTGTAGTGCCATCAGGCGTCACTGCCATCCCTACGCCACCATACCCCACGGTAGCGTTATGTTACGAACACCGCATGGCGTCGTATTTATTATCGAAATTATGTTTTTCGATGAGCCAGTCAGCAGTAGATACACCTCAGCCCAGCCCTTTGCAACCGCTATGGTTGAAGAAAGGCCAAGCCATCCAGTAAATGCCACTAAACGTTATATTGTGTACTACGGTGTAATTCTTGGCGTCTATTATGGATACTGTATTGCGATTCATCCCTGTTTGCGCTATCCATGCTTATTCCCATCCGTGGGGAAAGCTCCGAGATTAACCTATTAATATCTGAAAGCGGCATTACATCATTGGATGGCGCACCGCCCTGTATTTAACCCGGTGGGGTTATGAGGTAATTGAGGAGGCCGCCGAATGTGCTGCCTATTTTAGATGGTATGCCTGAAAGCCAAGATTCGTATGAAGATAATTGAAGTGGATTAAATGGAGCGTTTTGAGAGGATAATATACTATTTGTTGTCTGGTTACCTAGTTGTAATGCTGTTTGTGTACCCCCTCCTTGTAAAGATAACTGTCCACCAAGAAGTGGCGGATACTGCCCTACCATTCCTTGCGTGGATAGTGTTGTCGGCGTATTACCTGCTGCGGGTCCTGTACCGTTCATTCCTGCGGTTCGATAAGGCTCATTCTGAACGGTATAAGTCGCGGAAGCCGAAGGACCATAAAATGCCGTAGGTGCCAATATACAAGTTGCGCTATCTACGCTTGATTCCCATCCAGCGTTATTGCTATATAATGGCCTCTGCTGTAAAGCGAGTTCCTAAAAGTCATATTCTTTATGGCCTTGTAAGATATCGTGTTTATTACAGAAGTCACCAAATCTATTTGCCCCTACTCATGTAGCAAATGCCTTGGCACCATCGGGCGAAATCGCCACACCATATCCTCTCGCCCCCTTGCTGCTGCCAAGAGTTATGCTTTTAGATAAGTTATAACTTATCGCATTTATTATGACAATCCCATTTTCCATACGGACTGCCTGCGCGATGTACGCTTCTCCACCATCCGGAACGAATGCGATTGCATCTCCTGTACTGCCTAACGATGTTATATTATGAACAATCATATAACTCGATATATTGATTACTGATGTAACATTTTGGCTTGGACCAGGTATCATGCCGGATCACGTGCATATGGTCGTAGTGTTGCCTCCAGAAACGAGTGTTTCGAAGACGATAAACATTTTGAAGGGTGCAAGTTCATACGATCTCTTCGCTCGCATCCGAAATTCAGATTACAATATACGAGAGGACACTTCTGGGGCCGTGGTTACTCCTACTGCTTAGTCAGCAATGTAGATGATGAAACTGGAGAAGATATGTGCGTGAAGACAACAATCCGCGCCAAAAGCGCCTTACATAAACGCGGTGGAAACCCATCCATTTAGGGGTGGGAGGAGGTCATTCTTCTTTATTATCGAAGTCATGCAACTCCTAAGTATTATGGGGTATACAAATTTTTGTAAGTACCGAAGCTATTTGTCGATATAGATTGCCACACAGCCTGCTAAAAGATGGGATTGGGTTGGAAAGTCAAGTCTGATTAGAGCCTTCTATCCTCTGCGTCAGCTGGCCTACAACTGTATACTTCAAGCCCGTCTGCGTGTTGGTGTAATTAAGCATTATGAAGCCATGGAACGTCGTGCCTACCGGAGATGTGTACGCATTCCCTCCTGAATAGCACTTCAACGCCTGCGTAAGGTTGCCGTCTATTGATGCGTTTGCGCCGGCATTGAGTGTTATCTGTGGACTTACTTTTAACATGTCCTGGGTGGTCTTGTTCGTATTGCATCCTATCGCGGTTATATTTATCTGCGGGGAGTACGTTTGTTGTATATTGATTGAAAGTCCGCCATTTGCATACACAAAGCTGTTCAGGCAGCCAAAATCGCTAGGAAACAAGCAGACAGTAGGGGTGGATTGGTTGTTGAATACCCCGAGCGCAAAAAGAGCAGCTATAACTATCGCTATTACGAGTATGGCCCATCCGTAGGTCACCAAGTACTCCATGGCGGACTGTGCAATCCTACGCTGCTTAACTGGTGAGTTTGTCATACGCACTAAATGAAAACAATGCAGCCTTTTATTACTTACCAGCACTTCAGACAAAAGCAGATTATTGTGTGCTTCCATAAGAGACCGCAGGCATGACACCACCGGGCGGATAAGCACGTATTACGAGCCCGTTTATGTAAGTGTCATAACCAGTAAGTCCAGAGTCGCCAAACAATCCGAAGTAATCCCCATTGTCGGTTATAATTATACTCTGTTGGAGTGAACCTAAATTGCCTAAGCCGTTTGAAACAGACCCATAATATGATGTTGCGGTAGTCCCATTAATCACTATGTCATATTTTGTCCAGCTATTTATTGGCATTGGGCTTCCAGTAAACGTGCTGGTCGCAGTCGTCCAATTTGATGTTGAAGCCAAACCACTGCTTATGCCTCCATTCCCTGAAAGCCTGGCCATTTGCCCTACTCCATTATTATTATCTAAGAAAGCAACGGCTCCAATGTCCTCCGTGTAGAAATCAAACGTTATTATCTCATTTGTACTAAGTCCAGATATGGCAGAATATAAGTAATCAGACCCCAAGCCCTCTGCGTATAGCGCGTTAGTAGTGGCGTAATGAGAGCCGCTTGGAGCTGCGCTAGTCTGCCCCGCCGCACCAGATACGGTCCAACCGGAAGTAGATATCGGATTTACATTGTAATAACTGAATACGCTTCCGCCGTTGTCGTACTGCGCATAGCTCGTCTGTGCGCAGCCGGCGCAGTACATCTGCGGCGCATATCCCGTGTAACCGTTTGCCAACGGCGAGTTGGTAGGCATGAAGTCCATATATATTACGGTGTTGGAACCGGCAGATATCTGGTTTGCAATCTTGACCCATATTATGGTGTGCGTCGCGGTATTTGTCGCGTTCGACTCAATCCATGAGTCGAGCACATTGCCCGTCGCGCCCGGTCCTGTGGTGAACTCCACGTTGCTCAGGTTTGCGTCGAGGCTACTGTATAAATTGCTGTCAACCACCAGCATCTGTTGGAAGTCCGCGGGTGTGGCCTGCGGCTTGACGAGAGCGCCAAATGTGACGGCGGGCATAACGCCGGACGGCGGCGTGCTTCTTACCCTAAACCAGTTCAAACTGCTAATAGAGGATATTGTGCCGCTCACGCAAAATATTCCATCTGCGCCTTTTGTGTTAGAGGCTGGCGCATCCGAAAACTCTGCCCAATAGCAATCATACCATTCTGCAGCTGCATACATTGGGAAAGTGGGTTCATCTGTCGTTAAAGATTGGCTTAAAAGAGATCCATAGTTGAATGCATAATACGTTGTATAAGATCCATTTTGAACTGATGTTGTCCACACTCCCTGTGTGCCTGATGAAGAACCAGACAGCGTGCCAGTGTCCGTACCTGCACTTGTCGTAGAACTCCTGCCTGCCGCAGTGGAACTGGAGTATATTACGTTGGCATACATGTCAATTGTGTTACCTACTCCATAAGTTGCTTTTGTAGTGAATCCTGAACTTGAACCTATAGATGATAAAGATACGCCATTGTCCTGCGTTGCCGAAACTCCGCTATACTGCCAATTATTGGTGTTAATGCTATTTCCGCTGAAATCATCGTAAAATAGTGGGAATACCGATGCACCATTATCATACTCGGCATATGTAGGGCTAAGCTGCGGCGCCTCGCCTGCGTAGCTGCCATCATAAGTGGTTCCCACCGAAAGGAATGTCATGTTGATGATGCTGTTGCCGGAAGGCACTCCGCTGGGCATTAGGACCCAGAATATCGCCTTTGAGGACGACAAGTTGCAACCAGATTCGCACCAGCTGTGCAGTTCTGTAGAGCCTTTATAAAACCTTATGTTGCCCAATCCCGCTGATTCGTAGCTGCTGTATGATGATGCCGTGACATTTACCATCTGGTCAAAATTGCTTGTTGTGGCGCCATTGCCGTTTGATATGTTTATAGTGACATAAGGATTCGCAGGTTGTGTATTAGTTAGAGTAAGAGGTGCATAAGCTATCGTAGTTGATGAAGATGTGGATGTTGAAGTGGAAGAACTTGAAGAGCTAGTCGTCGATGTGCTGGTTGTTGTAGAAGTCGATGTTGTCGAGGTGCCACCAGTTATCGTTGTGCTGGTCGCGAAATTGCTGTTCGATTCCTCTATAGTCTGTGTCAAACGCCCTATCACAGTATGCGAAAGTCCGCTTACCAAGTCCGTATAATTAAGTATTATATATCCATGGAAAACCGTTCCTACAGGTGCAGTGTAAATATTTCCTCCGGAGTAGCACCTCAATTCCGTAGTGGCATTTCCATCTATGCTCTGATTGCCATCTATCTGCAATTGGAGTTGTGGTTGGAAGGAGATCATGTTTTCTGTGGTCTCATTCGTATTGCATCCTATGGACGTTATATTTATGGGCGTGGATGTGGTCTGCACCAGATTTATGGTCAAGCCGCCGTCAGCGTAAAGAAAACTATTAATGCAACCGAAGTTGGCGGGCAGGAGGCACACGTTCGCTGCCGATGGGCCCTTAAACACTCCAAGTGCAAAAAGAGCCGCGATCACTATCGCTATAACCAGTATGGCCCATCCGTAGGTCACCAAGTACTCCATGGCGGACTGGGCGCCACCTACCTTCTTACTTTTACTATTGGATATGTTCTTTTGCACTCAAGCACTTTTGGCTATCTCAAAGCATCATTTCAGCGTTGCTATAATACCGTTTATCACGCCGTTTACCCCTACTCCGCCGGTTGATCTTACGACTATCCTGTGGCTAAGTACTGGCTTGGCAAGATATTTTATATCATCTATCGTGGCTTCCTTCCTACCGTCTACTAAGGCTTTCGCCTTTGCGCAATTCATGAAGCTTATCTCGGACCTGGGGCTTGCGCCCATCACGATCTGCATGTTCTTCCTTGTAGCACCAACGACCCTGGTTATGTAAGCCACTACGTCGTCAGGCACCACAACCTCCTTGACTGCTTTTTGCAGCTCTACTATGTTATCTGTGGTAAGCACCTTCTTCGTGACTATCTCAGCTTCCTTCTCTTTGATCCTGAGCATCTGCTGTTCATCCTCCATGCTCGCATAATCGACCGACAGCCTCATAAGGAACCTGTCGCACAGCACCTTCGGCAGCGATGTAGTGCCCTCTATATTGAGCGGGTTTTGCGTCGCGATCGCCATGAATGGTTTGGGCAATGGCATGGACTGGCTCCCTATGGTTACCTGCCTCTCCTCAAGCGCTTCGAGGAGCGACGTGGTGGTTCTTGGGGCCGCTCTGTTAAGCTCGTCGATCAGCAGCACATTGCAGAATATGGGCCCTTTCTTCAATTGCACTTGATTGCCGTCATCCATGTATGTGTACCCTATTATGTCCCTTATGTCCAGGTCTGGCATTCCCTGCACCCTGCCAAACTGCGCCTGCACGGTGTCGGCCAAGGTCTTTGCCATGGTGGTCTTTGCAACCCCAGGCACTCCCTCAAGCATGACGTGGCCGTTGGCCAGCATCGCTATGAACATCAATTGTACGACGTCAAGCTTGCCTGCTATCTTCTTCTGTACCTCGCCCATAACGGCATCGAAAGCAGCCTTGGCATCCATTTCAAAACCTTTTTATATATATCACGGAAATTATTAATATAATTCGTGGGTTGCAGTATGCAATTCGCATAGAAGGCTTTAATAACAGGCTGACAAAGCTTTCATATAAGCAAGCGGGTGTTTTTATGATAGGTAGGAATTCAAAGCTGGAGAGTGCTGCTTCGATAAATGATGTGGAGGAGATACTGAGCGAGAGGAAGGAGTTGACATACGAGCAGCAGCTAGCAATGGACCATGCAAAGAAGTTCGCTGCTTCAAAGGCCAAGTACGAATCAGCAAGGAAAGCCCTTGAAGAGACGGGCATGCTGGACGCCGCTGCAATAGCGAACGTGCTGAGCGTGATGCCGAAGAGCGAGATGGCGCTCAAGCAGGTGCTTGCGGGCACGAAGAAGACGCTGAAGGACGATGAAGTGTCAAAGGTATTTGAGATCGTAAAGAAGGCTAGTGTTTGAATGCAGTCGAGCGAAAAGTTGGTTGAATGGAAAACGAAGAGAAGCATGAAGAGCGGCGTGAGGAATACGCATTTGTCCTCGACTTCTTGCTTACTGGCAAGTCTTTCTCCAACAGGGCAGAGCCCGTTGCCCAGATAATAGGCGATTCCTGGTTCACGCTTCTTGAGGCTGAGCCTAAGCCAAGCGTAACCATGGCGCCTGGCGAGAAAGTCTACATAGGAAGGGCGGAACGCGACAAGATAGCCATGATAAAGACAAGGATAGAGTTTTCCGATTTGACCCAGAATGCCAAGAACGAGCTGCCATTGATAGTTACGCAGATAATAAAGACGAACGAGTCCAGATTCATAGAATTGTTCAACAATGCAGGCCCACTAAACATAAGGCAGCATTCGCTAGAACTGTTGCCTGGCATAGGAAAGAAGCACTTAACCGCCATGCTGAAGGCGCGCGAGGAGAAGAAGTTCGAATCGTTCGCCGATATAACCTCTAGGGTAGCACTGCTGCAGGATCCTGTCAAGCTGATAGCAGACAGGATAATAATGGAGCTTCAGGGTAACCAGAGATTCTACATGTTCGTCAAGCCTTACGTGAAGAAGGAGCAGAGGTACTAGACTGCAAATTCATGGCAAAGCAATAGGCACGCCGAATGCAAGCTGGCTGCCCATAAAAGCTGTTTTTTGGCTTTAGCCGGTTTGAGGAACCGCTGTGAAAGTCGGTTTGCTATTTTCCGACTTTCTCGAGATGTATGGTTGGCACGACTAGCTGCCTTGTGGCGCTCATCATCTTTACTTCAACCACATAAGCAGACCCCCTCTTCTCTATTATGCTGCCTACTTTGCCCCTGTAACGCGGGTGCGGTATGTTCTTTACATTGCCTTTCGGCACTATGGCTACCTTGTCTCCTATCTCAAAGCTTTTTATTCTGCTTGTAATGCCCAGGGAAGATGGCTTATGGTGCCTGGACAAGTGCCTCGTCCTTCCAACAAACAACCCGTGTGAACGTTCGCTCATCAATATCACTCTAAATCAGATGTATAGTATTTAACTGCGTAACATATATATAGTTTAGTTGCAATAGATTCACGGTGTTACCGATGGCAAAAGGCACTTCAAACAGGCCCATAGCTCCTCCTCATAAGCATGTTATACTAAAGCCCACATACAGGGTGGAGAATATAGTGGCCAGTGCGGATCTTAACACCGACCTGGACCTTTATGGGCTTGCAAGCGCATCCCACGACATAGACTACGAGCCGGAGCAGTTTCCAGGCGCGATATTGAAGGTCCATGAGCCAAAGGCAGCTCTGCTGCTCTTCAAGAACGGCAAGATAATATGCACCGGAACTCGTACTCCGAACGATGTGAACAAGGCAGTAGCACAAGCAGTCGAGCTCATAAAGAAGTACAAGGCCAACTCAAGGCGCAGTTGAATCACTCAATGCACATAGGCTACTAAAGCCACCCAGCCAATCCCGATTTCAAGCTGTTTATAATGGCAGAAGAAAACTTAGTAATCACAAAGTCTGGCAGCAAAGCAGTTATCACAATAAACAGACCCGCCAAGCTTAACGCTTTCGACAAGGAGACGATAGGATCCATGGCAATGGCGCTCAAGGACCTTGGTTCTGATGACTCTATTCGCGTCATAATCATAACCGGTGCAGGAGGCAAGTCTTTCTGTGCAGGCACGGATATAAGCTATCTAAACAGCTTGGCTGGCGGCGGCGAAGCCCGCGCATTCATAAATGCCGTGCAGGGCATAGGATTCGCCATAGAGTCTTTGCAGAAGGTTGTCATAGCCGCAATAGACGGCTACTGTTTCGGCTTGGGGAATGAGATTGCAATGTCGTGCGACCTCAGGATAGCCACAAGGGATTCACTATTCGGTCAGCCTGAGATAAAGATAGGCGTGATTCCAGGCGCAGGAGGAACGCAGCGCCTGACGCAGCTAATAGGCGCCACCAAATCAAAGGAGTTGATATTCACAGGAGGGTCGATCAAGGCAGACGAGGCGCTGTCGCTCGGCCTGCTGAACTACGTGGTAGAGAAGCAAGACCTACAGAACAAGGTGGACGAGATAACGGCCGCGATCTGCGGGAACAGCTTCAACGCGGTGAAGAACGCGAAAAAGACCATAAACGAAAGTTTCAAACTCGGCGGCTACGACATAGAAAAAGAAATGTTCATGGAATGCTTTGAGCATCCTGACAGGAAGGAGGGAATGGACGCCTTCCTATCGAAGAGGAAGCCCAATTTCAAGTAAGTGGGACACAGGTATGGTCTTATGGAACAAGTTTATATAGTGGATGCGGCGCGCAGTGCAATAGGCAAGTTTCTCGGTTCGCTTTCAGAATTTTCCGCACCGCAGATAGGCTCCAAGGTGGTCGCAGCCCTTGCCGCGCGTAACAATCTGCCTGCTTATTCTGTTGATGAACTCATAGCGGGCAATGTCATATCATCCGGGATGGGGCAGAACCCGGCCAAGCAGGTGATAAAACTTTCTGGCCTGCCAAACTCTGTATCCAGTACCAATGTCAACATGGTCTGCGCATCCGGTTTGAGGGCCGTCGGCATAGCTGCAGAACAGATACGTTCCGGGGACGCCGACTTAATAATAGCGGGCGGCATGGAATCGATGAGCAATGCGCCTCATGTGCTAAGGGGAGCAAGGCAGTTCAAAAAGCTGGGCAACACCAACATGAAGGAATATTCGGAGTACCTGTCCGCTTCAGGGCAGCCACTTGACAAGGCAGAATTGATTGACGAATTGATATTCGAAGGGCTTTGGGATTGCTATAGCAATCTCCATATGGGAGCAATAGCAGAGAAGCTGGGCAGCATGTACGACATATCAAGGGAAGCGCAGGACGCCTTCGCGCTCAATAGCCATAAGGCAGCGGCTTACGCGACAGACGCGGGCAAGTTCAAGGACGAGATAATACCAATAAAATTAAAGGGCGGAGCAGTGTTCGACAAGGATGAAGGCATAAGGAAGGACACTGACATAAAAAAGCTGGCCGCTCTTAAACCCGTATTCTCCGAAAAAGGAACAATCACAGCAGGAAATTCATCTCAGATAAGCGATGGCGCCTCATTCATGATTGTCGCTTCCGGCAAGAAAATCGATGAGCTGGGGCTGAAGCGCATGGCCGAGGTAAAATCATTCGCATCATCAGGCTCGGATCCGCAACTTTATGGCATGGCGCCCGTGTCTTCTATTAATAGGGCTCTTGGCAAGACCGGACTTACGCTTGGCGCGATGGACCTGATAGAGCTTAACGAGGCTTTTTCCGTGCAGGCGCTCAGTGTCGTAAAGGACCTTGGGATAGATATGAAAAAGCTGAACGTGAACGGCGGTGCAACCGCCTTGGGCCATCCACTTGGGGCTTCAGGCGCCAGGATACTGACAACGCTGCTACATGCAATGCGCGACAGGAAACTGGATCTGGGGCTGGCATCGCTATGCCACGGCGGCGGCGGCGCGGCTACGATTGTGGTAAAGAGGGTTGATTGATATGACAAAGGAAATAACTGTGATAGGTGTGGGGCAGATGGGCACTGGGATAGCGCAGTCTGCTCTTCAGGCTGGATACAACGTGATATTGATAGACAAGAATCAGGAATTCTTGGACAAGGGCTTCGCGAGGCTGACGGATAACCTGGGCAAGGCGGTAGAGAGGGGCAAGATAACCGCTGATGAAAAGGCCAGGCTCCTGGGCAATGTCACCCTGGCCCGCAGCATGGACGGCATAGGCAAATCAGACTTCGTCATAGAGGCTGTTCCGGAAATTCTTGACTTGAAGATGGATGTTTTCAGGAATGCGGACAAGTTCTGCAGCAAGAGCGCCATAATAGCAACTAACACATCCTCGATACTCATAAACAAGCTTGCTACAGCTGTAAGCGATCCAAGCAGGTTCATAGGCCTGCATTTCTTCAATCCTGCCAATGTAATGAAATTGGTTGAGGTGGTGGTCGGCACAAACACATCCCAGGCTACAATGTCGTCATCTTTGGAATTCATAACTTCACTGGGGAAGACCCCCGTAAAAGTCAATGACGCTCCAGGCTTCATATCGAACAGGATACTAATGGCATTCATAAACGAGGCCGCCAGCGACTTGCAGCATGGCATAGCGGAAAAGGAAGCGATAGATTCTATTGCAAAGCTAGGTTTCAACCACCCTATGGGACCTATAGAACTCGCGGATTTCATAGGCCTGGATGTCTGCAAGGACATAATGGACTTTATCTACCTAGAAACCAAGGACGGTAAGTTCAAGCCTGCCGATATAATTGTAAAATTAGTGCAGGATGGCAAGCTTGGCAGGAAGTCCGGCGAGGGCTTCTACAAGTACAAATAGGGCAACTGCAGCATAACCCGATTATTCGGCGTTATTGGAATTTCGGCTTCCTCTTCGATAGGAAGGCGTCCATTCCCTCCTTCCTGTCAGGATGTTTGAAACTCTCGGCAAAAAGTCTGGTTTCAAGTTCGTAACCTTTCAGCCTGAAACTTTCGTTTATGGTCTTTTTCGCGTTCTTCACCGCGTTGAAGCTGTTCCCGCAGATCGCGGCCGTTATCTCGTCCACCTTGTTCTGTAGGTCTTGCTTCTCTACCACGTAGTTCAGCAGGCCGAGCGACAGCGCCTCGTCTGCCTTGATCTTATCGGAAGTAAATAGTAGCTCCTTGCCCTTGGAAATCCCCGCAAGCCAAGGAAAGCGCAGCGTACCGCCCCCGCCAGGTATTATGCCTAGCTTAGTCTCCGGCAAGCCGAATACGGAATCAGTTGTAGCTATCCTGAGGTCGCACGACATTGCCAGTTCAAGCCCTCCCCCTAAGCAGTAGCCGTCTATTGCGGCTATGACTGGCACCCCTACGGATTCCAGCATAAAAAATAACTTATCTGCCAGGGAAGAGAAATCTGCCCGATCATTATCCGTTCCAAGGCTCGATAGGAATCTTATGTCTACGCCAGAGCAGAAGGCCTTTCCGCCAGCGCCACCTATCACTATCACGCGTATGTCTCCATTGTTTTCAATCCCGCTTACGAGCTCTATCATGCCCTCTATTATGGATCTGTCGAGCACATTGAGCCTCGATGGCCTGTTGAGCTTTATGTCCAGCACAGACCCGGCAGTCTTGGATAATACGCTTCCTTCATCCATAAATAAACCCAGTTTCACTCCGCCGGTACAAAATAGACATCAGACACCAAATGCCTCTTGTCCCTCCTGAATTCAGCCCTTACTTTCATGCCAGTAAATACGTCCTCCATTTTCGGACCCATGAGCCTAGACAGGAAAAGCGTGTCAACATCCTCAAATTCAACCAATGCCAGGTTAAAAGGGGTCTCATTAAGGAACTCTTCGCTTCCGAAATAGCAGGTAGTCCACGAGTGCACTTTGCCCTCAAGCGGCAGCTCAAACCATTCGGTCTCATTCCCGCATTCCATGCAGTGGCTCCTTGGTGTGCCGTATTTGTATTTGCATTTCTTGCACACGCTTCCCATAAGTTTCCCCTCTTCCAGCGACATGAAGAACTTCGAATCCTGCGCATAGCTGTGTATGTAGTCTATGCTGTATGGCGAAAGCACAACAAGGTCCTCTGTCCCGGCTGGATTGTTGTATATCGCAGCGCCTGACTTTTTGACCTCCGCAATCAAGTCCCTGAATCTGTCAAATTTGCGTACCATTCAAACAGCCTCTAGTATGCTAACAGTAACTGCACATCCTGTGCCTGCATGGCTATGTATAAGTCCGCGCTTTGCATTTTTGATCTGCAAAGAATCGTCCCCAAAATGCTTCTTTATCCTGCCTTGAAGCTGCCATAAGGCGAACACCCCCTGCATGACTCCGGTTGCCCCTATGGGGTGCCCGCATGCTATGAGTCCACCCGAAGGATTGACAGGCATGGCACCCTTATTCTGAAGTTCTAACCCGTAATCTATGTTTGCAAGGAACGGACTGCCTCGCTCTACAAAATCATAACCCTCCCCATATTTGCATAGCCCAAGGTCCTCGTACGTCTGTATCTCCGAGCTCGTAAAAGCATCGTGTAATTCTATGAAGCTGAGTTCCTTGTTAGGATTCTTTATCCCAGCATGCTTGTAAGCCTCAATCGCAGCTATCCTGCCAGACCTGAAGGAGTGCACGCCAGGGTATCGAAGGTTTGCATAATCCTTCTTCCTCTCCCAATCGAACAACGGCACTGCGCCGTAAGGCCTGTCAGCAAGCCTCATCGTGTCTGTTCCGCAGCCAACGCCCTTTATGAGTACGGGCTTTTCCGTGTACTGGCGAGCAACGTCTTCGGATGCGAGTATCATCACCGCTGCCCCGTCGCTCATCGTGCATATGTTGTGGCGGTTTAGCGGGTAAGCCACCATGTCGCTTTTAAGGACATCATCTACTGTGAGCTTCATAGGGCGCTGCGAATACGGGTTGTACATGGCGTTCATGTGATTCTTGACAGATACCATCGACATTATCCGCATTGCTTCCCTAGTTGCAAGTTTTTGTGCTTCCTTCTCATCCTTGATTTCTGCGAATTTCGTCTTGCGTATGTACTCGTATATGTGCCTTTGAACCATAAGCGCGTAATAACCGGTGTAAAATCCCCCCACAGGATAATCAAAATTCGTGTCTGATGCAAGCGCTATGAATTCATTGCCTTTCCAGGTCTCCACCCTTGACATGGTCTCGAATCCTGCCACCAAGCATATGTCATTCCTGCCGCTAGCTATGGCCTCCCATCCTGCTTGTATGCATTGGCCCCCAGTTGCTCCTCCCCACTCTACCCTCCTAGAGTCTTTTGGGTTCAGCCCTAAAGTGTCCTGGACCATGGATGCCGCCATGATCTGCCTGGTGAAGTGGTCAGAAAAGTAGGATATCCTGCTGCTTCCTATGTCCTTTGCCTCGAGGCTGGGAACGTCATTCATGGCATAATCAAAAGCCTTCTTCACCATGAGCCTAAAGTCCATATCGGGGTGTGCCTTGGCGAATTTTGTGACGCCGCCTGAAATCACATAAACATTCCTCTGCTTCGCCATACTACCAGTTCAATAAAACCTTTGAAGCATTAAATCTCTTAGCTTTTCGGCGTTTTACATGATGTGCGCTATAAAGACTAACAGTTTCCATTCGCATGAATGACGTTACGGCTAAGTCGAACAACAAAGAACGCACTGGTGCAGAGCCGGTGAGCAAAGCGTTTATAGATTCGCGATAAATCCATCTATATAAAACACGGTGTACCGATGGAGGCGTTATTCCAAGAGCACGTAACGGAACTCAAGGAGCGTGGTCTGATAAGCACGGAGCATGAAAGGTTTGCCGAGCTTGCGGACAAAGCTGCCGAAGAAATATACGTAAACGAATTAGACACATACATGAAGCGGGAGGTAAACGTCAAGGCGCAATTCGAAGTGCTAAAGAAGTACGGGCTTCTTGGGATACACGTGCCAAAGCAGTATGCAGGGCTGGGCGGCGACGCCATAGCGCTTTCATTGCTTTTTGAGAGGCTTGGGCAGGTAGGCATGGGGGTTGTCACCGGGCTGGATGTCCAAACGTGCTTGACAGAGGCGATACTTCAGAGATGGGCCAACGAAGAGCAGAAAAAGCGGTACCTTGTTCCAGAGGCAAAAGGCGACAAGTTCATGTCATTCTGCCTTACCGAGCCAGGCGAAGGCAGCGATCCTAGCTCACTCCAGACAACGTTCGAAGAGAAAGACGGCGGCTTCGTAATCAACGGGGAAAAATACCTTATAACAAATGGATCCATCGCCAACGCCTACATAGTATTTTGCAGGAACAAGGAAAAGGGAATATCCGCGATAATAGTTGACAAGGACGATCACGTTAAAAAGGAAGCCGAAATAGAGGAGAAGCTCGGTCTGTTCACATCAGACACAACGCTGCTGAGCTTTGATAACGCTTTTGCGCCGAAAGAGAACCTCATAGGGAATTTCGGCGACGGGCTAAAACTGGCCTATACTGGTCTGTTGACTGGCAGGCTTGGCATAGCCGCAGGGTGTGTGGGCGTTATAGAGGATTGCCTGAACGCCGCCGTATCGCGGTCAAGGGAAAGGGTGCAGTTCGGCAAGGAGATAGGCAAGCACCAGCTAGTGCAGCGCCGCATCTCAGTTGTTGAGCAGCAGCTCGGCACAGCATCAGGCGCAGTAGAACGCGCAGCTTACTGGAAGAAAAGATACGATGACGACCCGCAGAATCCTGATTTGAGGAAAACTACGGATCACAATGTAACGCTTGCAAAGGTAATGGCCACGAATGCCGCATGGCGTGCTGCAGATAACGCCATACAGTTGTTTGGGGGCTCAGGTTACTCAATACTAACCCCTGTGGGCAGGCACTACATAGACATACGCGCCTCAAGAATATACGAAGGCTCAAACGATGTGCTGGAGCTAAAGCTTGCTTCGGATCTCCTGGGCGCAGGTTTCCAGGCTTATAAATAACAGTAGTGCCTGTCAACGAGCCGCAACAGAGAGAAGCGCATAATTTCATTGGCGTGGATAGAAACACCACGGGGCATCCCGCCGTAGTGGTGAATCCGCGGACGGGGAAAGTATGGAAATTGGGAAAACAGGCAAATCATACCTATAGGAGATATTGGAACATCAGGGAACGCCTCCAGAAGAACGGAAAGTTCGGGTTGCTGAAGAAGCTAAAGGACCGCGAATCAAGGATAATCAGGGAACTGAATCACAAAATCAGCATGGAAATTGTAAACATCGCCGACCAGAATAACGCAGGGATCCGACTTGAGAATCTTGAGGGGGTCAGAAATGCGCCTAACGCTAAATCATTCCGCTATTCCTTGGATAGTTGGTCGTTCTATCAGTTGCAGAACATGATAGAATACATGTCCAAACTACTTGGGATTCCATTGGAATACGTTGCACCAGGATATACGTCGCAACTATGTTCAAGATGTGGGATGATTGGCAGAAGGGACGGAAAGGAATTCGGATATGCCTGCAGGCACGTTGATAACGCCGATGTAAATGCATCGTCCAACATCGCATTGCGTCATGGGGGTGACATATCAATCCGTCAAAGACAGGGATTTGTCGGAGGGCAGCACTGATACGCCCAGAATGGCAACCCAGGAACGAGGGAGACAATGAACCATAAAGGAACCTCTCATCCTTTATATGAGAGGGGATGTCAGTACTATCTTAAGCCTTTGTGCTTCATTCAAAGAGAGGGTGTTGTCTATTTCTCTGTAAAGCTCCTCTTTCATTGTGCTTATGTATGCCATGGTCGTGCTGGGGTCGCTGTGCCTTGCAAAGCGGCTAGTCAGTACGGCATCCATGTTCGTCTGCCTTGCGAAGCTGGTTATCGCGTAGTGCCTCGGCTATGGGAGGTGAACCTGTGCAGATGCCTAACGCCTCTGTCCGGGCTTGTCTCATCCGATGTGTCGTACACCTCGTCCAAGCCCGCCAGTCGGACGTAGGCCTTGAACTGTTCCTGACATAGTTCTGCTCCAGAAAAGGCTCTGAACGATTGCCCAACAACCTGTCCTTATAGAATAGGTAGCCCCGCGCCTGTTTTATCTCGGCCCCATGCTTCGATATGAAGGCTACGGTCTCATTGGACAAAGGAATCGGGATGGGCAGCGAGTCTATGACTTTCGCCTTTTCCGTCTTCAATGTAAGTTCTCTTGTTTCAAAATCGATATTGCTTATGTTGACTCTGACAGCTTCGCCTATTCTAAGCCCGACCTGCGCCTGGTACTTGAATAGCAAGCGGAACTTGTCAGAGGCTATAGCACGGAAGAATCTTCCCAGTTGCACATCGGAAAACGCCTTCGATAGGGAGCCATATTTCGGCGTCTTCCTCTTGCCAGAAAATCTTTTTGTCTGCGCCCTGTGGAGAATGGACTGTAGCTGTTGTAATTGGTGCCATGAAATGTTCATGGAAGTTTCCAATGGTTCAGAAATCCTATCAGAGTCCTCTTTCGCGAAGATCTGCTCTAGGGATTTCCGAACCATTCGCCGAAGCCGTAGCTTGAATGCGCAAGTGAGAGATTTCAAACCCACAAATCCGGTCAATGATTGATGACCTAGCCACGGTATCCTACGCGTCTCTGCCCCCTTAGCAGCGGTGGCAGAATGATTGAGAGGCAGACCGTGGCCAGTACTATTACCGAGTAGATGCTGCCGTTTATCAGACCACCGCTTAGCGCTATGCTCCCTATGGCTATGCCGACCGCGCCCCTGCCGCCTAGAAGCGCGATAACGCTCCTAGACCTGAGGCCGCGCGCGTCCATCCGAGCCCACTCATAACCCATCACTGATACCGAAGCCACGCTGACGAGAAGCAGAGCGATTAGGAGCAGCACATACTGGGCTCCAATAAGCGAGACCTCCAGCCCAGCTATGCTGAAGAACAAAGGGATGAAGAAACTGTTGTTGAGCCTCCTGAAGGTGTTCCTGAGCATGTTGAAGAGGCGCGCGCCTACGATGGCCCTGCTTATCAGCAGCCCGGCGAAGAACGCTCCAAGGACGTAGGTTATCCCTATCAGTTGCAGCAGCGATGCGATGACAAGGCCGGCTATTATAACAAAGCCGAATGATAACGCCTCGCCCTTCTCAGTCTTCCTCAAGGAGCCGAACAGGCTACTCAGCTCGCGGGCATGACTTCGCATCAAGAAGTCCAGCGCCAGAAATACTACTAGGAAGGTCAAAAGCCCCACTGCGAGCACCAATACGCTTCCATTGCCGTTGACTACGGCCAGCGCCAGGAATGCGAGGATGTCGGAGAACACTACGCCTGCGAGTATCCTCTGGCCGCCCTCCTTGCGTAGTAGACCGTATTTCAGTATCAGTATCGAGATTATCGAGATTGAAGGGACTCCAACGGCTATGCTGATTATGATGCACATCAGGATGGGGATGTGGAATATGAAGTAGCTTACCGCGAACAGAAACACGGTCGGAATAACGAAGCCCATAAGCGTCAGCCGTATGGCCGTAGCGTAGTGCTTTATGAGCACATCGGTGGTGGCCTCCACGCCTATGAGAAGGATGATGAAGAAGAGCGAGACCGATGCCAGATCAGAGAGCGTCGGGGTGTAGCTTATTAGATTGAGCAGCGCAGGACCAAGTATTATACCGGCGCCTATCTCACCGACTACATGCGGTATACCTATCTCCTCTACGAGCAGGCCGAGTCCTGTCGCAGATGACATAAGTATAAGTATCGCTATTAGTATCTCCATATGGTCGCTTTTGTGGAGCATCAAATTTATAGCTTCGCTTGCTGTATCTCCGAAAAATTCTCTGCCGTCGTAGCTTGAATGTGCAGGGTGAAGATTTGAACTCACGAAGGTGCTAAGGGTTTGTGAGTCTAGCCTAGCAGTTTCCACGCCGGTATCCCAGTCCCATTAAGTAGCATTGACGCTAGAGTTAGGTAGAACAACCATAGTGCCTTCCATCCCAAGCTCTCTGTGGTTTTGAACACCAGAGAAATACGTATAATTACCGGGCGACGGTGCATTAAAAACAAGCGTTCCATTATTACCTGGGTTCATCACTGGCAGGTTTTCATATATGCCCTCTATAAAAAAGTCTTCTCCTTCATTACCATTGTTGAACACGTTTAATATTACCCTGTCTCCCGTATGTACAAAAATTGTGTTTGGTGTTATAGAATACTCTATTTCTGTAATATTGAAGACATCGACTTTCTGGCTTTTTACTTGTGACACGTTATTTTGATTTATAGCGGTGGTAAAAATTGTTGTGGTTAACGATGTAGTTTGAAGAGTTGTAGCGGTTAATTTAGTAGGAGAATGAAAAATTAAAAGAGCGGACAGTCCTATTATCACTAGAACCACGATAACGTAAATAAAAAACATCCTCCAAGATTTTTTTCCAGTTTGTGATCCCGTAAATTCTGGCGGTATAGGAGGTGAGTTGGGATCCGGCTCGTGCCCAGGAGGTTGAGGAACTGGTGGTAGTTTCGGTGTTATTTTTAGTTTTTGTGGTTGAGGCTCTTCGTCTTCCTCATCTTCTATTGATCCCCTATTTTTATATCGGTTGTACCACCGATTCCATAATCCTGTGAACTCTGGGCATGGATGCCCACCTTTGCTTCGCCAGTCTTCATTATACTTTTTCCATTTTCTATAATCGGTATTGCGACTTATTGCCCGTAATTTAGAGAGGCCTGTGACGATAAGCGCAGGCAAATGCTCACTACAAAGTCTCTTTCCGCAGTAACCACATTTATCTTCGCTGGGTTTATGGCATTTCTTGACTCCATCATTGTAAATGCAATGTTTTCCTTCTGTCAAATCCCCACCTGCATTCTTTGTTCCTTTGCTTCTGTCATCTAAAAACTTTACCATATCACTATCTTCATTAACTTTAGCCAACTCTTCTGGATTTTCTCTAATCTTTTTGCTTGCTAAATTAATCGCGTCTCCGGTAACATATGAAACGCCTGAAGGCGGCCGCCAGATTTTGCTAGATATACCTGCTTTTTTACGTCGAAATTCTGTTCCGTGACTCAATACCCCAAACGCGTGTGTTAGCTCATGAATTACAGTATTTTTAAGCTCATCAAGGTTCTGTATATTTAGTTGCCTTTCTGAGATGCAGATTATATGTTGGTCTGGGTGGTAGTGTGCTAATTGATTCCAGGTCTTTTCTTCCTTACATCCCTCAAAATTTACATAAGGTGGCGGGTTTGGCATATCAAATTGCTGCCATACTTGGAAAACTGTTTGCGTTACAAGTTCTTTTTTCTTTTTCAATTTTTTCGCATTCCAGTTGCCTGTCATTTATATTACCATTACTACTTTTTTTTGAAGATTTACATGGTATTTTAGAACCGTAGATTGTCATATGTGCAAAATGTGCAGGGGGTGAGATTTGAACTCACGAACCCGCTAAGGGTTTGTGAGTCTAGCCGAGCAATTTTCACGCCGGTATCCCTAGCCATATTTCACACCAAAACAAACATAAAATTCTAAGCCCAAAGCCGATTCATCTGAACCAAAGATATCAGCCAAGCAAGGTATATAAGCAGCTAGCGTTCAGATTTCCGGAAATCCGAACCGCAGCTAACCTATGCGGAAGTGGACTATGGCAGTCTGATTAAAAATGTCTACTGCTTCAACAGTGTAGACGCCTGGCTGCAAAGTGTGAAATGTGTAGTTGTTTCCAATGGTGCTCCAATAGCCATTTAGATTTAAAGCAAGCTTCTGCTGCGAATTAAAACTTTGATTTCTATAATTCGGCGTTACATAAGTTAGTGTTTCATTATGGCTTTTAGGGTTAAATGTGCCAACGGGCCCCAGCTTAGTCAGGCGAATCGCACAGGCTAGGTAGAGAGTCGTAGTATTATATTGACCGAGAGGTCTTGTGGAGGTTATGGTGCTCCGATTGTAATCTCCTGAATACAGTCTGATGCCCAATGTACTATATGGGTAACCATTGCAGTTAAGCGTGTCAGGGCTGGCGTAGCCTACATAAGTAGAAAAATCGCTCTCTGTTTTTGATGTGTTTATCACGTATCCTTCGCTTCCATTATAAAAGAGCCCAGCATTTGCTATTGCAATGTCTGATGTTGTATTAACATTTATAGAGAGATTGAATCCGTTATAAAATGAGCTATTGCTAGAAGGCATTGCCACAGCACCGGTTACGTTGAAGTGCGCTATCACAATCTGGTTCCATTCATCAGCGCCTACCAAAGTGTAGATCCCTGGCGTGAAGTTGTATGCAGGCCCCAGACTTCCCGAAGCGACATATCCTACAGCATTTATACTGTAGTTTATTGTCTGATTAAATTTTGTCGCATTAGTTTTACTGCGGTTAAAAAAGTTGGTTACATTACCAAATACAAGTACTTTGTCACTCAGCGGTTTAAATGAATAAGAAATGGGGCTGTAGATTGTGCCGGGTGCAGGACACGAAGGCATAGGTAAGTTCTCCTTTGTAAACGGTGCCCCTAGCTCTATCGGATTCTCAGCCGAGCTTATATTGTTAGCAGTATAATAGCCCTTGAATAATGAGAGTCGTATTACATCCCCTACAATTCCACTCCATGTGCATATCTGGTACGGTTGTGTGTACGGCAATTCTAAACCTTTTACGTTAGGCCAGTCATTTGCTGCAGTTATATTGTTGTAAGAATCAAGCTCGTTTACAAGTTTTAAATCTACGGAGAGATTGCCGTTTTGCGGTATCGCAGTATTGTTTATCGTAAGAGCCAGGTTCAGCCCATTAATCGTATTGCTGAGTACGATTGTTTGCGTTTTAGTGTTGATGGAATAGTTGATTGCTGTGATTAAGCATATAATACCTAGAACTACGATTGTAGCTACGATTTTGCTTTGCATAAAAACCATTTGTAGGTGGTTTTGTCTATTGTTATCTTGCTATTAGCCCAATAGTCATGCAGCTAACTAATAATTAACTTTTTTGATATGATAAGGGCTTTTGCAGGGTCTATGCTGCCATGCTTATTTCAAAATGCTTAAGCGCAAACAACAGGCCCAAGGGGCTTACTTTCTAAGAAAAGAGCTTGGCTACTATTAAAAGCAATCAACTTTAGTGTAGATCCTGTGAAGCATCCCCCACCAATTATTTGATTTAACTTTATCTTTTGTGTAGTAGATGTATATGGACTTTTGCAAAAATATGGGCCGCACGCACCGTTTATTGTTACAGACACAGTATCTGAACCTATGCCATTTATCGTGAAGTTCGCGAAGTTTACGAAGGTTCCATTAAGCCAAGGCGAGATATAATATCGTGTGCTGACTGAAGCACAGATATAACTCTGATTATGCTCCAATGCCAGCCAAGTGACTACGTTAGCGCATTTTATGCTTGTGTAATTGTAAGACATCGAACTTATGGCATTAGCTCCGCGCATATTGTTTGGATTTACTGAAAATATTAGTGAAACTACTAGAATTATGAGTCCTACTGTGACTATTGCACCTACAAGTTTTCTCTCCATTTATCACACGTGATATAATTTATTTTATATATACATTTATTTTACTTATAAAACTTTCTTTAACCAACTCTCACGCTTGCTACGCAAGCTCATGAGTGGTCGCCGCAACCGGCTAAAGCTTTCAATCTAGTATATAGAAACCTGAGTTTTTGACTGAGTTCAGAAACTCAAGTAGTATGTCAAACGATTAAGCGAAATAAGGGTGCAGCAATTGGAACAGTGATTTATTAATTTGTCAGGTTCTTAAATCCCTATGAGTCAATGAAAACATACGTAGATCACATACAGATAAATGTTTGTGATTTCAGGAGCGCACTTAAATTTTACAAAAAACTGTTCTCTTATCTGGGATACAAGAGGGTTAGCAGCGGCAGTGGCTACATCGGCGTTAGCAACGGGACCACGGATTTCTGGATTATGCAAAGAGCAGAGAAGTACGGGGACAAGGACTATCACAGAAAAGGTGCAGGGATCAATCATATCGCCTTTAGGGCTGCGTCTAAAGAAGAGATTGACAAATTCGCTAGGGAATTCCTACAGAAGGAGGGTGTGGTCCCGCTCTATGGGAGCCCTAGGCGCTTTCCAGAGTATACTAAAGGGTACTATGCAGTATACTTCGAAGGTCCAGACAGAATAAAGCTCGAAGTAGCCTTCATCTCGAACCATGTCCAGAAACAATTTCGCCTATTCTAAGCCCAAGTTATGCTTGATACTTGAACAGCAAGCGGAACTTGTCAGAGTCTATCGCATTGAAGAAGCGTTCCAGTTGCACATCGGAAAACGCCTTCGATAGTGAGCCATATTTCAGCGTCTTCCTCTTGCCGGAAAATCTTTTTGCCTGCACCCTGTGGAGGATGGATTGCAGCTGTTGTAGCTGATGCCAAGAAACTTTCATGGAAGTTTCCTTCAGTGATTCAGAAATCCTACCCAAATCTTCCTTTGGGAAGATTCGCTTGCGGGATTTCCGAACCATACGCTGACGTCGTAAATTGAATGTGCAGGGGGTGAGATTTGAACTCACGAAGGCGCTAAGCCACAGGATCTTAAGTCCTGCGCGATTTTCCGTGGCTTTACACTTCAGCCAGACCAGACTCTGCAACCCCTGCTTAAACAAAATGTCTAGGCATACATCGAAGGCCCGGCTCCTTCGACGGCCCTCTTGTAGGTGTCGTGCGTTTCCCTATTCTTTTTCATCACTTCGCGCACCTTGGCCTCTATCTCCTTAGCCTCCTTCTCCAGCTCCGTCACGTCCACATTTAGCCCCATCAGCTTGTTTATCGCATTTATCACTATCTCAGCGTAAGCAGGGTCTATTATGTTCGGATCAGTTGGAACCAATATGCTTATATCCTGGGCATTATCCAGCACAGCCCTTGTCAACAATAGCGCGCTTACCCCGGTTGCAACCCCCTCGCCGACCGGTTTGAGGCCCGCGGCCTTGATATCCTTCTTCAACGATTCGTTTGACGCTATTGCAAAAGCTGTTCCGTCTGTGGTCTGTGATGGAATGCCGCCAACGGATATTATCTTGCTTATACCATTGCCCTTCAGGAAGTCATACAGCTTGTTGCTCAATTCATAAGTAAGCTCAACAGGTATGGCAAACTCCGCAAACACCGTAAAAATTGCATGCTTGCTGGAATAATAAAGCCTCACAGGCGGCATTGGTCTGTCCTTGTGCACAGATATGAGCGGAGGGAATTCCGAGCTTTCTATATAACCTATATATTCGAACCCGAGCTTGTCTATCATGTAACTTATGGCCATGGGTCCGACAAGCCCTACTCCTGGAAAGCCCTCTATAAATGTGCTCCCTTTCATGTTTACCTTTTGGAAAGCCTTTATCTCTATCATTAAATCAGATTGATTTATTTTGAAAGATTTATAAATGTAGGCGAAATAAGAAAGCAGACTGCTCAAATAGTCAAACTCACAAAAACACAAAATTGCATCAAAATTAAGCTGATTTTGCTTCGTGTCATGCCATATAACAGATATTCGTTTATGACGGCATGTCGACGATAAGTATTTAAAGATATCCATAAATATATAGAGTAAGGTGAATTTATGGCTGAACGAATTGGAAGCGAAAAGCTGTCGAGAGAAGACGGATATCTGTACTTCCTTGGGAAGGACGGGTATGTCTGGCGCACGCCGATGAAGACCAACCCGAGAGGAAAGAAGGCCAAGATGGGTTCTGAGAAAATAGAGCGCAAGGAAGGATACCTATACTTCATAGACAAAGGCGGATACGTCGCTAGGGCAAAGATGAACAGGAGGGGCAGGAAGTAAAACTGTCTGCGTTATTTTTTTTCTTTTCCTTTTTAATTACCATTTATTTCTAATTCTTTTTTCATGTCTTGGCGCGGTAGCCTTTGCGCTATGCAAATAATGCAAAATCTACTATCTGCTGGTCTGCCAAGTTGGAAAGAGATTTAAAACAGCACATCAATAACTATACCGATTAAATGGCCGAAGAAATTAATTTCCTTGACCTGGCCGCCCTATCAAAAATTGGTCCAGATACGGTAGTGGAGAGATATGGCAGCCTAATAAATTCATCATTCTTTGATGCATCAAACATACTGGGCACCCTAAAGCTTAAGGGCCTTATAGACTTCTCTACGATATTTGCAGGTCAGAACGCAATCAAAGTGACTGATTCGGGCAAACAACTGCTTGTCGATGCCGCTGCAAAGGCATCTTCAAGCTTCGATGAATTGGATTTTGCCATAATAACCCAGTTATCTTCCAGCAAGCGCACGCTTTCTGAGCTTACAAAGACGGTTAATCTAAGGCCTACGGATCTGGCTTTGCATGTGTATAAACTCGTGCAGCAGCAGTATCTTTCATATACAATACGCAACGGCAACTTAGACCTGACATTGACGGAGAAGGGCTTCCTGCAGGCGAAGGCTGGCATGCCAAATTCGCAACCATCCCAGGAACAGGGGGCAACTGCGGCACAGGGCCCTAACGCGGCAAAAGTAGATGCACAACCACAAAATGCATCACAAGCCGCTCTTCAGGGGGATTCAGCAGCAATGCCAGAAGCTGAGGCGGTTGCACAGGATACGTCATCATTCAAGCCCAAGAAGCGCAGGTCCAAGATGGTCGCTGTTGTCGCAGTTGTTATAATACTCATAATAGCTCTGCTTGCGCTTAGGCAATTGGGCCTTCTCGCAACTGTCGGTTTATGAGTTCCTCGTGTAAGACCATTCAGACGTGCAATCCAGAGAAAGCTATTAATAGCTTTTTTATATTAATATCTAACGTCTTATGCTTAACGCATAGTGATATCCATGACTACCGTTTACGATGTCAAGGCATCCGATCTAGTGAATGCGGCAGCTTCAAAGCTGAAGGATATGATAAAGAAGCCGGAATATCTGAATTACGTCAAGTCCGGTGCGGACAAGGAGCGACCTCCGGTGGATCCAAACTTCTGGTACATAAGGAATGCGTCCATATTGAGGCAAATATACCTTAATGGTCCAATCGGGATATCCAAGCTCAGGACCCGGTATGGGGGCAGAAGGGAGCACGTAATACATGCTCATCACCACAGGAAAGCAGGAGGCAGCATAATATCGGATTCGTTCAAGGGCCTTGAGGAAATAAAGTTCATAAAGAAGACAAATGAGGGGCGCGTCATAACTCCTGCAGGCAAGTCGTTTCTGGACAAGGTAAGTACAGAAATAGCAAAGGGAAAGGCCTGAAGTAAAGTGTTTAAAATGCAGTATGAGGAACCGGCGGATCAGGAGGAACAAAAAAGGCTCAGGAAACAGCTTTCAAATGCTATCCGTCAGGCACAGGTAGAACAGCAGAAGAAGGAGTTTGTCAGGCAGCTTCTAGATGCTAAGGCCTATGAGAGGCTTAGCAACATAAAAGCAGCAAATTTCGAGCTTTATGCGCAGCTGGTTGACCTCATAATATCATTGGCGCAGAGCAACAGGATACAAGGCAAGATAACAGAAGCACAGTTTGTAGCGATATTGAATAAAGTTACATATAAGCGTGAACCGACTATAGAGTTCAGACACAAGTGATGTTATGTCTAAAAAATCAATGGAAAAGAAAAGAAGGCTGGGCAAAAAACTGAAACAGGCAAGGCGCATACCTCTGCTAGTCTCATTGCGCACCCACAGGGGCATACAGCAGAACAGGTTCAACAGGAACTGGCGCAATCAGAAGCTTAGGATAAAGGTGGACTGATAGCTATGGCGGCAACAAGGATACTCACGATAAACATAAGGAAATATTTGGTAGGCAAGCCGAGGACCAAGCGGCGAAGCAGCGCAGTAAGGTTCATAAGGGAGAGGATAGCCCATGCTACGAAGCTCAATCCAGTCGACGTCAACCTGACACCGGAATTGAACAATTCCATAGTGAAGCACTACTCTAGAGCGATGATACCGTTGAAGATCAACTTAAGCATAGACAATGGGAAGGTTCAGGCTTCATCATTCTCGGAGGCGAAGCCGCAGGCCAAGCCTGCTCAAGAGGCGAAAGAGGCGCCTGCAAAGAAGAAGGCAGACGCCAAGGAGAAGGAGCGGAAGCAGCCTGAACAGAGGCAGGCCGACCAGGCCAAGCAGGTTCCAGCAGATGCCAAGAAACCGGCAGATGCCAAGAAATAATCAATAAGTTGAGATTAATGGCTGTTGCCAAATGTAAGGTGGGTGGCAGCGATTATGTCGGCGTTTTTGCAACTGCAACAGACAAACACATATTCATAGGCAACGACATACAGGAACATACCAAGCAATTGATTGCAGATACCCTAGATGCAGAACCTGTGGGCATTTCCATATTCGACTCCAACATAATAGGGCTCTTCGTACGTGCGAATTCAAACGGCATAATAATATCAAACATGATATCGGACGAGGAGCTGGCCTTATTCAAGGCGCAAAAGCCTGACATGAAGATCTGCGTGCTTGACACAGGGATAAACGCTGCCGGAAATAACATAATAGCGAATGATAGGATAGCCATAGCCAATCCAGACTACACCAATGAAACAATAAAGCAGATAAGCGATACGTTGGGCGTGGAAGTGGTTAAGGCTTCGATAGGAGGCCTAAAGACGGTCGGTGCCAACAACATATTGACAAACAAAGGCATGTTAATAAACAACAGAAGCACGGACCAAGAGAAGGAGATGGTGGATAATCTGGTAGGTTTCGAATCTATACGTACAACAGCCAACACGGGATACGTTAATATAGGTCTTTCTGCAATAACTAACTCTAAAGGAGTGATAGTGGGCGACTCAACCACAGGGTTTGAGCTGGCCAGGATAATGGAAGCGCTTGATATCGAATAAGTGATTTGATGAGATTCTTAGTGAGCGGATACATAAAAAGAGGAGTAAATGGCAACTTCGCGTTGGACGTAGAAGCAAAGAACGAGAAGCATGCCGTCAGCATCGCGCTGACGAAGCTAGGCGGCGCGCAAGGAGTTCCTAAGTCAATGATAATAATTGAAAGCACAAAGAAATCAGAAAAGAAGGAGCAGCAAAAATAGCTGCCAAAATAAAAAATGCAGATTTGCGGCTCAGAGCCGCGTTTCTGCCTCATCAGCAGTGAAATTTACCTTGCCATGTGCGCCATCGCACTTCGGTTTGTGCTCTGAATGGCCGCATCTGCAAAAGGCTCCCTTCACCTTCCCATCTACTGAAACTACATTAGGGCCGTTCTTCATTGACTTTATTATTATTTCGGTCATACTACCACCAATGCTATAAAATCCTAAGTTAAAATATAAAAATATATAGGTCGTCCTATAACAAATACATTACAAATTAAATGACTAAGTGCACAAGGGATCGTAAATGGGCCGCTTTGTTTCGATAAATTTTTAGTTTCTTTCTGAGTTAGTTTACTGCGAGTGGGATTGTAATGGAGCAAACTAAGAAATATGCAGTTTATTGGCAAGTTATCGATGGTACGGGCAATGTGGCTGATGAAACCGGTCTAAAGGAATTTGATGATGAGACCGCAGCCAATGCATACTTTGATTCGCAGCTAGCGTCATTCCCTTCCATACTTTCAGGCAAGGAGGTGGCGGAGCATACACGGTTCCTAATACTGGATGATAAGAGCTATGAGCCGGGGATGCTCGTTCAGGGAGATGACGTGAAAACCAGGCAGATAAACAAGCATAAGAAGTTGGCTTACAATTCCATATGGCGCAACCAAAAATCCCAATCAATTACAAATGGGGTAGACCTGTACGCATCCGGCATGGTGAGCAAGTTCTACCAGATAAAAGACAACAAGATGGTGGATGTTACTGAAAGCGTAAAGATGTGAAGGATTCTTATCTAAAATAGTTATAACTAATGTGTTGATATAATGCCAAACGATGTACCAAAGCAGGGCAATGGGTCCCAACTTGAACAGACGGTAGAGGGATTGCAGTATCTGCACCAGCTTTATCAGAGCCAATACGTCATCCTAACACAGGAGATAAATGCAATGTTGGACAGCTTATCCAAGCTCAATAATGCCCAGAAGACGATTTCCGGGATAGACAAGGTAAGGAACAAGAATACCCTAATGCCGATAGGTGGCAACATATTCATCAACGCGTCAGTGGGCGATGCGTCAACTGTAATAATATCTGTTGGGGGAGGATACCTGATAGAGGATAGCGTAGACAACGCCAAACAGTTCGTAAGCAATCAGATACAGAAGCAGACTACGCAGATAAATGGCATGATGAAAAGCAAGCGGGAACTTGAAAATGCAGTGCTTGACATATCATACAAACTTGAACGGCTTGCGCAGTAGGTAAATAAGCATGTTTGACGGACTCAAGAAGAAACTCTCGGATGCGGTCAAGACGTTTGTAAAGAGCGAAGCTAATCCTGTCCCGGCACGGTCTGAGGAAAAACCGGAGGTTCCAGAGCAACAAAGCGCTCCAGGGCCAGAGAGACAAAGTGACATACAACAAGTCCAGGTTCATAATAACGAGGAGAATGCCAAAGAGATTGCCAGCAATCCATCCGAAGCGCCCAACGTGGGAGCACGCCAGGCTGAGCCAGATCCGCCGCGTGCGGAAAAGAAGGGAGTTCCAAAGCAGTCCGGTGAAGCGCTGGTCAAATTCTCACTTTCCACAAAGGTGAAAAAAGCATTCTCTGGATCTGTGAAGCTAAGTGAAAAGGAGACGGACGATTTCCTTGACAAGATACGCATATCAATGCTTCAGTCAGATGTGTCTTTGGAAGTCACCGAGGGCATAATGGCTGACATGAAATCTAGGCTTGCCGATTCTGCAATAGATTCAAAGAACATGACTGCTGCACTGCTTGGCATAGTAAGGAGCGCACTGGTTGATACACTGGCTAAGACAAAGGAGGGTGTAGACATATATGCGTACATAGATGACAAGATAAAAAGCAATGCCACCCCTGTCAGGATATTGTTCATAGGCTCAAATGGCACTGGAAAGACAACAACAATAAGCAAGATAGCGTATAGGCTAAAGTCAAGCGGTATAACGTGTGTCATGTCTGCCAGCGATACGTTCAGGGCAGCAGCAATAGAGCAGACCGAATATCATGCGAACAGGATAGGCGTACCTGTGATAAAGAGCAAATATGGGGCTGACCCTGCCAGTATAGCGTTTGACGCAATAGCATATGCAAAGTCGCGCGGCATTGCGGTTGTTCTGATAGACAGCGCTGGAAGGCAGGAGACCAATAAGAACCTGTTAAACGAGATGCACAAGATAGTCAGGATTGCGCAACCAGACATAACCATATTCGTAGGAGAAAGTACGGCAGGCAGCGTGATAGCAGAACAAGTTAAGGATATGTCAAAGTCCGTAAAGATAGATGGCATAATACTGACAAAACTGGATTGCGACGCACGCGGCGGCAACGCCATATCAATATCAAGCGTGACCGGAATACCAATACTGTTTTTTGGGGTAGGGGAAGCGTACGACGCCCTTGTTCCGTATAGTCCGGACTTCATACTAAATTCTATAATGCCAAATTGATGGCTCCCACTGCCGCGTGAATCAAAGTACCGCCATATTTTTAGTTCTTTATAACAAATTACAAGCATGGCTTTGTACGAAAAGATAAAAGGCGGAGAATTCCAGAATATCGCAATAGTAATCGCGGTTTTGATAGCAGTTGTCGTTATACTAGGAGTGAGTAGCTTACTCGCGCCATCGCCTGCAAGGGCCGGCGCTTTGGTTTCATCCAATCCATGCATACCTACTGCAAACTTTACGTGTTCTAACTTGTCTTATGGCGCAGGCCAGCTCTCGTTCTTGTTCGGCCAGAACACCGGATCTACGTATTATGGTGACTGGATATTCGTTGCGTCGGCTAACAGGTCACTAAACAGCTCAAGTCTCCCGGCAGCGTTCTCCACCCAAAACGCGACTGCACTCGGGACGCTTAATCCAGGCCAAACAGTTACTGTAAAGTTTACCAACTTCGCTGCAGGTGGCATACCATCGAATCCTACTTCAGGCACAATGTTTGATGGCTATGTTTGGCTGGGCTATTGCACATCCGTCTGCAGTTATCCTACATACTTTGTCAATGCAGCTAAAATCCAGCTTGCTTCTGCGTCAGGCATCGCCAGCAGCTAAATCCACGCCAGCATAAATAAGGTTCATGCAGAGAGTACGCTTCCTGCGCCGAAAATTCTGGGCTTGCTGTCCTGGCTGAGCAGGAACTTGTCGCCCTGCTCTACTGGTATGGCCTTCTCAAAGCTTATCGCGCATGAGTCACCTTCAAGTTCAGAAATCTTGGCCTTGCATTGGGAGAACCCGCAGCTGAACCCTATCATTTCACCGCCTATGCTCCCCTCTGCGTATAATTTTCCTAGTTTGATTTTTGCCTTTATCGCTTTAACCCTGGGAACTACCTTATCGGTCAGGATATCGCCTTTTTCCACATCCGCGCTATCCAAACCCTTCACGGCAAGCCCTACGCGTATGCCTTTGACTGCAGATTCGATGTCCACGTCAAGGCTCTGTATGGACCTTATGCTTAACTGCCCCCCTCCAGAGCACATCATGCTGTCATGAACTTTTACGACCCCGCTCCTTACTATGCCCAGAAGCACTGTTCCAACGCCTTTCACATTGAACGCGGAGTCCACGTCGATTCTAGTGCGTTGACCTGATTCAGATGGCCCCAATTTGCGTATCGCATCAAGTGCGGCTTCCCTCTTTATTACGCTGAAATCCTTTACTGCGGCACCTTGCACGAACTTGGACACGTCATTCTCATCTGTGAGTATGACCGGTTTGTCGGTCATCCCGGCTGCAATTAGCGTCTCGCCAAGGAGTGCATCTACTTTGGCTGTGCTGAGCAGTACGATATCTGCCAGCAGTATGGATTCAGGAACCGCGTAATACTTCTTCTCCAAGTCAGAGGGCGTGAGTACGGTTATTGTATCATCATCAGCCTTCCTGTTGTAAAAGTTCATGCTGCTCTCTGTGCCACCCTTTCCTATCGCTGCAGCTAAATCCTTGTCATTAGGCAGAGCAACTACTATGCCGCGCATTTTATCAATCAAGAATAGAATCCGTGCGCCTCAGGCATTCTCCTGGGCAACGGCAGCAGCTTGGACTACCTTGTTCTTGTAAAGCGTCCTCTTCTTTATGTCACTCCAGTCATCCTTGCATATGGCCAGCCTTGAAATCCTTGAGGCACGCTGCGAGCTCTTTACGCATTCGACTCCTATCTTCCTTCCGCAATAGTTGCAGAGCTCTAACCTATAGACCTCTCTTTTACATCTTTCACACAATAAAGCCATTATAGCACCAACCCATATAAAAAGGTTTAATATTGCTTGCGCTATAATTTAATCGCCAACATATAAAAACACAGCAGATAATATGCGAGTTTCTATCAAGACTTTCGGTTGCACTCTGAACCAGAGCGATAGCGAGCTGATGTCCGGTTTGCTGGGCAATTCGGGCATAGGCGTCTCTGATGATGGGCACGCTGATGTGACGATTGTCAATACATGCACGGTAAAGAAGGTGACAGAGCAGAAGATACTTTATCTGCTGAGTAAATTGGAAGCACAGGGCAAGCACATCGTAGTAACAGGCTGCATGGCGAGCGCGAATAAGGACAAGATAATGAAGGCAGCACCACATGCCAGCATAGTTGGCACAAGCAGCATACATCGCATAGTGGAAGCGGTAAAATCCGCTTCCGCAGAGGAAAGGATCCTGCTAGGCGGTCATGAAAAGACCGATAAACTCGCATTTTTCAATCCATCAAAGAACGTCATAGCAAAGGTTCCTGTTAGCGAGGGATGCCTAAGCGACTGCTCATTTTGCGAAACCAAGTTCGCAAGGGGGCCGCTCAACAGCTTTTCCGAAGGGCTTATACTGAAGGCAATAGAGTTGAGCGTAAGGCAGGGTGCCAAGGAGATACAGTTGACATCCCAGGATATGGGTGCATATGGCCTTGAAAGAGGCACCAACATAGCAGAGTTGATGCACAAGATAGCCATGATGGACGGCGATTTCAAGGTTAGGATAGGCATGCTAAATCCAGAGCATCTGCACAGATATATTGACGACCTTATAGACGCGCTTAAGTGCAGGAAGTTCTATCGTTTCTTGCATCTGCCTGTGCAGTCGGGCAGTGACAGCGTCCTTGAATCAATGTGCAGGCATTATTCCTCTGATGAATTCATGGGTTACGTTACCGCAATAAAGAAGGCAATACCGGACATAACACTGTCTACTGATGTGATAGTTGGATATCCGGGCGAGAGCGACGAGGACTTCCAGCAGACGAAGGGGCTAATAGGTGCAATGCGCCCCGGAATAACCAACATATCAAAGTTCGCGGCAAGGCCTCACGCAAGGGCGTCTAGGCTTGAGCAATTAGATTCTTCCGTTCTCAACAGCAGAAGCACTGATTTGTATAGATTTACAAGGGTTATCCAGCACTCGGACAACTCCTCCCTTATAGGGAATAGCATAAGGATTCTTTTGACGGAGAAGAGCGACATATCTATAAATGGCCGCAGCGACACGTACAAGGAAGTGATGGTGAAAGACGGCGCTGAAGGTTTCAGAATAGGTTCTAGCCTTGTCGCACGGGTATACGGCGCATCAGTAAGCGGCGTTTATGCAAGGGCAGAATAAACGGATGGTAAAAGTGTACGGAGAAGAGATACAAAGGATGCTTGACGGCCATGGCATAAAGGTAGGCGACCAAATCAGGCTCAAGATGGGAAACGTTGAGCTTGATGGCGAGCTGATGCCAAAGGCCAATATAGGCAGCAGGGACACCATAATCATAAAGATGGCGGACGGCTACAACATAGGGATGAGGCTGACCTCCGGGCTGGAGATCAAAAAGCTGGCTGATGGGGTGCCAAACATAGCGTCTTTCCCGAAAATAAGCCTTAAGCGCGTAGAATCGGCACCGGACGTTAGCCTGATATACACCGGAGGCACGATAGGCAGCAGGGTGGATTACGAGACCGGCGGCGTGTCAATGCTGCTGAAGCCCGAGGAACTGCTTTACAAGGTGCCCGAGATACAGGGCATAGCAAACATATCTGTCGACATGCTGATGAGCGTGGCCAGCGAGGACTTGTCCTACCATGAATGGGGCAGGATAGCCGAAAGCGTTGCCAAAGCTTTAAACAACTCGGCAAGGGGCGCCATAATAACTATAGGCACTGATGCGATGCACTACACCGCAGCTGCGCTTAGCTTCATGCTCAAAGACTTGAACGGGCCCGTCGTACTGACCGGCGCGCAGAGGAGCAGCGACCGAGGTTCTAGCGACGGCTTCATAAATCTTGTATGCGCGGCGCAACTGGCCTCAAAATCCGACATAGCCGAGGTCGGCATATGCATGCATAACGATGAATCCGACGGCAAATGCGCTTACATAAGGGGCGTCAAGGCGAGGAAGATGCACACCTCGCGGAGGGATGCGTTCCGCCCAATAAACGACAAGCCAATGGCCTACGTGTGGCCGTCAGGGGAGATAAAATACGCTAAGAGCTACAATAAGGTGGACGCCAACAAGCACGGCAAAGTCACCGTAATGCCAAATTTCGACCCAAGGGTTGCCATTGTAAAAGTATATCCAAATTCAAATCCCAAAATCATAGATTTTTACGTTAATGAAGGGTACCGCGGCATAATAATCGAAGGCACCGGCCTCGGCCACGCACCAGTGTCAACAGGCCACCAGGACTTACTATGGCTGCCCCACATAAAATACGCGCTTGACAACGGCCTGATAGTCGGGATGACCTCTCAGTGCCTCTATGGCAGGGTGCACCCGAACGTATACAAGAACCTTCGGCTGCTTAGCAACATCGGAGTCATATACTGCGATGACATGATGGCCGAGGTGGCACAGATAAAGCTTGGATGGCTTCTCGGCAATTATAAGGTTGACGAGGCCAAGGCGATGCTCAACAAAAACATCGCAGGCGAGATCAAATCAAGGCTCGAGTTTGATGAATTCCTTGTTTAAGGAGATCCTATGGAACCTAACGATTCAGAATTATGCAAAAAAATCGGCTTCATGTGTGGCATAGAAATCCACCAGCGCCTCGCTACGCGTGAAAAGCTGTTTTGCAGCTGCCCTACTGCAGTGCCTCCATCGGATGAAAAACCCGTAGGCAGCGTAAAGCGCCATCAGAGGGCCGTGGCAGGCGAACTGGGCAAGATAGACCTGTCTGCCGAATACGAAGAACTGAAAGACAGGGAATTCACCTACAATATATACGATAACAATGCATGCCTGGTGGAGATAGACGAGGAGCCGCCACATGATTTAAACAACGATGCCTTATGCATCGCAATAGCATTCGCAAAGTCATTGAAGATGGACATAGTGGACGAGTTCCAGACTATGAGGAAAAGCGTAGTTAACGGAAGCAACCCAAGCGCCTTCCAGAGGACCATGTTGATAGGCCTGAATGGGGAGATAGAAACCAGCGACGGCATAAAAACAAAGATAATGAAGCTATTCTTGGAGGAAGAATCCAGCGGCATAGAATCCTCATCGCATAATGCCGTAGTATACAATACGGACAGGCTCGGAATCCCACTGGTCGAAATAGACACTGACCCGTACATACCAACTCCTGCTGCCGCCAAGTCGGTTGCCCTTACAATAGGCACAATGCTAAGGGTGTCCGGTTCGGTGCAGAGGGGGCTGGGCACGATAAGGCAGGACGTAAACGTGTCGATAAGGGGCGGCTCAAGGGTGGAGATAAAGGGCATGCAGGAGCTGGACAAGATGGACAAGTTCATAATTAACGAGATAACAAGGCAGCAGTCCTTGCTGGAGATTAAGGACACGCTCCAAAGCATCGATGCAAAGGTGCATCAGGGCATGGACGTCACGGAAATATTCAGGAATACCAAGGTGAAGGTTATAACCGGGCAGACCGAAAAAGGCGGCGTCGTAATAGGTTTCAGGCTTCAGGGCTTCAAGGGTCTGCTGGGCAAGGAGGTAAATCCTGAACGTAGGCTTGGCACAGAGATAAGCGATTACGCAAAGGCCGCCGGGGTAAACGGCATAATACACAGCGATGAAGACATGGGCAAGTACGGATTTTCTAACGATGAGCTTTCCAAACTTGCAGCGGCGCTTTCATTGGGTGAGAATGACGCTTTCGCATTGATAGCGGGCCAGCAGCCTCATGCATCAAAAGCCGCTTCATTGGCCATAAATAGGGCCCAGATGTGCTTCGATGGGGTGCCGCTTGAGACGAGGGGCGTAGCCAACACAGAATTGTGCACCACCAAATTCATGAGGCCTTTGCCTACCAGCTCAAGGATGTACCCGGAGACTGACGTGAGGCCGATAATAACAACGGCAGAAATGCTTAAGGTCGCGGAGCGTGACGCTCCTGACATAGCCGCAGAGAGGGCTTCGCTAAAAAAGCAGCTCTCTAATGAGTCTCTCGCTTCGAACATGATTATGTCACCAAGGCTTGGCATGTATAAGCGCATCGTTTCCTCATGCCAGGCGGATCCGGTGTTCGTGGCAAACGTACTGCTGCAGAAGTTCACTGAGCTAAAGCGTTCCGGATTGGATGTTGATTACATACCGGAATCCAGCATAATAGACATTTTCTCAAAGTATGCCGATGGAACCGTAACTAAGCAAGGAATCGACGAGCTACTGAAGGCTGCTTCATCCGGCACTACGGATATCGCTTCTGCGATAAACAAGCGTAATCTCGCAAGGGTAAAAGGCGAAAACCTGGCAAAGCTGATAAGCTCGATAAGTTCTGAGATAAAAAGTACAGAACCTGATAAAATAAGGAGGGCAATAATGTCAAAATACAGGCTAAACGTAGATGGTTCAGAACTGAATGAACTCCTTAACAAGTCCAAGCAATAATATCCTGCACCTTATAGTAGGCGAGCACCATCATCTGTTACCAGAATATCATCTTCAAATCTTACTCCTCCGAATCCGGTTATGTAAATGCCCGGCTCATCGCTGAATACCATTCCCTTGCCAAGTTTGCTATGTGAGTGGCCGGACAGCCTTGCACCGCCGTCATGCACGTCTATGCCTATCGAATGGCCCAATGAGTGTATGAATTTGCCCTTGTATGTGCCCCCATTGACCGTGTTTATGTGGCCTTCAGCAGCCTTATGGGCTTTCATCCCATCTGCGCCGGGCGTTATCGCATCCAGAGCTAGTTTCTGGGCTTCCTTCACGGTGTCGATCATGCGCTTCATCTCTTTGTATTTCCCCGAGCTTTTGTCCGGCTTGAATATGAAAGTCCTGGTCAGGTCAGAGCAATAATTGTTGAACCTCGCGCCAGCGTCTATTAGCACAAATTCATTTGCGCGAAGCGGCGTATCGTCCGGCGCATGATGCGGCAAGGCCGCGTTCTTACTGAATGCCACGATTGTCTTGAACGAGGGTTCCGCAGCGCCGTTGATTCTCATCCTGTTATCGAACTCCGCCGCAAGCTCTTTTTCTGTCATGCCTGTCTTGAAGATGTTTTCTATGCCGCTGAACGTATGCTTGACTATATCAACCGCCTTTTGTATGCATTCTATCTCCTTGTCGTCCTTGACCAGCCTTGCCTTTGAGAATGCTCTGCTGGCATCTACGAACTTCTTGGCCCCTGACAGCTTCTTGAGTTTCCTGAAGTAGCTGTAAGGCAGGAATTCCATATCTACGCCAACGACCGCGCCATCCAGCAGCTTCCCTAGATGGCGCTTCAGCTCTTCAACCCCCGTGTATTTCACGACTTTCATCTCCTTAGGTTTTTGGGATAGCGCCGTTTGATACTCGAGTTCGCTCGTAAGCAGCACCATCCTGTTTTTGGTCACCAAAAGTGCCGTATGCTCAAATATCCCGCTTGTAAAGCCTGACATATAAATGAAATTACTGTCGACAATAGAGGTGTTATAAATCAGTATCGCATCTCCGCCAAACTCCGAAAACACACCGCGCATCCGCCCAGCAACGCTGTTCATAATATCATTAGTTTAATGCAAGGAAAGAGATAAATTACACCAATCAGAAATAAATAATGTGGATTGATTTGGACAGAGGCGATATGATACAGGAACTGGCACAGGCGCCCAATACAATAAACGTAAAGCGGTCCACTATAGTCTACAAACACATGAGGGATCCGGCGCTTATGCGCTATTACTACAGCATAAAGACGCTAAATCTTGCCAGCCGCCTTGACCTGTCCGGTTCCTCACCTACGGACATATTCATAGGCAGGTTCGGATATCCAAAGGTCTTCATAGGGCCGCTTGTTCCACCGGAGTTCGGTGACACATCTATCCTGGGCAGGCCGGAGCTCTGGCGCGATATGCCCATAGACAAGATAGTGGATATGCGTTCGCGCCTTGTAAGGGGCATACATCTGTCTAACATACACGACATAGAAAAGGGAAGGATAGAGGAGCAGGTGCGCGATCTTGCAATGGCAGAAAGGCCTGCGGTTGCGGACATGTCTTTTTCGAGCAGGCCATTCATGAAAATATCATTAAACGATGAGGTGCAGCCGTTCGGTCCTAGCGCTCAACTCAAGCGTGTCGAGCTTTATAACATAAAGGCCGAGAGGCATATGGAATCATTGTACATGGATACGGATGCGAAGGCCACTACGGCTATACTGGAGCTTTACGACAAAGGACTTCCTACGTCAAAAATACAGCAAGGTCTTTCCGCAGGCCTTTTTGGGATAAAGAACAGAAGGAAGTTCGTCCCAACGCGTTGGAGCATAACTGCAGTTGATGACACGCTCTCCAAGACCTTAAGGGAGGAGATAAAGCAAAACAATACGATGGACGCTGTTTACGCTTATTATAACGTGGCTCTTGATAACCGCTGGCTCATATTCTTCATTCCTGGAAAATGGCAGTACGAATCAATAGAGGCGTGGTACCCAAATACGATATGGAACGAGAATGGCAAGGATATATCGATATACTCATCCTATGAGGGCTATCATGGGAGGTCAACATACGCAGAGATCGGCGGCTGTTACTACGCTGCCAGGCTAGCAGTAACAGAAAAGCTAAAGGAATTGGGCCGACAAGGC
The DNA here is from genome assembly GCA_021818545.1 of Microcaldota archaeon. Lineage (GTDB taxonomy): Archaea > Micrarchaeota > Micrarchaeia > Micrarchaeales > Micrarchaeaceae > JAKATK01. The sequence continues at coordinate 59,936 of JAKATX010000004.1, forward strand.
ACGATACTTATACTCAGGGAGGTGCATGACGGCTATATAATGCCGGTCGGAGTATGGAACGTCAGGGAACACGTTAGGCAGACCCTGCAGGAACGCCCTGCGATACTGCACAGCCCCGGCGAGATATGGAATTTCATCTCACAGCGGCTTGACATATCGACTGCGAACTGGATAGCCAATAGCAGGATACTCAAGGATATGCTTACCCAACGCAAGATAATGGAGTACGTGAAGTGAACTCTATCTGCCCATCTTGCCTATGAACTTCTTGTATACTGCCGGGGGAAGGTACCTGGCTACAACTTCCTCCCACCCATCCGGCCCGACGAGCCCCTTTACGAAGCTAGAGCTTATCTCCGCTAGTTCCCTGGGCGGCATGAGAAACACGGTCTCTATGTCCGGCTCCATGTCCCTGTTTATGAGGCGCATGTCGCGTTCGTACGTGAAGTCCGCTTCCGTCCTTATGCCTCTTATTACATAATCCGCTCTTGCCGATTTTGCGTATCGGACCAGAAACTGGTTCTCGAACGATTCTACTCTGACGTTCTTGTGCGCCTTGGCGAGTTTCCTTAGCATGTCAATTCTTTCGCCGACTGAGAAAGTGTACTCCTTATCGGTGTTAGTGCCTATGGCGACTATCAGCCTATCGAATAGGGCTGCACCGGATTCTATCATCCACAGATGGCCCAACGTAGGCGGGTCGAAACTGCCCGCATAAATCGCAGTCCTCATTCAAACTCCCTATGGGATATATCCATCCGTATTTATTAACTTTGTCTTGTGCAAGCATTTAATTAATAGCTAAATCACAATGTAAATTGAAGGTGATAACATGGCTTTTGAGTTTGGACAGGCATTGATAGACACCACGGACTCTTCAATTGTCAGCTGGGCAGACTTCAATAGCTACATAAAATGCAACAACAAAAAGCTCCACAAGATAATAAAAGGCAGGGAGTACAAGAAACTGGCCGGCATGTTGGATCTGGAAAAGAACGGCGGAAACGCAGAACTCACTGTCAAGCGCGTTGTCAGCAATATCCTAAAATCAAAGACAGCATTAATAACACAAGACGAGATGGAACAGGATGTAGTCATGCAGCTATATTTTGCAGTCTCAAGGCTATGAATCCTTTCTTCTGTCTATTCATGCTTTGTTGCGCGCAATTATCGTATTTGCTTCGTTTATCTTGTCCAGAATCTTATACAGCCCGTTCCTGGCCGCTATGAAAAACAGCGGCAGGGCCTTTATCGCTATCCACTCCCTAATCCTTTCGAATACCTTCTTAGTATGGCTTAGCTCAACCTTGACCGGTTTTACATATATAGAATCTGTCATGTCAAATACCTCACTTGCTATCTTCAGCGCCCGTTCAGCCATGAACTCCTCAGCTACAACTACAACAGTCGTAGCCCTGAAGTCCTTCACTATAGGGTATGAGTAGAATACGTTTGACACAGTATCATATGATTTCTGCTCCAGAAGCACGTTGAGCGGCTTAACACCTTCGGCCTCAAGCGCCTTAAGCATGACGCTAGATTCGCTCGGTAATTTTACGTCTTTGAACAGGTAACCACTGTTCTTTCCTCCTGTCAGCAATACTGCGAGGTTCTTTATGTCGCTACCGCTTGTGCGTTCTATTTCTTTATAGAGATGCGCAACTTCCTTTATCACTTCATTTCCGCGGCCATCAAGGCTGCCATCAATATTCAGCCTTTTGCCAAAAACAAGCAGCACTACGCGATCGCCTTTTTGCAATGATTCATCAATTTTCTTGACAAGTTCCTCATCATGCTCTGTAGAAAGCACGGTCTTAACCGTATTTGCCTTAATTGTGGCTTTAGATGCTTGCACTGACTGCCCTGCTGCATCGTCCTGCCTAAGGGCTACTTTATCTACCTGATCCACTTGAGAGTCTAGCGTCAAGCCTTTCGTAACCATGCCATTCCCTGTCTATATAAGAGGATGTGTAACATAAAGTATTTAATTGGCTCTATATATACAAACCGCCCCCAAAAGTCTTAATAGTAGCGCCAGGTACAAAAGCCTTAATAATTTCCTAGAAGAGTAAGTTTTATAGTGTTTTTATCATAAGGGGGTGGTTGGGTTGGAAGTCTTCTCAATATCGCAGAGTAGGCAAGACCTAGATAGGATAGCCCGCATTATGGACATATTGGCCAAATTCGAGGTGGGCCAGCTTGCAGATCGGCTGAGGCTGGGCGAACGGCTTCCCATAAGGAAGCCCAAGCAAAAGGCCTTGCCAGAACTTGTATACAAAACGCCGCAGGAGAGGCTTAGGATGATGCTCGAGGAATTGGGCACGACATTCGTAAAGTTCGGCCAGCTCCTTAGCACCAGAGCCGACATAATGGGCAAGGATTATGCAGAAGAGCTGGCAAAGCTACAGGACAGCATGAGCCCGTTTCCCACTGAGCAGGCAAAGCGCATAATAAAGGAGGAGCTTGGCAAGTCCACCGATGAGCTGTTCTCCGAGTTCGATAACCAGCCCCTTGCATCGGCATCCGTAGGCCAGGTGTACAAGGCAGTGCTGAAAGGTGGCAAGAAGGTCGTGGTAAAGATCCAGCGCCCTGGCATAGAGCTAACCATAAAGGAAGACCTTAGGATAATGCATTATCTGGCAAAGATGGCCCAGAAGCACATACCGGAAAGCAGGAAGTACGATCCGGTATACCTTGTCGATGAATTCGACAGGTCCATAATGAAGGAGCTTAACTTCCTAAGGGAAGCCACAAGCGCAAGGAGGCTGAAAGACAACCTAAAGGACGATAAGGGCGTCTACATACCTACAGTTTATGATAACCTTTCTACAAAGAAAGTCCTGATAATGGAGGAGGTTGACGGCACTCCGCTTTCGAGGGTCATAACATCAAAGTCAGAAAAATTCAATAAGAAAGAGATAGCACGTAAATGCGCAAGGCTATTCTTCAGGATGGTGCTGGTTGACAGGTTCTACCATGCAGATATGCATCCTGGAAACGTAATGGTGCTGAATCACGGGGTCATATGCCTGCTGGACTTCGGCAGGATAAACTCGATAGATAAGGAAGCCATAGACGCGCTGTTCAAGCTGGCCTACTACGCCGTCCAGGACAACGTAAACGGCATGGTAGAGCACATGCTGCGTACCGGCATGGCCGTGGAGAAGTCACAGATGCAATCATTCAAGGCTGACATATCAGACGTACTTGATGCGTACTACAACAAGAATATCGTGCGGGTGAAGCTGGGCCAGATGCTGTCCGATCTTAGCACTGTGCTATCCAAATATGACATAAACAGGCCTAGGGAAACCGAGGAATTGGCGCGTTCAATGCTCATAATCGAGGGCGCCTGCACGGAGCTCGATCCTGAATTCAACATGGCGGAGGAATTCAATCCATATGCCGAGCGACTTTTCCCAAAAGACTTTGACACCCAGCAGCTAGTCGACATACTAAAGGAAGACTTCCTGGAAATCGAGTACATGGCAAGGAGCTTCCCTGCTGCCCTTAGGGACTTAATGAAGAGGCTGGAGGACGGCAAGCTCAAGATAGAGCTGGAGCACAAGGATCTGATGGCGTTCTCGGACGACCTGGACAGGATAAGCGACAAGATGTCCGTGGCCGTGATAGTTGCAGCACTAATAGTCGGGTCGTCTCTGGTGCTTCGCGTGGATGCGATGCTTGGTCTGGTGGGTTTCTTCATCAGCATCCTACTCGGCCTATGGCTTGCGATAAAGATAATACTGTACTGATGATACGCTTAAACGGGTGAAAAACATGGCGAAATCAAAAAAGAACACGGCAGAAAAGGATGTGGACAAGCTGGTCAGGCAGGGCATAGAGTTCGGCTTCGGTGTCGCATCAATCACCGTAAAAGCCCTCAACAAGGCATTGGACGACCTTGAGAAGGAAGGGAAGCTGGACAAGAAGGACAGCGAAAAGCTGGTCCTCGAGACCGTGAAGAAGTACGAAAAGGAATGCGACAAATACGTCAAGGACGTGAAGGCCCAGCTTGACAAGGCGAAGAAGTCCATGCCTAAGCTGTCAAAGAAGGAACTCAGCGAGGTAAACAAGAGGATGAACGAAATAAACAAGATGCTGAACAAGCGCAGTAAGTAAGCCACGCAGTTCAGTATGGTTTGCCAAAGTGGCTTTCAGGTAATCGGCGAGCTTAAAAAACAGGATCAAGCTCGCCGTAGTGCCTAAGTAGGCATTATTTCGTGTTCCTGTATCTGGCGTAACCTATCAGCGCCGCCAGAGAGCGCGCAGCGGCGGTTGTAGAAGAGTATACCGGTATGCCTGAGTTCTCCATTACTTCTATATGGGATTTCGTGTAACTGCCACCCATGCTTACAACTACTACTGGTTTTTCCCTCTTGGCTCCATACCCTATTATGCTTTCAGCAACTTTGTCGTCTGCTCCGGGCGTCTGGAATAGGGTTATTACCATCAATGCATCAACGCCCGGGTCACTGCTTATCGCATCCAGCGCATTCTCGAATCGTGCGCTATCCGCGTCACCGCCAATGTCCAGGGGCATCCTTATGGTTACTGTTGGTGGCATTGCCTTCCTAAGAATGCGCTCTGTCTTCTTGGTGAGTTGCGGCAGGGTAAGGCCATTATGGTATATTGCATCGGTCGCAAGAACGCCGTGCCCCCCGCCATTTGTTATTACTGCTATCCTATTCCCAGTCGCAAGCGGCTGCGTGTCGAATATTTTCGCGAAATCGAGCAGATCGTCCGTGTCTGCCGCCCTTACGAAACCGTATTGCCTGAAGACCGCGTCATAAGCTTCGTAGCTCCCTGCCAGCGATGCAGTGTGTGAATGCGCTGCGCCAGCACCTGCTTCCGTCGATCCCGCTTTTATTATGACGACAGGCTTAAGCATTGTGGCAGTTTTGGCCACTTCTACGAACTCTTCTCCTCTTTTCACGCCTTCCATGTAGAATACGATGACTTGTGTATGGATGTCATGTGATAAGTATTTTAGTATATCGACTTCATCAACAACAGCTGCATTGCCATAGGATATGAAGCGGGAAAGCCCGAAGCCGGCTCCGCTTATCAAGTCCAGGGTCGTGCTGCCAACTGAACCGCTTTGCGAAACAAAGCTTACTCCGCCTATCTTGGGCTTGTCTATTTTGAATGTTGGCAGAAATAGCGTATCATTCCTAGCCCTTATGTCCATCACTCCAAGACAATTCGGTCCTATCATCGGCATGTTATACTTGCGTGATATGGTCACTAGCTTATCCTGCAGCTTTGTCTCACCTATCTCCGCAAAACCTCCACTCACTACGACAACACCCTTCACATGCGCCTTGCCGCATTCATCCATCACTTTTGGCACTGCAAGCGCAGGTACGGATATTACCGCCATGTCTATCTTGGCTTTCACATCCAATATGCTCCTGTACGCTTCATGGCCCATTATTGAACCAGTAGTGTTTATGTTTATGGGATAAAGGCTGCCGCTGAAGCCTACATCTATGTAGTTCTGCATTATGGCGTGCCCAACCTTGCCCGGCTTGTCCGTCGCGCCCAATATCGCCACGCTTTTTGGATTGAATATTGGGTCAAGGTCCGCGTACTTTCTTTTAGCTTCATGACTACTACTCATATTAGCACCTATTTCAATATCCTGATGTCGACTACGTCGTAAGTGCCATCATGGAGTATTACTGGGTTAAGGTCCAATTCCGCAATATCGTTGTCGCTGAACAGCTTAGAAACCGCCATCAGCAGATTAACCAGCATTTCCCGCTGCCTTGGGTTTGGCGCGACTACGCTGTGCGACCTTAGCTGATCTATCATCGAGTTGGCGTCATATCTGGTTATTGGGCACAACCGCAATGCGAAGTCCCTGAATGCCTCAACGTAAATGCCGCCCAGTCCAAGCAAAACCATCTTGCCGAACTGCTTGTCAACGTTGCCCCCTAAAATTATCTCCAGCCCTCCCTTAACCATGTGCTGGCCTAAAATAGTATAAGGCCCATAACGGGACGCCTTTTTTGTCAGCTTGGTGAAGCCATTCCGTATCTCCCTGCTTCCTGAAAGGTTGAGCATCACAAGCCCACTTTTGGTCTTGTGCAACGCCTTTTGCGTTAGCGCCTTTAAGACTATCGGCTTGCCGCCAGAAAATTCTATCGCGTCTTCTGGGTTTTTTAAATATGCGCTACCTACGGATTTTATGCCGTATCTGGCCATTAAAGCATTCGCTTTCTTGTAGTCTAGCAGTCCATTCATGACGACGCACTTTCATGCCCTGCTAAAAAACAACGTTAATGTTAGCACTGATTAAACGATAGGCAACTCATTTACCCGACAGGTTGACTTCAGTACGCCTATCCTCTGTAGTCGTATAAATTTTTACAGGGACAATCTTAAAGACCCTAAATTCTGCAGGTTCACTATATTGGCTAGGGTCATATTCCTGCTTATCCAATTCATTTGAAATAGAAAAGAGTTTGTTCGTGTAAAATTCCAGTGCTCCCTTAAGCTCACCATCGTTAACTATAGAAGCATTGCCATAGACCTGCACTTCCTGATTTAAGCCCAGCTGCTGTGTAGAATCATAAATAACCAAAGAAACGTTAGGGTTTTCTTGCATGTTCCTTGCGTGTAGCGAGTCAATTGCAGATATGAAGTAGAAATTACCTGATTCATCGTTTGCATAGAAAACGACCGCGCCCCACGGTTTAGCCTCCTTATCGGATGTTGCAACTACCATATACATGTTGTGCGACAGTATGTGGCGCGCTTTTTCTTCGTAAGAACCAAAACTCCCCTCCATAATCTAAAATTAAACTGATTCAATTTATATTATTATGTATTGAAGGTAAAAACAGCGCAAGACGCTCAATACGGCCCGGCATTCAAATAGCGCGAAATGCTTTTAATCCTATAATTGTCTATTTTAACGTGGCCGACAAAAAACTCAAGATAGGATGGTTCTCTTTCGCTTGCTGCGAAGACAGCACCATGGTGTGGATAGAGTTGATGAATGACAGATTCTTCTTATGGAAGGAGCTGCTTGACATAAAGCATGCCAGGGTTCTAAAGAGGAATAACAGCATGAAGGGCCTAGATGTGGCTTTTGTGGAGGGAGCAATAACTACCGAGAGTGATGCCAGAAAGCTGCGTTCTATACGGAAAAACTCCAAGAGGGTCGTCATGATTGGGTCATGTGCGATAAACGGCATGCCAGCTGCACAGAGAAACACATTCGATGAAGGGACTAAGAAGGAGATAGAGTTCCTGATAAAACAATTCAAGCAGGCCGATTCGGTAAGGACAATAAAGGATATAGTGCAAGTAGACGATGAAGTTCCGGGGTGTCCTATGGTGGAAGAGACATTCCTGCAGGTGCTGGATAAGTATCTGAAGGAGTTTGGTGTTAAGAATGCATAGGGGCGAAGACGCAGAAGCACTTGAGCATGCTTATGGCGCAGGCGGAGGTGCGCAGCACATCAGGTTAGACAACATAACGAAAATTGAGGGCCATGGCAGCGTTGACATAAAAGTTAGGGGGGGCAAGGTAGAGTACGTAAAACTAAAGATAACAGAAAACAAGCGTTTCTATACGCAGGCCATACGCAATAAGCCTGCCATATCCCTGCCCCTTATGACATCCAGGGTGTGTGGCACGTGCAGCATAGCGCATTTAACGTGCTGTTCAGAGGCGGTAGAGAATGCAGTGGGTTATGTCCCATCAGAACAGACGCTCCTGTTAAGGAAATTATCGCTGTATGGGATGATGATAAGGGATCATGCCCTGCACCTGTACCTATTCTGCTTGCCTGATATATACGGAAAGGATTCAGTGCTCGACTTCGACTCTTCAATGGATGGAATGATAAAGAGTGCGTTCGCAGTGAAGAGTGCGGGCAATAACCTCTCAAAGGTGATAGCGGGCAGGGCCGTGCATGCTACATTTGCAGAGGTAGGCAAGTTCTCCCACATACCGGAAAAGGGCGACATATCAAATATTGTGGGGCAATTGAAATCAGTAAGGGATTTTGCTATAGAGTTTATAGAAACTTTTTATAAATGCGACTTCAGGCTAGAAAGGGACATAGATTTCGTGTCTTTGGTATCAAAGGACTACTCATTCTCTAGAGGCGATGTCGAGGACTCAAGCGGTTTCTGCATTATTAGGGAGAAATACAAAGATTACTTGAACAAGGTCGTAATACCATACTCGCAGGCTTTAGGCTACAAATTCAGGGGCAGGGAGCATATGGTTGGTGCACTTGCACGCATGAATCTGAACAGAAACAGCATTCACCCCGCTACAAGGAAAGATGTGGCGAAGCCCATCTCGGCATTTCCATCTAAGAATGTCTTCCACAACAATCTAGCCCAGGCCATAGAGATACTGCACTGCATAGACCACTCCATAGAGATTCTAGAATCTCACGATTTTGTGGCCGAGAAAAACGACCCTGTAGAAATAAAGGCGGGAGAGGGCGTCGGGCTTCTTGAAGCACCTCGCGGCACTCTATATTACATGCTTTCAATAGATAAGAACGGCAAGGCATCAAATGGCAACATAATAGTCCCAACGCAGCAGAATCAGATAGGGATGGAGAAGAGCATAGTGCAGATGGTTGAGGAGAGCGATGCGGTGGAACATGAGCCGATTGAGCACGAGATTGAGAAGCTTATACGCGCATATGACCCGTGTATGAGCTGCGCCAGCCATTTCCTTAAGGTAAATTGGCAATAATCATAGCCTCCAGCTGCCGAAATGCCTCGTTTTCTCGCATACCCATAGGAACCCCGAATATAACCACGCTGTCTAAATAGTGTAGTTTCTTCAGGAGCTTCAAGCTATATCCAAGGTCAAAGTCGTGCATCGTATAAACTGTGGCACTTTTTATCGCTTCGATATCATTTATCAGCGTTACCTTTTTTATGCCTTGAACAGTATCGATTATTCTGATGTTGCGGCCTTCGGCCTCAAGTTCTTCGTTCGGATCGAACTCCTTAAATTCTATATCCGGGAAACGCTCGCGAAGCCGTGGCAGAATCCTGAGCGGTATTCCGTCTTCGCGCAATAATGGATTGCCAAAGATCAATATCTTATTTTTTATCTTTATGTCCACTCCTCACACCGATTACAAAATATGCGCCTGCGAGTATAATCAAAGAGCCCGCAATCTGCATTAACGGTGCGGGCTCGCCGAGCCAAAGTATCCCTCCTAACAAAGATATTACCGGGGCTATGAGTAGCAACATGGTGGCTTTTGACACGTTTATGTACATTATGCTCCAATACCAGAACAGCACGTCAGCGAACAATAGCAATGTCGATGCAAATATGTTTATCCATGCTTGTAATGTCAATGAAAGAAGCTGACCTAAATTGCCTGATATCACTACAAAACCAAAAAGGACAAGCCCGCCAAAAAACATCCTTGCAAATGAAATTACAAAATTTGTTTCTCCTAAACCGATTGCACTTTTTGATATAACATACTCGGCGCCCCATAATACAGAAGCCGCTATTACAAGTGTGTCCCCAAGGGATGGATCAGACCATAACTGCGATTGTGGAACTTGGGAAACGTACAATGTCACGACGCCTGCCAGCATGATGAGCAGTGCAATAGCCATCTTCCTGTTTATCCTCTCGTTCAAGAACGCGGCTGCGAATAAAACGGTTGATATAGTGAGTACAGAATGGTAGAGAAACGCAGCTCTGCCGGCCGTCGTGAGCTTTAGGCCTGTGAAATATAGAAGGAACGCCGCCGCGCCCCCTATTATCGCTATCGCCAACAAATATCTCCATGGCACGCTCCTAAAATGCCTATTTTGCTTCTTGGCTTGGTACGAAGCTATGAAAAAGAAAACAATGCCTATTATTACCGCCCTAACTGCAGTGAATACGGCAGGATCAAGATTGACCTCGAAAAACTTATTGGCAGGGATGGCCATGCCGCTTACTATCGCAGCTGCGATCGCAAGTATCACTCCCTTATTCTCGTTTTTCATCCGTCTCTACTCCAACTAATTTAGCAAAGTCGCGAGGTACTATTTCGACAATGAAGTCCCAATGGACTACTACGTTGTCTCCTGGCTTCAGGTCTCTCGCAAACTCTGTTCTATATTGCGATTTTCCCAACGAGGTTTCTACAATAGCATGATCCGCGCCTATTGTAATGACTCTGCCCATGCGCGTTTTGCATGAGACAGGATCAAAATCGCCCATGAGGTTGTATCTGTCATCCACAACATCGCTATGCTCTAAAAGGAAGTACTGCCTTATCACTTGGCTATCTACATCGCTCTTGCCCATGCGTTCGCGTATGGCGTCACACATCGCCTCGGCAATCTTGAATATGTCCTCTGCATCATATTTCGGCGCATCGTTTGATGCCACCATCCTAATAAGTTCATCTACGCGTTCTTGCGATACGTTCCCTCTTTTAACAAGCGTACCTGCGCATGGCAGCGCATATCTGAGGAAGAGTAATCGGTCTTTTGCTAACATTTCATATTGCCCATTATAAATAGAGCCTCCTCTTCGTCTATTTTATCTATCGCAATATCTGTAGAAAATGTGACATATTCTCCTATCTTCACGTCTTGCAGTTTGGACCTCAGCACCCTTATCCTTCCATTATACGTTACTGTTATGCTTCCAGCTTCTGTTTTGATTACTTTACCTACTGGCGCTTGGCACATGTTATCACCAAATCTCCTCTACCTAACTATTTATTGCTTTCTTTAAATGGACTGTGTCCAATAATTCACGATAAACAAAAATTGCTCTCGCTTTTTGCGGAGTCCTATGATTCAAGCCAAAAATCTATTGTAGACCACTGCTTTCAAAAGCAGTTCCTTCTTCTTCATTTTTACGTTTCTGGAAAATGTGTACTCACCGAATGCACCTTTGAAGACC
>JAKATX010000011.1 GCA_021818545.1 Microcaldota archaeon
AGTACGGTAATATCTACTGGGAGTGTTAGTGTCGGAGGATAAGATTCACTTTAATACGAGAGTAACAAGGAATCGGCGCCTCTAGTGTACCGGTTGTGAATGCATTGCCGGGTAGCCACGCGCCAAAAGGATAAGTCCTGAAAGCATCTAAGGACGAAGCCAGACCCGAAACGAGACACTATGGCGGTCGCAATAGACGACTTTGATAGGACGGGTGCGTAAACAGGGAGCTCACGCGACCTGCGAACATACCGTTACTAAAGCCTGACTTAATGACAAAGGTCTTTCTCCTCAATCTACTTTTATTTTTCTTCATACGACAGCGCGAGCCATGCCTGCCTATACAGAAATCCGGTCTGTCATATTTAATCTTGGAATTGACTGTAGCATACACTATTTTCTGTAGTATATGACAAGCCGCGGCGCCAGTTTGGAGCCCCAGTACTGCCCAAGCGGATTGGAATAGTTTACGATGGGTTCACTATCAGTAAGATTGCCTTCTACTGCCGATGCAAAATTCTCGGTTACCGCAGGGCTTGTCTCGAGGCTTAAGCTGCCTCCTACTGCTATGTAAGCATTGCGTATCCCAGATAAGTAAGCGAAGCTCGTGTTATAAAGGTAATTTATCTGCAGGGCCGTTGCGTTTATACGCTTAAAGCCGTCTATATAATTTGCCTCTCCAGCCATTATCGGATTGGCATATATCATGCTACTGGGGTGCCGTGTGGCGAATGCAACCAAATAATTCACGGTAGCCATCGAAGCCCTATAATAGGCTATATCGAAGTTCAAAGCGTATACGTCTGTCAGCATAATTGCCCCAAGTAAAATTATCACAGCCAATGTTGGGGCCGATTTCAGTATTCCGGTCAGTTTGTTTTTCCTTTTTTTCGGACCAATATCCAAAATAGCGGCCAGTGCCAATGCGCTAATAACAGTAATTGGCAGTGTGAGCAAAGTTGCAAGATATGGTATCATGGTTATTAACAAGAAATCTATCGTGCCGTCATGAAACGATATATTACTTGGAAACAGGTTTATCAGCCATACACAAAAGACAAAGAAGCCAACTAGCATGTATGTATGCTTTATTTTAAATCGTTTAAGTAGAAGTACCGCTGAAAAAGTAATCGCGGCATAAAAAGTGAGCGCAAAGTATGAAATATTATAATCAGGTAGCGGCATTATGTAATCCGGGAATATCCTGAAGAACAAAACAGGAAAATAAGTAGGAGAGCCGTAAACGTACTCAAGTGTGATTATGCCAAACAGTGTATAATCGGTAGCGCCGCCTCCGTAGTTTGCTGGAGTAACCTGCCACATGAATACTCCATGGTCATACAATGGATATAAGAAGAAATTTCCTGCCTGTGCAAAGTACAATACACCAGTAAAAGAGAAGCCCAAAATGAAACCGGCGAAGATTAGCAATGCATAATAGTCAAACGACCAGTTTTTTCTTAATACGGAACGCACAAATATCAAAAATAGATAAACTACCACAAAAAGTATGAATGCTAGTCCTAGCGGATTAGTTATATAAGATAATCCCGCTAGCAGGCCGGATATCACATAATAAGTTGCCTTCCGGTTGTTTTTGTTTGTGTCTAATCCAAGTAGGAAAAAATAGAATGATCCGCTCAAGAAGGCCATTGCAGGTACGAGCGGGTGTATCTGAGTCGAGAACAGCACATCTACAGGGAAGAAAGCGAACAGGATCCCTCCTATTATGCCTGCTTTAATATCGTACAAGTGTTCCGTTATTAGAACTATAAAAAGGCCCTCTATCATGGATGTTAAGATAATGTACCCTATCGCAGCAGAGGCAGAAAATCCAAACACGTCTAGTATAAATATCTCCGGCCAAATAAACCCGCCATAAAAGTCCAATATGCCTGTGGTTCCAAATATCGGATTAGAATAATTTCCCCATGTGATGTTACGATATGCAGTAAAGGAAATTGGCGCATTATGCAACACTGCATTTGCAAACAAGTCAAGGAATAGGCCATCTTCCGGGCTGTTTGCAAATATGGGCCCTGCATAATAATATAGTCTGACCAGCATAATTAGCAAAAGTATAATTACAATAGCTAGCAGTCTAAATCGTGATATATTCCACAACCTGTTTAATGGGCAAGAGCTTCTATGCATAATGTATCCTCCGATTCACAATATCGACAAACTACGCCTAGCCGTAATAATTTTAATCCATGATTATGCAAATAAACTCTTTAGAATGTCACTTTATCGTATAATAAGCTTGCGCCATTCTATCCAAAAATTTAAGACAACTTTAGTCCCTTAAAATATATGTATAACGAGTATGTAGATATTGCTTCAATGCCCTGCGCGCCTATTCGAATGCTGTTACGATAAACCTCTTATAAGTTGAGCCACATTTCCCTATAACAATTGCCGTCAAATAGCAGCAACAACGAAGGATTAAAGTCTTTTGGCTTTTATTGGTAATAAAATATTTCCGAAGAGCAAAACTTAACAATGGTAAAATGGAACCTTGGATTATCATACCTGCATACAATGAGGGGCACAGGATAGGGCCTACTCTGGCGGATTTTACTGCCACCGTAACCAAAAAATATGGAAATGCCCACATGCTCGTCGTTTCTGATAGCACTGATAATACTAATAAAATAGTCTTAGGATACGCGTCAAAGAATAAAAAAATACAATTGATAAAAAATAAAGTAAAAAGAGGTAAAGGATTCGCAATACTGAATGGTTTTAAAATAGCATGCAAAGAATCAAAAAATGGAAGCATAATAGGATTTGCCGACGCGGATGATGCAATAGAAGGCTCTGAGATAATAAAGCTTATAAAAGCCTTAAATGATATGAGTATCGATGGCGTAATCGCATCCAGATACATTAAAGGCAGTAGAAACTACGGCGGATTAAGCGTGCAAGGCAGATTGGCCTCACGGGCCTACAATCTACTGTTAAAAATATTGTTTGGATTTAAGTTCAATGATACTCAATGCGGTGCAAAATTCTTCAGGAAGCGAGCACTGGAAGAAGTTCTTGATGATCTAATACTACCAGATGTAAACTTTGATTTAAACCTTCTCTACGCGCTAAAAAAAGCCAACAAAACAGTCCATGAAATACCAATAAAGTTTGTCAATAAGGGTGGCAGCAGCATGAATATGAAATTGCCACTACGGAGTGCCCAAATGCTTCTTATCGCTTTAGGATTCAGGATAGTTAATTCAAGGTTTGGGTTTTTGCTACCAAGCAGAATAAGGCAGCCTCTATACAGTCTAATAGCACAATGGTGATTTAATAAAAATGCCTGGCATAAATAAGCTATACATCTGCGCAAAAGAAAATAATAACTTAAGGCCGTTAACAATAGCTATTTTAATTCTCTTGATTCTAGCGGTTCGCTTCTACTATTATAGCGGTCCAATATTCGCAAACTCACAGGATGAAGGAATATACCTGAACACTTACGCCTTAGTGGTACTATTCCATAATCCACTAACTTTTTCACAGTATTCACACGTAAATCTTAGCAATTTTTCCCAGTGCAACTGTAATCCTGCCCAAGAGTTCCAATTTTATGTGGGCTTTATCTACCCAGAAATCCTTCTACTAAAAACTTTTGGCTTCTCAGCAAATCTTGCAATATATTACATAATATTCACATCTGTGGTAGAAGGAATATTCATATTCCTAATAATTGAGCGTGTATCTAGATTTAGGGCCGCAGTGATGGGCACTATTTTGTTCGCTTTCTTCCCTGTAGATGTGCTGTTCTCGACTCACGTCCAACCACTCATTCCTGCGATGATGCTAATAACTATATCAACCTACTTGTTCATAGTCGGTAAAGACAAAGCATCGAGCTTGTTGAGGCAAGATAAAAGAAAATCAAAATCTTTTTTTATTGCGTCCGGAATTTTTGCAGGTCTGGCTTACATAACTAATCCTATAGGATCATTAGTTATCGCTCTTCTTGTGTTTGTATTGTCTATTACGACAATATATTCGGTATTAAGAAAGAAATCACGATACGAAGAACAACTGTTGTATATCGCCATGTTGGTTTTCGGTTTCATGTTGGCTTACTCAATTATTGGTGTCGTATACCTAGCCGAATCCGGGAATTATTTCTTATACCCTAGTTTAAGTCATGCTGTTTACGTCTATCAAGATGCAACGCAACCACAAATATCATACTGTTTAACGAATTCAATATGCATTAATTACACAACAGGATACCCGTATTTCTATCCATCAGTATTATCGGATTATACAATAAGCATTGATTCGTACCTAAAATATTTCGGTATTTCGCTCTACGTTTTCATAGCAATGCTATTCTTGAGCATAATATTGCCCAAAAATAAAAACTGGTCATCATTCTTCATATTCGCGTTCGTTTTCTACCTATCTGCGATTATGGTTTTTCCATCAAATGTAGCAGTGGCAAATGGCAAGTTAATATACTATACAATAAGTGAAGCCACATATATAACAACAATACTCACGCTTCCTATGATAGTTGTCATATCAATTGGCCTAGAAGCCATGATAGCAAAGAAAAGTGCAATTGTGACAATATTGGCAATTGCGATTCTGTTAATCACAATCTATTCTTATGTAATTGTCTTGAACAATGATGTAAGCTTCTACAGAGCATCGATGTTCACGCTACATAGTTTGATAAGCTATGTGCAAGCGCATCCATTCTATCAATTCTATGGCCAGTTCTATTTTGCAGGAGAAGCGAATCTTCTTACTAGCTATGCATATAAAATAAATTACTTGGAAAACTGCAGCGCTTCATATCTCAAAAGTATGCCTAACGGCACATATATAGTTACCGGAGGCACACCAAGTTTTGATTTAAGTCCATCTATCACAGATAATTTCGATTTATGCGTAATTCAAAATCTTACCGGTTACACTGAAATTTACGAAGTTAGCAATCCATTTGCGAATTATTCTGGGGACGCCCCGCCATTAAAAATATTCAAAAAATAAGCATTACTTAAGTTTCGCATAAATGGTACCGCGTAGCTGTCCATAACTGCTAATTTGTTTGTCCTGTATGAACATTGGCATGCTATGCTTCACGTAGAAACCGGCTTTCTCTAGCTTTCTTTTTAAGTTCAGATAACCAAAATGGTATTCTATAATGATCTGGTCAAATCTCCTAAGCGCAGTATTGCTGGCGTTCAAAATTATATCATATTCCGCGCCTTCCGTATCAACTTTCAATACTGCGCCATCTAATCCATATCTTTCTGTAAGCCCATCAATAGTATCTATTTTTACTGGCACCCCTATTTTGAAGGATTTTAGAACCGAGCTCCTTAAATTTTTGAAACTCTTTGGCACAGTAACAGTTCGCTTCTTGCCGCCGCAGCCCTCATTCAAAACCTCTATATTTCCGCCAAAATCATTGAGCTTCACGTTTTTCCTTGCGTATCCACAGGAATATGGATAAGGTTCCAACGCGTAAACTTTTTTCGCCCCATTCAGCGCAAAATACAATGCAGTATCACCTATATTTGCACCTATGTCCAATACGTATTTTGACCTTATATCAAGCCTCTTATACTGTTCATTCAAAAAATTCTCTAATATCAGGCCAGCACATAGTTCAATCCCGCCTGCCATCTTAACATTTTTCCCATGGTACCTGAACGCAACAAATTTACCATCATACCTTCTGCTCCAGTGCCTATCATGTACCTAATTAACGCGTCATTGAAAAATTCAAGCAAATTGCTATAAGTTTTTATTTTGCCATCCTTGAATCTGGCTCTGAAACTCTCTGACTTGCCAAAATATGACACTGGCAAGCTAGTCCAGTTTTTAGTTGTTTTAATAACGACATTCATATTTGAAATGTCAAAAACTAGTATTTTAGAAAACAAACGTTCTATATAGTGCACATTCGCTTTCACATCAAAGTTTATGATCTTATCGGCAGTCATCTTGTTACCATCCGTGGCGGCCATCTGTTCGCGCCATTTCTGCAATTTTGTAGAATGCATAAATTTTGGCTCAATCAACTATAATACCGACTTATAACACTGCCGTTTTCGTACATTACTACGTTAAAGGATGAGTTCGTGCCTGCTGCGCTATAACTAACTAACCACACGTCCGTGAGATTTACATTCTGCCCGCTTTCGTTAACTTGAAGGCTTTTATATAACCTTGCGCCGCTTGTCACGTTCTTATAACCATATTGATTCAAATAGGTCAATAACTGCAACGATTGGTTGGTGGCCCATCCAACTGCTATGTAAGGTGATGCTATGACATTAGGCCTTCCGTTCGGCTGCGTGCATCCAATCTTGCTTGGCACGTAGCTGTTATACTGTATTGGTACGAACGTGAAACCAGGGTAAATGTACGTGTTCGTGTATATTGTTGGGCACGCCCTCGTGCCGTTGAAAAGCAGACGTACAAGGAAGCTGTAATTGCCATTGCTTAACTCAGTCGCATTCAGTATGGTTATGTTGGCTCCCAAATACGTCTCACTCAAGTCCTTGGTGACGTTTGCAGCCGCCTGGCTTTCCGTGATAATGCCTCCGCTTGGTTTATTCTGCGCAAGCAGCATTGCCAATCCGAATACTACCACTAGCACTACGACTGCTATAGTTATGTTCTTTACAAGTCCCATGTTCAGATCGCCGCAAGCCTGGCAGTTTACACTACTAATCAGCTATTAAGATATAAAATCCTTACAGAATGAGCTTTCGCGCGCTTAATCTATCTGGGACAGATAAAGCAGCACTGCCTTTGCAAGTAGCATCTTGTTCCGCGCCTGCTCCCAGACTATGCTCTGCGGACCGTCAAGTACATCAGACGTTATCTCCTCCCCTCTGTGCGCAGGAAGGCAATGCATCACCATCGCGCTTTTCTTGGCCATGCTCATGACATTTCCGTTTATCTGGTACGGCGCAAACATTTTTCTTCTGGCTTCCGCTTCTGCCTCTTCACCCATGCTTACGAAAGTGTCCGTGTATATAAAATCGCAATCGTCTATTCCGTCATTTATCGTGTCATACACTTCTACTGTGCCGTACTCCTTCGCCTTGTTAAGCACCCTTGCATTCGGCTTGCATTCCTTCGGCCCTATGAGCGCCATCTTGGCGCCCATCTTTGTGGCGGTCAGCATCAGTGAGTTTACAGTATTTGTTGCTATGTCCCCTACGAACGCTATCTTCGTGTTCTTCAGGTTCTTTTCGTGCGACCTTATCGTGTAGACATCGGCCAATGCCTGTGTGGGATGTTCCAGATCCGTAAGTGCGTTTATTACCGGCACGGTGGAATTCTGCGCTATCTCCAGAAGGTCGCTGTGCTTGTTGAGCCTGGCAACTATAAAATCGCAGTAACTGCTCAGCATCTTCGCCGTATCCGCCACTGTCTCACCCCTAGACAGCTGTGAGGTCTGGGAATCAACGAATATTGGCGTGGCACCCAGCTTAGCTATGGCGGTCGCGAAAGATACCCTGGTCCTGGTCGATGGCTTTTGGAAGACCAGCGCAACCGCTGCGTGCTCCTTAAGCGCAAGCCCCTCCTTGCCAGCAGTTATAGCATCTGCTATGCTGAATATGCGGTTTATATTGTCCCTTGAAAGATCCTCTGAACTAAGAAGGTGCTGCAATCAACCACCGAATATGGCGCCGAACCCCTGATTTGCTTTGCTCTCCTCATCGCTTATGAAATCCTCGAGCTTCTTCTCCACCGCAGGATCAGCATGCTTTATTGTCTTGAATTCATGGGCGAAACGCTCCTCGGCCTGTTTCAGGAAGTCGTCATCGGCCTTAAGATAAAGGTAGAAATTGTCATCATCCATCCCGAAAGACCTTCCTTCCCTGACGCTGAACTCCTTCCTTGCGAATATCACGCTTCCATACTTGTCCTGTTGCAGATTATGGAGCGCATCTGAAGATAACGTCTTATCCAGGGCGGGATCGTACCCCAGCAGCTTCTTCAGTGCGTCTACTTCATCCTTCGAGCATACGAATACTCTGACTGACATAAAATTAGGCCTCTACAAGCTTGGCGTTTATGTTGCCTTCCCTACCTGGCCTGTTTATAACTACGGCCTTGCCTAATTCAGTGTTTATAACCGTGCCCTTGGTTATTATGTTCTGCCTTGCAAAGTTCCTGTTATCTGGAGAATCGGCAACTCCTTTTATGGCCAACTTCTTGTACCCCTGCTTTGTCAACAGGTTTACGAATCCAGCATGTTTCAACGCGGGCGTTTCCTTTCCGCCGCGACGCCTTACCATCTCTATCCTGTTGGCCTCGGCCAGCTTTGTGGCTGTGAAGTAGTTACCCATCTCGCTCCTCTTCTTATCCCTTAATTTAGTCCTCCTCTTACCGTTGCCACTCCTCTTGGTCCTCGACCTTGAGTGTATCTGTTTACCAAATTGACTCATCTAATCACTAACTTTTGGAAGCAAAAGCATTCGAAAAAGCACATTATATTATAGGCTAAACCTTTATAAACGTTGTCGCGCGTCCACCAAATCTATGAAAGCCAGATGTGCAGAGATGATAAATCGGGCATTTGGTTGTCGAATCAACAACACAATGACAATTACCTGAATATAATTATGTTTATTCAGATAAACAAATTTTTTTATGAGAGCGAAACTACGTCAATTAGGCGATTTAACGCAAAGTTTTTAAAGCTTTACATGTTAAAATACAAATTGGCGATGTAATGAGCGACCTTAACGACATATTGGGAGAGGGGAAGCCATCTGAGGAGGCTTTCAGTTCAACGGAGATAAGAATAATAACCGCAGGTTTTGGCGGCGCAGGCAACAACATTGTAAACAGACTGTTGCGCGCTGGAGTAAAGGGTACTGATTTTGTTGCATTAAACACTGATGCGCAGCATTTCAAGATAATCGATGAGCGCATCAAGAAGATATTGATAGGAAAGAGCATAACCAGGGGTCTTGGCGCAGGCGGCGACCCAAAGGTGGGTGAAAAGGCTGCCGAGGTCGACCGTGCTCTTATAGAAAGCGCATTCTCCGGCGCCCAACTTATATTTCTGTGCGCAGGCATGGGAGGCGGCACCGGCACCGGGTCGGTAAAGGTCGCAGCACAGATCGCCAAGGAACAGGGCGCTATAGTGGTCGCGATGGTTACCTATCCGTTCGACCTTGAGAGAGTGAGGAAGGTCAAGGCCGAGGAAGGCATAAACGAGCTTAGGAAATACTGCGACAGCGTTATAATACTGGACAACAACAGGCTTGTTAAGCTGGTGCCTAACCTACCTATGGACGAAGCGTTTAAGCTTGCAGACGAGGTGCTTGCCAAGGCAATAGGCGGACTCGTCTGGACCATAACGCAGCCAAGCCTAATAAACATAGACTTTGCTGACGTAAGGAGCATAATGGGCAACGGAGACGTAGGTTTCATAGCAGTAGGCAGCGGAAAAGGCAACGAGAAGGTCAACATAGCTGCAGAAGCGGTGCTGAAGAACAAGCTGCTGGACGTTGATTTCGAAGGAGCCCAAGGCGCGCTGATACACATATCGGGCGGAGGGTCATTGACGATAGGCGATGCAATAAAAGCCGGCGAAATAATAACCGACCGGATGGATCCAAAGGCGAACATAAAATGGGGTGCCAGGATAATACCTGGATACGAGGACCAGATAGAGATAGTGGCCATCGTAACCGGAGTAAAGGGCTCGAGCATAGTCGGGCATTTATCCGATAAGAAGCAGGGCTCTCCATACAGCGACCTCGAAATGATAGGCTGACCAGTTCCAAAGAGTAATGTTAACGACGGTGGATCGAATGACCTTAGAGAACTCAATAGAAAATGACTTCACTGCCAAATTGGCAGTGATAGGACTAGGAGGGCAGGGCAGCAACCTTGTCAACAGGCTGTACAACAGCGGTATAAAGAGCGCAACTACAATAGCTATGAATACCGATGCCAAGCACCTGAACATTGTCAACGCCCACAAGAAGCTGCTTTTAGGAAAGGAGATAACCCATGGTTTAGGCGCAGGAGGATTCCCAGAGATGGGTGCGAAGTGCGCTGATGCTAGCAGGTCTGAGATACAAGCCGCGATAAACGGCTACGATCTTGTTTTCATAGCTGCAGGCATGGGCGGCGGCACCGGAGGCGGATCCGCGCCACTGGTCGCTCAGATGGCCCGCGAGCAGGGATCTCTTGTCGTTGCGTTCGTGACATACCCATTCGCCCTGGAGAGGAGTAGGAAGGCCAAGGCAGACTGGGGCCTACAGCAGTTGAGCAAGAATGCCGATACTACGATAGTTATAGAGAACGACAGGCTGCTGAGCTATGCCCCGAACCTACAGATGGAAAAGGCGTTCGAGCTGATAGACAACATAACCGCAAATGCCGTAAGAGGCATAACGGACACGATAACACTGCCAAGCCTCATAAACCTGGACTATGCCGACGTAAGGGCAATAATGAGGGATGCCGGCACTGCTGTGATAAATATAGGCTCTGGCAATGGCACGGACAGAGTTGACCATGTGGTTAAGTCCACGCTGGATCACCCATTGCTGAACGTGGATCTGAAGGGAGCCAAGAGCGCCTTGGTACATGTGATAGGGGGCACTTCGCTGACGATACAGGAGGCAACGCGCATAGGAGAGGGAGTCACAGAAGGACTGGACCCAAAAGCCAACGTGATATTCGGAGCAAGGCTAGTTCCGGAGATGAACGACCAGATAAGGGTCATGTCAATAATAACCGGCGTGACGCCTAGACTTGGCCAGCCCTACCCCAAGTCTGATACATATCAGGCAAGGACCGCGCTAGACCTGGACATAATATAATTTTATTTTTTTTACTTTTCCTTTCTTTTTTAATTTTATCTCGTATTAACCGCAGGTCCGTTTTCGTGTGCTGTAATCTATCAAGTATATATACTTTTCACAACATAACTCCACTGTATTGCCATTTTATTTATACTGTGTGATGCAATGAGCGATGATGTTACTTTTGCTTCAGCCAAGGACCTTAAGACCGGAAGGTTCCTGCTAATAGACGGAATACCGTGCAGGGTAGTTGACATAGAGACAAGCTCTCCAGGCAAGCATGGTTCAGCGAAAATGAGGATAACCGCCATAGGCATATTCGACGGGCAGAAGAAGACGCTGCTCCAGCCAAGCCATAGCGATATCGAAGTGCCGGTTATAACGAAGAAGAAGGCCCAGGTTGTTTCGGTGAACGGGGAGATTGCGCAGCTGATGGATCCCGATACATATGAGGTATACGACCTGCCGATACCGGAAGACCTTAGGGGCAAGGTGAATCCCTCCGCGGAAGTGGAGGTGATGGAGGCCATGGGAAGGAAGGCGCTATCAAGGATACTCAGTGGTTGATATGGAAATAAAGGTAACATCGGATTCTGAAAACGCATTGCTAAACAGGCGCGAGATAAAGTTCTACGTAATATCTGAGAACGCTACTCCATCAAGGGAGTCAGCCAGGACCGAGCTATGCAAGAAGCTGGGCTTGGATCCGGCAGCTACGATAGTCGTTAACATGAGCCAGGGTTTCGGCATCAAGAGGTGCGAGTGCACTGCGCATGCTTACAAAGCAGAAGCGGACCTGAAGAAACTCGAGCCCAAGCACATACAGGAGAGGCTGGTCAAAAAGGACAAGGGCGCCGAGAAGCCGCCCCAATCCACTGCTACTGTAAAGCCGGAAAAGTAGGTGATTGAATGGCAGATGACAAAGGAAAGGGAAAAAAAGAGGTAAACCAGTACAAGCCCGGTCGCCAGTGCCCAAAATGCAGTTCTAGGATGGCGGACCACAAAAACCGTTATGCTTGCGGCAAGTGCGGGTACACAGAGTTCAAGCAGCAGAAACAGTAAGGTAGGGTTTTTTGGCAGCCACGGGCCGCAGGGGCCGTAACCCCCTAAGGCAGGAGCACAGAAACCAGCCGTCCGATAGGATCAAGGCATTTTTCTTCATAGCACTTATCATAACTCTAGCGCTTACCGTCCTGTTCAACTACATAAGCACGGTTCAGCCGCAGAACAAGGATGCGCTACAGAATTCATCAATAGCCCTGTCATTGATGTTTCCTCTTATAGTCATCAATATACTTCTATCTAAGAACGTCGGGCCGAAGGGGATAATCTCGGAGCTGTGCCTATCCAGGGACAGGCTCACAGTAAAGAACATAGGCATAGGCTTGGTAATGTTCTTGCTGATAATGCTGTTGGAGGTTGGCCTATCTGCCTTGTCCGCATTCACAGGCATACAATTGCCAACAAACACATGTGCCGCGTTTGCCGGCGCGCCCTTGTACGCCCTAATATTCACGGTCTTCATAGCGCCCTTAGATGAAGAGGTCCTGTTCCGCGGATTCCTGGTGAACAGGTTCGGTATCGTCCTAAGCGCTCTTCTGTTCATGATACTGCACAGCGGCTACGCCTCCATATCAGAGGCAATAGGCGCATTGGTCTTCGGATTGATAGCCGGTTACGCGTTCAAGAGGACCAAGTCCCTCTATCCGTCAATAACATGCCACGTATTGGTCAACATGATCGGCGTATTGGCGCTCTTGCACGCCGTGTGCTAGTCAGCATGATGCGTGTACTGTGGCTTTGTAGTGAGCTTATGGGGATACAAGTGGTGCTGGTAAGTCCCAAATACCAGATAAATCTCGGATACGCGGCTAGGGTATCCAAAAACTTCGGCATATCAAAAATCGTGCTTGTAAATCCGCGGTGCAAGCCAACAGGCATTCAGGCAATAAAGTACTCCAAGCATGCGGTCGACCTGCTGAAGAACGCCAGGATATCCAGAAGCCTAAGCGAAGCCACGTCCGGCACTTTCGTGATAGGCACTACCGGTATTTGGCATAAGAGCGAGAAGGCGTTCTACAACATATTCCCGATGGATGAATTCCTAAAAAGGTTCCAGAAGAGGCTGAAATCGCACCCAGTATCATTGGTTATAGGAAGGGACGATACCGGTCTTACCAAGGAGGAGATGCGTATGTGCGATGCCTCTGTATTCATAAGGACGGATCCGGCATACACAGTGCTCAACATATCTCATGCGCTTGCCATAGCGCTGTACGAGCTCACAAAAGGTGATTTCGACTACGGGAAGATCGATACGCGCATCGCGTCCTATTCAGAGCGCGATGAGCTGGTGAGGTTGTTCTCAATGGGTGTGCGCTCTAACAATAATATAAGGGACAAATCCGCAGTCATAATGGCCTTCAGGCACATAATAAACAGGGCCGTGCCAACCCGCAAGGAGCTGAGCGCTGTGGCCATAGGGCTTAACAAAGTGAGCGGGAAATCCCACACCATTCATGGGTGGGATGAAAGCGAACCGTAGTAAGGCGTATAAATATGGATGGAAATATAGGTTGCATGGAACTGACAAGAGCCTACAAGTTCAGAATCCACCCTGACGCTACAAGGCAGGGAGAGATAGACGAAAGGCTGATTATTGCACAACAGTTCTACAACAAGATTCTTGAAAAGTCAATCGAGTCCTATAAAAATGGAAAGACCAAGGTCTCGATGGCTCAATTCAACAGATTCGTAAAAGAGGCAATCCAAGATGACAAGAGATACCTGAAACTCTATTCGCAGACAAGATGCGAGA
>JAKATX010000001.1 GCA_021818545.1 Microcaldota archaeon
GCGAAACTGTCGAACACTATAGCGGCAAATTCCAATACCGTCATATACCTTGGATTCGCCGCTACATCGAACAACCTGCTCAACAGTTCGGGCACGGCAGGCATAGGCGAGGCCCCGCAGTTCGCCGGTGAGCCGTCTTATGGAGCGTACGACGACGGCGCCAGCGTCTTCAGCTTCTATGACAACTTCGCAGGAACTTCATTGAGCAGCAAGTGGAACGCCTTAGGGATAAGTTATAGCGTTGATAATGGCATAACTGGTTTTGCGGGCACGTCTGACTCATGCAGCAGTGTGGGATTCTTGGAATCGACAACCAATTTTAACACGCAAGGAACAACGATGGATTTCTATGGTTACCCTCCTGAGACGACCAGCGCTAACTGGGCAGCGTCCGGATACGGTTATCACTCATACTTTGGTTGCGGTGCCGAGGGCAATGCCGCAGGCCAGGGCAGCCTTGGCAGCCCGCCATATGTATTGGTATCTGGGTCTGGTTCTACTAACACCAATTATGCGCAACAAACAGGAATCTGGACGATTGGCGGATATGGCACCACTGCTTATACGTTATTGAACTACACCAATGAATTCACTACGACGCTTAATGTAACATCCACTTGGGTTGGATTCAACGAGCAGAATGCCGGCATTGGTGGCTCTGTAAAGTGGTTTAGGGTTAGGAATACTCCGCCTAATGGCGTAATGCCAACTTACACGTTCCTTGGAGCTTGAGGTTAAAGTGGCTCACTTCAGACGAGTCGTGTCGAGGTTCATTGGAGCCCTTGAATCCGCGTGTATTATCCTGCCCAGAGTCCTTGCGAGGTCTTCGCACTTCTGCTCCTCACCGTGCATAGTAAATAACGCCTTTGGCCTGGGCCGCAGGTTTTCTACGAAGCTCATGAGTTGCCTCCTGTCGCTATGGCCAGAGAATCCATCCACGGTCCTGATGCCCATGTTCACCTTTACCGGGACAAGCTTGCCGTCTTCATCCGGCAATGCGACTTCGCTGGCGCCGTTCTGCACCCTTCTGCCCAATGAGTTCGGGCTGTTGTACCCTACAAAAATGAGCGAATTCTTAGGGTCTTCCGCAAGCCGCCTGAAATAATCGACGCTTGCACCGCCATTAAGCATGCCGCTGCTGGCTATTATCACTGCCGGGCCTCTTTCAAGCGCCTCCTCGCGCTCGCCTTTTATTATCTCGAAGATTTCGCTCTCAAAAGGCGACATGTTGCTAAGTATCCTGTTCTTGAGGCTCTCCTTCAGGTATTCTGGATATGCGGTGTGTATTGCACTTGCCTCGAGTATCATGCCTTCCAGGTATACCGGGACATTTATACCATACGGGCTGTTTGGGCCCATGTAATTCTCCAGCACGACTTGTATCTCCTGGCTCCTGCCCACAGAGAATGCAGGTATTAACACCTTGCCGCCATTATTCACGGTCCTCTTTATTATTTCTATCAGATCCCTCTCGGCGTCATGCCTGTTCGGCGTGATGTCGTTCGGGCCGCCGTAGGTGCTTTCTATGAAGAGCGCGTCTATCCTTGGGTACTTCACGCTGGCAGGATCGAAAAGGCGGGTGAATCCGTACTTCATGTCGCCCGTGTGCACTATGTTGTACATGCCTTCGCCCACGTGCAGGTGAACTGTTGAGCTTCCCAATATGTGACCTGCGTTATGGTAAGTCAGCTTCAGCTCGTCTGTTATGTTTGTTACCTCCCCGTAGTCCCTGCATATCATGTGAGTAAGCATCTTCCTTATGTCCTTCTCATCGTAAAGTGGCGTGCCTCCGCTCCTTACGACCAACTTCGTATAATCATTAAGCAGGAGCGCCATCAGGTCCCTGGTAGGCGGCGTGGCGTATACCGGCCCTTCGTAGCCGTACTTGAAAAGGTAAGGCACGAATCCTGCATGATCCATATGAGCATGAGTCAATATCACTGCGTCAAGTTCGTTTATGGTGAAGTTCGCGCTGTCAAGATACGGGAATGCCTTGTTGGCGTCTGAACCCGCGTTTGCTTCGAGCCCTTTTATGCCAGGCTCCGGGCTTATCCCGCAGTCTATCAGCACCTTGGAATGGGGCGTCTCAAGCAGAAGGCTGCTCCTCCCGACCTCCCTGAAGCCACCCAACGAAGTCACCTTGAGCCACTCGCTCTTCATTATCGGCTGGTTTATGGCCTTGCCGATCTTTGTAAGGAACTTCTTCCTGAATGTCCCTTCATTGAACATCAACTGCCTTACGCCTGTTATGGTGTCGCTGTTCATCGTAGGCGTCCTCAGCACCTTCGGAGACCAGTTCGTCTCCATCGCTATGCCCTTGAGCGTCATTCCGCTCTTCCCTATGACCAGGCCAGGCTTGAGCGCTTCTATGTAAACTTCGCTGAAATCCGGCATGAACTTTATGTTGGAGATTACGGCCTCTGGTGGCACCAGGTTCTTTATTATCTCCTGCGCCTTTTCAGGGTTCATCAAAGCGGAACTGTCGCTCCTTATTATGAGCTTCTTCTTTATGGAGGACGCTATGTTGCGTATTACAGTATCGTCCTGGTATATTATCTTTGGATTCTTCAGGTACACTATTATGTCCGGGCCTTCGAACTCTATGTGCTCGTAACCGGCCTCGCCAGGCAGCATGTCCCTTATTTTTGACGAAAGCTCCTCATTCCTCTGCTTCGCTATTTGCTCTTCGCTATTCCCTTTTTTCTCTTCCAAATAAATCACAGTAGAATGCTATATATGCTGACAAGCATTATCCAGCCGGAGCCATGGCATTGAATCGAAACGAATCGATAAAAAACTGAAACGTCTGTTGCTTACTTCTGTCCGAGCGCCCTTTCCAGGTCTTTTCCCTGGTATTCCGTGTAACCGGACTTCGTTATAGTAGCTATTATCATGTTGTCCCCGGTTGCCGAGTCCCTCTTCATGGCTATGCCAAGCGCCTTAGCCACGTTCTTTATGGCGTCCTTGGCCGATATGCCTTTCTTGTACGCGTCCTCAACGTAACCCAGCGCAGTCAGAGAACCGCTGCCAGTAGCCGTGAACTTGCTCTCTTCAGTATAGCCGCCTATAGCGTCAAGGTTGTACAGCTGCGGGGTGTCGCCATCCAAGCCTGCGACTATGAGTTGGACATAGAATGGCATCATCTTGTTCTCCTGCAATATTATGGACAGAAGCGAGCATGCGCTTCTTGGGGATAGCGGCCTGCCTTCGTTCATCTTATAAAGCTCGTTCTGCGCCTTCATTATCCTTATGAGCTCCTGGGCGTCGCCCACCGAGCCTGCTATCGTAAGGCCGAGGTTCTCGTCTATCTTCCACACCTTCTTCGCTTCGGGGCTTGCGATGAATGTATCCATCGTTGCGCGCGTATCGGCCCCTATCACTATGCCATCAGCGCATATCAACCCAACAGTGGTCGTGCCCTTCATATGTTCCTTGTAATTTGATTCGTTATACATCCAGATCACATCGATTTAGTATGGCGGCCCCTCAAAGTCACTAGTACAGATAGGCCACCGGTTAAATCATATATTTAAGCTAAACACTTAAAGCTGCACAGCGAACAGGTCAAGTCCGCGTTATAGATCAACGTGCAAATAAATCGAATTGATTATTTATTTGTCCATTAGATATATAAGGCTTCCTCAACGCTGCGCGCTGCCTCTTCCATCGACGCTCAAAGCTCAAGTGCGCTCCCATTTCCGATGAACTGCTTCTTTTTCTTGAGCAGCTCCGCAAGAGCGAACGTCCTGTGGACCTTGGTCACCTTTATGGCGTATATATTGCTTATACGGGTCCTGGCGTTGTTGATGAAGACTATGGTATTCCCTATCTTGCCTATGCCTTCACCGTGCGCACCCTTGGCGTCAACTTTTAGTTCGTACACTTCGCCTTCCTCTAAGTTCTCGTCTGCCATGTTTTTCACCGCTGCTTTTAACATGATCACCTAAAGCCGATGCCGTTTGCGGAACGCTAGGGCATCGCTGGTCGCAAATTTCATTCGGTCGTTTAAGCGGTACGTGGACCTCGCCTCGGCCCATTTAAAATACCACAATTTTATCCACGATGGCAAGCTTATTAAATCTATTCTTCAGCCTTTGACAGTAGTAGAACTAGTCAGGAACGCCTGGTTCTGCGCTTCCTTGGCAGCATTATGAAGTATAACAGCGATACCGTAGCGAATGTTATCGCCAACATGATGTACGTGGCTGCCGTGGAGCTGCCCTCGATGATTTTGTATTGCTGCGCCGCGCTGTCCTGCGCCATCTGCAGCAGCGCAATGGCGCCGGTGAAATTGCCCTTGCCGGTGGATGCATTAGCCTGCGCTGTAAGCGCGTAAGCGCGCGATAGATTCGGATAGAATATTAGGTATGCGCTCTCGTTCACATGCTGTATGTACGAGTAGGTGTAGTTTATCTGGTTGGCCACGCTGGAATTCATTGGCTGCTGCTGGGCTGCGTATGCGCACTGCGCGAATGAAATGGAAAAAATTAGCAAGGCCGCAAAAATAAGCGGCCTTGAAAATCCAAAACTGCCTTGAGCGACGCTGCCCATGGAGACAACTTCAGAGGTTTACGTCTATCTGCAACTGCTCCTTGAGCTCCCTGTACCTGTTCCTTATCGTAACCTCAGTGACGCCAGCCACATCGGCCACCTCCTTCTGCGTCCTGCGCTCGCCAGCAAGTGCACCTGCTATGTAAACGGCAGCTGCGCTTACGCCAGTCGGGCTCCTGCCGGATACAAGGCCTTTCTTCATCGCTTCTTTGAGCAGTTCAATTGCCTTCTCCTGCGCCTCGCCGCTAAGCTTCAACGCGCTGACGTATCTCGGCACGTAGCTTATCGGATCCGTGAGCGGTATCTTCAGGCTGAGCTCGTGGGATATGACCCTGTAGGCCCTACCTATTTCCTTCTTCGGAAGCCCAGATATGTTGGCGATCTCGTCAAGAGTCCTAGGCATCCCTGCCTCCCTGCAAGCCGCATATATGACTGCCTGCACCACTGTCTCTATCGGTCTTCCCCTTATCAGGTTGTTCTGCACACACTTCCTGTACAGCAATGCGGCGCTTTCCCTTATGTTGTCCGGCAAACCCAGGTAACTTGATACCCTGTTCAGCTCGGGCAATGCAATTAGATAGTTCCTCTCGCTTGAACTCGCTATGCTGGCCCTCTTGTGCCACTTCCTCATCCTATACAATTGTGCCTGCCGCTTGGATGGTATCCTTACGCCCCTGATGTCCTTATTGTAAAGATCTATCTCGGTCACGAGGCCGCGATTTGGCTTTGTAAACTTTATTGGAGCGCCGGTCCTGGCCCTTGCGTTCCTCTGATCCGCATCAAAAGCACGCCATTCCGGCCCCGTATCCGTAACGTTCTCTTCTATTACCAGTCCGCAGCCGTTGCAAACGAGCTCTCCCCTCTCGTTGTCGAACACGAGGTTCGTGCTTGCACAGCTCGGGCATTTCTTTACCTGTTCCTGGACGCTAGGGGCGCTGGCTTCCCTGACCTGGAAATTGGGCCTGGCCACGCTCATCATAGGGGCCTCCCTCTCTATCGGGGCAACGGGCCTCTCTATGTCCATGCTTACCTTGCTCTCTTCAACGCTCTTGACTGTAACATGCTTCTTAGCGCTCTTTTTGGCTGCGCCTGCATTATTTTGTGATTTTTTGACGTTTGATTTTACCTTCATTTTTTCACCCATATATAAGCATAAAAGCATAAGCCCCTAGAAAAGAGAAAAAAGCTTTTAAATCTTTCTAGAATGAGCATTATTTTTATGACCGTCCAAATATATAAATCTTTCGGTAAATTCAGGATTGAAACTGCGTGTTTTACGTCGATAATCATTATTAATTCCAAAATAATGAAATATTGTTATTGGAGTTATTGGAACGACTGCCGTAATCTGCAATTTTACTTGAATTATTTTGCATAGTAGAGCAAAATTTATCTGAAATCTGGAAAGCTTTATAGTGTTTGCCGCCTAGATATCAAGATGTTTTATACCTGCGGATAATTCTAAGCCACAAGGTGCTCCTATCGTCTAGTCCGGCCAAGGACGCGGGGCTTTCAACCCTGCAACTCGGGTTCAAATCCCGATGGGAGCAAATCATCGACAAATTGACGTAAAAATCAGTGTTGGATATGGAATGGAATTATTATTTTGAACGTATAAACAAAAACACTATCCAAAGATATGATATAACGCCATTGTTTGAAAATCCGGAGGTCTTCTCAAATTTGATTGAAGATATGCTTAAATCGTTTAAAAATACCGATTTCGATAAGATTGTTGGCATTGACGCGCTTGGATTCATTTTGGCAGGCGCATTGGCCTTAAAGACGAAGAAGCCGCTCATTGTTGCCAGAAAAGAGGGGAAGCTGCCATCAAAACCTGAAAACGTGTTGAAAGTCAAATTCACGGATTATACCGAAACAGAAAAAGCTTTTGAAATGAATAAAGGCGCTATAGAAAAAGGGGATAAGGTATTGATTGTTGATGAATGGATTGAAACTGGAGGTCAGGTTAAGGCAGCAATTGAACTAGTTGAACGACAGGGCGGCGAGGTTGTAGGCATTACAACGCTGGGTGCAGAAAAAAACCATAAAACTAAAGTACTATTTGACAAATACAGATGTAGGCCAATCCAGGTGCTATGAATCTAGATGGCACATAACAATATTGCAACTTCGGATGGGAGCATACTCCAATGCTTTAAGCGTATTATGATACGAGCTTATTAGCAGGGCTTTATTCATTAAAACAGGAAGTGCAGCAACTGAATGATTGATAATTGCGCCTTTTTGTCATGCGGCCATATATGGATGATTCGATTATGGTACCCGAAATGTCTGAGAAGGCTCGCGCGCTTGCGTTTACTTCCATAGGCCACTTCGCCAATGACGGCGTCTTCCTGCTTTTCACTTTGCTGATAGTATATTATAACGGAGTTGGAGTAAGCGTGACGCTGCTGGGCACGCTCGCAATAGTGTACAACATAATAGACGGGGCGACTGCGCCGAAGATAGGGGCCTTCGTTGGCAGGAGCGACAAGGCTGTGTACATGTCCCTCGGCATAGCGCTTGAGGGCATCGCGATAGCCGCATTCGCCGCATCTTTTGCAGTGGGTGCGTACATGTACTGGCTGCTTATAGCAGGGATAGTTCTGCTAGGAGTGGGCCAGGCCTTCTATCACCCCATAGGCAGCTCTGTGCTCAGGCACGTATACGGAGATAAGGCGCCTTCGGCAATGGGGATAAACGGATCCGTGGGCAGCGTTGGCAGGGCCCTGTTCCCTTCATTGATAACGGTCGCCGTGGTTGCATGGGGCGTATCAATAGGGCTAGGATCGATGGCATTGATAATGTTCGCTCTTGCGGTAATACTGTTCTTCGGATTAAGGGTGTTCGAGCACAGCAGTTACATCGTGAAGCACGGCAAGCCCGAAAAGAGCATGGACTATGCAACAACGCGTAAGGTCCATTCACACTTCATAAGCACGTTGACCTCCATAACACTGCTTAAATCAATGTTCATGGCAGGCACCACGATATTCATAGGCGCATACATAAACAGCATGTTTCACTCGACAGTCATAGTCGGTATATTTCTTACGCTCAGCTTCCTGCCAGCGATACTTGGTCAACTTGTCTTCGGCAAGGTGACAGAGAGAATGGGAGGCAGATACGCGATAACTATGACGACCGCTTCGCTGGTACCCATATTCGCAATATTCATGCTCACGAACTATCTGCCATTCCTGATATTGACTTACTCTGCATACGCATTCTTCGCGTACACTGGCTTCCCGGTGATACTTGGATACATAGGTCAGGTCATACCAGAAAGACACATGACCGCGATAGGCGCGCGCATATGGGGCATAGGCACTGTGCTTGGAGGCGCCGCAGGCATAGCAGCGGCAACGGCACTGCTGGATATGGGCTTGAGCATGCAGCAGATGCTGTGGTCGATGATTATATTCGGAATAATTGCCACTGCGCTTTTGCCGAGACTGAAGCGGTGAACAGCTGCAATCGCACTTTCATCGCATCCAATATAGAAAGGATGGCACGATTTATGGCTGGATTAAGACGGCATCGCAGGATGAAGCGCTTATCCCAAGAATATGATTTTTATCGACCATTGCAGCTACAGCTACCCATAGCGTGATTATGTCAATCAAACCTAAATTGGGAATGTAGACCGAAGAGTACTGCAGACCATGCCAAATTAAGGGCCAATCATATAATGAAAGGAACCAGAGCACGATGCACCTTCTCATCCGCTATGCATTCCACGTATACTAAGTACGCTGCTATCCAAATTAGTGCATACGGCATTATCCACACGGACCCAAAGATTCATATGATAGGGAGCAGATAGGAGAGTTGGCGTTAATGCTGCATTCACTGCACAGAACCGAAACTTGCGCTAGGCATAACGCCCGAAGGAGGATAGGCTCTGCTCCTAACCCACTGTACCTGCATCTGCTCGCCTCCGGAGCTGCCGCCGCCGTTATAATAGAATTGCAATGCACTAGTAGGTGAATTAGGAGGTGCATAGCTGAATGTGGCTGATGGCGAATCCCCAGCAAACCATGTTATCACGCCGTTTTGCCAGATATCGCCTATTATCTGCCATGTGCCGGCGCTGATTTGGGTGGTGGTTGCCACCAAGTGCCCAGCAGTTATAGTATAATTTGCAGCATTTAATTGGGTGTTACTTGATGATTGCTCGCCCCAAACCGGCCCCAACTCTTCAGATGACGAATAGTAATACTGACTCCCCAATTGAGTCATGCCAGATGTTATGCCGGTCGCTTGGTTGGCGTATCCCTCAAGTATAAGATTCATGTAACTTGACAGTGCAGCCGTCTGAATATCGGAACTGGCTCCCGAAGGTATTGAAACTCCATTATCAACAGTAACTGCAGCGCCTGAATTGGACCAAGACGATGGCAGGATAGTACCAGAAAAGTTCCAGTAGTCAGTAAACACGTTCACACCGTTGTCGTACTGGCCGTATAAAGCAGTAAGTTGCGGCGCCTCGCCTGCATGGCCAGTAGGGCCCGAATATTGGCCCATGCTGCCCGATTGCGGCTCAAAATATATTGTTATTGCGTTGGTTGTAGTGCCAGACGGAAGACCATTGGTCTTAATCCAGAATGTAGCACTTGTAGAACTTGAGGTGCACCCGCTCTCGCACCAGCTATATAGCTCATTGCTTGGTGTCATGTCACCCTGATAGAAACGCAGGTTTCCCAAGTCCGATGCTTCATAAGCACTGTATTGAGATGAGGGATTGAATTGCAGAATCTGCTGGAATCCAGACGCTGCCGATCCGCCCGTACTGTCTAATGTTATGTTGACGTAGTTGATTGTTGTAGATGTGCTGGTGGTAGAGGTCGATGTGGTCGAAGTTACTGTTGTGCTGCTCCCTTTAAAAAATCCGCTGCCGCTGCTCTTCACGTTTATGGTGCCTACCTTAGTAAAGCTGGTAGGCGTGTTGCACCCTGGGGTAGTACAGTATCCCAACCATATGTCGCCTATGAACGGATAACCCACAGGCACGTTGGCAGTAGGTATGGCGCCTGCAGAAGTGTTCTTGAAATAAAAGGTGGTTGATTGGGTGGGTCCGAGTTCACCTATGTATTGCATATTGGCGGTATTTGAGGTAGAGAAATTGACTGGCAGCCCAGAGCTGCCTATGTGTTCACTCGACGACGCGACGAACACCCACGCGCCCAGGTAATACTGGCCCGAGTCCTGGCTGATCGTAGCGCTTATCCCGTTCGTGCCGTACGACGGATTGGTGCATGAGAATCCTGACTGCGGTACGCACCCGCTCGGCGTGCCCGCGCCTCCGCTGAACAGGCCGAGAGCGAACAGGAGCGAAACTATTATCGCGATGACCAATATGGCCCACCCATAAGTCATCAGGTACTCCATCGCTGACTGGGCCTTTGGTCTTCTCGAGGTTCTATCATCATTACCCAAACAATCACTCACTTATGAAATTCTAAGTCGACGCCGGCG
The DNA here is from genome assembly GCA_021818545.1 of Microcaldota archaeon. Lineage (GTDB taxonomy): Archaea > Micrarchaeota > Micrarchaeia > Micrarchaeales > Micrarchaeaceae > JAKATK01. Next base: position 10,033 of record JAKATX010000001.1, read on the forward strand.
GCGATCCCGAATACTGATATACAAGAGTCTGGCCTGCCCCACCATTACCACCATCGACAGGAATGCCGTTGCTGGTATAAATACAACCTCCGAAAGAGCTGCAGTTGCCTCCACCCTGGCCGCCGATTGAATTGTAAGTGCCTGCAGTGTATGCGTAATTATAGACAAGCATTATAGTGCCGCTGCCGCCGCCCCCACCTGCCCCTCCATTGTACGTACCTGCGCTGCCGCCTACTGTATTTATTGTGCCTGCGTTTAGAGTGACCGCTTCTACAAATACGCCATAAGCATCATCTGCGCCTCCTGCTGGTGACGTACCAGCTACGCTTCCGCCGCCTCCGCCTCCTTCTAAGCAACTCTGCATACCATTGTTGTAACATGTCTGCACAAGCAAAGCTGTCATAATAGGCGCGGCTGGGGTTGAGCCCGGTGCGCCCGGATCATTGCATGTCTGCATAAGGCCCCCTTGAGCGAGTGTGTTCCCACCTGCCCCGCTATTATCAGACCCGCTGCACCACCATTGACTACCACTGCCTCCAGAGCCCCCATATGATGACGGGTGTGAGACCCCTGGACTTGCGGTGCATTGCTGACACGCAGCGCCACCAGTACCCGGGTCTGTGCCTGAATTTATGGCGCCACTATTAGTGAACACCGCACCTGAGACGAGAACATAGCCGTCAGTTGTCAACGTGACCGAGCTATCTATTGTTATGCTACCCTGCGTGATTATGTTACCGGACAGCGTGCCTCCTGTATCGAACACTATGTTGCAACCTCCGGTGTAACCGGTATAAGGATCGGTCGGGCCGGAGCACGATATCGTGCTGGTGGTAGAAGTTGTAGTTGATGTAGTAGTGGATGAAGTGGAGGTGGTGGATGTCGACGTAGTGGAACTTGATGTAGTCGAAGTAGTTATCGATGACGAACCCGTGAAAGCGCTCGCACCAGAGAATTTCGTGTTGATGGTGCCTATCCTCGTGTAAGAGGTCGGCGCACCGCAGCCGGGGACAGTGCAGTATCCCAGCCATACGTATGCAGTCAAAGGCTGTCCCACCAGAACGTTAGCTGTCGGTATGCCGCCTGCATCAGTTTTCATGAAGTTTACTGTCGCTGTCTGCCCCGGCGTCAATGCGCCTATCGATATCATGTTAGCGACAAACGACATGTTATCCGGCAGCCCGTTGCTATCGAGATGCTCTGAGGTAGACGCGACAAACACCCAATCCCCATAATAGTACTGCCCTGACTCCTGCCCTACAGTAAGGACTATTCCGTTGGGAGTGTAAGAAGGATTGGAGCATATGAAACCGGTCTGCGGCATGCAGCCTTCGGGCAGGTTGGATGACGATTGACCGAACAGGCCGAGAGCAAAGAGCAGGGCAGCCACGATCGCAATGACCAATATGGCCCACCCGTAAGTCATCAGGTACTCCATCGCTGACTGGGCACTTTTCTTGCCAGTAAAGTCAGCGGATTTGAATCTAAATCGCATTGAAAAACATTAGTAGTATGTCAGAAAGGATTTAATATAAATGTCTTTGTTAGAGAACTCACGCCTACTGCCCCTGCCATATTAGCAGTAGCGTTATTCTTTTGCGCCGTGCTTTAGGAGCAGTGTCTCTATCTCGATGTAACCGCTCTTTCGTGCCAGTTTTAACGCGGTATCCCCATCCTTATCCTTGACCAGTGGATCCGCGCCCCTTTTAAGAAGCAGATTGACTATTTTTGCATTGCCTGTTGCTATACCGTAAGTGAGGACCGTCTGGTCGCGTATGGTGCATGCCTTAACGTCGGCACCCTTGTCCAGCAGCTCTTCGACTAAGCCGATATCATTTGAGCGGGCAGCGTACATCAAAGCAGTAGTCCCTATTTCGGTCTTGGCGTTTACGTTGGCCCCCTTGACCTCCGCTTTAAAAGCATCCACCTCCTCCAGGCTTTTGAATGAGATCGGCAAATCCGCCCTACCGTGCTCATCTATTGTTATCCCATAAAGGGTTTTCCCCTCAACCAGCTTGAGAGAAGCCGGTCTTTCTGTTATATAAGACATTTTAACACCAGTAAATCTTTCTTTTGCTATATTTAATCATTAGTCTTATTCTGTTTGACTGCTAATCAGTGAACTATGCCTGTTGAATATTTTGGAAGGACAGGTATACAAGGAGCTATCAAAAAGTAGACTAGACGGTGCTACGCTTTAAAATCTGCTTAGGCCTTGTTTTGATATAGTATCCGAAACGTCTTGTTTTTCTATAAGGCCTAAAACCTAGCGAATGATAGAATCTCATGGCCCGCTTATCCCTAGAGGACACACCAGAATATATCCAAGGCGCTTTTTGAGCAATCGCCATAGATGCAATTTTATGCATAAGTGTTGTTCCTATACCATTTCCTGGCTTGCTAGTGCAGATGAAGAGTATTGTGATGCTATTTGATCTGTTATGTCTGAAATTTGCCAGGCCATCAATTCCTTTATTTGACCTATGTACCAAGCATGTTGTTTTACTGAGTTCTTCGGCTATAACGTTTTTCTCCATTTTTCCTTGCGGTATTTCCATGGCGAGCCCATTTTGGAATAGCGTTACCGCCTCTTCCATGTCACTAGGTTTGAGTTTTTCTAGTTTCTCCATAGAGTCACTTGCCAGAAGCGGCAGTAGCTTGTGGCTGTTGGGGCTGTGGATTCGGATTGTAGACTAGCTCGCCGGGCCGGTATATTCTATCAAGCAGCAGTACGTTGTATGACAGTCCTGTTTTTGTGTCCAGAGCTATGTGCCTTATCTCATTGCCGAACAGGCCGAGAGCAAAGAGCAGGGCAGCCACGATCGCAATGACCAATATGGCCCACCCGTAAGTCATCAGGTACTCCATCGCTGACTGGGCACTTTTCTTGCCAGTAAAGTCAGCGGATTTGAATCTAAATCGCATTGAAAAACATTAGTAGTATGTCAGAAAGGATTTAATATAAATGTCTTTGTTAGAGAACTCACGCCTACTGCCCCTGCCATATTAGCAGTAGCGTTATTCTTTTGCGCCGTGCTTTAGGAGCAGTGTCTCTATCTCGATGTAACCGCTCTTTCGTGCCAGTTTTAACGCGGTATCCCCATCCTTATCCTTGACCAGTGGATCCGCGCCCCTTTTAAGAAGCAGATTGACTATTTTTGCATTGCCTGTTGCTATACCGTAAGTGAGGACCGTCTGGTCGCGTATGGTGCATGCCTTAACGTCGGCACCCTTGTCCAGCAGCTCTTCGACTAAGCCGATATCATTTGAGCGGGCAGCGTACATCAAAGCAGTAGTCCCTATTTCGGTCTTGGCGTTTACGTTGGCCCCCTTGCCTATTAGCTTCCTTACCTCTTCGGCATTCCCCATTTTTGCTGCGGTCAACATAAGCGAATTTAAGCTTTCATTTTCCGAAATAAAACCACCATATGCTATTGAAATAAATTACGTTAGCGTGTGAACATAAGCCGTATTACGCAGCAACTGCATTAGTGATTGCCGTATAATCAGACTAGCTTTGAATGTATGTAGTCAAGCCAAGCCATGTCCTCCTTGATGCTAAGCCATCTGTTCCATTTCGTGTCGTCCAGGGGGTCTATCAGCTTTACCCTGAAATCAGACGTTATTATTATGTTGCCGGTGTTCAAGTCACCATGGCCCAATCCATTGCGATGGAATTTCATTACAGTATCAGACAATGATTTCCATATCTTCTCCTTTTGTGCCTTGGTAAGCGTGCCGCTCGTTATAGCGTCTTCCAACGGAACTCCCCTGGTCCTTTCCATCAGATATCCTACTGTTTCGCTATTCTTGTTTTTAACCAGAGCTATGGCATCCGCCATGACGTCTGGGGCCATTTCGTGAAGCTTTTTGATATAAACGAACTGGTCCTCTGGTATGTGCCACATTGACTCGCGCGTATTTTTGTAGAATATCGAGGTATCCTTTAGTGATAGCTTGGATACGTCCTCCTCCATCACATATGGCAAGCCGTTAACGTCCTTATATGTCCTGAATATAGGATCGGCGTTATTTGTCATCAATTCTTTCTCTAACGCAGGGTTTCTTGGATTCCTTTCCTTGCCGTGGTTTATATACAACCCGGAATAATGCTTAATCTCGATTATCGGGTTCACATAAGTCGCAAGGAATACGATGGCACGTTCAAGTTCCCTTATAGCGATTTTTATATTGGAAAGTATGTTATCTTCGCCTGATTTTAGCTGCTTTGACCCGCTCTTTCCCGCATCCAAATTAGCCCCCTGAGCCGCTGAAGATGGGGCGCTGGCGTCATTGGCCTGATGGTATGCGACATCATTTTTATTTGCAATACTTTGCTTTTGAGTAGATGAAATATTCTTCTGCATCATTACACCTAATTAGTCACTTATATAGTTAAGCAATAATGTATTTAATATAAATAGGTGAGCGGATTGCCTTTGCTTCAGGTGACTGAGAACGGTGATTGATATGAAGGCATTACGCCATTTGGCGGATAAGTACGCACTCTGGCCCACTGATAGAATGCGGTGTTGCTTGTAGTCTGCAAAGCTATGTACCCGCTTGTGATTGTGTACTGGGTCGACGAGGCGGCCATGCTTGAATAGTCATAACTTGAAAATCCTAAGGTGCCTGAAGGCGTTATTCCAATGCTGAAGACGTGTAGGTTGGCGTCTTCAGATTTCGTATTGCCTACCGTAGTCCATGGAAATCCTGATCCGCCATTCTGATAGCCATACACCGTAGCTGCAGTATTTGGATTACCAGAGTCCATTAGAGCATAGCTAGGCGACTGAAGGGAGGTGGTGCTTGTATAGATAAGCGATGTAAGAGCACCGTTATTGTTAGGCGCCGACTGAGAAGTAAGCGTTTCGAACACGCTGCCATCTGATGAAGTTGAAGTAGTCTCTGCATAATCGCCCCATGTGGGAGATGGCATAGTTTCAGTTAATCCATCAGAAGAACTAACACTTCCGGAGGCTACTGCAGTAGTCCAACCGCTTGGCATAGACGAGCCAGTGAAATTCCAGTATTGATTGAATACGCTTTGGCCATTGTCATACTGGCCGTAAGTTGTCTGCATGCAATTCACAGCGCAATAATGCTGCGGTGCGTAACCGGTGTAGCCATCTGTGACAGGCGCATTGCTAGACATCGGCAGGAAATTCATGTATATGGTCTGCGTCCCTCCTGCGGCTATCGCGTTTAGCCCCAGGTTCACCCATATCATTGTCTTTGATGCGGTGTTGCTGGTTCCGTTCTCTATCCATGCATACAGCACGGTCCCGGTGTTTGCTGGCCCAGTAGTGAACTCTACGTTCGACAGGTTAAGGTTCTCGTATGACGCGCATGACGAACACGTGCTGGACGTTATGTTGATCATCTGCTGGAAGTCCGTGCCTGTGGACGATGATTGCGAATTGGTCAACGTTATCGCAGCGTAAGGTATGGACGTTGTCGATGTGCTGGTTGATGAGGTGCTGGTGGTGGTTGTTGATGTGCTGGTCGTGGATGTCGATGTTATTGAAGTTACTATAGTGCTGCCTCCTCCGAACGATCCGCTGCCGCTGCTCTTCACGTTTATGGTGCCTACCTTCGCGAAACTTGTCGGAGAATTGCATCCGGGGGTCGTGCAGTATCCCAGCCATATGTATCCGGTGAACGGATAGCCCACTGGCACATTGTTGGTTGGTATGTCGCCTGCCTTAGTATTTGTATAATAGAAGGTAGTAGACTGACTAGGCGTAAGCGCGCCTATGTACAGCATGTTGTTCGCACTCGAAGCCGAGAAATTGACCGGAAGTCCGGAACTGCTTATATGTTCACTCGACGACGCGACGAACACCCATGCGCCAAGGTAATACTGCCCCGAGTCCTGGCTTATGGTCGCGCTTATCCCGTTGGTACCGTACGACGGATTCGTGCATGAGAATCCGGACTGCGGCACGCATCCGCTTGGCGTGCCGCTCCCACCGCTGAACAGACCGAGTGCAAACAATAAAGAGACTATGATCGCAATGACCAATATGGCCCACCCGTAAGTCATCAGGTACTCCATCGCCGACTGGGCCCTGTTTGAAGATTTGATGTGGCTTGTCATTATTAAAAATTTTTGAGAAATTATATAAAGCTTGCCAATATGGAATGACAGTTCGATATATATTGCTAAAGCTAACAAAATGCAATTATTATAATAAAAAAAATAAGGTTAGCGTCCGGAGAGGTTTGAAACTTCCTCGGCGTTTTCGTGCTTCTGGCCCTGGCCTTGTCCTACTGCAGAAACCAAAACTACGTCCCCTATGTTCTTTATGTTCTTGAATAGTATGCTCTTCTGCTGGAGTATCCTCTTTACCTCCTCCTTGTCAGCGTTTTTCCATTCCTCCATAAGCAACCTGCTAACCTCGCCCTTCTCTAGGTCGACTATCGCATCTCTGACCTCGCCCAAATACTGGCCAGCATCGCTGTATATGTCCATGTTATAAACTTCAGAGACTTTCATTGGTACACCCGCTAGTATATCCAGTATCACATTTAAATAACTTGTGTTGTAGCATTCGAAGATACGATGAAGGATACATGTGTTATGGCGCGACAATCACTTTAAATAACTTTAATGGAATTTATTAGAAGGATGTGATATAAGTGCCAGAGCACCAGGTTGACCCTGAAGCCAAAGAGCATTGGAAAAAAGGCAATGAGCTATTCGAAGAAAGCAAGTTTGAGGAAGCGCTGAAGGAATACGGCAATGCAGTCCAGGTAGACAAGGAATACGGGGACGCATATTTCAATAGGGCGTTGACTGAGAGGATTTTGCACGACTACGATGGAGCGCGCAGGGATCTTGAGACAGTCATAGAGCTACAACCGAACAGCTCTGACGCGCTGCTGCTTATAGGAGATATAGCGGAGACCAACAATGACCTGCTTGGGGCAAAATTCTGGTACGAGAAATCGCTGGCATCCAATCCGGATTACACCGAAGCGAAGAATAGGCTCGAGCACATAGATTCCATGATGCATGCCGAGAAGGCGCCGCAGCAGCAGGCCCACGGCAATGCAAACAAGGCCGGCGGCAGCGCCAAGCAGCAAGCCGAGGTGCAGCTGCCCAAGTCGAAGGAGCAGGAGGAACAGAAGGAGGTCATAGAGGAAGGCCAGATAAAGAAGATCGCTTTTTACAAGTCGACAATGAAGTTCGACAAGGTCATAGGACTTGAAAAGGTAAAGAAATACCTTATGGACAACGTAGTGCTTGCGATACAACATCCGGAACTTTTTAAAAAGTACGGAAAGAAGATGGGTATAGGACTTCTGCTATATGGCCCGCCAGGAGTGGGAAAGACGCATATAGTTAACGCGATAGCAGGCGAAGCAGGCGCTAATGTCATAATAGCCAGGATAAACCAGATAGTAGACATGTACACTGGAAACACGGAGAAGAACCTGCATGCGATATTCGAGCAGGCCAGGAAGAACACGCCATGCCTGATAATGTTCGACGAGGTGGACGCCTTAGGAGTTAAGAGGAGCGGAGGCGGCGAAGGCGGTGAGAGCTCAGCCATGAGGCTGGCGGTCAACCAGTTCCTAGTGGAGATGAACGGGGTAGAGGCCAATCCAGAAGGCATATTCGTAATAGGGACGACAAACCAGCCGTGGGATATGGACCCTGCGCTCAAGAGGAGCGGAAGATTCGGTGACAGCCAGTACATGTCGCCCCCCAAGTTTGGCGACAGGAAGAAGCTTTTTGAGCTGTATACCAGGAACTCGCCAAGGGGAAGGCTGCACTATGGCAGGCTAGCCAGGACAACTGCAGGCTATAGCCCTGCGGATATAGAGCGCATATGCGACAAGGCGAAGATGAGGCCCCTGCTGCATGAGTACTCTGCAAAGGCTGGCAGGAAGCTAACCATGGGTGACATGCTAGCTGTGCTAAAGGACAAGGACTACAGCGGCAGCTCCCTGGATGAATGGTACCTTATGGTCAAGAAGGACGTCATAAGCAAGACGGAAACTCAGATAGTGGACGGCAAGAAGCAGGAGATAGTCAAGGAGGGCAAGCTTGACGCGCAGGAAAAGATACTTTACAAGACAATGATAAAAGACATAAAGAGGAACACCAACGGCATAAGGATAAGGATGAAGAAAGCCATGCGTTGGTTCGCCCTGCACGTATATTGAGACCGCATTACACACCAGTACATACAAGTGCAATTACGCTCTTGATGGCATAGTTTCCATTTTTCATTTTAGCGGACAGGCATGGATAGTAGGGAAGCAGCGGCTAATGTGTAGATACACTCTTAATGCATTTTGCCGGATTATTGCTCTTCGACGCTTTCGTCGCTGCCTCTCTTCAGCTTGACAAGATCGAATGCCTTCTTTATTTCTGCAGGAGCGTATGAGTCGAAAACCGAATTCCCTAGCTCCTTGATGGCATTCTTGAGACCCGTCTCCGGATAAACGTGGCTCCCGTCCTCTTCTACGACCACTGCCCCCACTCCAGCCCCATAAGCCGCCTGGGTGTCGGAGTTGTAGACTACCTTGATTGATAACATATCCCTTACTTCTTCCGGCAGAGCGGCGAAGCTCTTGGTGGCGCTGCTCATCGCAGCACCGAGATCATCTTTCATGACGGGGGTTATGAACCTGTACTTTTCGTCAGGAACGGATCCATACCAAATATCATTCACGAAACATATTGCCCATTCGCCATGGCTTATCCTCTTTATCAGCTTCTCTGTGTCATTGCTCTTACTTGCCATAGTTTTGCTGTTATATGCTGCCATACTAATGCACCTTTATATATACTAGTCGCATACACAAAATTTAAAAATCATCGCGTATGTAGGTGTAATTAACTACACATGCACGTAGCCGCGATGAATGCCATTGTTTTGCCTGCTTTGACATCGGGCCAGGTTTTGGATTTAGACTAAATGTCCTGCATCATTTCTCAAGTGGGCCCGGAGAGATTTGAACTCTCGGCCTCCCGATTTCTGCAGTAAAGCTTCATTGAAGCTTATATCAGTCGGGCGCTCCAACCAGGCTAAGCTACGAGCCCACGGATTAGATATTATAAGACCTATTTATTAACTTTTTCTGGCTTGATGCCAGCCAAATCAACCTCTACTGCCTTGCCGCTCGGAGTCTCTTCCCGGAATACCTGGCTCTCGAATTTATAAAGCCTGGGATTGGGCAGCGTCCAGTAGTTTTCTGGCAGGCCGGCCTTGATGCATGTTTCCGCCAGGAATCTGGCCTCATCCCACCCTTGCTCAACAGGCACTATGGGCAGGAGTATGCCAGAATAGGCGCTGTATTCTATTATCAATCCGTCCCTGCCTACCTTCACCGAGGCGGCCCTATCGCTAGGGTTGCCCTCTATCAGTGTTGGGCTGGACAGTACGCTGATCTCTACGGTGATTGTGTCTAGCTCCTTTGCAGTTACGGGGGGGAATCTTGGATCTTCAAACGCGGCGCATAACGCGGCTTCCGGCAATGATTCCCGAACCGGCGCAACCGCCCTGGGAAAACCTACGCAGCCCCTAAGCGCCTTTGACGGATACCGCTCTAATGTGACGAACAGGCCATTCATCTGATCAAACCCATTTGAGAGTACCTGCCGGGCATTTGCACCTGGTTTGTCGGATATGAAGCGCTGTTTTATGACTTCCCTTGCTGCCTTGACCAACGTCTGGCCCTGCGATAGCGCGTATACTTTTATTGTATCACCCATATGGACTGCGGATTTATTTACGCTGTTATTTGCGCGCGCCTAATATAATATTTTGTTGGTAAATAAATCATGGGTGGTAGGTTGCCCAAACTGGATATGGCAAACGCCAAGATTGATATTTACACTGATGGGGCTGCGCGCGGCAACCCCGGACCGAGCGCATCCGGGTTCATGGTCCTGGCAGATGGTGCGATCATACATGAAGAATCTGCGTATAACGGGAGGGCCACCAACAACTATGCGGAGTACAATGCAGTCATATTGGCCCTGGAATGGTGCCTAGGGAACCTGAATGAAGCAGAGCGCATGGACATGGATCTTTACTCCGACAGCGAGCTTACAATAAAGCAGCTAAGTGGCCGCTACAAGGTCAAATCAAGCGCGCTGGCACCCATCAATGGCAAGGCCCTGGAACTAGTGCATAAATTCCATTCGGTAAAGCTCAACAACGTGCCGCGTGAAAACCCGAACATAAGCAGGGTTGACATGAAACTGAACATCCTACTGGACAATTTGAAAGCCTGACTAAGAAGACAGCGCTTGATGCGGCTCTTGCAGGGCGAATTCCCAAAAAGTGTCATTTAGTAACATTTTTATATATCTGAGATAATTATCATATTAGAGCGCCAATGGTGATGCATACGATCATAGGTGGCAAGAGTAGCTTAGGCAGTTCCTACACCGGGAAAAGGTTCAGCGCGCAGGCCGTGACTGAGTACCTAGTCACATATAGCTGGGTCCTTGCCATAGTCGCAGTCATACTTGCAGCCCTTTTCGAGCTCGGTGTGTTCAGCACCCCTAACGCCCCGGGCGCATGCATAGCAACCGTAGGCTACATATGCTCAAATCCAGTTTATACCGGGAATGGGATAACGTTCACTTTTGGGCAGGTGGCCGGCCAGAACCAGTATTATTACAACGACCACATATTTGTAGCCACTGAAGGGCAACTGATAAACGGCTCGACAAACGTGCCAGTAGGCTTCAACGGTGGTGCGCAAAAAGTCGCAAGCGTACTAACCCCGGGCCAGACTGTCGATGTCAACTTTACTAATTTCGCGTCAGGCAACATACCGCAGAACCCTTCTGTAGGCACGTCGTTGTATGGTTATGTATGGCTTTCATACTGCACAACGCCTTGCAGCGGCACCACTTATACGCATTTGGCCAAGGTAGCAACCATAACCGCGCAGGCCACGAAGAGCGGCACGGTCAGCCCGTATGGGAATCTATGCTCGGTCAGCGGCAATACGCTTACCTGCGACCTGAACAACCAGACCATAACATGCAGCCTTAATTCCAATTCGCTTGTAACCGGCTGCAACGTCCCGCCCACTACCACCACCACAGCGACTACTACAATTTACAACGGGCCGAGCACCAAGATTTATGTGAACTCCACAGGCCAGTCAGGCATACCTGTAACGCTAGATAAGACCCTGTACGTCACTAACACTACTGCTGATTTGCCATATCCTTCCAACTCAGTTCTATCGCTTAACTTCACTAAAACAGTATATGGCTACTTCGGTGGTTCCAGGGCGAATTACACCAACTCGACAGGCACAACGTGCACCATCAATAGCAATGGAACTGTGACCATAACCCCGGACTGCACCATAAAGCTCAATTACGCGCAGCAGTATGAATTCGAGATTCTGGAGCAGGTAGGATCGAGCGTACCGCAGAACACCACTGCTTATGGAGCCACATCCCTTCCAAGCGGCAAGAACATAGAATGGTTCGCGCCGCACACGAATGTCTCTTTTTCGGTGGGCGCCAACCCAGGATATGAATTCACGGGCTTCACCGTAGGATACGGCAATGGTTATACTGGAGCAGACTACCAGAACCCTTACAAATATTCTAACAGCGGATCATTCTCTGAAAGCAACTGTTACCCTGGTTGTACTTTCCAACAGTCATACTCGCCTTCGCAGGCCGTTTACGCCCCAGGTGCGTATACCACAGAAGGTTGCGGAGGCTGCGGAGGCGCTGAAGCCTTATACTCAGTTTCCTATGTGCCTGCCCATGTCAACATGACGGGTGCCATAGTCGAGGTAGCGCAGTTCAGCCAGACAAGCGATTACGTGCCTGCCGAGTCAACATCTATTTCGGTATCTTATAATTATCAGAACTGCACTGATAACTATACTTCAAGCGTAAGTAGCAGCACCGGCTACTACAACGAGCAGGATCGTTATTACTTGTATTGCAACACCATAGGCAGTGGCACCGAATCAATTCCGGTAACAGTGTCATCGCCCGTAGCGAACTGGTCCAGCGGATTTGGAAGCGTCAGAATATACTACTACGGCAGCAATGAATGTTATTACTATAATAATTATTATGGCAGCGGCTATGGCGGATGGAGCTTGTCTAACTGCTACAGCGCGAGCAATGTTTCGCTTGACAGCGTTTACCCGTTCAGCTTGAATTCCACGGAAAGCGCGGCTTATTCTTCTATAAACAGCCAGATAAACAATTATATAGCGAACAATGCACCCACTGGTCCTGCACCTAATTTTCACGGAGGGCATCAGACATGGTATTCGTATTCCTTCACTTATCTTGGCGTCACTACTACGCATTATTTCTCGATGCCAAGCAGTTCGTCGTATAGCTACTATGACTATGTCAGCAACAGCGGCAGCACCAGCGGAAGCTCGACTACCCAGATGGGCGCTACTTACTATGCAGGTTATATTTACGGCCTTGGTTCGTAAGGTGTTTTAGATGATATTTCGGCAGCATAGGCTACTTGCATTATTCTGTATGATCGCTGCGGCGCAGCTCTTTGCATGCGGATATGCCGCCAATAATACCCAGTATTCCGTTGCGGTTGCAACAAATGCATCGCAATATTCCGGGATAAAACAGGTATTGGTTACGGGCACAATATCGCCCACGCCGGCGCCATACTCACTGGTAAATTTTTCATTGATATCGCCGCAGGAAGCCATAATTTACACGTTTCAGGCACAGACATTGGTCAACGGTTCATTCAGGGCGGCATTCTCAACAGGCACCTCGCCCAAATGGATGAATGGCACGTATGTATTGACTGCGACATACATTGATGTATCTTCAAACACTACTTTTGGATGGGACGGCACCGCAACGGCAAACACTACATTCCCTAAGTACGCCATAACTGGGCCGACCACGGCCAAGGGCGCTTACAACGGTACCGAAACAATCGCAATTAGAGGATCGGTAACCCCCGTATCGGGCATAGAAGCCAGCAGCACAGTTGTAGTCAGCGTAGCCGCGCCCGGGGGATCCCCTACGGACGTTTACACAGTTCCGGTAACCAGTGCTGGTTTATTCAACATTAGCTTCGCTGGAGACAATAATCCCAAGTGGGTGAATGGCACTTATACGGTCACTGCCAGGTACTATAATGTAACTAGCAATACGACATTCGAGTGGAAGCAGGTGCCGCAACAGACCAATATAATAAACAACACAATTGTGGTTCCTTCGTCCACCGCCCAGAGCTCATCGCTGCTAAAGTATGTGGGCGCGGTAGCCATAATAGTTGTAGGGATAGCGATAGTTGTATTTTTGAGAAGAAGGTTCTCTAGAACAACTTCATACGCATAGATGCCCATATGTATGCGATTTGGCATGACATATGAAGTCCGCATGGCTGTACATAAGGGTACAAGTCATACGTTCGGTTCCTTTTGCCCGAACGTCAGGTAAGCAGTATGCCATACCCCTTTTGTAGAAGGCCTTACGCCTTCCTGCCGCACCAGCATGTCCCTGACTATCACTTCCATGGTCAGGATGTTGATGAATTTTAGCTTTTCCATCATGGAAACGAATGCCTTGACCTGCTCCATATGCGGCAGATATCCAACAACTATGCCTCCGGGCTTCAGCGCCTTGTATGCCGGCTTTAGGGCTTTGTCGGAATCAGGCATGTCAAGGGTTATCAGATCGACGTCCGTTTCCGTTATGCCTTCGGTAACGTCTGCATTCTTTATTTTTAGGTTATCGAGATTTTCTATCTCCTTGTTCCTCTCAGCGATCTTTATGAAATCCTCCCTGATCTCATAGCTTGTCACTTCCTTGCATATCTTCGCAAGCGAGACGGCTAACCATCCGCTCCCGGTGCCGGCGTCCACGCACACGCTGCCCTTACCCACCCCTGAATACGCCAGTATGATCCCTATGTCTTTCGGTAGTATCACCTGCGGCCCCCTTTTGAGCTTCTTGTAAGAATAAGGCACTAACATCGTACCACTTCGCTGGACTTGCCGCTTGCTTTCCTGCTTTTTTTGGTTTTTGGCTTCGCTGCTTTTATTGATTTGCGTTTGGCTTTCTTTGGCTTGGGCTTTTGGGCCTCGGCCGGTTTTGGTGCCTCCTCTGCCTGGACCGGCTTCTCAGGCGCAGCTACTGGTTTTTCCACCTTGACTTCCTCTTTTGCATTAGCCTTCGCCGCATTGGACCTTGTGCCCCAGTTCTTCTTTGTCACGCAGCCCGGATCCAAGTCCATCTCGAATACACCCTTGCCCCTGCGTATAACCTTGATTATCGGGGTGTGGCAGTGCTCGCAGACCTTGCCGGTGGCCACTATCTTTGCGTACTGGGGCAGCGAGTACGTCTGCGTGCATTTTGGATAGTTGGCGCATGCAACGAACTGCTTGCCGGCCCTGGAATGTTTTATTATGAGGTCGCCGCCATCTGTGGAGCAGCTGCCCAAAACGTTTTCGCTCTTCTTCATCCCTACGGTCATCGATTGGGCGATCTTATCCTTGTTCTTATCGAACTGTGTGATTGCATCGACCAGCATCCGCTTCCCCTCGTCTATGACTTCCTGCTCCGCCTTCTCGCCCTTGACTATCTTCTCCATATCTTCTTCAAGCTGCCTCGTGGTGGACTCGTCTATTATCATTGTGGCATTGTCCTTCAGGGCCTGATACACGCTCATGCCGAAGCTCGTGACCGTTATACTGGATCCGTCTATATAGCCGCGCTTGAAGAGAGTGTCGACTATGGCGGCGCGGGTCGCCTTGGTGCCTAGGTTAAGCCTCTCCAGCTCCGCTATCAGGCTCGCCTTCATGTACCTTCTAGGCGGCTGGGTCTGCATCTCGGGCATCGACAGGTCCGTGAACGAAGCGCTGTCGCCCTTCTTAAGCTGCGGCAGCTCGTTCTGCTTCATAGTGGAATAAGTGTAAAAGTCCAGCCATCCCTGCTTAAGCACCTTCGCTCCGCTGGCGGAGTAGCGTTCCTCCCCGAAGGCAGCTACTATCTTGGTATTCTGCACTGTCGCCCACTCGGCGAAGCATGCCAGGAACCTGCGGGCTATGAGATCGTATATCTTGTCCTCTTCTGCCGTGAGCCCCTTCGGCGTCACACCTGTCGGGAATATTGCAGGGTGCGCATCGTCTATCTTCCTGCCTTCATTCGGCTTGAACCGCCTTGCAGTCATGAGCGCTTTTGCAAGTGCGGCGTACTTGTCATTCTTTGAAAGCTGCTCTATTATCCTGGGCAGACCTAGAGTATATGGCAGCTTCTGCGATGTCGTCCTAGGATATGATATGTAAGATCTTTCGTATAACGATTGCGCTACTGCCAGCGTCCTTGAAGGGTCTATGCGGAATACTCTGCTTGCTTCCAACTGCAGCGACGTAAGATCGAATGGCGGATAAGGAGGTACGTTCCTCTCTGCGCCATCCGCACTCTCTATCACGCCCGCATCTGACTTCGCATTGGTGGCATCCAAAGCCGCCTGGGCCGTATACTTTTCGAATACGTCGCCCCTCACGTTCACGAACTGCGTGCCGCTTATCATGGCTATTATGCGCCAGAACGGCTTGGGGACGAAAATAGCTATTTCACGCTCCTTTCTCGCAAGGAGGGCAAGCGTAGGGCCCTGCACCCTGCCTATGCTCAGAGGGACCTTGAAGCCAGCAGACGACACCGCATGCATCAGCGCGCGGCTCAGGTTTATGCCCCAGATCCAATCCAGTATGTGCCTGGCCTCGCCCGCGCAGAAGTTGTTCATGTCCAGCGGCATAAGGCTTGCGTAGGCATCGAGCAGGTCTGGCTTAGTCGTCGTAGAGAACTTCATCCTCTTGGCGTTCACTTCCAGCGAGCCGTTATTCAGGAACTTTATTATGTTCGTGCCTATCACAGTGCCTTCAGTGTCGTAGTCGCACGCGTTTATGAATAGGTCGCACTTCGGGGCGAGAGCCCGAAGGACATCCAGGTAGTTCTTGGTGTAGCCGGCGAACTTGCTCACCTCATGCGATGGTGCCCAGCTTACGTCCAGTATCGGATAGTCTCTTGATGTCCCATTCTGCCTCACTGTGAACAGATGGCCCACCGCAGCCGCTATGAATATCGTGCCGTCTTTCGTGTCTATCCTGTAATAGCTGACCCTGTGTACGTCGGCGATCTTCTTTTGGGTCCCATCGCCCAATGCCAATGCTAGCCTGAGTGCGACGCTGGGTTTTTCTGCTATTATGAGCGTGTTCATAAAAACAATGCATTTTTTTAGCTGGATTTTGCCTTTGACGCGCGCTTCCTGCGCGCGCTTGAAACTGTGCTGGAGGCAGGGTTGCTTTTTACCGAAGCCGCGGCCTCCCCATTGGCGACCTCCTTTGACAGCATATGGGCGTTTATCAGCCCTATTATTATGGTTATAGCGACTAACGTGTAGAACACCATACCCGCTCCGTAATATATAAAAATGACTATTGCGAATATTGCAAATAGCACTGTTGCCAGAGACATCCCTAGCTGGATTGAACGGTCATCCATTTTGCTATCACGTGGTTCTTTGAGTATATATGTTGTTATATTTATAACACTTGTTGCGGCACTCGTCGCATCTGCGTCGCAACTACTATACAAGAAAGGGCTGAAAAAAGAGATCGGAGGTATGCATGACCTCCTTGCGCTTGCTAGGAACAAGACCGTAGTTGCAGGCGGGGTAGGATATATATCGAGCCTTGCGATATACCTTTACGCCATATCCCAGGCGCCCCTTTCAATAGTATACCCGACATTCGCCAGCTCGTTCATATTCGTCACGTTGATCTCGGTGGCCGTGCTAAAGGAAAAGGTCGGTGCAATGCGCATCGCTGGCGTTGCGCTCATATTCATAGGCATTGGGATAATAGCTATAACGGCGTGAGAGATGAACGACGCGAAAAGGAGGAATCTTGCCTTCATATCAATAGCCACGCTGCTCGGCGCCTTCGGGCAGCTCTTCTTCAAGCTATCTTTCATCCAGGGCAACACTGCAGTATTCGGCTACTTCGGCCTGTACCTGTCGCTAGGGTTGGCGGCATACATCATATCAAGCGCGTTCTATTTTTACGTCCTTAGCAGGGTCCACCTGAGCTGGGCATACAGCATAGGCGGCATAGGATACGTGCTCGCCGTCATATTGGCCGCAGTGATAGTGCAAGAGAGCATACCTCCGCTCAGATGGATAGGCGTGATCGCGATAACTGCCGGGGTATTTTTGGTAGGATTAAGCTGAATCAGACGTTCGCTCCGCTTATTATTGCAACTGCCTTATTGCTGCGCCCCATGCCAAGCTTCTTTAGCGCCGCGATGCTGGCCGCTCCTCCGAGTTCAGCCACTATCCCGTATTCTTTGTATATCGCAGCTTTCGCAACTTCCATCTCCATGTCCGTTACCGCTATTGCAGACCCTTTCGTCTCCCTTATCGCTTCCAAAGTCTGCATGCCGAACTTGGGAAGGCCGACTGCGATCGCGTCCGCTTTCGTATGCGGATGCTTATACTTTATGGTATCGCTGCCACTGTCGTAAGCCTCAACAACCGAATCGCTGCCCTTTGCCTGGACCGCTATAAGCCCGGGAATTTTCCTTGTTATTCCCGCAGAGCGCATCTCCTTCAGGGCCTTGAACATGCCGCTTATCAGGGTCGCGTTGCCCACCGGGACTATTATGGTAGTCACGCCATGTAACTGGCCAAGGATCTCATACGCCATTGTCTTCTGCCCTTCCTCCCTGTAGCAGTAATCGCCAGCAAGGAAAGCCTTGTGCCTTTCGGAGTATTTCTTGGCCGCATCCTCTGCCTTGGTGAAATCCCCTTTTATTATCTGCACCGATGCGCTGCCCACGGCCTTTATCATGCGCACCTTGTGCATGTTTGCATGCTCGCCCATGAGTATCTTGGCGCGGATCCCTGCTATCTTGCAATAATATGCAAGGGAGTACGCCATGTTGCCCGTAGAGGCACAGACTATCTCATCGTAGCCGTATTCGAGGGCTTTAGCAATCTCTATCACGGAACCCCTGTCCTTGAACGACCTGGTAGGATTTTCCATCTCCAACTTCATGAAAAGCCGCCTGTCGGATTCGCCTTGGACAAGGCGTGTGCCCCCCACTATGTAGTGCTTGTAGTTTCCATCAGGCAGTACGCCGCTGAAATCCCAGAATGACTTGCCTGTTATGTCGAACTTTTTCGGGCGCGCGGCGTAGACCACTTCAAGTATGCCGTGGCATTTTGCACACATCT
Source organism: Microcaldota archaeon (assembly GCA_021818545.1). Classification (GTDB taxonomy): domain Archaea; phylum Micrarchaeota; class Micrarchaeia; order Micrarchaeales; family Micrarchaeaceae; genus JAKATK01. The sequence continues at coordinate 28,269 of JAKATX010000001.1, forward strand.
GGCTGTCGAAGTCGCTATCGTACTCCGCCCCGCATATCGTGCACTTAAGATGGTATCTCATTCAAGCGGCCCCTTACGTATTTAGATGCGCTAGACATCTTATTAGATTTTGCGAATACTCAATAATAATAAGAGTATGATCTAGATGACGGAGATTATAAGGATAAATCCAATCAACCCCGAGATAAGGAGGGTGATGGAGGCGGCCAAGGTCATAAAGGATGGCGGCACCGTAGCATTCCCCACCGAGACCGTTTACGGCTTGGGTGCCAACTGCTTTGACAAGGACGCATGCGGCAGGATATTCGAGATAAAAGGCAGGCCGGCGGACAACCCGTTGATATTGCATATACCTGGGCAGGGATGGCTGGGCAGGGTTGCCAGGGATGTCGACCAGCGAACGCTGGAGTTCGCTTCCAAGGCGTGGCCGGGGCCGATAACTTTGGTGCTGAAAAAGAACACCGATGTCCCGGACATAGCAACTGCAGGACTTGACACTGCGGCGGTAAGATGCCCTGCGCACAGGATAGCGCTTGAGCTAATTGAGTACAGCGGAGTGCCCATAGCGGCACCCAGCGCCAACATATCGACCAAGCCCAGCACAACTAGGTTCGAGCACGTGGTGGATGACCTTGACGGCAAGGTTGATGTGATAATAGACGGAGGCGACGCGACTTTTGGCGTCGAATCCACCATAATAAACATGACCACAAATCCGCCTGTGCTGCTAAGGCCGGGCGCCTTCACGGTGGAGGAGCTGGAGAAGTACATAGGCAGGATATCCGTGCCGGATACGGTAAACAGAACGGCCGCGCCGGATGAGGTCGCCATAGCGCCAGGAATGAAATACAGGCATTATGCGCCTGACAAAAAGCTCGTACTTGCGAGCGACGGCACCATACTGCGCGGGGCCGCAATGCTTTCTGGCGATATGGAAGAGCCCCTCGCGATACTCTGCAGCAGCGAAACCGCCAACACACTTAAGACCACGATGAAGCTGCGCAATATATCAATGATAATATTGGGAAGCGAGGACAATCTCTATGAGGTGGCGAAAAACCTTTTCGACGGCTTCAGGGCGCTCGACGAGACGCAGGCGAAGCTAGGGTTGATACAGAAGTTTGACGAACGAGGGATAGGATTGGCAATAATGAACAGGATATCAAAGGCCACAGGGAATATTACGATAGAAAAGTTCGGCGACCTTCAAAGCATGCTAAAGCAGGAGGCATGACTGAAAGCTAGGTGCACCGGCAAACATGCTGAACATTGACAGACTTGGCATTGACAGATTTATGATAGTCGATTAGCCTGCTATCTCGAGCTTCCTTACTTCTACCTTGTTTATCTCCGTAATGTGCTCTAGCTTGCTCTGCAGCTCGGCCTGAAGCTTGCCTTCTATAACAGCGCTCATGACCTCGTTTGCGGTATGTTCCTTCAGGAAGTTGACCGCAAGTTCGTTCATCTCCTTCCTTATGCCGACCAGCTTTACATGGGTGGTGCGGCCCTTTGTTATTGCGATTAGCTTAAGAACAACCGGAATGCTGTCCTTGGTGTTCATCGGGAGCACGGAATCTGATACGCTCTTGTACCTCCTTACAAGCGACCTCATGTAGCTGTACAACTGCTCTATTGAGACGACCTTGGTATGAGCTGCGTCTCCCTTAACATCAACAACCTTGAGCACCACGTTCGTATAAGCGTGAGCCGGATTCTTCGTAAGGATGTCCATGCTAACGACGACTTTCCTACCGGATGCTGCCTTGTCATCATTCGCGGGCATCTCGCCTATGACTGCATCGTTGAATATCGACGGAGCGTATACCGAGAACCACTTCTTCATCTTCCACTTATCCACTGATCTTTGTGAAGCCATTGAATCACACCTTGCCCTTTATCAGGAGTGCTGCCTGCTGCGGATCGTACTTCCACGTTGATGGGAGCGTCCCGGACCTTATGTAGTACTTTGAGAGGCGCCATATCTTTGACTCCGTCCTGCGCAGGTTCCTCTTATTGTGAACGTCCTGCCCATTCTTGGCAAGATGCTCGTTTATCTTTACTGCCTTCTTCATAAGATCCATGAGATCGGAAGGTATCTCGCTTCCCTGTCCATTCTCCTTCAATATGACTGAGAGCCTCTTCCCCATGACCTGCTTTATGTATGGCACGCTGTGCTCCTTCTTCAGCCTTTCCCCTATCATCGCAGGGGTCAGACCTTGCTTTGAGTATGATATTATGGCATCGACTATCTGCTCCTTTGCCATGCCTTGGTTCTCCGGCACTGCGCTGGGTTCCAGCATAGGCTTCCTGGACTTTGACTTTCCACGCTTCTTTGAATGCATTCTAGCCATGTATTTTAGCACCTATAAAAACGTCGTAGCGGCGCGATTTTGCTTTTATGCCGGCTGAATTGCCAGCAGCGCCACACGGCAAAATATATTTGCACAGTAAGCTATATATTAATAGCGACAGAATAGTCGCCACCCGCCTTTATGTTGACGCTCTTTATCTTGCATATATTGACCAGTTCCTTCTTGCAGTGCTCCACTGCCTTGGCGTACTGGGAAGGCACCACCACGTCGATAGAGCTTATCTCGTAATTCAGCGCAAGATGCTGCTTTGCCTTTGCCTTTCTGACCTCGCTTATTATCTGATTGAGGAGCGCGCCTGTGTCCCTGAAATCAACATCTATTATGTCGCTCTGGAATAGAACCCCGTTGATCGCATATCCTGCCTCGTGGGAGTCGTCCTTGTGCTCTGGGAAATGCGACTTGAACAGGTACTCGTTAGAGAACATCGAGTTTATCTCCTCGGCGGCATGCGGGATTATTGGGGCGATGAGCTTGAGCGAGTTCTCGAGGACGTACCTTAGGGTGAATGCTGCAGCATGCCTGCTGCGTTCCATTGAAGGCTCCTTCCCGTATATCCTGTACTTGACGTTCTCTATGTAGAAATCGCAGAACTCGTGCCAATAGAAGTTTATTATGGCATTGGACGCCTCGTACAGGTTGTATTCGTTGTACGCCTTTTCCACTGTTGCGACCAGCTCATTGAACCTGTGCATTATCCACATATCGAATATGCCCATGCTCTTGCTCGGCTCCGCCTTGGGTGCGCCGGCCTCGTCCAGCGCCTTCTTAACGAAAAGCGCCGAGTTGTACAGCTTGTTTATGAAATTCTTGGCGAAATCCATGTCCTTGTACGCGAATACCTTGTCCTTGCTTATGGCTCCGGACATTGAGACCCAGAGCCTCACGGCATCGGCAGTGTACTTCTGCAACAACTCTGAAGGATAAACGCCGTTGCCGAGACTTTTGTGCATCTCCTTGCCATCCGTCCCAAGTATCATTGAGTGGGCTATTATGGACTCCCATGGCTTGCCACCAGTGAGCGCCCATGTCCTGAATATCGTATAGAAAGCCCATGTCCTTATTATGTCAGTGCCCTGTATCCTTACCGAGGATGGCATGCTCCTGCTCTCATCCTTATTTGGCCATCCGCATATGACAAGCGGGGTTATTGACGAGTCTATCCATCCATCGAGGGTGTTCGTCTCTCCGGCAAGCTGGCCGCCACACTTCTTGCATGCCTTTATCGGAGGCGCGCGTTTGAGCGTGTCGACCGGCAGCCATTCTTTCTGGGCTGCGACTATCTCGCCGCACTTTTCGCAGTGCCAGAACGGTATCGGAGTTCCGAAAACCCTGTTCCTTGATATGGCCCAATCCCACTCTATGAAGTTGCTCCAATCCTGGAGCCTCTGAAGCGCGAAGCCGGGGAACCAGTGAATCTCCCTAGCAATCTCGTTTATCTTTTCGGCCTTGTCCTTTATCTTTATGAACCATTGCAAAGATGAGATTAATTCTATCGGGGTGCCACACCTGTCATGTATCTTTATAGTATGTTTTATCTTCTCCTTCTTGACCAACGCACCAGAGTCCGCAAGCGCATCCACGATCTTCTTCCGCGCCTCCTTTATGCCCAGCCCGTTGAAATGCCCGGCGTTCTTTATGGCGCCGTTCTCGTCTATTGCGTCCACCATATCAAGCTTGTGCTTGTAGTACATCGTGACGTCTGCCTTGTCACCGAACGTACACACCATTTCTGCGCCAGTACCGAATTCCTTCTCCACGGTCTCATCGCCGAATATCTTGACTTCCTTGTCAAACAATGGCACTATGACGCTCTTGCCCAAGAATTTTGCGAACCTTTCATCCCCAGAATTTACTGCCACACCGACACAGGCGTGCAGCATCTCCGGCCTTGTGGTCGCTATGGTCATTACTGCGTCGGAGTCCTTCAGCTTGAAGTTGACATAGTTCAGGTATGTATCTGACTCCTTCTCCTCGGCCTGCTCTCTAGATATTGTAGTAGCGCAACTTACGCACCATTCCACCGGATGCGCTGCCCTGTAAACAAAGCCGTTGTCATGCATCTGCAGCAGCGACAACTGGACCTTCGTGATGTAATCGTCGGATATGGTCAGATACTCGTACCGCTCGTCAAAAGAGGCACCCAGCCTCAGCATCCCTTCCTTCATCTTTGATATGTTGGCGGTTGATTCCTCCACGCACTTGTTGTAGAACTCCTCCCTGCCGAGCTTCTTGCCGTACTTCTGCTCCACCGCCAGCTCTGTGGGAAAGCCGTGGGCATCCCAGCCTTGCGGATATAGCACGTTGTAGCCCTGCATGCGCTTGTATCGCGCTATGGTGTCTATGTAACAAACCCAGAATACTTGCCCCATGTGAAGCGCGCCGTTTGTGAACGGCGGAGGGGTGTCTATAATGTAGGTGGGCTTGTCAGACTTTTCATCGAAAAGGAATGCCTTGTGCTCCCTCCAAATCCCATCCCACTTGATTTCAGTATTGGAATCGTACATCAAAAACGCCTATAAGCTCCGCTATAGTATTGAAAACACAGAAATATAAGATTAAAGAAATAAAGTAAAAAATTAAAACTTAGGTTTATTGGATCAGCTCAGCGACCGCAGACTTTGCCTTTACGTCGACAATCCTAACCTTCACGTCGGCACCCTGCTGAGCACCCTTTATGAAGATAACGAAACCGTCTTTCTTGGCTATCCCGTCTCCCTTAGCTCCGACCGCCTCGACCTTTACCTGAAGTTCGTCTCCGACCTTCACTGGCTTTGGCAGGAAGTAGCTTGGCTTTATCCTGTATCCCCCGTCTCTCCTTTCTTGATCCCCTCTCTCTCCGGAATCCATCTCTTCGTCATTCATTTTATCTATCTCATACGAAATTCTGACGCTTTATGCGCTTACTCCCGTATCTGTTTATATTACGTAGCAAAGGTTTTTAAAGTTTTGCAATATGCTCGACGGTTATAGAAAACTGACATCCTCTCCTATCTGAAGGATAGGAGGTTCCTATTTGGTTCGGTGTCTCTGCGTTCATAGAGTTGCACCTTGGGGCGTATCAGTGCTGCCCTTCAACACATCTCTGTCTGTGCTGAATTGACCTATGCCATCACGTTTCGCTATATTGAACGATGCATTTACATCGGCATGATCAAAGTGCCCACACGACTGGCACACGAATTCTTTTCCTTGTCTTGTCCCTATGTTTCCGCACCTTGAACACTCTTGCGATGTGTATTTAGGCTCCACATAGGCAACTGATATTCCGCATGATTTTGCCTTATATTCGATGAATTGCTGCAACTGGTAGAATGACCAACTATTTAGTGCAAAATTGAATGACTTTCTGTGTTTCCTGTTCTTCCTGATTCCTTCCAGTTTCTCAAGTTTGATGCCGTATTGATTCTCTTTTGCAGTTTCTACTATCTGGATTTCCAACAACTACGATATGTCCTGTTGTGTTTAAGTCTACACCTATGAAGCCTTTTGGTTTGAGTGCTTCTGGCTCTTCAATTGAAACAGAAACATAGGCATAAACAGAGTCAAATTCAATCTGGTTTATCTTCTTGAAGTTATCTGGGAATTGGTATGGCATCTCAAGTTTGAGGGATGAAACTCTGATTATATGTTCTTTGATAGATATTCCCTGACTTGGAACAATAAGATTCACATTTCCAACTCTCTTCAGTTTTCTGTTCCTTGCATACTCACGAAGTATTTGATTGGCGATAATTGACTTCAATCCGTATTGCTTCACGTCTGCGGTTGTCTGGGTTCTGGTTTTCATTGCGACTTCTGCAATCTGCCGAGCCTTCTTTAGTTCTAATGAGAAGTCTTTGTTATGCTTGATTTTATAGGTTAGAATCATACCTTCGCCTTCTTTATCAGCCTCCTTATCACATCAGAGTAGGTATCGCCAACTTTTTTCAATGATAGCAACTTATTTACAATGTCCTTATCGAGCTGCACTTTTACTTTATCCATATTATCTTTATTATCCATTGACATTTTTAAATACCTTTCGCATTCATCCCTTATCTAAAGGATAAGGGCTTTCTGCTAAGCATTCTGTAAGGGAATTGGTATGTATGCACATCAGTATGCTTCACAGCGCCTTCCTTAGCGACTCCATGCTGTTGTAAATGCGCCACGGCCTTACCTTGGAAAGCCTCTCATAGCTCTCGACCCCGTTGGCCACCGCGCACGCCCTTACCCCTGCGTTTTTGGCGGCCAGCACATCGTCCACCATATCACATATGTATACTACCCTGTTCTTGTCCTTATGCAGATTTAGGGCGTAAAGCACAGTATCTATTCCGGCTGGATTCGGCTTGAGCGCCTTTATCTCCTGGCCGCTGACAACAACGTCGAAATAGTTCGATATGTGCTCCTCGGACAGCTCCCTAAGCGCACGGTATGGGTTGGCATCGGTAAGTAGTGCGATCTTTTTGTTGTCCTTGTACAGCGTGGTTATGACATCCTTCGCATAATCCTGGAGGTGTGGCTTAACGAACTTTAGGGATAGCTCTATCAGGCTTATGAGCATCTTGTTCTTGAACTCCATCGCACGCATCTCTACCGCGTAGCGCCTCTTTGTGTGTACTATGTTATACACTTCGGCGTCGCCTATCCTGAGCATCTGCCTAGTCCTTCGCTTCTTGTACCTCCAGCTAGGGTTGAGCATCTGGTTAAGCTTCCTAAGGAAGTGCATCTGGGTCAGCGTACCGTCCCAGTCGAATATGAAGACGTCGAATTGGCCAAGCAGACCTTTTTCCACCATTAGTAACACGTCATTTGCACTACAGCCAAGGGGGGCAAATGCCGACTCTGGCGCACATAGGGAAGCTATGTGGTCACTACCATATTAAATGTATCTGTAGTAACGTGACAACTTATCAGGCCCAAGAGATATCGATGCTGGGCTTGTCGGGCATGGCCCTTGTAGCGCGTGGGGACTGCGACTCGCTTTCGAGCTCTATGGAAACATCTGCTTTGAACTGTTTCGCTATGTAGTCCCTGCCCTGCCCGAACCCTTCCTTGACCAGCTTTGGGTCTATGTCCCGCACCTTGAGCAGCCCCCTTGCTTTCTTGGCCAACTGCGCCAGCACCTTTGCTACCTGCTCCTTGTTTTCCTTGGCGAACTCCGGCATGACCATTACCTTACCTATGTCCTTGCTGTCCACGAACGCGTTTATGGCCTTGGTCTTCCACTCCGATGCGATTATTATCCGTATTGCCCTGGGCTTCTTTCCCTTGTTGGCGTCCATCTTTGATGTAAGCTCTATGACGCTGGATATGTCGCTTATAACGCTGCCCATCAGCTCCTCCGTATACTCGGCATCGGCATTTATCATGCCCTCTTCCACGGCGGGCCAGCGCTCCTGCACGACCAGCGAAGTCTTGCCCATTGCATGCCAAAGCTCCTCTGCAAAATGGGGCATCACAGGCGCCAGCATCAAGGCCACGCTCTCCATGTAGCTGCCTATGGCTATCGCGCTGGAGCCACCCCTGGCGAAGTAGTACTTCAGTTCGGAAACAGAGTTGTAGAATATCTCGCCGTAGGCGCTCTTCAGGTTCAGGCCCTGCATTGATGCTGTTGCCGCCTTTATCTTCGAGTTCAGCTTGGAGTACAGCCAGTAGTCTATATGGCCCAGGCCCGCGGAGTTCATGTCGCCGAGGCCCAAAGCTGTCTTGTAAAGGAACTCGTTGCGATCCTTTATACCGTTTATCGCGCCGACCGAGAATTCTGTTACTGTGTCTAGGTCCGCGCCGGCTATCTCAACCAGCCGGAGGTTGTCTGCCCCGTACTCCTTTATGCCATCCAAGAGCGGTATTATGTTGCCAAGGCTCTTGCTCATCTTTTCGCCCTCGTAGTTGACCAGTGCATTTGCCACTATCTGCTTGGGCCAGTTCTTCTCCTGCATTATCGCGACTTGATTGAACAAATACATGGTGAGGTGGCTGGGTATGAGATCCGTGGCGGAATGCCTTGATGTGAACGCATACCAGTAATCGAAAAGGTCCCTGCACTTCTGCACTGCCATTATATCTATTCCAGTTGCGGATGAAACCGCTTGGACCGTGCCCTTAGCGTTTATCACGTAATCGAAGAACTCAGGCTTGAGCTGTTCTGGTGTTACCTTGTTGTTCCTGAGCACATGCACGAATGTGTAGAAGCTCATGTATATCGTAGAGTCGGACAGCGATTCTATTATGTGCTTTGGATTGAACGGGAATGGCGTGCCAAGCCCCTGCGCGCGCTCCGCGGCGCGCTCCTCGATCCAGTCTATTGTGACTTCGTAGCTGCGCTTTGAGCCTTCAGGATATAGGTGCACCTTGGGCAGCAATGCTTTGACCTTGTCTTTCCAGCCCTTGTCGCCATAATTTATGAACCACTGGTCAGTTACCAATTTTATAAGCACCTTACTGCCGCACCTGCATATGACGGGTTCCTCGTTTCCGAGAATATATATCTGGAATGCATCGCTAGAGCTTATGAGATCGGCTTTCAGCGCTTCCCTTGCCACAGGCTCCTTGGACCCTTTGTACTTGCCAACGACCATTACGCCCCAGTGCGCCTCTTCCCTGTAAACCAGTTTTGTGGCTACCTCTAGGGCGCTTTCATCTGACTGGTGATCCATCTTAAGTATTTCAAGATATGCCAATGCAGGTATCTCCGGGTGCACTGCCTTGGCCGCGCCGGATGCTACTCCCTCTATTGATCTGCCTATGGTCACATTGTTGAGCGGCTCTATATCCAAAACTTTGGTGTATTCGAAATGCGGCAATGGATAACCACTGGCCTTGAGCCGCTCTAATGCGGCGTAATCGAATGGAGCATGAGAAGGCACACTCATCACTACCCCTGTCCCGGTATCGCCCTTGACAAAGAAGCCGGGCAGTATAGGCACCAACTTTCCATCGATTGGATTTATGGCCTGCTTGCCTACCAACGATTTGCCGCTTACCTTAGATTTTATTTCCACCTTTGCCTGCTGCGAAAGGATTCTTGCTGCCTCTTCTGCAAGGTATAAGTCTGTCCCATCCACCGACGCCACTACGTAGTCTATCGCATCGTTAACGAATATGTTCGTAACTCCGTATATCGTCTCCGGCCGGTATGTCGCGCAGCCGAAATATGCGCCTGACCCGGCATCCTTGAACTTTATTACGACTATACTGTCTATCTTCGGCTGAATGTCATGCTTGGTGTCATGCTGGCCCACGGCATTGCCTTCGTTCGTGCACCAGCCTACCGGATGCGCACCATGAGTAAGCAAGCCAAGTTCCTTGAGCCGCATGAACTGCCATTCCACCATCTTGCTGTATATGGGATCGATAGAAACGAAGGATCTCCTCCAGTCTATGCTGTAGCCGGCCGCTTTCATGCCAGTTTCCATGGCCTTGGCAAAATACTTCGTTATATAAAGCGGATCCTCCATGCTAGATAACTCGGAGTCCGGCACCTTGAACAGCTTAAGTGTTTCCAGTATCTCGGGATCCCTTGCCACTATTCGCTTCGCTATGGCGAGTACCGGCGTGCCAGTAGCATGGAAACCCATCGGGTAGAGCACGTTGTAGCCCTGCATACGCATGTATCTGGCGTACGTGTCGGCAGTACCATAAGTCCTTAGGTGGCCAATGTGCTGCGGCATGTCTAAGTATGGGAAGGCCGCGGTCACAAGTATGGATGGCTTGTCATTCGGCTCTGGTTCAAAGACTTTTGCGTTCTCCCACTCTTTCTGCCATTTAGCCTCTATAGCAGCGTAATCCACCATTGCAACACTCTCATCCGTTTTGGATAATTTAGATAATATTAGACTACATGATTATAATTCTTGGGTTTCAAGATAATCATTGCAGATGCATATTTGTTTGTAGAGTGAATGTTGATGGACGTAACGGCATTTAGGACTGTGAGCGTCATCGTCATAGCACTAGTATACATGCTATTCGACGTCTTCAACAAGAGGTCCATACCAAATGAAATCGTATATGCATCGGTTCTTTACGCTCTTTTCATTGCAGTTGTTTATTTCAATCCCGCCACTGTGACGAATCTGGCAATAGCCGCCGTAGTATTTATCGCTGGCTATGCGATTTACAGGATAGGGCAGATAGGCGCGGCGGATGTCGCAGAATTCATAGTGATATCGCTACTCATACCCCTACAGCCTGTGGAGTATGGCTTTGGGCCCGCAGTGCAGCTGCCTTTCATAATATCTGTTCTGATAGATGCCGGCATAGCGGCGCTCATACTGTTCCCGCTGTATTACATACCCAAGGGGTATGGCAGAGTCAAGGATCCCGTCTCAACCATACGCAGGAGGGACTTTTACAACGCTGTAATAATAGGGCTTACTTATGCTTTCTTTATGGTTTTCCTGGTGTTGGTGCTCAACATAGGGATGGGCAGGTTCCTACTGTTGGCATTGATAATGCTGTCTTCCATATCAATAGTGCTATTCCAAAGGCTTATGACGCAAGCCATGGTAAAGTACGTGCCTGCCACGGGATTCGAGAGCGGGGATATGATAGCTCTTAATCTGATGGACCATGATACCTTGACAAGGACCAAGACACGGGTTAAAAGCTTCGAAAGGCTCATTGACGATAAAATGATATCGGAGATGAGGAGGAAGGGGATAAAGACGCGCTTCCCTGTCTATAAGGAGGGAATGCCGTTCGCAGTTGCGATATTCGTAGGTACAATTATTTCCATATCCATAGGCAACTTACTGTTATTCATACTATTGTGAGCAAACTTAAAGCACTGCGACACTATGCACCTCCTGCACAACACACGATAAGGAATATTATAAAAGGTTAAACTGTAAATTTGCTTTACGATTATGCCATAAAGATTAATAGCTCCAATTTTATTAGGCAACTGATTTATTTTGGACGTCCAGTAGGAGGATAATTTGAACAAAACTGAAAGATTTGTGTGCAAGGTCTGCAATTGCAATGCATATTCTGAAATGATAAAGACAAAGGAGATGTTAATTGGGCTGAGGGAAACATTTTATTACGCGAGATGTAGGGATTGCGGATCCCTGAATATGCTTAATGTCCCTAAAGATCTGTCCAAATATTATCCGGATGAATATTCGAGCGGGCATAAATTTTCTTCTTCTTTCATTGATTACGTAAACGCGTTGCTGTATAAGTTATATGTTTATTATCATGCAAAAATAGCCGTAACAAAGACGGCTTTTGGCGAAACTTACAACCCCCATTCGAATTTAGAATCTGTATGTCTGATGCTAAGGATATCTGGGAGGTCTTCGTATAACGGGTTGGCACTTTTAGATATAGGCACAAGAACTGGAACATTTCTCAAAAAGTTGCAGTTCCTAGGTTTCGATTCCCTTGTAGGAATAGATCCTTTTATAGACGAACCAACAAATCCCTCAAAGGATATAGAGATTCAAAAGAAGGACGTTTTTCACGTAAAACAGAAATTTGATTATATTGTTATGAACCATAGCCTTGAGCATATGAAAAATCCGCTAAAGGTCATAAAAAAGGTGAGAGCGCTGATCAAGAATGGAGGCGTGTTTCTAGTAAGAATGCCAGTAGCCGATTCTTATGCATTTGATAGATATAAACAGTTTTGGAATGGCTTGGATCCCTCTAGGCATTTGGTGATATTCACACGTAAAGCCATGGAGATTGCTGCAAAAAAATCCCATTTTAGTGTAGTGAAGATGGTTTCTGATAGTACGGGTGATAATATAAAAGTGAGCGAACTATACAAAATGGGCATACCGCTATGGCATGCAAGCAAAAATATTTTTACGAAGGAGCAGTTGGCATATTTCGATAGCATAGCAAAAAAGTATAATGATACGGGTAGGGGTGACAGCGTAGCATTTTATCTTAAGCCAGTATAAACTTTATTTTTAGGAAGTATAGGATCTCAGTATATATGGTAAGGGTGCATTTATGATCTCGAACTTATGATCGTTATCAGCTCATCCTCGTTCTGCACCGCCCCTAGCTCATCATTCGTAAGAATCGCTATGCCGTTTACGCTCCTGTGTCGGCCGTTAGTTGATATGAAGAATGGATAATCGTGTTCAAGCAGTTCTGCGATGCCTTTGTATAGCGAAGACAGTTTGTTAAGCGTCCTTGCATCTGCATATCTGCCTATCTCGTACCGATACGCGCGCTTGCCCAGCATTTCGAACGGGGCTCCGCCGGAATCCATGAAGAGCACATCGAGCTTGTCGTTGAGCCTCTTGTACTCGGACGCGGAACCCTTGTTTTCTATCGGGCGCGGGCCATCGCTGTACCAAAGCTTGCTCTTGAAAAACGATTCGAGCCTCAGCATGTATTCGCTTGTCGCGTACGCCTCGCCCCTCTCGTACCTGTATATGCTGTCCTTTGAAACGCCAACTGCTTCTGCAAGCTGCTTCATGCTCATGCCGCACAGCTTCCTCATCCTCCTCAGTGCAGCGCCGTCTATCCTGTACTTGGCGCCCTTGAACCTGTCGCTTTTTGCGAGCATCTCGCCCCCGGTAAGCGTGTATTCTAGAGCGCCGCCGGATATGCACGGCAAGCCACGCCTATACAAGCTTGATGTGTCGGACAACTTCTCGCCCTTGTGCATCGAGCCTATTATGAAAGTATCAGCTTCCAGGAACTTGCTGAGCTTTTTTAACGCTTCTATGGACTGGCCATTTACCGAATCTATGTTCTTTACTATCTTGAGAAGGACTATCCTGCCGTTCCTTTCAGCCATTATATCGAAGCACGAATGCGTTTCGGTTACGTCTACCTGTGCAAAGCCGAGGCTGTCCAAAAGGGCGGAATTCTTTTTGACCATCGACTTCTTGTCCATGAATGTTATAACTTGACGAAAGTATTTATTAATAGCATGAATCATGTCATATGTTTATGGCGATGGGCATGCTGAAGAGCCTCAGGAAGCGCGATGGCAGGGTGGTCAGGTTTGATGTGTCCAAGATAGTCAATGCAGTGCATGGCGCAATGACGGACGTTGGCTTTGACGATAAAGATATGGAAAAGTCAACAGCGATAGCAAAGATAGTGGTGGACAGGCTCGGGAAGAAGTTCGGGAACTCCACGCCTGGCGTTGAGGACGTGCAGGACCTGGTTGAGGAGGCGCTTATGTCTGAGAAGCTTCCGCATGTTGCTAAGGACTACATACTTTATAGGAATGCGCATAGGGAGCTTAGGCTATTAAAATCCATGATGGGCGTCTACAACGACGAGCTGAAGATGAGCCCGAACGCCATCAGTGTGCTAAACAGGCGATACCTTATCAAGGACAAGAACGGCAATGTGGCAGAGACGCCCACCCAGATGTTTTCAAGGGTGGCAGTTTCCGTAGCCAAAGTTGATAAAACGTACAAGGAGAACCCGGACACGAGCAAGAAAGCGTTCTATGACATGATGAGCAACAAGCTGTTCATGCCAAATTCTCCGACGTTGATGAATGCCGGGACTGGATCGAACCAACTGAGCGCGTGCTTCGTCCTGCCAGTGGAGGATTCACTTGATGGCATATTTGATTCGATACACAAGATGGTCAAGATACAGCAGACAGGCGGGGGCACGGGGTTCAGCTTTTCGCGGCTCAGACCGGAAGGGGACTTCGTCAAGACAACGCAGGGCGTCGCGTCAGGTCCGGTGTCTTTCATAAGGGTATTCAATGCAGCAACGGAGGCCATAAAGCAGGGAGGGAAGAGGCGCGGGGCCAACATGGGAATGCTGCGCTATGACCATCCGGACATAGAGAAATTCATATCGATAAAGCTCGACAAGAGCGAGCTTACGAACTTCAACATATCGGTGAGCTGCGATGACAAGTTCATGGACGCCGTAGCACACGACAGGGGCATAGAACTGATAAATCCCAGGACAAAAACGGCCGTGCGCAGCATAAATGGACGAATGCTTTTCAACACGATAGTGTCGAACGCGTGGAAAACTGGAGACCCGGGGTTGGTCTTTATAGATGAAATAAATAGACATAATCCACTGAGCAAAATAGAACATATAGAGGCCACAAATCCCTGCGTCACTGGTGATACGCTAATAAGCACATCGGAAGGGCTTTTCACAGCGAAAGCATTGTATGAGATGGCCCGACCAATTACAATAATAGTAGATGGCCGCTTTGGGGCAGGCACAAGGCAGATATCGTCACCAGTTATTCTAACCGGCACGAAGCCCGTAGTAAGATTGACAATGAAAGAGGGATTTATGATAAGATTGACCATTGACCATAAGGTTTACAGCGAAGAAAGGGGGTGGGTCGCTGCGGGCGAACTCAGAGATGGCGAGAAAGTACGCATATCAAATAGTGTAGGAGCTTTTGGAAGAACCGGCACCGCGGCAGAGGGGAAAGTGCTTGGCTGGCTTGTCGGTGATGGCCATATAAACATGGGCGCAGGAAACGACTGCGCAGTCCTTTCGTTTTACGGCAATGATATGGAGCTTGCAGAAAGTTTCGCATACGATGTCAATAGCGTTATAAGGCACACCAAGTCAAGTAATGGCATCAATAATGTTGGCATAGTTACAATTCAACAGCTAAAGCGGAAGACTATTGCTTCGGAAAGATTGAAGGAATTCGCTTTAAGATACGGGCTTGGCGAGCAGAAGCTCAAGGTACCTGAGGCTGTATTCAATGGTTCAGAGGAGATGCAAAGGGGCTTCATGCAGGCGCTCTTCGAAGCAGATGGCACTATTGGAAAACAAAGCAAGTCCAGGAATACTGTAAGGCTCACTTCGATAAGCGAGGAGTTACTTAGAGGTGTTCAACTCCTTTTACTCAACTTCGGCGTTAGTAGCCGAATATATAGAAATAGGAGGAACGCAGGCACAAGAATGATGCCGAGCGCAGACAGGATGATCCTGAAAGGATATAAGACAAAAGCAGCCCATGAGATTTCAATCAGTGGCCCGAATATTTTTACTTTTGCAGCAAATATAGGATTCATTTCGAAAAGCAAAATGGCGAGGTTAGACGAAGTCATTGATAGTTATACAAAGGGGCCTTATACTGATAAAATTAAATCTGCTGTAACTGTCGAATCACTCGTAGAAGACGGAGTAGAGGATGTTTACGATCTGCAAGAGCCGGTAACGCACTCTTTCATCGGAAATGGAATAGTAATCCATAACTGCGGCGAACAGCCGCTCCTGCCTTACGAATCGTGCAATCTTGGCTCCATAAACGTCTCCAGAATAGTGAAGAAGAACGAAATCGATTGGGCCCTGCTCGAGGATGTGGTCACAACGGCCGTGCACTTCCTGGATAACGTCATAGACGCCAACACCTACATATTCAAGGAGATAGACTACAAGACGAAGGCCAACAGGAAGATAGGCCTGGGCATAATGGGTTGGGCCGACATGCTCACTGAACTTGGCATTAGGTACGACAGCGCCCAAGCGCTTGGGATAGCTGACAAGCTCATGTCCTTTATACAGAAGACTGCCAAGGATGCATCCATGAATATAGGTATCAGGAGGGGCTCGTTCCCAAACTTTGAGCAGAGCACGCTCAGGAAGGGTTACAACGCTATGAGGAATGCCACAGTGACCACAATAGCGCCTACCGGCACCATAAGCATAATTGCGAATGCTTCCAGCGGGATAGAGCCTCTGTTCGCCATAAGTTACGTGAGGAACGTGATGGAAGGCACTGAGCTGCTCGAGGTAAACGACGTGTTCAGGAACTATGCGAAGAGGAACGGCTTCTACAGCGAAGAGCTGATGAACCGCATAGCCATGACAGGTTCAGTGCAGGGCATGGCCGGTGTACCTAACAAAGCCAAGGAGATATTCGTGAGCGCCCTGGATATCAGCCCTGAATGGCACGTCAAGATGCAGGCGGCCTTCCAGAAGCACGTTGATAACGCCGTGTCCAAGACTGTGAACCTGCCGGCGGATGCGACTACGAAGGACGTGGCGGAAGTTTACATGCTCGCCCACAAGTTGAAGTGCAAGGGCGTAACTGTTTATAGGTATGGCAGCAAGGAGAACCAGGTGCTCAGCATACACCCCGGTACGAATGTGCCGGTTGTAGCGGGTTCTGAATATGCAGGCGGCTGCCTGTATCCGTATTGCGAGCGCTGATCGGTGTGCATACCGTGCCCGTGTTCTTGCGAAGCGCTTAAAAGCGTGGATACAACAGATATTACAGCGACGATCCCATGAAAAACAGGTTTTCGTTTAATGACAGAGTGATGGGCCTTCTGAAGCTTACGCGCATAGAGCACAGCATAATGCTGGTGCTCGCGGTCATTGCCGCCGAGCTTGAGACCGTAGGCCTCGGCGGATTGCCCCAATTCGGCATCATAGCCCTCAGCATAATAACCCCGATATTCCTCAGCATGGCCTCGTTCGCGATAAACGACTACTTCGACGTGGAGACGGACCGCGCCAACAGGCGCTTCGACAGGCCCCTAGTGTCAGGCGCAGTGAGCAAGAAGGCCGCTCTTTATACGGCCGGGGCAAGCTTCATCATAGGCGTAGCTGCAAGCTTCCCGATAAACTTCTACGCTTTCATGCTTGCCATAATGTTCGGCGTGATGGCTTTCCTTTACAGCTACAGGCTGAAGGACACGCTGCTGCTGGGCAACGTCTACATAGCGCTGTCCATGGTTGTCGCTTTCATCTATGGGGACTTAGTGGTATCGGGCTATATAGCGCAGAGCATCATAATAATATCCATAATAATATTCCTGAGCGGGCTGGCGCGAGAGATACACGGGATGATAAGGGATTATGATGGCGATGCAAAGGTCCGGAGGATGAGGGGGCTGGTCCATTACATAGGTGCGCCGAAGTCAGCCACTATAGCGCTGGTGCTCTACGCAGAGGCGGTTGCGATAAGCATATTCGCCTTCTTCTTCTACGAGCCGTTCCTTTATAATGCGCTTTACATGATACCGATACTCATAGCCGACGCTGCGCTCATGTACGTCGCAATAGGCTACTTCAAGCGCATCGAAGCTGGTGCCCTCAAGAGAAGCTCGCAGTTCTTCATCAGCGCAAGGAACATAAGCTTAGGCGCCATGGCCTTGGCGCTTGTGGCTTATCTTATAGCGCCGCTGGGCGCATTGCTGCACTGAATCACATCCTAAGATGCGATATCGCAGGATTAGCCTGAGGTTTCCTGTTGCTTCCTAGATGGAAGCATGGCCCATAGCAGGAGGTACAGCGCCACCAGAACCAGGATCACTGAAGATATCATAGGAGCCTGGGCCAAGAACGGCAGCACCAGGTATACTGATACGGCGAATATTATGAGTAGCACGTATATGGCCCTGAGTATCAGGGGCTCTATACCAAGGTATTCGCCTATGCCGCCCAGCACTCCGCCCACTACCTTGTTTTTATGAGAACGGTAAAGCCTCTTGGATTTGCTTTGCTCCATAAGCAGCAACCGATTGCGAAATTAATATGAGACCAGGTTACTTTGGCGTCTCAAGCCTTGCTTCGAAGTCCTCCACCCTGTACTTGAACTCGTCGTCAGTCTTTATGGCCCCCTTGGCTTTCAGAACTTCCCTGGCCATGAGGTAGTATATGAACGCGAGCGACTTCCTGCCCCTGTTGTTGGACGGTATTATCAGGTCAAGGAACTTGGTCGAATTGTCGGTATCGCTCAGGGCTATTATCGGCATGTTGACCTTGCTGGCCTCCTTTATGGCCTGCTTCTCGTTCCTCGAGTCGCTTATCATGATCAGCTTGGGCTCTGTGAAGTCCTTCCTGTTCGGGTTTGTGAATATGCCAGGCGTGACTCTGCCCTTTATGAACTTGGCGCCTATTATCTCTGCGAACTTCTCGGCTGCCGCTATTGCGTAGACCCTAGATGCGGTCACTATTATGTCCTTGGGATCGTATCTTGAAACCATTGTTGCAGCAGTTCGTATCCTGCCGTCTATCGTCTTCAGATCCAGCAGGTAAAGCCCGTCCTCCCTAGTCTTGTAGATGAACTTCTTCATGCCCGGACTCTTCACCTTCGTCGCTATGTGTATGCCGGCCTCAAGGTAGAGGTTATGGTCCACAAGCAAATTCTCCTCGTTTTCTGACATTCTAAACACTCTTTGGGGCCGCCGAGATTTTCAGCCTCGTTGGCATTTGAACTCGGGTCGCTACCACCCCAAGGTAGAAGCCTACCAAGCTAGCAGACGGCCCCCGCTCTTTATTTACCATAATACTATTAATTACTTCCTCCCGAACTTTATGAATTCGTCTATGAGCTCCACATTGCTTATGAACATTCGCCTGCAGCAGTACCTTTTGATTTCGAGTTGGTCAAGAACATTCGCAGGCTCCTCATGCTCCTTGTTCACCTTTTTGTCATAATCGTCCCACTTGTCCGCTATCACGGCGCCGCATGTGAAACATCTGACAGGTATCATCATATCAAAACACCATCATCTGTAGGACTTCTGGAACCTGGCCCTGGCCTTTGGTCCCTTGAACTTCTTTGGCTCGACCCTTCTCGTGTCGTCCACAAGCATGAACCTGTCGTATCTCAGGTACTCTTTCCTTATGGAATCTGTATCCGCGAAAGCCACCATGGCCTTGGCTATTGCGCCACGTGCAGCCTGGACCTGCGAACTAGCACCGCCGCCGTTGACATTCACGTCTATTGATAACCTGGATGCAAGTTCCCTGGTTATGCTAGAAACATTTATCGGCTCGAGTATTGCGCTCCTGAACTCCTTGGGCTCTATCGTGTTTACGTTCATCCTGTTTATCCTTATTACGCCATTGCCTGCCTTGACTGACGCACGCGCGACCGCTTCCTTCCTCTTGCTCTTAAGCACTATCACCTTACTGTGCTTCTTTGTTGATTTCTTGGCCCGTGAGGCGCGCAGCCTCTTGGACGCAGTAGGCTGAGCCTCTGCCGGAGGTTGTGGCGCCGGTTGGGGCGCTGGTTCCTGCACTTTTTCTTCTGTCATCGTAAAACCCTTGTGAACATCATTACTCGTTGTCGCCGTAGCCCAGAAGCCTGGACAACTCCGCTATGGTTATGTGGTTAACGTACATCTTGTTAGGATCCTTGCTTTCAATCTTGGCAATCTTTGCATCCTTGAATGCGGGCGGAACGCCGAGGAAGACGCGAAGCTTCCTGTATGCGGTCTTGCCCCTTGGCCGGTTGTATGGCAGCATGCCCCTTATGATCCTCTTGACAAGCATGTCGGACCTCCTTGGCCAGTAGGGGGAATGTTCTGGATTCTCCTTCTCCATCAGCCTGAGCCTTGTCTTGTATTTTGCCAATATTACCTTCTTGTTGCCGCTTATCACTGCCTTCTCTGCGTTTATCACTGCTACGTTCTTGCCGGACAGCAGGTTTTTCGCGACTACGCTGGAGAGCCTGCCCAGTATTTTGTTCTCCGCATCGAAGACTTCGAATTCATTAAGGTTTATCTCTGCCATGCTAAGCATCTCATATTATAAGATTTATCTTATTCATCTTCACCATGTCCTTTATTTCCACTATGTTGCACTTGGCATCCATTAGGGCGCTGCGTGCCGCGATTGAGTATGATATGGCTGATATGTTGACTTTATGGTCCATTGAGCCCACAGAAAGCACCTTTCCAGGCACTATCACGTTGTCGCCGTCCTTGGTCAGCTTGTTTATCTTGTAAAGGTTGACAGTAGAGCGTATCCTTGATGGTATGGCGACTTCGTAATGCACCTTCTTCCAAAGACCTGCATAATGCTTCTCCTTAGCCGCTAGGCTCAACACATCCAGCCATTCCTTGACATCCCTGTTTTCAACGTTCAGTTTCATTCAATCACCAATGCAGGGGGTGAGATTTGAACTCACGCAAGCTCTAAAGCTACTGACCCCTCAAGCCAGCGCATTTGGCCAAGCTCTGCCACCCCTGCACAATTATCAAAGCTTTTTGACTTCATTGCCTACCTCTTTTATTTCCCCTCTTATTGCGTCGAAAGCCTTATTAATTATTTCTCTGGGTGGCATTTGACCAAATGATTCAACATAAACCTCATATGAGCCGTCTTTTGCATCGTTGTAAGTCACCAGACCAGGCTGGAACTTTGCATGCCTCAGACCAACGCCCATAACGGCCTTGCCTTCCAGGCGTATCCTCTGGTCGGCTGCGAGCTTTATCAGCGGTATGTTCCCGTTTGCGACCTTGACCTCTTTGTCCGCGCTTTCCAGCTCCTTGGAGTACACAGTCTTAGGACCCGAAACTTCTAGGGTGAACAGTATCTCATCCTCGTTGTTGTAGCCTTTTAGCGGCGTATGGATCGGAACAAGACCTATCCTGTGCGCGATATATTCATCGAACATGGCGCCGGTATTTTCATAGAATGTGACCTTGTCTATGGCGAATGTCTTTACGTTATTTATTGCCATGCGCCTTAGCGTATTCACGTACCAGTTACTGGCTCCGGTAAGCTTAAACCTGAAGACCTTGTCCGTATTTTCAACAACCTCTATTTTCATGCATTCACTTCATCAAGCACAATACTCTGGGCGACAGCTTAGATATTTATTATTAATTCGCCATAATATCTTAGTCGCAACAGTAATAGCCTTACTTTATGGCAGAAATATGCGAGCCAAGTATTATGTGACGGCAACATTTAAATAGATATTTATATGGGTGTAAAAGTGAGCTTCGAATTGGCGCTTAGCGCAGACATGAAGAAACCGGAATTCAATTCAAAGGCATACGTACTCACATTCAAGAACTTCCTGGCAGTTACCAGAAACAACATATCCAGGGAGAAGGTTGACAGGTATGGTGCGGCAGTTTACAACAAGCAGAATGAGTGCCACATGACGTTATACAAAAGCGAACTTGCAGTAAGGTATATAGCGCAGACAGATATAACGGATGAGTTGCTAATCAGCCTTTACGAGGTAAGCACAATGTCACTTTGCGTGGCAAGATTCTCCGCTTGGGATATGAAACTAAGCGCCACATTGGATAAGTTCATGGCCCAGTTCAAGAACCCGAAAGAGAGGAATTTTGAAGCACGCATTATAGGATTGCAAAACGGCCAGAGATATGATACTCTGCATGACGTATTGCGCTTCGTTGCATCTAAGAAGCTCCCACTGGTTGAAGTCGACCTTTTTGGTAGCAACATGAGGCACATTGCCTTCGATGCTAAGACAGGGATGAGTTATAACATGCTGCTTGAGAACAGGCTCTACAGGCCTGGGGAGCTTGCAAACAAGGCATTGATACAAGTGCAACAACCGGCGCCTCAGCAGCAACAAGCAGGGGCGGCGCAGTGAACGGAGAACGTGCCATAGGAAGTTTGGATAGGTACACCAAGTCAAAAGACATAAGACTACTTATTATAGACCAGGTGGGCCATTCCATGAGCATGTCTTGATCAGATAAATACGCGGCCAATTACATGCATGGATTTATATTCGGGTTAAAGAAACGTCTGCATTGTGCAACAATTCTGGGTAGCACAGATTGACCATGACTATAAGGCTACAAGCGGAACTGGCAGCGTAAAACGTACTATAAGGAGATTAGTTAAACAAGGCGGCGCATATGATGAGATTGTATTCAACAAGTTTGATTCAATAAGGCGTTTTACGAGCGGTATGATGGCTCTTATGAAGCATAGGAAGCATGCGAGCGGCACGGTCGCAGTTGCAAACGGCACAGTAGCAGTAAGGAAGCACGTGGCAACTGGCATAACAATTCGAAATTACGAATTCAGTATAGAGATAGGGAGGAGCGTAGTCGTAAAGCCAGACGGGAAATGGGCTCAGATATGTATAATTGCGACGAATATGCTGATGCAGAATTGCTTAATACGCAATATTGATTCATCGTGTAGAAACTCCGTGGATGCCACGCCTATAATGGTCAATTGGATAAATCTGAAGAATTAAATGTGCGCAAATCAGTATAGACTGGACCGAAATTAGTAAGCACACTTCTTTTCAGGACGAAAGAACTTACATGCACTGTGCCGATGTTAATCTCTTTATTTTCCTCTAGGAATGCACTGACTTTATGCACTGCACTTTCATCCGGATGCCTGAGCCTTGCTACGGTCAAATGTGGCGAAAACTTCTCTGTGCCAATAGGAAGCAAAGCGTCACCAAAGACCGAAATTCTTTCTGTGATGTCCAAGTGCAGCCTTTCCAGCATTTCGCTGCCGTTTTCTACCTTCGCGAAAATGACTCTTGGATCATTTACGGAGAATGTGCTAAACCCTTGTATTGTTATATCAAAGCCGATAAATTTGATTTGATGTAGGGCGGACGTGAGCGATTGGATTGCATCGGGTTTTATGCTACCCAAGAAAAGCAGCGTTATGTGCATGTTCTGTAGTAAAACAGGGCTTATGCCACTACTATTCAAGGGCCTTGAAGCAGCAGCTATCTTCTCTTTTATATGCTCGGGCAGGTCTATGGCGATGAAAAGGCGCTGAGAGCCATTCAGTTGACGTCCCATAGTGTGGTTTCAGTGCATAATGTATTTAGGAGCTACAGCCGGTCTAACAGGGCTTTTATGTGCTTTAGTATTATTCGCTCCTCCTTTTTCAGCAATGGATGGGAGTTCTCCTTCTTGCTTTTTGCCCAGAGCACGACGCCTATGTCATCATGCAACTTCAGTATGCTGCCCTGCGTGCTTTCCGGATCAACAAGGAATATGCGGACCTTCTTTTTCCTGGCGAATTTAAGTGCGGCATTTATTTTGGAATCCTCGAGTGCGGAATCAGAAATTGCGACAACCCCTTCTGCGTTATTCCTCGATATGGCGTATCTCACTTTGCCCACACCAGAAAGTGACCATCCGTTTGACAAGCCCCACAAGAAGCGGCCGACCACATCCGCCTTCCTTCTAGTATGCAAGATAACCAGTGAAGGCGGCGTCAAGGCCACGGCCAGTATTATGAGTATTAGGTAGTCTTCTATTGCGTCAAGCAGCCTTGACGAATCTGAGAATATCAGCCCAAGAACAGAAACGCCTACATTTTGAGGGAGTATTTTGTATGAGTAGCTGATTGAATTCGCGGTATAGTTCGCGTTTCCTGCAGTGCTGAATACATAGGTATAGTTTCCGACTGTCTGTTGAGTCGAACTTATTTGATAGAAAGTGCTGCCCACGGAGCCATTGTTAACTGACAGTGTAGCGTTAAGCTGATTGCCACCTGTTAGGATTTCGGCTTTGGTCACACATGCGGTGCCGTTATAGGGATAATTACTGCACTCTTTTATAAACTCAAGCTTGGGCACCAGCTTGGCTCTAGATACGTATATTGTAGAATAGCTGCCTGACACTTCATCCTTTCCTATTATAGTATAATTGCCTGGCAGCAGCCTTGTGATGTTGTACTCTGCGATGCCAATGCCGGTTGACAGAATCGTATTTCCATGGATTAGTTCGACTGTATTGTTGTGGTTTGAGCTAATTGCTGTTATGGTGCCGTTCTGTGCAGTAAGAGCGATTGTAGTATTCGCTGCAACGGGAACAGTAATGGCAGGTTCACAAACTTCCAAGGAAATCGTATGCAGGGCAGGCACATAAGTGATGTTGGTCAGCCTCAATATAAAGTTAGAATCATTTATACGACCTATTGTAACATTGGCATTCAGATACGTGTTAATCGTGGTATTGCCGTTTATTATCTCTGTTGAGTAATTTGTGCTTATTACTGACTGATAGATGAAGAAAGATCGCGAAAGACCAGGGAAGTATATAGTAACGTGATTGAATGTGGCAAAGTCGCTCACTGTATAACATAGTGGACCGCTTGCGGCAACCGTAGGGCCGCTAGGACCGCTTGATCCTTGGCTCGTCGTCGAAGACGTGGTGCTGCCGCCGCCTCCTCCCCCTCCGCCGCCTGATGATGGGGCTAATGGAGGTATTACTTTGACTTTTGTGGTTGACATGTTGAATGTATAGGGCGGCGATGTACCTGAATCCGTAATCGCAGTTACCAAAGTGATAGAACCTCCAGTATTGAAAGTAAGGTCAAAATTGTGTGAGCCGCCCCCTACTGGTATTGTGGCGGACGCTATAACTGTTGGATCAAGCTGGTATATGTCGACCGTGAATGGGCCTATGCCGCTGTTAGCACCTATAGATACGTTTAGTGAGACTTTTGAGCCTTGGGCTACGGTTATGTTTACTGTTGAATTCTTTGTTGCATTGATACTGCTTGTTTCGTTTATGACGTCCATTGACGCAGTGAAACTGTAGACGCGCACATGGTTGGAAGGCTGTGAAATTGCGCTTTCTGGGAAAGAGGCCCCGTCCGTCACATTTAATTCAAAAATGTAGTTGCCTGTTGTGGTTAAGGAGTTTGTAAGGAACTGACAGAAGATGGTGTTGCCGGAGTTTTGGTTGTAGCCGCTAGGAGTTTGGCACAATACGGAATTAGCCGCAGTGAAGCTATCTGTATTTGGCGCTTCGACGAGCCAATTATAACTGAATGGGGGTGACCCGGTAGAGGGCATTGTGCCTATTATTGTGGAGAGAGCGCCTTGATCAATTGTTGTGTTGTCAATAGTTGGCGCGCTAGGTGGAGTAAGCTTTGAGTTAACTTTTATGGTGTTTGAGTTTAGTGATGATAGAGTCTCAGACGTGGACGCAGAATCAACTATCTGAAGCTTCAGATTATATGAGTCTCCTGCAGTAAGGGTGTTGCCGGATATGCTGCATGTCACGGTGTTGCCTGAGTTTTGGTTGGAGCCGGTGTTAGCGGTACATTGTGTGGCAGTCGAATACGTGCCGCCGTTGGCGGATACCAACCACGTGTACGAATACGGAGGTGTGCCAGTCGACGGCATCGTTCCTGTGACTGATTCTGCCTGATTAACGTCCAGTATTGGAGCTGATGGCAACGGGACCGAAGGTGCGGAGAGTTTCGACGCGACAGTTATTGTCTGCGACCCTGGCGAAGAGGCCGTTTCCTGAGTGGACGCGGAATCCGAGACCTGCAGTTCAAAGTTGTACGTACTGCCTGATGACAGAGTGTTGCCGGATATGCTGCATGTCACGGTGTTGCCTGAGTTTTGGTTGGAGCCGGTGTTAGCGGTACATTGTGTGGCACTGACATAATTGCCGCTGTTAACCGATACCAGCCATGAGTAAGAGTATGGCGATGTCCCTGTCGATGGTATCAATGCAGTGACTGATTCTGGCTGGTCGGCGTCTAGTTTAGACGCGAATATTGTAGGCGCAGATGGGGCGGTGAGCTGCGATGACACGCTAATAGAATTAGATGCAGGTGAAATCACGCTCTCTGAGATCGTGGCAGAATCCGAGACCTGCAGTTCAAAGTTGTACGTACTGCCTGATGACAGAGTGTTGCCGGATATGCTGCATGTCACGGTGTTGCCTGAGTTTTGGTTGGAGCCGGTGTTAGCGGTACATTGTGTGGCAGTCGAATACGTGCCGCCGTTGGCGGATACCAACCACGTGTACGAATACGGAGGTGTGCCAGTCGACGGCATCGTTCCTGTGACTGATTCTGCCTGATTAACGTCCAGTATTGGAGCTGATGGCAACGGGACCGAAGGTGCGGAGAGTTTCGACGCGACAGTTATTGTCTGCGACCCTGGCGAAGAGGCCGTTTCCTGAGTGGACGCGGAATCCGAGACCTGCAGTTCAAAGTTGTACGTACTGCCTGATGACAGAGTGTTGCCGGATATGCTGCATGTCACGGTGTTGCCTGAGTTTTGGTTGGAGCCGGTGTTAGCGGTACATTGTGTGGCACTGACATAATTGCCGCTGTTAACCGATACCAGCCATGAGTAAGAGTATGGCGATGTCCCTGTCGATGGTATCAATGCAGTGACTGATTCTGGCTGGTCGGCGTCTAGTTTAGACGCGAATATTGTAGGCGCAGATGGGGCGGTTATTGCTTTGTTTAGCACTACCCCATCGGATGATGAAGTTGTAATCGAAGGCGTTGTTGCGCTGTCATTCACCTGAAGTTTGAATAGATAGTTACCAGTCGCAGTATTTGCCGTGGTGGCAAATGCGCATGTTATTGCGTTTCCGGAGTTTTGGTTGGAGCCCGTTGAATTGCTGCACTCTGGAGCAGTCACGAACACTCCGCCATTAAACGATGAAAGCCATATATACGAATAGGGTGGTGTGCCAGTCGACGGCATATTCGCAGTTATCGTTGCCGTCTGGCCCTGATCCAGCTTTGGATTTGTGATGATTGGGGTTGATGGTGCAGTAAATGCAGCATTTAGCGTTATGGCATTTGAGCCTGAAGATACTGTGACCGGCACAGTGGCGGAATCTGTTACATTCAATTTGAACGTATAATTGCCTATGGCTGTGAGCCCGTTTGTAACGAACGAGCATATCACTGTGTTGCCTGAAGGCGTGTTTGAGCCGCTAGGCTTTGTACATATTGTAGAATTCGATTGTATGAAGTTGCCATTTGAAGTAGGAGTTTCAACAAGCCATATATATGAATAAGGTGGTGTGCCAGTCGACGGAATTGCAGTGAATATTGTTGCGGTCTGGCCCTGGTCAGCCTTCTCATTCAACTCCAACGGCTTGCTTGGCGAGACCAATCCGCTATTGATATTTATTGTATCAACGACTGAAGTCAGTTTTACTGCGTTAGTTGCCGAATCAGTGACATTAAGTATTGCATTATACGACCCGCTACCTAGCGAATTCACTGCAAATACCACATTATTTGAAGTGGTAGAACTCCTGAATAAGGAGTTGTAAACTACTGCACTGCCATTAGATATGGTAAGGTTGAATGTATATGGCGGGGTGCCGCCGGACCAATTTCCAGCTAGAGTAGCTTTTTGGCCTATGTCGTAGGATGGCGAGTTCGGAGTCAATGCGAGGTTGGACATTGTATTGCTTATTTCAACGACGTGTGTTGATGAAGCTAGCTTAACAGTAGTCGTTGCAGAGTCATTCACATGTAGTATAGCATTGAATGAGCCTGCCCCGAGCGCATTGGAGGAGAATGTTATGGAATTTGATGCTACAGTACCTATGTAGATGGAATTGTAAACGATAGTATTACCATCACTTATAGTCCAATTTACTGTATAAGGGGCCGTACCTCCGGACCAATTTCCAGCTAGAGTAGCTTTTTGGCCTATGTCGTAGGCTGGCGAGTTCGGCGTTATTGATGGTTCCGCCAGTGCGGGGTTTACGAGTATGGAATTTTGTGCTGAAATAAAGACAAAATGAACTGATGTTCCTGTGTCCGTAGCAGTAGCATTATAAGTGAATGTATTGCTAGATGCGGGGGAATTCACGGTAAATGATATTGTATTGCTTCCCCCTGGCGATTGAATAGTTAGATTTGATCCTTGCTTCTTTGATCCGGATACATTATATAGTTCAATGTTGAATGGACCAGTGCCCCCTGTTTCTTTTATTGTATAAGTTTCTATTTGACCTGAATCAAGCGTTATATTGGATGGTGAAATTGAAAGCGATGGAGCATTACTAACTATGGCAAGAGTGTTGCCGGACGTCAATGTCACAGGGGAATTGGCAGCGCTGTCGGTTACCGTGTAGCAGAATAAGGTGTTTGATGTCGGGGAGTTTGTGACCGTGACGGAGTTGCCCGATGTAACTAAGGTGTTTGAGGAACCGCATGAGGAGCCTGTTGATGAGTACCATTGGTATGTATATGGAGTTGTGCCGCCGGATGGATTCGCGGTAAGCGTGATCGACTGGCCAGTATCCATTATGAAGTTTGATGGTGTGGGGCTGCCTGCGGATAATGATGGATTGACAGTCACTAATGTGTTTCCTGATGTCAATGTCACAGGGGAATTGGCAGCGCTGTCGGTTACCGTGTAGCAGAACATCGTATTTATGGTTGGGGAGTTTGTGATCGTTACTGCGTTTCCGGACGTGGCCATTATGTTTGAGGAACTGCATGAATGGCTAGTAGAGTAGTACCACTGATATGAGTATGGTGGGGTGCCGCCGGATATGTTTGCAGTAAGCGTGATCGACTGGCCAGTATCTATTGAGGGGTTAAGCGGCGTTGGGCTGCCTGCGGATAGCACAGGGTTGACCTTTACTATGGTATTGCCTGAAGTTAGAGTTGGGGGGTTTGCGGATGAATCTGACACTGTGTAGCAGAATAAGGTGTTTGATGTCGGGGAGTTTGTGACCGTGACGGAGTTGCCCGATGCGACTGCAGTGCCCGATGAGCTGCATGAGGAGCCCGTCGATGAGTACCATTTGTATGTGTATGGGGTTGTGCCGCCGGATATGTGAGCAGCTAATGTTATGTATTGACCGCTGTCTATTGAAGGGTTAAGCGGCGTTGGGCTGCCTGCGGATAATGATGGATTGACAGTCACTAATGTGTTTCCTGATGTCAATGTCACAGGGGAATTGGCAGCGCTGTCGGTTACCGTGTAGCAGAACATCGTATTTATGATCGGGGAGTTTGTGACCGTGACGGAGTTGCCCGATGCGACTGCAGTGCCCGATGAGCTGCATGAGGAGCCTGTTGATGAGTACCATTTGTAGGAGTATGGTGAGGTGCCGCCGGTTATGTTTGCAGTAAGCGTGATCGACTGGCCGTCGTCTATTGAGGGGTTAAGCGGCGTTGGGCTGCCTGCGGATAGCACAGGGTTGACCTTTACTATGGTATTGCCTGAAGTTAGAGTTGGGGGGTTTGCGGATGAATCTGACACTGTGTAGCAGAATAAGGTGTTTGATGTCGGGGAGTTTGTGACCGTGACGGAGTTGCCCGATGCGACTGCAGTGCCCGATGAGCTGCATGAGGAGCCTGTTGATGAGTACCATTTGTATGTGTATGGAGTTGTGCCGCCGGATGGATTCGCGGTCAGCGTTATGTATTGACCGCTGTCTATTGAAGGGTTCGATGGCGTGGGGCTGCCTGCGGATAATGATGGATTTACTGACACTAGAGTGTTGCCTGATGTCAATGTCACAGGGGAATTGGCAGCGCTGTCGGTTACCGTGTAGCAGTAACGTACTGCGATTAATGGTGATGTGGAATATGAATTGGAGGTCGCACTAGAAATCAATGTACTCGAGGAATTACATGACGTGCTAGTGGATCTATACCACTGAAATGTGTATGGTGGGGTGCCGCCGGATATGTTTGCAGTAAGCGTGATCGACTGGCCGTCGTCTATTGAGGGGTTAAGCGGTATAGGGCTGCCTGCGGATAATGATGGATTGACAGTCACTAGGCTGTTGCCTGATGTCAACACAGGGGGGTTTGTAGATGTGTCTGACACGGAATAGCAGAATAGGGTGTTTGATGTCGGGGAGTTTGTGACCGTGACGGAGTTGCCCGATGCGACTTTATCGCCTGATGACCTGCAAGCACCGCTAGGGGAACTGTACCATTGGTAGGAGTATGGCGGGGAACCTCCAGATGGATTCGCGGTCAGCGTGATCGACTGGCCAGTATCTATTGAGGGGTTCGATGGCGTGGGGCTGCCCACCAATAGCGATGAATTGACCGTAACTAACGTGTTGCCTGATGTCAATGTTACTGGGGAATTTGCTGCACTGTCGGTTACCGTGTAGCAGAATAGGGTGTTTGATGTCGGGGAGTTTGTGACCGTGACGGAGTTGCCCGATGCGACTGCAGTGCCCGATGAGCTGCATGAGGAGCCTGTTGATGAGTACCATTTGTATGTGTATGGGGTTGTGCCGCCGGATGGATTCGCAGTAAGCGTGATCGACTGGCCAGTATCTATTGAGGGGTTAAGCGGCGTTGGGCTGCCTGCGGATAATGATGGATTTACTTTCACTAACGTGTTGCCTGATGTCAATGTTACTGGGGAATTTGCTGCACTGTCGGTTACCGTGTAGCAGAATAGGGTGTTTGATGTCGGGGAGTTTGTGACCGTGACGGAGTTGCCCGATGCGACTGCAGTGCCCGATGAGCTGCATGAGGAGCCCGTCGATGAGTACCATTTGTAGGAGTATGGCGGGGTGCCGCCGGATATGTTTGCAGTAAGCGTGATCGACTGGCCAGTATCTATTGAGGGGTTAAGCGGCGTTGGGCTGCCTGCGGATAATGATGGATTGACAGTCACCAAAGCATTTTCTGATGTGACAGTTTGATTTATGGTAGCGGAATCTGTTACGGCCATACAAAACCTTGTGCTAGTAGTAGGAGAATTTGTTATTACAGTGCTTGTTCCGCCTGCCACTATTGAGTTGGATGGACCGCATGACAGCCCAGTAGAGGAGTACCACTGGTAGGAGTATGGGGCTGTGCCGCCGTAAGCTCCGCTAGTCAATGTTATGAACTGACCCCGGTCTATGCTCACCGCATTCGGAGACACGGAATTGGCAACCAATGCAGGGTTGACAGTCACTGCATCAACCATAGAATTCATCGTGACTGGTGTGCTCGCAGAGTCTGTAACGCCTATGCAATATCCGTTAGTTGAGGTTGGCGAAACTATGAGTGAATTGGAGAGCGTTGATATCCCAGTGTATGTCGCCAATACATTTGCTGCATCCTGCGCACAAGTATTGCCGCTTGGTCCTGCGTACCACGTAGCCGTGTAAGGAGCCGTGCCGCCTGTCCACGACCCAGTCAGCGTTATGCCCTGCCCATTATCGATTAAAGGAGAGTTAGGGGACAGTACCAGAGCGGACATGGCGGAGTTCACTAAGATGGAGTTAGGGATCGAGTTAAATACGTAGCTTGACGCCCCAGTATCTGTCGATATGGCATTGTACGTGAACGTTCCTGTATTACTAGTCACGAAAGATATCGTATTGCTGCCTCCCGGCAATGCTATTGTCACGTTAGCCCCTTGTCGTGTACCTCCGGTTATGTTGAATAACTCGACGTTGAAAGGGCCTGCACCGTTGACTATGCGCATAGTGTATGTCTCCGTCTGGCCAGAATCTAAGGTCGTAGCGCTTGGAGTTATCGAAATTGAAGGCGATGGGAACACATAAGCGGCCATGGCTGTGCTGCCGCTTCCGCTCAGTGCTGCAGTGACGGAGTAACTTCCTTTGGCCTGCCCGGCACAGGTCGCTATGTATATACCTTCATATATGTCACTGGGGTTGCTGTTGTTCACGAACTGCTGCTTCACACATCCAGTCGGTATTGCAACAGATTTTATGTTATAGTATCCGGAAGCAACCATTATGACAGTGAAAGACCCTTGAGTATTGACGGTGTATGAAAGGGCGGATGGGCGGGCTGTGCTGCTTGAAGACGTGCTGAATAATGTATAGTTCGCTGCATTGGTGCCCAATCCACCTACAACTAGGCCGGGATAGGCGACGCCAGATACGCTTGCAGTACAGACGTTGCTGGTCTGGTGGCCTATTGATGCGTTTGCGCTGTTTTTCAATGACGCGCCTGCCGGTGCGCTGACATCACTAGTCCATGAGAAAGGCTGACCTGTTTTGGCGAAAGTGTAATTGGCGCCTGCTTCGCACAGATAAAGAGAGTAACCAGAAGGCAAGGTAAGCGAGACTGAACTCGTCTCACCGACCGCATTTCCCGTATTGAATGAGATCGCGTATATGGAGAAGGAATTGGATACTGCCCCATACTCGTAGTAGCCATTAGAGTAGTTCAACATTGACGTTGGAAGCGGATTCCAACTGTCGTTTATGTACTTGTACAGCCTGACCTGAGATGGCTGTATTTTCATAGAGTTTATCCAGCTCTGGTTGACCCTGAAGAAATAGTCTGCTTCGCTTATGTAACTGTCAGATACTGAGCTATTTATTGTGAAGTAGCTGTATGAGCTCGATAGTGTTGGCACGCCTTTCGGCCCGGACTTTGTGAAGGAAATACTGAGGTTCATTTCAGGGAAGGAAGACCTTGGCGTCATGTACAGTGAGTACAACGTACTGCCATTGTTGCCAACCATGATCGGATTTGATATGCCTGCGTACACCCCTTTGACATGCACATTGGTAGAGCTCGCAGAATTGCTGAAAGAGAGGTCCAAGTTCCTGAATTGTATTCCAGAGCTAGCGGTCGCGTAACCAACGGTAACGTTCTCTTCGCATCGGATCGTGTTGCATGATTTAATCACGTAGGGCGATGAAGTAGTCGTGCCCGCCGCGGATTGTGCCTTCCCATTTCTACGCGAAAGCATCTGCGACATCTGTGTTGTTATATTGCTCTCAATTCGCGTGATTTGGACGGTGCGGCCTGCTGCCACCGCAATCTCGTCAGGATAAGCGATAGTTGTCGTAGTAATTGATGTGGAATTAGGCGGAGCTATGGAAGGCGTCTTTAATGCTGTGGAATTGGAAACGCTGGGCGCCATGGTTGCAATGTTTAGCGACGTACCAGTTGGCGCGCTAATTTTCAAAGCATAGGTGTTTACATTAGAACTTGATGCCGCATAGTTGTTCATATGCCACGTACTATTAACAGAACCTGCATCGCCGATGACGCCGGAATTTGATATGAGCAGTGCGATTCCGCTCATGATGATCAACAGTATGTAAATGGTGGCTGTTGTGCGCATTTTAACACATGCTAGGGTTTGCTTGTAGCGGTTATTGCGGGCGATCATTGTGGCAAGTCATTGTCAATGGAGCTTGAATTACGGTGTCACGCCAGTATATGGTTTTTCGTCGTCAAATAAGCAACTATCATTTTTTTATACTAAGGTGCAGTTGCAAATATTTTATATGAAAGGAGAGGACCGCACTGCACATTGCGTGCAAATGACCGCCGCTCCGTACAACGTATATTGCAATTGCAAAGGCAGGCCGCCGAACGCGCGCAACTTCATGTGAACTATGGCGGGTGCCAGTGGTGCCTTAATGACGTACGATTTTGCCATTAATTATGGTGTTAGGTTCCTCTCAACGCATGAATTTAAATGTATGTGGTATGGCGCGATTATACAGGTATGTGGATCCATCCATTGCCGTCAGGAACATGTAAAAAATTTTTATATATTATGCTGACCACTGAACATAATAGGACGTATTTGCACGGATCCCCCAACCTTAATTAAGTATGGCAAACCCTCGCATATACAACAGGAGCATAGGGCACATATCTGGGAGTTTGCATCATACCCACCTTTTTATGGCAATGTTTTTAAGACTGACAATGTAATAACTTTTATGCAGACCAAGTACATAGTCGTCATGGGCTCGCTGCTGAGCGGGCTTGGAAAGGGCATAATAACCGCTTCCTTAGCAAAGCTTCTTTCCATGCACGGCATAAAGGCGATGCCGCTGAAATTCGACGGCTACCTCAACTACGACTGCGGCACCATGAATCCTTTCAGACATGGGGAGGTCTTCGTCCTCGATGACAAAAGCGAGGTAGACATGGATTTCGGTAACTACGAGAGGTTCCTGAACACTGATCTTAATGGGGAATTCTCGCTCACTGGGGGGAAGATATTCAGCGCGATAATAGAGAAAGAGCGAAAAGGCGACTTCCTTGGCAATGATGTGCAGTTCGTGCCTCACGTCGCCGATTATATAACAGGTTATGTGACGGGGGTGGCAAAAAGGAACAAGCTGGATGTGATGCTTATAGAAGTCGGGGGCACGGTAGGCGACATAGAGAATGGATACTTCATAGAGGCTATGAGGGAGCTTGCATCCGAGGAGAAGGTCGTTTTCGTTAATCTTACTTACATACCCGAACTGGGCGCAGTAGGCGAACAGAAGACAAAACCGACGCAGATAGCGCTAAGGAACATGATGCAACTTGGGATTAGGCCAGGCTTCATAATATGCAGGTCTGAGAAGGCGCTCGGCGAAGCTGCAAAGAAAAAGGTGGCCCTCTTCGCAAATGTGGATGAGGGCGCAGTGATCGATGACAGGGATTCCGATAACATATACAGGACTCCGCTCCATCTTCTGGACCAGGGCTTAGACAGAATGATGATCAAGGCGCTGGGGCTAAAACCAAAAAGTGGCGACAAACTGTTCCGGAAGAGCGTCGCATCATGGCGCTCGCTTTGCGACGCGATAGACAAAAATGGATCCAGAGTCAACATAGGGATAGTTGGCAAGTATACACAGCTCCACGATGCGTATGCAAGCGTTAAGGAGGCTATAACGCACGCGGCAGGGCGCAATGGCGTCGGGGTAGAAGTGCGTTGGATAGATTCTGAGTCGCTTGAGGGAAGTCGCGACAATGCCGAAAAAATGCTTGAAGGCATCGACGGCATAGTGGTGCCAGGCGGATTTGGGAAGAGGGGCGTTGAGGGCATGATAACTGCGATACAGTATGCAAGGACGAATGGCGTGCCTTACCTTGGTTTGTGCCTTGGTATGCAGCTTATGGCGGTAGAGTATGCCAGGAACGTTTGCATGCTAAAAGGCGCCAACTCGACTGAATTCGATCCGAAGGCGGCTTACAAGATAGTGGATATGTTGCCCGGCCAGGAAGCCGCGGCTAAAGGAGGCACCATGCGGCTGGGACTGTGGACCGCAGACATAATGAAAGGAACGGAAGCGCACAGGGCTTATGGATCGGAAAGGATCAGTGAAAGGCACAGGCACAGATACGAGATAAACAATCATTACAGGAAGAGGCTTGCGGAGGCGGGCCTTGTCGTAAGCGCGATCAATAGGGACAGGGATCTTGTCGAGATTCTCGAGTGGAAAGGCTCGTTTGGCATAGGGACGCAGGCCCACCCTGAACTCGAGTCAAGGCTGGAGAGGCCCCATCCGCTATTCATATCGCTCATAAAGGCCGCAAAGGCTAGGGCAGGTGCATGAAATGCGCCTTAAGCCTGGCAGACCCTTAAGGTTGAATAAGTTTTATCTATTTTTGCAGGAAAATGTCGTATGGTCTTTTTAAGGCGTAGATTGAATGGAGGGCATGCATAATTCTACAGTAGGCCATGAGGAAGGAGCGAAGCCCATGACACGCAAGCATTACAATGCAGTCAGCATGGCGAATGCAGTGGTGAGAAACGGCAACCTGCGGTTAGGGGTTGCGCTTTTCATAGTGTACCTGGCTTTCGCCTGCATAGCGTTCTATCCGCTGACCTCCAACATTACGGGCAACGCGCCCGGATCCGGCGGCACCGCCTACCAGAATCTCTGGGACTTATGGTGGCCCGGCTATGCGCTGCTTAGCCTGCACTCGAACATTTACTTCACGAACCTGCTCTACACGCCGCTGGGCGTCAACCTTGTGTCTGACAGCTTCGCGCCGCTAATGGGGCTCCTGTCGCTGCCGTTCCAGGCGGTCAACCTCGCCTTCGCCTACAACATTATGCTGCTCATTGGATTCGCCCTTTCGGGAGTCACGATGTTCATACTTGCGGATTACATAGTCAAGGACAAGCGCGCCGCATTCGCAGCAGGGCTCATCTTCGCATTCAGCGCGTTCCACATCGCACAAGGTTACGCCAACATAAGCTGGATAAACGTAGAATGGGTGCCACTGGCGCTTTACTTTGCGATAAGGATGGTGAGAGGTGAGGCCAATTACACAAACGCATTTGAGCTGGGCGCATCGGCGATGCTGGCCGTGTTCATGGGCGGGATGGAGCAGGGCGTCGAGATCTTCATGACGGTAGTGCTCGTACTCAGCGCGTATGCCTTATGGAAAAGCACCAGGAAGAGGGTGCTAGACCGCAGGCTCGTTACATTCATGACAGCCGCGCTGGCCGTCGCGTTCATACTTGGTTCATGGGGCTTCATTCCGATGATCAATGCCGCGCTGCAACCTTCCGGGGCGGCGCAGAGCCTCGCGTATAACAATGTGACTTACAGCAACGCGTGGAGCGACAGCCCGCTTTCATTCTTCGTTCCGAGCTATTACAACGGCCTTTTCGATAACAACCCCGCCACTTACTTTACTTCTGTGAACCAGAGCGGAAGCGTTAGCTCCCTGTTCCTGCCGTATCCCAGCGAAAGAATCGCTTATATCGGCTACTTGGCCCTTGCGCTCGCACTTTACGGCATTTACGTAGACTACAGGAGAAGCTTCCTATGGATGGGCCTTGCGGCCATATTCGGGATATTGTGCCTGGGGCCTGCCGCGCTGCTGTATTCCGCTTATAACGCCATACCTATTATAAACATAATAAGCCAGCCAGACCGGTTCTATCTGGTGTTCAGCATCGCCATTGCGATCATGGCCGCCTTCGGATTCAAGGACGTGCTGGGCAGATTGGGCAGCAATGCAGGTGGCCGCAACAGGATAATGCTGGCAATGGCGCTATTCGTGATAATATTCATGGTAGAGAACAACGGCGTTGCGCTGAGCAGACCGCTCGGGAGCCAGGTCACCATAAACGCCACGATACCGCCATTCTATAGCTTCATAGGCACAAACAGCACCTACTCCGGCCTGAATTTCTCAGTATTGGAACTGCCAGTGATGCAGGACCAGTACTATTCCGCGGATCCCTCGCTTTTCGCGGGCCAGGCCGCGTATTACGAAACGGCGATGCATAAACCGATAGTAGGCGGCTTCGCCGGGCCGTTCAATACCACGCAGAAGCTCTCGCTATGCAACGTTCCACTAATAGAAGCCGCCACTTACATCGAACAGGGCGACCAGAAGCAGCTCTCGCTATGCACTTATGGAGGAGGAGGCCCGACGTACACAATTGCAGAAGACGGATTGGAGTTCTCGCCAAAACCCACATTGCAGAGAACCAGGAACGAATCCTTGCTTCTTCTTAACGATTACAACACCGGGTTCGTAGTAGTCAACAAGGATGCGTACAACCAGACATCGCTCAGCGAACTGCTTGGTTACCTTGTGGGCACATTCGGCAACTGGGTCTACATGGACAACTACACAGTAGTGTTCTCCACGCTGAACGCAACTCTGAACGAGGAGTACAAGGGTTTCGTGACTTACCCGATACTGACACAGTGGGGCGCGGTGGAGGAGCTGGTCAACGGCACGCAGCAGTATTTCTGGACGCCGATCAAGAACGCCAGCGCCTTATATGGCGGCCTCATCGTATCTGCACCGTACGCGAACCAGAGCAACATAGCATCCAAGGCATTTTCTACTGCGACTTATTACGTGAACGCGAGCGTAACAGTCAATGCAGGGACGAACTTCGGAAACGCCAGCCTGCTTATTGACGAGGTCAGCGCGAGCGGCAACCCAAGGCAACTGGCAGACATCGCGCTTACGCCCAACTTCACAACCACGACATTCGACACAAGCCTGATTTCAGGGCCGATGGGCAACACTCTATTCTTTGTGCAGAAGGTCGCAAACCCGGTGAATGGGGCGCAGCAACTCATCTTCATAAGGAACATATCCATAACGCAGCAGTGACCACGCATGGACGGGCCTGAAATAATAATCGACCAGCGCGAAAGGAACGGGGAGCTGCTCCGCAAATTAGAGGAGCTGGGCGCTACGATCGCCGTTGCTACGCTGCATGTCGGCGATTACATAATATCCGACAGGGTGTGCGTTGAGAGGAAGACGATATCGGATTTCGAAAGCTCGCTGATAAGCGGCAGGCTTTTCGAGCAGGCGAAGCGCATGAAGGAGCATTACGCTTCCCCAATACTTATGCTGGAAGGCGACAGGGATGGATTCAGGATGCATGGAAGGGCGATAACCGGAGCAATAGTATCTCTTTACATAAACCACGGCATGCAAGTAATAACATCCGAAAGCCCGGAGGAAAGCGCATCCATATTATTCAGCATGGCCGCGCAGGAGCAGGATAGGGCGGAGCGCATGCCATCGATGAAGGGGGGAGCCAGGGCTTATACTGCCTCACAGTTCCAGGAGTTCATAGTCGGGAACCTGCCAGGGATAGGACCCAAGCTAGCCAAAGAACTGCTCAAACACTTCGGCACCATAAACAGGATAGCGAATTCCGGAGTGGATGAGCTCGCAGAAGTAAACAAGGTCGGCAAGAAGAAGGCAAAGCTCATCCACGACACGCTCAACGGACAGTATGATGTAAGTGAATAGCTTAGCCGCTTATCAATCTCGAAGCCTGGCGACTGCCATCGCCTGCAGCAATGCTTCCGATACGCTGCCGTTTGGCTTCACGCCCAGCCTTGAAACGGCGGATATTTCATGCTTCCTTGTAGCCTTAAACTCGGTATCGCTTTTCATGTACTTCTTGATTTCCCTGTAAGCGGATACGTCGTTGGAGAAAAGCACGAACCTTTTTGGGGACTTTGCCCCTACCCTTTCTATCGCCTCGGTTATCTGCTTTGTCATCGCGGCAAATAGCAGCATCTCCATCGACAGGCTTTTGGACATGTTTCTGCAGCCACTTACTGCCAGGCGCGCGTTTATGTAAGCGCCGACCAGGTGAGTGCGGTTAGCAATGCTGCCATAATCGAACAATTGTATCGCCACCCTCTTGCTTTGATGCTTTGAGAGTATCCGCACTAATTGGCTTATGCCCAAGGCTGATGAGCATGATCGTATTATGAGATTCTCTGCACCGATGTCCTCCGCATCCATGGTACTGCTTAGTCAGACAATATTATTATTTTGATGTGACCGTGAATGCCGTAGGGGTTTACCTACTTGCTTGATTCACACGCACAAAAATAAATATCTGCCATTAAAGAATTATCCGGTTGCATGGTATCTATAAGCGACTTCTCCGCCATAGACATCAGGGTAGGGCGGATACTCGAAGTGGACGACATGGAAACCGCAAGGAAGCCGATGTACAAGCTAAAAGTGGACTTGGGGGAATTGGGCACTAGGACCATAGTTGCAGGGATAAAGGCATTCTACGCCAAGGAACAGCTTTTGGGCAGGAAGATAATAGTCGTGGCTAACCTTGAGCAGAAAAGCATAGCCGGAGTGATATCCGATGGCATGCTGTTGGCGGCCGGGGACGACCAGCTGATAGCGCTATTGCAGCCGGACAAGGACATGGAGGTAGGCTCGAAAGTCGGCTGACAGAACGCAACTACGGAAAGCACGCTATGGAAGGAATTGATTTTATGGCAGACGTAAAGAAGTTTTACATCACTACGCCGATTTATTACGTAACTGACAAGCCGCTGCTCGGAAACTCTTATCCCACAGTAATTGCCGACGTTATTGCACGCTGGCACAGGCTACGCGGAGACGATGTATTCTTCCTCGTAGGGACGGACGAACACGGGGAGAAGGTGGAGACAGCAGCGAGAACTGCAGGGAAGAATCCGAAGGAGTTCGTAGACGACATAGTGGGCGTTTACAAAGACGCGTGGCAGCAGCTCTGCATTTCATATGACTATTTCATAAGGACCAGCGATCCGAACCACGAGGCCATGGTATCCCAATTCATAGAGAAGATAGCAAAAGGCGGCGACATCTACAAAGGTTTCTATGAGGATTGGTACTGCGTGCCTGACGAAACATTCTGGACCGAACTGCAGCTCAAGGATGGCAAATGCCCGGAGTGCGGCAGGCCGGTGAAAAAGGTTAAGGAGGAGTGCTACTATTTCAAGCTCAGCAAGTACCAGCAAGCGCTTCTTGAGCTGTATGAGAAGAACCCCGCGTTCCTATCCCCAAAGCATAGGTCAAAGGAGATAATCAACAGGGTCAAGGCAGGATTGAACGACATAAGCATAACGCGGTCTACCGTGAAATGGGGCGTGCCGTTCCCGCTCGACAAGAGCCATACCATATATGTTTGGGTGGACGCATTATTCAACTATATAACGGCATTAGGGGGCCCATCTGACGGCAGATTCGCCAGGTTCTGGCCTGCCGACGTACACCTTGTCGGCAAGGAGATTAACTGGTTCCACTCTGTAATATGGCCTGCGCTGCTCATGTCTGCAGGCATAGAGCTGCCGCGGATGGTGTTCGCACACGGATGGTGGACCGCTGAAGGCAAGAAGATGAGCAAGAGCATGGGCAACTCAGTGAACCCGATGGATATCGCCAACAAGTATTCGGTAGACGCGCTGCGATACGTGCTGGTCAGGGAGATGCCGCTGGGCGATGACGGCGACTACTCGGAGAAGTCGCTGATTACCAGACTGAACAATGAACTAGTTGCAGAACTTGGCAATCTTATAAATAGGACACTGACGATAGCGGAAAAATTCGACGGAAAAATAGAGGGCAAGCCCGAGCTTGACGCTGCGCTCGACATCGGTGCCATAGATGCGCACATGCAGAAAAATGACACTTTCAATGCGCTAAACGATGTGTTCACATTTATAAGAGCTGCCAACAAATATGTGAATGACAAGCAGCCATGGAAACTGAACGGCTCGGAACTTGCAGGAGTGCTTTACAACTTGCTTGAAGCCGCGCGGATAATATCCATACTGATATATCCGTTCATGCCGCAGACCGGGGAGTGCATCGCCGTGCAGCTCGGCACTAAAGTAGGGAAACTGGAGGACTGCAAGTTCGGGAATTTCGATGGCAAGGTGGCCAAGGGCGGCTACCTTTTCAAGAAGGTATTGTAATACCTTGCAGAACATAGGACATTTATGCATTTTCAAGTCAAATAAGGAATATTGCGGGATACGCATTTGCGTTAACTAACTTATATATCAAATCAAGTGAAGCCGATGACAGACGCTATTACCGAAGGCATGAAGATAAAATTCCAGGACTTCTTCGAGCGCTATTACAGGGATGGAATAAACGACATGATAGTCGGACTGCCGGCAAAAAGGAGCTTGATGATAAACGTCAAGGACCTCGAGATGTTCGATCCGGATCTGGCCAGCGAACTTATAGGCAAGCCGGACGTAGTGCTGGAAGCGGCCGACCAGGCGCTAAAGGCAAAATGTGAAGGCGTAGAGGTAGGAGATGCGGAGACGCACGCGCGCTTCTTCAGCCAGAGCGTAAACGCGCCGCTGGTGCAGGATGTAGGCGCCATGTACATAGGCAAGCTCATAATGCTCGACAGCCTCGTGGTGAAGAGATCCGAGATAATACCGCGCGTGCACGTGGGCGCTTACAAATGCTCGCTATGCGATGCAGTCTACAGATTCAGGGTCAACAAGGAGGAGGTGCCGGATGTATGCCCCCAATGCAAAAGGAAGTCGCTAAAGGACATGCCTGAAGACTCCAAGTTCATAAACCTGCAGAAGCTCGCAGTGCAGGACCCGCTGGAAAAGCTTAGGGGAAATTCTCCGACATGGCAGCTCGAGGTATGGATTGAGGACGACCTGGTCAATAGCGTGATACCTGGCGACAGGGTAGACCTGACCGGCATACTGAGGATACGGGAAAGACGCAATGCGAAGGGGAAACAGGACAGGGATTTTTACACGATGTTCCTAGACACAGTTTCCATAATGCACAAGCAGAGGGAGTTCTCCGACCTTTCGATATCCGAGGAGGAGGAGAGGCAGATTAGGGAATTCGCAAAGGATCCGCAGATATTTGATAAGATAACGCGATCCATCGCGCCATCAATATACGGTTATGACGAGATAAAGCAGTCAGTCGCGCTTCAGTTATTCGGCGGCACACCCGGCAAGACCCTGGTAGACGGGGGGCCGATAAGAAGCGACATGCACATATTGTTGATAGGGGACCCTGGAAGCGCTAAGACCAGGGTACTGCAGTCGGTTGCGAGGCTGGTGCCAAAGGGCATATACGTAAGCGGCAAAT
This sequence comes from Microcaldota archaeon, assembly GCA_021818545.1. Lineage (GTDB taxonomy): Archaea > Micrarchaeota > Micrarchaeia > Micrarchaeales > Micrarchaeaceae > JAKATK01. Next base: position 70,148 of record JAKATX010000001.1, read on the forward strand.
CAGTTACCGGAGGAGGCATGACAGCTGTTGCCGAAAGAGACGAGTTCTCGGAAGGTGGATGGACGCTTAAGGCCGGGGCCTTGGTTTTGGGGTCTGGCGGAATCGTATGCATCGACGAGTTCGATAAGATAGGGGATGAGGATAGGGCATCGCTCCACGAGGCGCTGGAATCGCAGACGATTAGCGTTGCAAAGGCTGGCATAGTGGCCACGTTCAACGCCAAGGCGGCAGTGCTTGCTGCTGCAAACCCGAAGTATGGCAGGTTCGACCCTAACATGTATCCCTCGGAGCAGTTTGACATACCGCCCACGCTGCTGTCAAGATTTGACCTGATATTCCCGATAAAAGACCAGATGGACGAAGAGCAGGACAAGAACATAGCGAAGCACATACTCATACAGCACGAGGCCGCAGGTGCAGTCATAGCCGAGATAGAGAACTATAAGCAGGTGGAGCTGCCGCCCATAGATGAGCTGCTGCTGCGGAAGTACATTGCATTCGCAAAGAGAAGCGTAATGCCCCGCCTGGGGCCGGATGCTGCGAACAAGATTCAGACGTATTACGTGGAACTTAGGAAGGCCGGGCTAAAGCAGGGTGCCGTGCCCATAACGCCCAGGCAGATAGAAGGGCTCGTCAGGATGGCGGAGGCAAGCGCCAAGACCAGGCTTTCTCCCACAGTTGAGCTGCAGGACGCGGAAAGGGCCATATGGCTGAGCGAGTTCATGCTGAAAACTCTTGCGGTAGACAGGGGCGGAAGGAAGGACATAGATATAATATTGACAGGAATGCCCAGAGAGAAGGTGGATAAGATAAATACAGTGCTTTCAATAATAAGGAACCTGCAAGAGAAGGAAGGCAGCGCCAGGATGCAGAGCATAAGGGAAGAGGGGGAGAAAGCCGGACTCGACCTGGGCACCATAGATAAGCTAATATCCGAGCTTGAGAAGAGCGGCGACATCTACACGCCGAGGCCCGGATTCATCATGATACCGAAGGACAGGGGAGAGAGGGAGTGAGGGTGTTTTTGTGGCGCTTAGGGTCATAGAGTATAGGCAGATGTCGCAGATACTTGTAATGTTCATGATAGTCCAGTTCTTCGGGCTGCTTCTTGCCACGCAGTGGTACTACGGGCTGCCTGCATCATACCTTTCGAATACGCAGGTGGTATCCGGAGCCGCAAGCACACTGCTGTACATAGCTTACATAGTGGGCTTCAGCATCCTCATAGTAATAGTTATGCGGTTCTATAAGGGCCAAATGCTCTTCAGGCTGCTGGAGGCACTGGTTATTTTCATATCCACTTTCTTCGTTTTCCTGATAATAGCGGGAACGCTGAACAGTTCTGCATACGTCAGCCTTGCCGGCTCGCCCCTGACCATAGACTTCATAGCGGCGGTGGCGGCGGCGCTGCTTCTGGTCTTGTTCAAGAACAAGTGGCCGCGGCTGAGAAACACCACTGCCATCATAGCAAGCGTAGGCGTCGGCGTTGTGCTTGGGATAAGCTTCCCGTTCTACTTCGCGTACCTTTTCATGGTGGTGCTAGCGGTCTACGATTTCATAGCCGTGTTCGTGACAAAGCACATGATAACCATGGCGAAAGCTATGTCATCGATGAACCTCTCTTTCCTCATCGGCGTCAATGAGGTCGAGGCTGTGCCAGAAAAGGCACTGAGCAAAAAGGAGGTTAGGGGATATAGGAAGGAACTGGCGGAAGCCAGCAGGAAGAATCCGACAATAAGGGAGATAGTCAATAGCAAACTGGTACCGTTCTCCGCACATATAGAATTAGGGACGGGGGATCTTGGGGTGCCGCTCATGCTCGCGGTTGCCGCGTATGGGGTCAATCTTAACTTCACGCTCAGCCTTTTCGTTACAGTAGGCGCCATAGGTGGGCTGATAACAACCATGTACATACTTAGGAAATACAAGAGGGCGCTGCCGGCCATCCCGCCGCTGCTGGGAGGGATAACCGTCGCCATGCTCGTGTACCTCTTGATTTACGGCGCCTTGTGACATACTGCGAGGCAGCACGCATACGCTGCCGAATAGTATAAAAAGTTCTAAATACTTTTAATGCTGCAAGTAGTTCCGAGTGCGTGAAAAGCAGTGGATCCTTACTGAGGATCCGGCATTGGGGGTTATAAGTGAAAATTTCTGGTTATCTTGCATTGGCGGTCTTGCTTCTTGCAGCAGCGCAGCTCACAGACGCAGGCGTTGTTGGCACCGCCAGCATACATGCGCCTGCAGTCATATTGGGCAACAACACAGGAAGCCTGACCATAATAAACCTTACGGTGACGGACGGAAATGGCAATGTTACCATAGTGGGACCAGCATCCGTGGCGCCTTCTACGCTGCAGTCAGCCCAAGTCGCGGTTTATTATGCGGCGAAGTACCTTAACATAAACCAGTACAACTACAACTTCACATACGACATACATGATGATTATTCAAACGTATCCGGACCGAGCGCAGGAGCTGCAATGACTCTGCTGGCCATTTCTGCCCTTACCAATAAGCCTTTGATGCAGGACTTCACCATAACAGGTACCATAAGCCCGAATGGGTCCATAGGCGAGATAGGAGGCGTGTATGACAAGATAGGCGCCGCATCCGCAATGGGAATGAAGTACGCGCTGGTGCCTGCGGTGCCTTATGGGAGCGGAGAGGACGTTTTATACCTTCTGGTGCAGAGCACTTTCGGCGTGCCGCTCGTGCAAGTAAGCAATATAAGCCAGGCGCTGCCGTATGGCTATGGGACTTACAAGAACCTAAGCAAAGTCGCATACAATTTCTACACCAATTACAATGTAGGCGGGCTGCAGCAGTCTGGTGCTCTCTGCAGCAATGGGTGCAATTCCAGCGCATTCTCCGTTCTCAGCAACTTCACGATAAATTTCACTAAGAACGAGGTAGAGACGCTATCCCCGTACCCTGCCTTCAACGATACCGCATCGCAACTTATGCGCTCGCTCAACCAAAGCGAGCAGTTGAATGCATTGGGCTACAATTACCTTGCGGCTGACCTTGCCTTCATTGACTACCAGACGGCATTCTACTTCGGCAACCATCTTGTCACAAGGGCCGGCGGATTCAGCACTCTGGAAGGAATAAGCAGGTTCTGCAATACCTTCATACCGCCGCAGCTGACATCGAGCAATTATGAATACGTGTTAGGAGGGGAGCTCAGGCAGGCATGGGGCAATTATACTATAACGAGCTCGATAAACAGCTACAACCAGACCGGATTCGACAGCGATCAAGTGCTTGCAGAGATGGCGCAGGGCGCAAATGGTAACGGATGGTGCAACGCTGCGCATGAGATGTACACAATCGCCAGTGGCATTGGCGGACCGAATGTCGCGGTGTCACAATCATTGAACTCCGTAGCGCTGAACAGGGTGGACAGGGCTTTGGCTTACGGGCCGGGGTTATACCTCGACACTGCGGAATCGGCGTATAAACAGGGCAACTACCCGCTTGCCATCCTGGATGCAGATTACGCTTATGCGCTTTCATACTCCCCGAATGTTACTGCGGAGCAGAAGTACAACATGACTTTGGCCATGGACTCGAATGCGACATACGGCGTCTGGGCATCGCAATTCGCCGGTGAATCGAAATTTTACATTTACGAGGCCAAGATTGCCAACAACGAGAGCAATGCCAGCCTTTACCTGGACCAGGCGTATTCTACCGCATTGCTGGCGAGCCAAATGAGCAATGATATGCAGGTGATATATGACAACCTGCAGCCAACTGGCCAGAATACGCAACCCGGCAAGATGAACAGCACAGCGTACAGCGTGCCAAGCATAGTTGATCTTACGCAGGTCCAGAACGACTTGACCCAATTGGACAAGCTGATGACAGCATTATTTATAGTTATTGCAGGCATATTCATTGTCAATGCCGCCATATGGATAATCCTGATAAAGGAGCGCCATGAGAGGAGGGCGTCTCGCGAGGCCGACAAGAACGTGCCTGCGCGTATGCGGCAAAAAGTTTCTAGGTGAGTTAATAACCGATGTATTGCCAGGTAAAGTATGCGTGTCTTGCGGTCATCTGAGCAGCGAGTATACAGAATTCTCATGCCCGAAATGCGGCAAGAGCGGAGTTATAAGATGCTACCACTGCAGGGAGATATCAAACACGTACAGATGTTCTGATTGCGGTTTCGAGGGACCATGATGGCGAAGGCTACTATATTGTTTAAGGTGTATCCAACGGACCCGGAAAAGGTCCAACAGACCATGGATAGCATAAAGGCGGCGATGAATCCGGCTGCAATGCAGGCGCAGGAGGTAGCTTTTGGGATAAAACTCGTAAAAGTGCTTTTCATCTACGAATCGGATAAGGCCGGTTCCTCCCAGCTTGAGGATCGGCTGAAAAAGGTCCAGGGCGTTAGTGAGGTAGAGGTAGAGGAAGAAACGCTCATGTGAGCCATAACCCCTATTTCTTTCTTGGAATCCTGAATAGGCAATGCTAAATCTAATTCTAAAAACTGGTTCCAGAAAGTAATATAAAAATCACCGGCGATTTGATTATATGGATGCAAAAGAAAGCCGCAACTTGGGCAAGGTACTGAACTTCGAGCTTGGCAAGAAACGTTTTGTCAAGGTAAGCTTCAAGGAGATGAAGAAGTACTCCGAGGACCTGGCCACCGAGATACTTAAGCGCTACGGCCCACCAGATGTCATAGTATACGCGCAGAGGGGAGGCATGCTGATAGCTAGGCTGCTGAGCGACGCCCTTAACGTGCGCAACCTAGTCTGCATCAGCGCCATGTATTACTCCAAATCCAACACGAGATACGCCAGCGTAAAGACAGGGGGCGTACCGAAGATAGATGCCAAGTCGTATATACTCGTCGTAGATGATATAGCGGATACCGGCAAGACCCTAAAGACGCTATGCAGTGGGATACGCTCAAAGTCAAGATCCAAGGTTATAACGTGCACTTTCGGGATGAAGCCTCAGTCTGTGATCAAGCCCGACTTATGCGATTTTCGCGTTAGCAACGATACGTGGGTAATATTTGAGTACGAAGAGTTTGAGACCACAAGAAACTTCTCACAGACCGGAAACGAAGCAGGGCTTAGGTTCATAAAGCAGAACTTTTAGCTGCAATGCGTGACACAACTTTCAACCTCTTCCTTATGCTGTCCCAGTGGGTTCCCTCCCAATACTGCTTCTTGCAGTGATTGCAATAACTGAAGGAGCGGTGCCTGGATGCTATTCCATTCTCTACGCCATGCCTGAGCGCGAAGGCAGGCTTCACTGTCATTAGTTTAGCGCAACATTTAGTACAAAATACATGTGCAGGTTCGGTATGCACCGTGACATCCTCCCACCCGTGAACGGCGTGGGCTTCCTCTGCGTTCATGCAATCGCTGCATCCCGCAAAGGATGTGTTTTATCGGTTCTCAGTTCGTCGAGTCCGTTTGCATTCCCTGTTGGAACGTATTGACGATTCTCTCCCTGAGCGTGACTTTCCCTCTGTCCGGGGGTAGCTCTTTTGAGTATGTTTATTGATGCGTTTATGTCCCTGTCCTTTGACATTCCGCATCTCTGGCAGATGTACGTTCTTTCCGAGAGTGGCATCTCCTGAATGTTGCCGCAATTACTGCACTCCTTTGAGGTGTTCCTTGCATCCACCTTGACTACACTCAAACCAGCACTTTCAGCCTTGTATGAGAGGAGTTGGATGAACCTGTTCCATGAAGCATCATGTATTGAACTTGCCAACCTATGATTCTTTACCATGTTTTGGATACGGAGGTCTTCTACTGCGAATGAAGTGTATCCTGAATTGACGAGAGCGTCTGAAAGTTTATGAAGGTAGTCGCCAGATTGATTTGCGGAATATTCGTATGTTTTTTAGAGATGCGCCTTTGCCCTCTGCCTTCTCCTTGAGCCTTTGTTCCCCCTTGCGACTATTCTCTGCCAATATGCAATCCTCTTTCTGTTCTGTTGCATGAACCTTGGTTTCTCTATCTTTGTTCCATCTGACAGTGCAATAAATGAATCCGATCCCAAATCTATCCCTACTGGATCGGTATCTTCCACTTTGGGAATTTTGGCATTGGTTATCGTTGTGAAAACTGCATAATAACTCTTTCCTTCCCTCTTTATCGAAAGAGTCTTTATTGCACCTTCTATCTTCCTATGCAACTCTATCGGCATTGTTCCTATTCTTGAGACCCTTAGCCTGTCCTTCCTTATCGAGAAAGAGCCGTTGTCCTGCGGATATGTTATTGACTTGTATCTGTCCCGTGACCTGAATCTCGGGAATCCTGCCTTTCTGTTTCCTTCCTTGATCCTTCTGAAGAAGTTCTGGTATGCTTTTAGAAGCCTGAATTCTATCTCGCATCTTGTCTGCGAATAGAGTTTCAGGTATCTCTTGTCATCTTGGATTGCCTCTTTTACGAATCTGTTGAATTGAGCCATCGAGACCTTGGTCTTTCCATTTTTATAGGACTCGATTGACTTCTCAAGAATCTTGTTGTAGAACTGTTGTGCAATAATCAGCCTTTCGTCTATCTCTCCCTGCCTTGTAGCGTCGGGGTGGATTCTGAACTTGTAGGCTCTTGTCAGTCCCATGCAACCTATATTTCCATCCATATCTATACGCCTTACTACGGTTCGCTTTCATCCCACCCATGAATGGTGTGGGATTTCCCGCTCACTTTGTTAAGGTTGAGCGATTTTATTATGAAAGCTAGCTGCCCGTTCAGGTCCTTCTGGCCAACGAGCAATACCTCTATGCCGCGCTTCTTTGCCCTCAGCGAGAGCTGCACATCGGACGTCAATAGCACCGCGCCGGCCCTCTTCGAAACCTTTAGTATCTGGTCATCGCCTTGCACGGGCACGTCCATTGCTGCTATGCCTGCGAGCCCGAGCCATCGCGAGGTCTTTGCAAGCATAACGTCTGCGAGTATATGGCCTTTTACCATCGTGAAACGCCAGTTTCTCGCATACTATTTAATAGACATCATCTAAATATCTCTGTCTGCTTATCGTATGGTGCTAATTGCATGATAAGATCCATAGAGCTTATCAACTGGAAAACCCACAGGAACACCAAACTGGACTTCAAGAATGGTGTGAACGTGCTAATAGGCATAATGGGCGCGGGGAAAAGCTCCGTGCTAGATGCCATATCGTTCGCGCTTTTCGGCACTTTCCCTGCACTGAAGAGCAGGAAGATCGCGTCGAACGATCTCATAACCAACAGGCCGGAGGAGGAACAGGAAGCAAAGGTCAGGTTAGAATTTGAAGTCGACGGCAACGTGTATGCCGTATTAAGGACAATAAACTTGCGCAGCAGCAGCACGGCAAAGCTTGAAAGGAACGGCGAGTACCTGCAGACGCAGGCAGAGAGGGTGAACGAGGAGATAGGGCACCTGCTCAAGACGGACTATGAGACGTTCTCGCGCGCGATATACGCAGAGCAAAACAACCTTGACTATTTCCTTGAACTGACCAAGAGCGACAGGAAGAAGCAGATAGACGGCATGCTTGGGCTGGACCAGTTCGCCGCTGCAGAGGACAACGCCACGTCTCTGATAAACAGCATAAAGTCTATGATAGGAGACGAGGAAAGCACGCTGGCGCAAATCGATATGAAATCTTACAAGGCGCAGCTGGGGAAATTAGGGGAGGAATTAGCCGGGATGGAAAAGGAGCAGATCTCGCTCAAGGCGACGGAGAAGAAGACCGCAGCGGATGTTGATTCCATAAGGAAGAAGTTGGATGAAGCCAAGGCGCTGCAGTCCAAGAAGGCCGTGCTGGAGAAGGAGATCGCCGCCATAAACGGAAAGACCGCGGCTATGGAGGATGAGATTGCCAAGATAAACAAGCTCAATATAGACAGTGAGTCGGTGAAAGCCGGCCTCAAGGCAGCAAAGGAGTCCAAGGCAGCTGTCGAGACTGCATTGGACAAGCTCGGGACGGACCTTAAGGATGCCACGTCTAAGGCCGCATCACTCTCTACCGCGATAGAATCAAATGAAAAGAAGGCCAAGGACAGGGATGCCATACTCGCTAAAATCAAAGGTAAGACTGTCGATGCGTCCAATGAGCGCGTCAAGAAATGCGAGATATCGCTAAGGGAGCTCAATGATTCCATGGCACGCAACAGGGCCCTTGGAAAGGAGGTGGCGGCTTGGCTAGAAGAGCTTAAGAAGCACATAGGCAAGTGCCCGCTCTGCGAACGCGAGCTTGACGGCGCGCTTAAGGAGAAGCTGTTGAAGGACAAGAGCGCGCTGATGGGCGGCATAGACAAGGAGCTGTCCGAACTCGGCAAGCGCATACCGGAAGCCGAGGCGGGACTAAAAGCTGCAAAGGAGGAAGCAGTGAGAGTCGCAGTATATACCAGCAAGCTGAAGGATTATGAAGGGATTGAAAACGCCATCGCGAAGGACAGAACGGAACTCGCTGCCATAAAACCAAAATGTTCCGCGCTGGAGAAGGACATCAAAGCGAAGGGGCTGGAGCGGGATGCGTTCTCCGAGTCGATAAACAAGCTGAATGCGGACATGGAATCAACAAAGAGAAAAGCAGCGTACGTTGACGAGTTGGCCAGGGCCGGCACCATAGTGAAACGCAAAACAGACGAGATGAAAGCAATAGCTGTCGATGACAAATTGGTTGATGCCATGCGGGGCGACCTCGAGGGCAAGGCTGCGGAATTGAGCGGCGCGCGCGCCAGGCTGAGCTCCAGCATCAAGTACACCGAGAGCCTGAGATCGCAGATAGACGAGAAGGCAAAGCAGGTGGCAAACTTTGAGGTGATAGAAGCCAGGATAGCGAAGCGGAGGGATCACATTGGAAACCTCAACAAGTTCAAGAGTGCGCTTATGGAAACAGAGGCGCTCCTCAGGAACATGCTCGTCTCTTCCATAAACAGCCTCATGAACGGGCTTTGGCCGGAGCTATACCCTTATGGCGATTATAGACGGATACGGTTGACAAGCAAAAAGGACGATTACCTGCTGGAAGCAGACCTGGGCAGAGGAGGCGCAGAGTACTGGGCGTCGGTCGATGCAGTAGCAAGCGGAGGCGAGAGGACCATAGCGTGCCTCGCGATGAGGGTGGCAATGTCCATGGTAATAGTGCCAAACCTGAAGTGGATAATACTTGACGAACCGACGCACAACCTTGATTCCAACGGCATATCAAGGCTCATAAATGTCCTTGGGGAGAATCTACCTAAGGTAGTCGACCAGATATTCGTAATAACACATGAGGAGAGCATGAAGCAGATAGGCTCCGCGATAGTCTACACGCTCGACAGGGACAAGTCCGTGGACGGCCCGACAACCGTATCGGAACTTTGACGCTTTATAGAAGGTCTAACCCAAGGCCGCCGTCGGAATGCTGGGGCTGGCGCGGGGATCCTATTATCGAATCGCTTTGCACGCCGGTAAAAACCGCTATCACCTCGACCTTTCCGATATATGACGGGTCTATCCTTGCGCCCCAGAGCACGTTGGCGTTAGGAGCCGTAAGGCCGGTAAGCTTATTCCCTATGTCGTTCGCATCCCCTAATGTCAGGTCAGTTCCTCCGGTTATGTGAAGCAGTATTCCGGTCGCGCCTTCGTAATCAACGTCCAGCAGCTTGTTCTGGAGGGTATTGCTAACCACCTTTTCGACCCTGTCATTGCCGGAAGCCTCGCCGACGCTTATCATGGCCAGGCCGCCGTTCGACATTATAGTGCGCAAGTCCGCGAAATCAAGGTTTATCAGGCTTGGGGTGTTTATGGTTTCGGCTATGCCGCGCACGGCCCTAGTAGTTATCTCATCGGCTATCCTGAATGCTTCCTCTATCGCCACGTTGGGATACAGGTTGACGAGCTTCTGGTTGTCTATCACTATCAGCGTATCGACGTTCTTCCTCAGCTCTTCTATGCCCTTCTTTGCAGTCGCTATCCTGACGCCTTCGAGCCTGAAAGGGAACGTCACTATCCCTATGACGATTGCGCCGGACCTCTTTGCCACGTCCGCGACGACGGGAGCCGCACCAGTGCCGGTGCCTCCTCCCATGCCTGCAGCCACAAATACCAGGTTATAACCATTCAATGCGCTCTCTATCTTAGTGCGGGAGAACTCTGCGGCCCTGGAACCTACCTGAGGGAATCCGCCTGCGCCCAGTCCTCTGGTCAGCACGTCACCTATGAGAAGGCGGTTTATTGACGGGTCAAGGCCGTTTAAGTGCTTCGCATCGGTGTTCACAGCTATCAGCGATGCGCCTTTTATCCCTGTCCTGCTCAGCCTCTGGACGGTGTTGCTGCCGCCGCCGCCGACTCCGCAGACCGCGATCCTTGCCTTGAAGAATTCGTCATCATTCGAGTTGTTTGTAAGCGCGCTAGATAGTATGTCCATTATACCACGTTAGAGATAATAACAAAAAAGCTATAAAATGGTATTCTATAATAATAGTATTTGGTTTATCACTGCTCATGTGGAGCGGGGACTATAGCGATTTATGTCAGAAGCAGATTTTGGAAGCACATTGCCGGAACATTTCAGTCTATTACTTAGATTTCTTGCGGCACGGGGAAGGATGGTGACTTATGGATAAGGGGTTCATAAGGTCGATATTGCTATCGCTTTTCTCCTCGCTGTTGCTGGGCGGATGGCTCATACTATCAATGGTGGCGATTCAGTCATACAGGCCGGTAGACTACTACATGCTGATGTCGTTCTTCGCATTCGTTTCATTGCTCATATTCCAAGCATTCAGGAAGAAGCACGTAAGGCAACCGAAATTCAGGACGCTGCTTAACGGGGCGGTGTTTTCCATAGAGTCGCTCTTATTCATCTCTATAGTGAACAGCCGGAACATAGTGATGCTTTCTGCACTCATAACCCTGAACATAATAATATTCACGATAATCAACATAGTGATGCATAAGGAGGTGCTGAACAGGCACATAGCATTCAGGGTAATCCTATCGTCACTACTCATAATAGCCGCGGTCGACATAATATATGGATTCAATCAGAACACGGGATTCAACGCGTTAAGCCAGTCCGACTTCGGCGTGGCGTTCCTTCTGGTGCTCCTATTTGGGCTTACCAACTACCTGTTCTCATACAACAGCAAAAGGGTGATCAACGAGGAGAACTTCATCTTCTGGATAATGCTGACAGGGTTCGTCATTAGCACGCTTGCATTCGCTCTATTTGGTACTGGCATAGACATACAGAGGGCGATAATAAACTACTCCATGGTCGGCGGGCTGCTCTTATTCGCAGGCATATCCAGCATGGTATACAGCTACAAGTACCTTGCCAACTACAAGAACGTCATGCGGTTCGTGGGCACCAATGTGCTGTTCCTTCTAAGCGAAATGGACGTGGTGTTCATATCGATATTGTACTCGATCTTTATAGGCGTCATAAACGATGACATAGTGGTGTCGATAGTTCTCATACTGATCTCTATGGCTGTGATATCCACCGTTGAGGACAAGAGGAGCCAGACCAACATATTCACGCATATGGTGGCCGATAGGCTGAACAAGGAAGCGGCCGGCTTCAAAAGCATAATAGGGCGCAACGAAGCGGCACGCAATGATGCGAGGCACGGAAAGCGCGCCAACAGGACGCATCCTAAGCGGTTATGATTTTGCGCCGTAATATGCGGCTTCGCTGCTACATCTTTTTATAGCTTTTCGTGTAATAAGTTATGAGCTTTTCTTGATTTGATGTCATAGAGCTTATCTGATTAAATGGCAAGACTAAGACCTGCACGTACGATGCGCTATCCTAACTCACAGGCATGGGCCAGGTATTCGCTTAAGAAGCCCAGAAAGAACTATGTAAGGGCACTGCCGCACACCAGCCTGCTGATATTCAACATGGGAGTCGACAACGACTCATACGATATGCAGATGACGCTAAATCCGCAGCGCGACATACAGCTTAGGTCGAACGCGCTCGAGGCCGCGAGGCAGGTGGCCAACAGGTACCTGGAAACGACCATACCGCAGGGCTACTTCTTCAAGGTGCTCGTCTATCCGCATAACGTTATAAGGGAGCACAAGATGGCTACAGGCGCAGGGGCAGACAGGATATCCCAGGGTATGAGCCTGGCATTCGGCAGGCCGATATCGATCGCAGCAAGGGTAAGGGAGGATCAGCCCATATTCCTCGTAAAGACCAGCTCCAAGAACAGGCAGGTGGTCGACGAGGCGTTCAGGAGGGCCGCGTCCAAGCTATCAGGCACCTACAAGGCAAGGATAAAAGCCAGATAAGCCTTCTTCAAGTCAAACAGGTACAGTGCATCTAGATGAGAATCCTATTACAGTTTCCCGAAGGCCTAAAACAATACGCATTGAAGTATTCCAAGAAGCTGGAGGCAGAAGGCAATGAGGTATTCGTGTCAGCATCACCTACTTTTGGCGCATGCGACCTGGCGCTAGACGAAGCGCGATCGCTTAAGGCGGACAAGCTGGTGCACTTCGGGCATGCAGAATTCCACCATGTGGACTTCAATGTAGAATATGTGGAGTACAGCATAGACGCGCCTCTGGACATATTGAAGCAATCGCTTGAGAAGCTATCCGGTTATGATAAGATAGGGCTGGTCACGACAATACAGCACATACACCAGATGGATGCCATAAAGGCATTCTACGAGGCCAGCGGGAAGACCGTTATAATAGGCAAACCATACGGCTTCGCAAAGAGGGATGGGCAGATATTGGGCTGCGATATAGGCAGCGCGGCTACGATAGACAGGGAAGTCGACGCGCACGTGTATTTCGGGGGCGGGATGTTCCATCCGCTTGGCGCAGCGCTGGCAACCAAGAAGCCATTCCTTGTGGTAGAGCCATTCGAGAACAGGGTGGACTTTATAGATGGGCAGCGCGAAGTCTACAGGAAGAGGAGCAGGGGCAAGGTGCTTTCGGCGCTAAACGCTAAGCGTTTCGGCATACTAGTAAGCACCAAGAACGGGCAGCACAACATGAGGCTGGCGGAAGTCATAAAGATGAAGATCGAGGGAGCAGGGCTTGACGCCGCCATATTGGTGGCAAACACTTTTGACTTCCAGTCTATGGGCAACATGATGGAATTCGACGCTTTCGTGAACACCGCATGCCCCAGGATATCAATAGATGACCCTGTCAGGATAGGCAAGCCGCTGATCGGGGCGAACGAGCTTATGGAGGTTCTTAAGATTAAGGCCGAGCTCAAGGAGGTCAGCTAATTTTTTATACATAGCTATGTAGGCGTTTTATATGTACAACACAGCATAGCCGCGCGGATACTGCTGGCATTTTAATTAGGATAGGGGCGCAGCGCAAACGCTGCGCTAGCGCATCAAGAAGTAAATGAAAAAACAGAAAACAAAAAGAAGAAGAAAAAAGAAAAAGAACTGAACTACGCGCTCAGTGAGTGGACTTTATAGCCAATGTAGCTACCTTGGCCCAGTTCGTAGGACCTGTTATCGGGCATGGACCTGTTGTGCAGTAGCTTATCCACACGTATCCATAGAACGGCGTTCCAATCACTGGAGCGCTTGGTATTCCGCCAGCAGGAACCTCATTGACAGATGAATCATTGCCGAATGCTACTGCGTATATCTGGCCAGACTGCAGCGTGCCGATCTGGACCGTGTTGGCTGGTTTAGTACCGCCCGACGTAGTCATGTTTACCGGCACACCAATCACTCCGTTAGTGCTTAGAGCAGACCCCTCCTGTGCGACGAAGACATTGACCGAGTAGAATGTCAACCCGGTGTTCTGGCCGAACGAGAAGTCTATGAATGCCCCACCACTTGCTCCTGCGCTGAACGTTGGACTTGCGCAGATGAATCCGGACTGTGCTATGCAAGCCTGCGGTGTTCCTCCTGTGCCGAACACTCCCAGCTCGAACAGCGCTGCCAGAACCACTGCTATTATCAAGATGGCCCATCCGTAGGTCATCAGATACTCCATAGCGCTCTGTCCCTTTAGCGTATTATTTTTGTGTATCATAGGTACCCCCTATGATTGTAATAAACTCTCACAAGATATAAATACCCTACCTTATATTCAAATTTTTTTATATTATGATTTTAATCGATGGTGAAATAGTATAACAGGGTAATAAAAATTAGGGGATAATAAGAGCGCGATATATGTGCGGCATCGCAGGATGCAATGACGCAACAAAATCTAGATATTGTGTTTATTTCAACTCCCCAAAAGGTTTCAAAATGAATAAAAGGTTATAAGTCATAATTAAAACGCTGATTGGTGGTGATATGGCAGAGGAATTGAATCCTTTCAAGATAGCGCAAGAGCAGCTCGACAAGGCTGCCGAGATAATGGGACTGGACAAGCAGGCACATGCTATACTCAGGGAGCCTAGGCGCACCCTTATAGTTAACCTGCCAGTTAAGATGAGGGACGGCCACACTGAGACGTTCACCGGATTCAGGGTGCAATACAACGATGCGAGAGGGCCGGCCAAGGGCGGCATAAGGTTCCATCCTGCCGAGACTATAGATACGGTAAAGGCCTTATCCGCATGGATGACATGGAAATGCTCGCTTGCTGACATACCTTTGGGAGGAGGAAAGGGCGGGGTAATATGCGACCCGAAGAAGTTTAACGAGACCGAGCTGGAAAACCTGGCGAGGGCTTACATGAGGGCGATAGCCAGCTTCGTAGGACCGGACAAGGACATACCTGCGCCGGACGTTTACACCACGCCGCAGATAATGGCGTGGATGCTTGACGAGTATACAAGGGTGGTCGGCCACAATGACTTCGGCACTATAACAGGAAAGCCGGTGGAGGTATGGGGCTCTGAAGGCCGCATGGATTCCACCGCATTGGGAGGCATGTTCGTGATGCGCGAAGCTGCGAAGTCCCTTAAGATGAACCTGAAGAAGTCTACCGTAGCGGTACAGGGATTCGGCAACGCTGGCAAGTTCGCTTACACGCTATCTAAGAAGATGTTCGGCTCGAAAGTCGTCGCCATAAGCGATTCGGAGGGCGGAGTGTACGATCCCGATGGCCTGGATTTGCAGAAATTGGAGGAGGCAAAGGCCGAGACTGGTAGCGTTAAGAATTACAAGAGCAAGAATGCCAAGGCCATAACTAACGAGAAGCTGCTTGAACTGGACGTAGACGTGCTGATACCCGCAGCCATAGAGAATCAGATAAGGAAGGACAACGCGGACGATATAAAGGCGAAGCTCATACTGGAATTGGCTAACGGCCCGATCACGCCAGATGCGACAGACATACTTTTTGAGAAGAGGGCCATGGACCTGCCGGACTTCCTTGTCAACAGCGGCGGAGTCATAGGCTCCTACTTTGAATGGGTGCAGAACATAAGCGGCTACTACTGGGACACCAACAAATTCCACACCGAATTGGATAAGATAATAACGAAATCATTCAGGGACACAGTAGCCACGCAAAAGGCGTATGCTGCCAAGAAGGTTAAGATAAATGAGAGGATGGCGGCTTATGTGATAGCGGTGGACAGAGTGGCCAAGGCCATGAAAGCACGCGGATGGTACTGAGGATCATTTGGGCTGCATGGGCAGCCCCTGTTTCTTTTTTACTTTTTATTACATGATTAGCCGCTGCTTTTATCGAAAGCCTGGCACCAGTCCTTAAGCTCCCCTGTTATTACGTGCCTTGATTTGGCAAGTTCATTTATGTTCCTGCATCCGCTTACGAACATCGCTGTCTTAAGCGCGAATATTGTTTCTTCAAGGTACTCTATCACTTTATCGCTCGAAACCGTAGCTGGCCTGAGCAGCGGCCACGCCATGGCGCACAGGCTCGCGCCCATTGAAATCGCTTTTGCCATCTCAAGCCCTGTCCTTATGCCCCCCGAAGCTACTACCGGCAGCTTAACTGCATTCTTTACCCCATAAAGCGCTGCAGCAGTAGGTATGCCCCAGTCCCAGAATATGTTCCCGGCCTTGAACTTCACCGTGTTGTTTGCTTCCTTGGCGCGGTAAGATTCCACGCCCGACCAACTTGTGCCGCCCAGCCCGGCAATCTCTATGGCGCTTACCCCTGCCTTGGCTAGGCGCTTTGCCACAGTGTCGGATATGCCTGCGCCAACCTCCTTTGCCACTACGGGCTTCCCAAGATCCGATGTCATCTCCTTTATGCGTGAAAGGACATTGCTGAATTCCGCCTCGCCCTCGGGCTGTATGACTTCCTGAAGTGGATTCAGATGCACATAAAGCGCATTCGCGTCGAGCATCTCTATCAGCTTCTTGGCATCCGAGACCTTGAAACCGTTTGAAAGCTGCGCGCCGCCTATGTTGGACCCTATGAATATGTCTGGCGCGACCTTCCTAGTTATCGCATACGTTTCTGCCAACGACTTTGACAGCAAGCCTGCCCTCTGGCTCCCCACTGCCATACCTATGCCGAGTTCCTGGGCAGCTTCCGCCAGATTCCTATTCACCTTTTTCGCTAGTTCGGCGCCTCCGGTCATCGCGCCTATGAAAACAGGGGCCTTGAACCTGTGACCAAGGAAACTCACTGACGTGTCTATGTCTTCAAAATTAACCTCGGGCAAAGCATCGTTGAACAGGCGCACATCCTCAAATAAAGTTGTGGCCTTCCTGCTCTGGACGGGCTTGTCAAGGCAGAGAGTTATCCCCTCCTCCTTGCGTTTCTCGATTATCTTTATCTTTTTACGCAGTTCGCCTTCATCCATTTTAACACACGCTGTATTGATTTAGTAAAAACAGCTTTAATAAGGCTACATTTAGGGACTTGTGCGCCAAACCGTGGATTTAAAACGGGCAGCGACGCTTAGGCCGCTGCGGAAAGACCCAGCTGGCTGCCGATGGTCTTTATCGCAGGCAGAGAGCATACTGAAGCATTGTTGTTTATCGATGGACATATCTCGGCTATGTATAAGTCTGCTGCTGCATATTCGCTCCATGAGAACTGGTCATTGAAGCTGGCCAATTGATTCAATATGTCTGAATGGGTCATCTTTGCTATGTACTGCCAGTTGGTAGTAGTTGCATTGTTGCCGAGTACCACCGCATCCGCGCCGCTGACGAGTGAACTGCCCCATAGGCTGAATGGGGTGCCTTCAAATTTTCCCGTGCCGTTCATGAAATCTATTGCGTTGTAATAGGTGGCATTTGGAGCATGGGACAGGAAGAACGGAAGAGGCTGTATCTCGAAGTGCCCGGTTATGGGCGATTCGTACTCAGCGGAAATGAAGTTTATACTGTTACTGGAGTAGTAATTGCCGAAGTCCGCGCCTGCTGGCGTAGTGGTGTTTGCCTGCACCCAGTAGATCGTAGGGACGTCGCCATCTTGTAGTGCGCTGTAGCCCTTGTATAGCTTGGAGAAACTGCCGAAGCGCGCGAGAGCCAAAGCCATCGCCCACCTGTTCTCGCCGCAGTACGGGCACGTAGTGGCGCCGATGTATATGACGCTGGGCTTGCCGTTTATCATGAACGGGCCGTATTGTGGCGTGTTGGCTACCAGCACCTCATTCACCAACGTGCCGTTCAGCAACTTCTCGCCCGCTATCTCATAATAGCTCAGGGGCTCGTTGTTTATTACGCCCAGGGCGGAGCTGTTTAACGGATCGTTTATTCCAGCAAGGGTGCCGTTCTGTGTTGGCTGTATCGAAGTTGTATTCTTGGGCGTCTGCTGCTGGATTATGTACTGGGGCTTGGTTATGCCTTGATATGCCACAATAGCGACAAGAAGCAGAACTGCTGCGCCCAATATCACGTTAAGCGTTATAGACCTCGCCAGCATCTTCTTAGAGTCTTCCCTAGGCATTAATTAGCACCATTAACTGAAACGGTATTGTTATTATAGTAAATAAATATCTTTGTATAAGCTTAGAATATTCTCCATCGCGTTATCGCATTCGATTACATTGCGATGCATTTTGGGGCGCAATGGCGAAGTTGCCGGCAGGATCGAAAACATCTGTGTTTTGGATTTAGGGCAATGGTGGGTTTTTATGCGGCACATTAGGGGCAATTTAAAGCTAGTTATTATATATGGGATTATAATAGCAGCTACGCTGCTGGGCTTCGCACTTTCGTCATTCATAGGGCAGCGTTACATTGTACTAGCAGGGCTTGGCATAGTGGCATATGTCTTCGGGTTGAGGCATGGTGTGGATGCGGACCACATAGCTGCGATAGACAACACTACGAGGAAGCTTATGCACGATGGGAAAAATCCAATCAGCGTGGGCACCTGGTTCTCGCTTGGACACTCCACCATAGTAATGGTAATGATAGTGGCGCTTATACTTGCGACCAGGCTTGTTTCAGGCTCCATACCTGCATTGCAGAACGCAGGCTCCATCATAGGGACTGCGGTGTCCGGAGGGTTCCTCTGGGTGATAGGGCTGATAAATGTGGCGGTCGTATTTGATTTGTACAGAGCCTTCAAGCAGACGCAGTCAAAAGGCAGGGATGCGGACATAGACGGGCTGTTAGAAAACCGCGGCTTCCTGAGCAGATATCTAGGCGGATTGTTCAAAACCATAAATGAACCGTGGCAGATGTATCCAGTAGGAGTGCTCTTCGGATTAGGATTCGATACCGCGACGGAGGTCGGGCTTATGGCTATAAGCGTAGGCGTTGGCGTAACTTCTGCAGTGCCTTTATGGATGCCGCTTATATTGCCGCTCATGTTTACCTGTGGGATGGTGCTGGTAGACACCACAGACGGCGTCATGATGAACCTGGCTTATGGCTGGGCTTTCATAAAGCCGATACGCAAGATATACTACAACCTTACGATAACCATAATATCGATACTGGTGGCGCTCGCGGTCGGGACCATAGAATTGCTGCAGGTATTCGCATCGGAGCTAGGGCTCGGGGGAGTTTTCTGGGGTTGGTTTGCAACCCTTGATTTTGAGACGCTGGGTTACTGGGTCATAGGGCTCTTTGTCTTCTCATGGGTAATAGCAATGGCGGTGTACAAGTACAAGGGCTTTGACAGGATAACTTTGAGCGCCTAGGAATTCTGCATCATCTAATCGCAATATGCAAAAAGCGGATAAAGGATGCGTTAGATTTGATGGATTTGCGAAATGCGGATACTGGTTAAATAGAAAAACGCCTTGGCCGGGATTCGAACCCGGGTCACAAGCGTGACAGGCTCGTATGCTAGACCACTACACTACCAAGGCGCAGACCATAGCAAGCACGCCGTACACGAGGTGCAGCTGCATAAGCTAAGTCATACAGTTTAAATGTTTAACATTTATATAGATTACAGGATTGACTTTTTCTTGTAGAGCGTCTGGATGGTTTCATGCCCAAACAGTTCAATGAAGCGGATTTGAAGCGCAGGCTCAAGATAGGCATACTTGCGGACGTCGCTTTTTCTATCATACAATTTGCGGTAGGCATAATGTCAGGAAGCTTGGCTCTGATATCGAACGGCGGCCACGGGCTCACAGATGCGCTAAGCCTAGTTATATCGTTCATAGCTGCAAAGGTTTCGATGCGCGGTGCCAGCGATAAGAAGACTTACGGCTATGGCAGAATCACTATAATAGCCGCTTTGATAAACAGCGTTCTGCTCATATTGTTTGCAGTATTCATATTCGCCGAAGCTTACCAGAGGATACTCCACCCTACACCTGTTGGTGGGCTCCCCATTGTCGCAACAGCCTTGTTCGGCATACTGATTAGCGGAGGGGTTACGGCCATTTTGAGGAAGCATAACAGCGACCTGAACGTGCGCAGCGTATCGCTGCACATGAGCTACGATGCAGTAGCGTACATAGGCACCCTGCTCGCAGGCATAATAATACTATTAACAGGCCAGACGATATTTGACCCTCTAATCAGCATTATGATAGGAGTACTCATGATATTAGGCGCGTGGAAGATTTTGGAAGAGTCATTCCAGATACTGCTCGAGGGGTCTCCCAAATGGGTAAGCGTCAGCGCGGTTAGAGAGTCCATACGGAATAATAAATCCGTAAGCGAGGTTCATGACCTCCACATATGGTCCATTTCGTCCCAATATGCAGCACTGAGCTGCCATCTTGTAATACGCGCAAAAGGCATGGATGAATGCGCAAGGACTGTTGCGGATGTGAAGAAAATGCTAAAGGCCGGATTTAATATAGAACACGCAACAATAGAGATTGAGCTAAAGAACACGCATGTCGGCAAGGGACATAGATGAATGATGGTCGCGATTGGATCGGAGATTAATTTGCTGATATGCTTTGGAACATCCTATTTTGTTAGGCTTTCCGGACCAAAACCGAATGGCAGGAGAGCATCGATATCGCTTATTACAACCTTGTCCATTCTGGTGTTTGAAAAGATGACTTCCATGCTGCTTTTCGAAATGCATGATGATTCATATAGCATCTGCCTGCAAGCCCCGCACGGAGCCGTGGGTTCTTTGGTGCCGCCCTTGGCGCTCTTTGCTATGATTGCTATCGCCTTAAACGACCTGTAGCCCATCGCGTTTGCCCTGACTATGGCCGATCGTTCTGCACATAAAGTGCTCCCATAAGCGGAATTTTCTACATTGGAAGCGGTTATTATCTTGCCATTAGAAGTCAGAAGTGCAGCCCCTACATAAAACTTTGAGTAAGGCGCGTATGAGGTATCAGCAGCATCCTTCGCCGAATCAAGAAGCTTGCGCTGGATTTTCGTAAGGTCTGCATATCTCAGGTAAGTTCCGCGCTTCAAATAAATCAGCCGTATTTGTCTAAAATATTTATAATGACAAGCTATAAAATATACAAAGTGCAACCTTATCTGCGTGTATGACATGAGGTATTATAACAACGTCCTAGAAGCGATAGGCAATACACCACTCATAAGGCTTAACAAAGTCATAAAGAAGAAGAATGTTACCGTGCTGGCCAAACTCGAATGCATGAATCCAGGAGGCAGCGTAAAGGATAGGGTCGGGGTAGGCATGATAGACAAGGCCGAGAAAATGGGCCTCATAAAGCCATCAGCTACAATAGTAGAGCCGACATCCGGGAATACAGGAGTGGGATTGGCCCAGGTAGCGGCGGTCAGAGGCTACAAATCCATCTTCGTAATGCCGGAAAAGATGAGCAAGGAGAAGGAGCTGTTGCTGCGCGCCTATGGCGCGGATGTAATAAGGACCCCCACAGAGGCAGGCCCGGAGGATCCTAGAAGCAATTACAAGGTATCTGAGCGCATAGCGAAGGAGAAGAAAGGGGCTTTCAGGCCAAACCAGTATGCCAACAAGTACAATCCAATGGCGCATTTTGAGACCACGGGGCCTGAGATATGGCGAGACACCGATGGTAAGATCACCCATTTCGTTGCATGCCTCGGGACAGGCGGCACAGTAAGCGGCACAGGAAGATTCTTGAAGGGCAAAAAGAAGGGCGTGAAGATCATAGGCGTGGACCCTGAAGGCTCCATATTCTATGACCGGTTTTACCACAAGAAGGAGCACTTCCACACTTATAAGCTGGAAGGCATAGGAGAAGACTTCATACCTGAGACGACGGATATGAACGCGATGGACGAAATGATAAAAGTGAGTGACAAAGGAGCGTTCCTGATGGCGCGTGAACTTGTCAGGAAGGAAGGGCTTTTTGTCGGCGGTTCCTCTGGCGCTGCGGTCTTGGCAGCCAAGAAGCTGGTGAAGAACTTGAAAAGCGGTACCATTGTAGTATTGCTGCCGGATACAGGCAGGAACTATTTAAGCACTATATTCAATGATGACTGGATGAAAAGCAATGGGTTTATGTGAAACTTTTGGTGAAATTATGGAATTCGAAACTGAAGCTATACATGTTGGGGATGAGCCAAATCTTGAAGTGGGCGGCACTGGGGACATCAATACCCCGATACATCTGTCATCGACTTTCGCCAGGCGCGAAGTTGACAAGCCAACAGGCGGCTACGCTTACTCCAGAACAGATAATCCTACGCGCCATGCGCTAGAGTCCAAGCTTGCTGCCATAGAAGGTGCCAAGCATGGCATAGCATTTTCTTCCGGCCTAGCTGCCGAAACGTCCCTGTTCCTTGCACTACTTAAGGCAGGCGACAACATAGTCGCATTTGATGACCTTTATGGCGGCACGAAGAGGCTGCTGGACAAGGTTATGGCAAAATTCGGCGTATCGGTTACGTACGTTGATGCAACAAACTCATCTAACGTTAGGAAAGCAATGCGCAAGAACACGCGGCTGGTATGGCTGGAAACACCTACGAACCCTTTGCTAAAGTTGTGTGACATACGCGCCATATCTTCCATAGCGCACGAACACGGCGCGGTCGTTGGCGTGGACAACACTTTTGCTACGCCTTACTTCCAGAGGCCGCTTGAGCTGTCTGCAGACGTATCTGTGTACAGCACAACGAAATACATAAACGGCCATAGCGATTCGATAGGCGGCGCGATAATGCTTTCGGATGAAACCCTTTATGAAAAAATAAAATTCCTGCAGAACGCTGCCGGGACGCTCCTTTCGGCATTTGACAGCTATCTTGTAATGCGCGGGATAAAGACCCTACCGCTAAGGATGCGCGAGCATGGATTAAATGCGGTGAAGGTCGCAGAATTCTTGGAATCGCAAAGCGCAGTGTCCAAAGTGCGCTATCCTGGGTTAGAGAGCCATCCACAGCATGAACTGGCCAAGAGACAGATGAACGGTTTTGGCGGGATGATAACATTCGAAGTCAAGGGCGGGCGGCGCGCCGCTATGAAGTTCTTGGAATCGCTGAGGCTGGTAAGCCTTGCGGAAGATCTGGGTGGCGTGAAGTCCTTGGCAGAACACCCAGCATCGATGACGCATTCCGAGATACCCAGAAAGGCCAGAGAGGAGCTTGGCATAAGTGAGGCTTTGATACGGCTTTCCGTAGGGCTTGAGAATGCGGATGATATAATAATGGACCTTAAGGCCACGCTGAAAGCCGTTGGGAGATGACTGGAGCAACTATGGAATCAGGGCTCTACCCTGTTCGCCATCCTTGGGAACGGTATTGCGTCTCTTATGTGATCCAGGTCTAGCATCCATTTCAAGAGACGCTCGACGCCAAGGCCGAAACCGCTGTGTGGTATCGTGCCATACTTCCTTATGTCAGTGTACCAGTAGTAATCCTTCTCCTGCAGGCCGTATTTGTTCAGGCGGTCCGCCATTTCCTTGTAATCATATACCCTCTCGCTGCTCCCAACTATCTCGCCGTGACCGTGAGGCGCCTGCATGTCAGAGCATAACGCGAACTCAGGATTGTCTGGATCCTCGCGCATGTAGAAAGCCTTTATCTTCAATGGCCACTTGTATATGAAAATCGGCTTCTCCTCCTTTTCGGTCAGCACCTTCTCATCCTCCGCGCCTATGTCATCCAGCCATTCCTTTTTGATCCCATTTTGTTTCAGCTGCTTAAGGGCCTCGTCATATGTGAGCCTCTTGAAAGGCGCCTTGACCACTGAAAGCCTATTCGCATCAACGTTTAGCGATTGCAGGAGTGAACCCTGCTCCTTTACGAATCTCTGGCATACGTATTCTATCATGTCCTCCTGCAGCTTCATGTTGTCTTCCTGGGAGTAATAGCCTGCCTCAACTTCAAGATGCCAATACTCTGCGAGATGCTTTACTGTGCGCGACTTTTCCGCCCTGAAAGAAGGGACAAGGTCGTACACATGTTCCAACACCGGCACGAGAGCCTCAAGATACAATTGCGATGACTGCGTCAAGTATGCCTTTGTGCCGAAGAAATCTATGGCAAACATATCGGCTCCGCCCTCGCCCCCTGCCTTCGTTATGATAGGCGGCGTGACCTCCCAGAATTGCTTTTCTGATAAGAAGTCGCGCAAGTACTTGAATAGGTAAGCCCTTGCCTTCAATATGCCGGTCATCTTTTGGCTCCTCAGCCACAGATGCCTCTTGTCCAACAGCAGTTCAGTACTTTGGAATTCCGTGATCGGAAAAGGTTCAGATATGCCGGTATTGGAAAAATTGGCGGCTTCTAGCTCGAAGCCCGTTGGGGCCCTCTTGTCTTCCTTAACGATGCCCTCTGCGATTATGCTGGATTCTATCGTTGTATCGGTAACGGCCTTCCATGATGCTGCATCCACCTTGTCCTTCTTTACTGCTATTTGCATTGTGCCTGTGCTGTCACGCATTATTATGAATGCGACGCCGCCGCTCTGCCTTTTCCTATGGACCCAGCCCGCTATGGTAACTTCCTTGTCCACGCTCTGCTCTGCCTGTTTTATATGTGAAAACTTTAGCATCAAATCACAACCGTGCAGCATTATCGCCGCCAACATGGCAGCGTTATTTCCCGTTGAGGTGAGTCGAACACCTAACCTGCCGGTATCTCCTTGTAAGTCCAAGAAGCCAACAAGCTACAGCCGGCCGCTCTGCCATTGAGCTACAACGGGAACATACACTATTTTACAACCTAATTTAAATCACTTTCTTTGGTAAGGCAGCCCCGTGAGCAAACATTATAAAATGTGTAATCAAAACGTTTAGGTGGATGCCGATTATCGGAATGTAATATGATTTTTATGATTTCGAAGAACGAGCCGGTGGACGAACCAGACGAAGGAAGGGAAGACAACCCGGTTACGGATGATGGTGAGATAGTCAAAGCATCGCAGGGCAAAGAGAGCGACCTGACATTTCAGCTATATACGCTAAAGGACGCGATTGCTAGGGTGACTTCCAAGGATAGCGCGTTCGATGCCGCCCTGATTGCGATTGCATTCATAGCTATAGCCACTGCCTTGCCGTTCTATCCTGCTGCAATATTATTGCTCATACTCATAGCGCTGATAGCGCTGGCCATTTTCTATCCGTTCCTGGGGCTCATATTCCTTATGATAGTCATATTCCCGGCAATAGCTTACCAGGTACCGGGGTTGGCACTGCTGTTTCTTTTCATCGTAAGCGCATCGCTAATCGCCGGCTATCTTTATTACCGTTCGCTCGCCTTCGCTTACATACTCGTGGGGCTTGCTTTCTCGCCCTTAGGGCTGATATTTGAGATACCTGCCTTTATCATGTCAGTTCTTGTACTGGACTGGAAACGGTCCATGGTTGTGATAGCCGTTACAATAATAAGCGTGGTCGCGCTTTCCGCAGCAACAGGGATGCAGAACACAGGATACATTGCTTACAACGCCTACGCAGCGCACGCAAAACTAGCAGTACTGGCAGGGTCTGCAGGCGCACTTGGAGGAAAGGCAGGGCTGTCCCTTGGCAATTTCGGAAGCGGGCTCTCGACTGCACTTTCTGGTGTGACAAATTCAACCACTATCAGCGTCCTTCCGGGTATGATATTCACTATGATTAGTTCGCTGGGATTCGAGCCGCAATATTACATGGCTATGCTCATAGTGCTGCTGGGCACAATCTGGGTGATAGCATGGATAGGGGGTTCCAACAGATCGGAGATGAAAGGTGTGATAGCGTCGCTGCCAGGAGTGGCGTACCCGATGATAGCGATTGCGCTGTCTTCGATAGGCGGGCTTGGCTATGGCGCGATATTTCCGCTTGTCAGCTTTGCGGTGGCACCCGTGCTCATGTACGTGATGCAGTTGAAAGGGATTGACATAATAAAAGTACAGGAGGTA
The DNA here is from genome assembly GCA_021818545.1 of Microcaldota archaeon. GTDB lineage: Archaea > Micrarchaeota > Micrarchaeia > Micrarchaeales > Micrarchaeaceae > JAKATK01. The sequence goes on from JAKATX010000001.1 coordinate 95,719, forward strand.
AGGAAGAAGGACATACGGATGGAGTTTGGGGAGGCTTTTGAATCATTGGGCCGCGGTGCGACCAAAGAGACGTTTAAGGACATAGGGGGCTATGAAGCCACGAAGAAGGAGCTTCATGACGCCATACTCGCCCCCATAGAACAGCGCGGCGTCTCCAAGGCTTATAATGTAAAGCCAACCAAGGGCGTGTTGTTCTTCGGGCCGCCCGGCACTGGAAAAACGATGATGATGCGTGCGCTGTCGAATGAGATGCACGCGGGCTTTTACGTTGTCAAGGCATCTAACCTGATATCAGCTTATCCTGGGGAGACAGAGAGGATGATAGCGAAAGTGTTTGAAACCGCAGCCAAGCATGCGCCGTGCGTGCTCTTCTTCGATGAAATAGACGCGATTGCGCGCACGAGAAGCCAGAGCCCGGAATCCGATACACAGACAAACGCGCTTTCGCAGCTATTGCAGGAGATGGACGGATTCAGCAAGGTTGAAAATGTTATAATAGTGGGCGCAACAAATGCCCCAAACATTTTGGACCCTGCGATAATCAGGCCAGGCAGGTTTGACAAAATCATATACATGCCGCTGCCGGACGCGAAAGCAAGGAAGGAGATATTCAATATCTACCTGACAAAATTGCCGATAGCCAAAAACATCAATTATGACCAGCTCGCGTATAAGACCGAGAGATTCTCCGGGGCGGATATTAAGGCGCTGTGCGAAAACGTGGCACAGCAGATGGCACAGGAGGCGGCAAGCGAGAGGAAGGTACTGAGCATAGGAATGAAGGAGCTGCTCAATGCGCTAAGCAACACCAAACCGTCAACTTCCATTGCACAGCTTGAGGAGTACACGAACTTCAAGATGGACTTCCAGCGCAGAAGCACAGGGGAAGCGGAAGAGCAGGTGGGCGAGAAGGTCGGGATTGATGAGGTCATAGGACTCCCCGATGCGAAGAAGGCGATCGCGGATGCGATAGAGATACCGCTCTTGAGGCCAGAACTGCTGAAAAAGTATGATATCAAGAACATAAATGGCATACTGCTGTTCGGGCCGCCGGGAACTGGCAAGACGCTCCTCATGAAAGCCATGATAAGCGAGCTCACAGGGGTAAACATAGTCGAAGTAAACGGGTCCGTCCTCATGCAGATGGGAAGCGATAACGCAGTGAACACCATAAAGGAGATTTTCAACAGGGCGAGGGAGAATGCCCCAGCAGTAATCCTCATAGATGAGATAGACGGCCTCTTCCCTAGGAGGGAGGGCGCAAGCGAAGCCGTAGTGCAAAGGGTAAGCCAGATACTCCAGGAAATAGACGGAGTTGGCAAGCTATCCAACGTACTCATAGTCGGCGCAACCAACAACCCGGAGGTGCTTGACCCTGCATTACTAAGGCCAGGCAGGTTTGACAAAATAATATTCGTGAAGCCGCCCGCTGTCGCACAAAGAAAGGAGCTTTTCCAGCATTACCTCATGCAAGCGCCTCTGTCCGAAGACATCGACTTTGAAAAGCTAGCCGGCCAGACCAGAGGTTTCACAGGGGCAGACATAGCCAATGTATGCAGGGAAGCCAAGACAAAGGCATTGGAGAAAACTGTTGAAACTTCGGTTGACGTAAATATAAGCATGAAGATGATAGAGGACGTGCTTAAGACCACCAAGCCATCGGCACCGGAGCAGGTTGTCAGCAACTATCTTAGTTTCCTGCAGAAATATGGGGAGCGTTAGCACTCTTTCATGCCGCCGGGATGCATCCGAAATACGCGGGATGTGTCGCCCGCATTGACCCTAAGCGCGCCATCTGCATCCCTAACCGAGCAGAATTCCAGTTTTATGACGCTTTGCGTCCCTATTTTCTCCATGGCCAGCGCGCATGAACCAAAAAGCGATACGGTTATTTTTTTATTCTTCTCATCTGATAGTATGCATGTGCATGCAAGGACGCTGCCCGCCTCCCTCGCGATGCTTTTTGCTTTGGATATCTCTACCACCCTGCCGACCAGGTCCACCTTGCTATCGCCGCCTTTAAGAAGTGAAAAATCGCTTATCACGCCATGCGGAGGCGATATCACGCTTATGTATGTCGACCTTGAACTGTCCAGCTCTTCAGAAGCGATGTCTATTGCTGCGTTAGTCACAAGGACCACGGAGCCGCGCTCTATCAGCTTGGAGTCAACATCGATTGCAGCTTTGCCCAGGAGGTTGAGCTTCATCGCATTGCCCGCCGTACCCAACACTGCAACCCTCTTAGGGCTGTGCTTCCCCTTGACTGCATACGCCTCTTGATTGAATACCCTGTATACGATATCCTGAACGTCTACCACGTATCTCGGCGCCTTGAATGATCCCCCAGCACCAAGTTTTGATTTTTTTACCGATTCGATGAAGCTTAGCACTTCCTTTACCGCTGCTACGCTTTTGTACGCCCCATTGCCGTCAATCGCTGCATGCTCGCTACGGTTTCTCGCAATCCTTGATGCATGCTCTCTCGATATCATTCCTGAGAATTGGTTTACAACGTCATCAGTATCTGCCATCTGCTCAGGAGTATACGGGCAACAACGAATAAATAGCATGTACACATTTCGTATTTTGGCGTTAATAAATTTGGTAAAGGGGATTTAGGATAGGGCTAAATAAGTATAGAATTAAGTAAGTCTACTAGTTATTCAGGGGGTGCATGTATGGACGATGAAAAGAAGGTTGCTGCCCTAATAGATCAGATAACGCGACAGATGGATTCTCTCATAGGTGACACCACGGTACCAAAAAATGTAAGGGGCGCCGTAGGAGAAGCCAGGAAGAAGCTGAACGAAGGAGGGGAGTATACGATCAGGGTGGCTGGTGCTATTTATAGCATAGATGTTGTGAGCAACGACATAAACTTGCCGCCGCAAGCGCGAACGATGCTGTGGAACATATTGAGCATGCTTGAGTCTATAAAGGATTAGATGTCCGATGAAACATACTTCAAGGAGCTCACTACAAAACTGTCCCAAGCGCGAATATTCCTTTCTGGAGATGCAAAGGGAGCCATGGCTGATGGGATAGACGTAGACCTATTAGTGTCCAAGATAATAGAGAGCCACAAGACTGCGCAGGGTGCTGTCTTCATTGATTCCGATGAAATAAAGGAGGTAGTGAAAGCCATAATGAGTGAAAAGAACCCTGAGCAGATAGAGGTCGTGCGGAAACCCGGGTTTTCCCCTTTGGCCGCGGAGTTCGATGCCGAGTATGCAATAAACGTTATAAATCCAGAACAGACCAGCGGTAACCTGAACGATTTTGTCGATTATTTTAAGGACAGACTTGAAAAAATGCGCGCGATACTGGAAACCAACAGGAACAAGGTCTACGGTTTTGTAAAGACCCTGGAGTCCACTAAAAGCTTCACCAATGGAAGGGAAGTAGTACTAGTTGGCATTGTGACAAGCAGGATAGTCACAAAAAACGGCAACATAATGGTGATAATGGAGGACGAGACTGGCGAGGTCAAAGTAATATTCATGAATGGCTCGAATCCCAGATCGAAGGAGCTTTTTGAGAAAGCGGGGCATATAGCGAATGATGAGGTAATAGCGGTAAAGGGCAAGGTATCGAATGTATTCATAATGGCCAGCGAGATAGTATGGCCGGACATACCGATAAAGGAGAAGAAGTTTTCTGAAAAAGATACCGCGATTGCGTTCATGTCGGACGTGCACGTTGGCAGCAAACTTTTCTTGGATAAGAGCTTCTCTTATATGCTGCGGTGGCTTAACGGCAGCGTAGACAAATACGCGGATCTCGCAGGAAAAATAAAGTACATGATAATAGCGGGTGATGCTGCAGATGGCATAGGGGTTTATCCCAACCAGGATAGGGATCTTGCCATACAAGACGTCTATGCACAATACAAACTACTTTTCAATCTCCTGGATGCAGTCCCTGATTACGTGCATGTTTTTGTTTTGCCAGGCAATCATGACGCAGTCCAGAGGGCGGAGCCGCAGCCGCCGCTTGGCGCTGACATAATAGGGGACTTCAAGAAGGACAACATACACATAGTTTCAAATCCTGCGTACATGAAGCTAGGTGGATTCGATGTGCTTTCATATCACGGTACATCCTTGGATTCGGTAATAAGCGCCATACCGAACAACAGCTATGCGCAGCCGGAAAAGGCCATGGTAGAGCTTTTGAAGCGCAGGCACTTGTCACCTATATATGGAGGCAATGTAGTAGTGCCCAGCAAAAAGGACAACATGGTGATAGAGAAGGTGCCCGACATACTGCACATGGGCCACATACATAAGAATGGGCTTACCGAGTACCATGGCGTGGACGTCGTAAACAGCGGCACATGGCAAGGCAGGACCGACTTCCAGATAAGGCAGGGGCACATCCCATCGCCCTGCATTATGCCGATATTCGAGATGAAGGCACATAGATTCAATTCGATAAACTTCGGTGAAGGGTTATAGGTTGTGTTTTATGGATAATAAGGAATACTTTGCGCTGCTGTCGGAAAAATTTGACGATGCTTACAAGGTAGCCGAGGAAGCCAGGAGCAAGGGTTATGACCCGGAATTGCATGTCGAGGTGAAACCTGCGCCAGATTTGGCGACAAGGGTAGAAGGTATAATAGGCATAAGCGGACTTGCAGACTTGATACGGACAAAAAATGCCAAGTCCAGGCAGGAGCTCTCATTCGCAATGGTTAAAGAGGTATGCACCAACGCGCGCTTTGATATGAATATAAAGGCAAGGCTGACATTGGCCGTAAGGGTAGGGCTGTCCGTCCTTACCGAGGGCATACTGGTTGCGCCCACAGAAGGAATGCAGGGCATAGAGCTCCACAAGAATCAGGATGGTTCTGATTATATATCGGTTATGTATGCTGGACCCATAAGGGGTGCGGGCGGCACGAGTGCAGCGCTTTCTGTGGCCCTGGCTGACCATGCAAGGAAGATACTTGGCATAGGGGTTTACAAGGCGCAGCAGACGGAGATAGAACGCTATCTTGAAGAGATAATGCTTTACCATTCTAGGGTAGCCAGGCTGCAATACCTTCCAAGCGAGGATGATATACGCGTAATACTGCAAAACTGCCCGGTATGCGTGGACGGGGTTCCGACAGAAGACATGGAAATAGGCATACACAGGAATGTGAAGCGCTTGGACGCTAATGGGAAGCCCCAAATGATAACTAATAAGATACGCGGAGGTGTCGGCCTGGTGCTTTGCGAGGGAATAGCCCAAAAGGCGAAGAGCGTACTGAAGTACACGAAGGCAGTGGACTTGAACTGGACATGGTTGAATAACCTGATAAAAGTGGACAAGATGCCTTCTACCATCGATAGGGTGGAATCAAAGAAGGAAGCAGTATTCTTACAGGAGCTCGTAGCCGGAAGACCGGTGCTTGCATATCCTGATTATCCTGGCAGCTTCAGGCTCAGGTATGGAAGGTCAAGGCTGACAGGGATAGCCGCAAAGGGATTCAGCCCGGCCACCATGCTGTTGCTAGAAGGGTTCATAGCTTCCGGCACACAGCTAAAAGTAGAGAAGCCCGGGAAGGGCTGCATCGGCATGCCCGTTGATTCTATAGAAGGCCCGTTCGTCAAGCTCGTTTCTGGCGAGGCATTCAGGGTAAACACGGCAGCCAAGGCAATCGAGATAAAGGATGACATAGCTAAGATATTGGCAGTGGGCGACATACTGGTCACGTATGGTGACTTCAAGAAAACCAACACGCCGCTGCAACCCACAAGTTACGTAGAGGAATACTGGTTCGAAGAACTGCTTGCAGCAGGTTATAAAGGGGATATGCCAGAGGTCAATACTTTCGGGCAGGCGTTGGAGCTGTCTAAATCTTATGGCATACCAATGCACCCGCTTTTCACTTACGAATATCAGGACGTAAGCATTGGGGAATTGGGCGCCATAGCGAAAGAAGCTGCAAAAAGCGCTTCGAAGGTTAAGAATGTAGCTTCGCTAGAATCGCTGGAGCTCGGACCAATGGAAGGTGGTATTGAAAAGATAAGGGCGCCTATAGAGCGCCTTTGCATACCTCATTTTGACAACGGACAAAGCATATTGGTAAAGGGTGATTGCGCCAGGAGCCTCGTGATGACATTGGGACTGTTGGACGCAAATGGGGATTTTATAGGAAGTGACAAGGCATTGGAAGGTTACAACTCTGCATTGGATACCATCGAAGCCATAAACAAAGTTTCTCCGTTCAGCATCAGGAGAAGGTCAACAAGGGTGGGTGGCAGGATAGGCAGGCCGGAAAAGGCCAGGGAAAGGCTGATGAAACCCGCGCCGCACATACTATTCCCTGTAGGCGAGTTCGGTGGCAAGGAGCGCAGCATTTACAAGGCATACGTTGAGGACAGAAAGCGCTTCGGAGTGCCCAAGATAGAGGCGGACATGCCGCGATACGTGTGCCAAGTAGGCGGCGAAGCGACCGAGTTGGTCTTCTGCCCCACGCACAACTGCAGGGCAAGGATCGAGAGGATTTGCAAGACATGCAACAGGAAGGGTTGGGCGGAGATATGCGAAAGTTGCGGCGGCAAGACATCCGGCCACGAACCAAAGAAGGTAGACTTGGTGGCAAGCATTGAAAGGGCGCTAAGTAATTTGGGGGTGCAAAGCCTGCCGAAGACATTCAAGGGGGTGAAAGGGCTTTCCAGCCTAGACAAGCTCCCTGAGGCGCTTGAGAAAGGCATACTCAGAGGGATGTTTGGCGTCTATATATTCAAAGACGGCACAGCAAGATTCGATGCCACTGACGCGCCGATAACGCATTTTTACCCTATAGAGATCGGAACGAGCGTGGAGAAGTTGCGGGAACTTGGGTATACCACGGATTGCTATGGCAAGCCGCTTGAACGAGACGACCAACTCGTCGAACTCAAGCACCAGGACACCATAATCAATAGGGGCGGCGCGGCCTACATGCTCAATGTCGCAAAGTTCATCGACGCGCTCTTGATCCGCTATTACAAAATGAAGCCATTTTACGGCGTTGATTCCATAGATGGCCTTGTAGGGCATTTTGTGGTTTCGCTATCCCCGCACACTTCTGCAGGGGTCTTGGGCAGGATAATAGGCTTCACCGATGCGAACATCGGGTTGGCACATCCTTACGTTATATGTGCCAGGAGAAGAAACTGCGACGGTGATGAGGATACGGTTATGCTGCTTCTGGATATGCTGATAAACTTCTCTAGGAGGTATCTCCCGACAACAGTTGGCGGCACTATGGATGCACCATTGATACTTACTGTACATGTTGCGCCCGAGGAAGTCGACGATGAAGTGCACAGCATGGAAGTTGTACGAAAATATGGCCTTGAATTTTACAAGAAGACGATGAGTTACGCCTCGCCGGGAGAAGTTTCCATAGAGCTAGTTTCCGATAGGCTCAACAAGGAGAACATCTTTTATGACGTAGGGTTCACCCATGCAAGCAGCCCGACTGTTCTGGGTGATGCACCCAAAAAAAGCACGTACACTAAACTGAAGACAATGCACGAGAAAGTAGACATGCAGTTCAAGCTGGCAGACAAGCTTGCATGCGTGAACAAAACTGACACTGCCAGAAGGCTTATATTGAGCCACTTCATACCGGATTTGATGGGCAACCTTCATTCCTACTCAAAACAGACATTCAGATGCGTATCATGCAATGCGAAGTACAGGAGGGTGCCTCTCATAGGAAAGTGCACGAAGTGCAAAGGGAAGTTATTATTGACGATAAACAAGGGCGGCATAGAGAAGTACCTCGGAATGGCAATAAACTTGGGAGACAGGTATGATGTCGAGCCGTATATAAAGCAGAGGCTTGCTTTGCTGAAAGACGAGATAGAACAAATTTTTGGCGGGCTTGGCAGCGTTGGCGAGTTTGGCACAAAGCAGTTCAACCTATCAAAGTTCATGTGAACTACGGCCATATGCTTCAGATGCAGCATTTACACGGCTTTCTGCACTTCTAATAAGGATTAAATATGTTGAATTTGATAGCTTATGGGTATTGCATATGACGCTAATAGCATTGATACCGTATAAAGATGGCATACTATCCGTATCAGACAGTATGTGCAATTACTATCCTGCAAAATACAGCAACGTAGATGAATTCGAAAGCGAGGTTTACACTAAACAGGTAAGAAAGAGCTTCGTCTCTAAAGATGGCAATGTTGTTGTATCAATGGCAGGCACCTCAATAGATGTTGCAGGCATGGCCGCAAGGATGGTCATTGACAATGCAGCAAATCTTGAAGAGGGTGACATAAAGACACTTAGGGACGACCTTGTTTCTATGGTGCAGCATATAAACGACAGCTATGGCTATGCATGGGCATATTATAAGGCAGGCATGTTATGCGCCGTAAATAGGACGAATGGAAAAATCGAACCGCTCATGATAATGCTTGATTCCGACAATGTAGAGATATATTCGGCAAAAGGCAAAAACTTCGATGATGTTGGATGTGCAATCGGTGTGCCTAGCAATGAAAAAGACGCGCTCAAGGAATTGATAAAGGCGCATGCACCAAAACGCTCTGACAGGACCCTGGAAGATGCGATGGCGATCGGCATTATGCTGGAGAACATTTATATAAACAAGAAACTTCCAGAAAGGACGATGGCAGGTAAGGCTTACATATTCCAAGTTGGTGCACCTATAAGAATGGAAGCCGTGAGCAAAAACGGCCAGACCAATCTGGTAGTTAGCGAGAATGATTCCAAAGTGCTTTACAACAGGAATTTCGATTCGATTAGGGCGTTCGTTGCCGAGAAGCTGAAAAAAGAGGAAAAAACTGAGGATACGGCCCAGATAAAGACGTTCGTTAGGAACACCGGCGAGAAGCATGAGCACGAAAAGAAGCTGAGCAAGAACAGCAGGTAATGCTCGGCAGCCCTTCTAATAAATTATGCTTGCCTTTTATTTGCGTGAGGCGAGCATTTTTTCCATACGCCTTGCATCTACCGAATTGAATACCCTATCCTTAGTCAGCCACCCTCTCCTTGCCATGCCAACGCCATACTTAAGGAACCCGAAATGCATTGTGCTGTGCGAATCAGAATCTACCGAGAATTTCACCTTGTATTTTGAAGCGGACATTATGTTGGTGTCATTCAGGTCGAGCCTGCCAGGAAATGCATCGATCTCCAGCGCAACACCATTGTCCTCTGCGGATTCTGCAACTTTATCGAGATTCAGCTGATACGGCTCCCTGCCGTTTACCTCTCTGCCGGTAGGATGGCCCAGAATTGTTACAAGGCCCGTGCCCAAAGCCGTTGTTATGCGCTTGGTCATCTCAGTCTCCGGCATCTTAAAAAGCGAGTGCACAGAACCTATCACGCAGTCCATCTGCCTTATGGTAGAAGGCTGCAGGTCCAATGAACCATCCTTCAGTATGTCCACCTCACCGCCTTTGAATATCCTGAGCTTGCCATCCAATTTCTCATTCATCTCGTCAACTTTCTTGAAGAAGCTGATGAACTGCTTGTCGTTCATTCCGTGCGCCACTTTGAGGCTCTTCGTGTGATTTGTAACCGCAATGTATTGGAGATGTGCTTTTATGGCTGCGGTAGCCATTTCCTCCATGGTGTTGGTGCCATCGGTCTCCTTCGTATGCGTGTGCATATCGCCAAATATGTCATCTAACTCTACAATAGTAGGTATCTTGTGCTCCAACGCAAGCTTCACTTCGCCCCTCGCTTCCCGCATTTCTGGAGGGACCAATTGCATGCCAAGCGCTTCGTATATGTCCGCCTCGTCCTTGCTTGATACGAGCTTGTCTTTCTTATCGAATAGGCCGTATTCATTGAGCTTGTATCCCTTCTTCACCGCTATCTGCCTGACCTGCACATTGTGGTCTTTGCTTCCAGTGAAGTATTGCAGGGCAGCCCCGAAGCTATCCGGCTCTATCACCCTGAGGTCGCAGCTCAACCCCACCTTAAGCCAGACGGTGGTCTTTGTTGGGCCGCTCACTATTATGCGCTCTACTGCAGGCAGCTTGGCGAAGAAGTCCATCACCTTGGATGGAGCGTTTGACGTAGCCAATATGTCTATGTCGCCTACGGTATCCCTCATGCGCCTTGCGGAGCCCGCTATAAGCACTTTGTCCACAAGTCCGCTTTTTGACAGCGCGCTTACTATCCCTTCTGCCTCTGGCACGGCGTCGCCCAGGAGCAGCCTTCCTTTGCTTGACTCCCTCATTTGTAGCCCAGCCTCAAGCAGTTCCTCGCGTTTGGCCCCGAATCCAGGCAGATCCCTTACTTTATGGGATTGCACGGCCTTCTTAAGGTCCTCTATGTTCCTTACGCCAAGGGCCCTGTACAGCGCGACTGCAGTTTTAGGGCCAAGCCCCTGCACCGAAGTCAGATCTGCCATCTGTATTGGATATTTGAGCTTGAGCTTTTCGAGCCTAGATATCTTGCCTGTATTTACGTATTCCTCTATCTTATCAGCCAGGCCCTTGCCAACGCCGGGAATCGTCATTAGTGCATCATGGCCGCCAGCGGCGTACATCTGCTCTATCGGCTCCTGCAGCGCCCCTATAGCCAAAGCGGCCTTCTTGTACGCCCTGACCTCGAACCTTGAGTCAGGTGTCTCATCGACGCTGATTAGGTCTGCTATCTCATCGAATATGTCAGCCAATATCTTGTTGCTCATGCTGCCCAGCCCGACCGACCGTTAGTATCTTAGTCGATATTTTATCACTTTGCTTCTATATTTATATATGCCTGAAGACGAAGGAGCCGGAAAACCGCGTGAGCAGGACATCCAGAAGGATTACGAGAGGCTGGAAAAACTTAGCCGGGTATACCTTGCGATTATATCCAGGTACACCGATTACATAGAGGACAAGGAGAGCATCTCGGTAGCGGAACTGCCAATCCTAATAACGCCGAAGGACAGGCTGGTTGCAAGGCTGGCCGAGGAGATAATGCACTCTTTCCCCCAGTATGAATACGACAGGGACTTCGGTGAGGCGAGCATGAAGGTGTTCTCATTCGTTAAGGATAATGTTGAGAACATAGTACTGCCGCTGCAGTTCTGGCTTAGCGTAGAGGAGGTGCTTACTTTCATGGTAGGGGATGTGATGGACAAGAACATACTGCTATGCAGCGTTTTGATAAGCCTTGGGAACCCGTCTGCAAAAGTGCTTGCAGTAGTGAAGGACGGAGTCCAGAGGATACTCGTATATTACGAACTTGCAGGCAAGCTGCGCGCCTTTGAATTCAATAAGGGCGCTGCTGAATTTGCCAATTTTGAAGAACTGAAGGGTTATGTTGCTATAGACGACGATTCAACTGCCTATGAATTCAATGACAAGATGTATGTAGACATAAGCTGATTTGTTTTGCGTATTCAGCGTGCAGAGGACTTGAACTTCTTGCGATGCGCTTTGCGCAACCTCTTCAGTTTCTGCATTCTATACTTGTGGCCTATCTTCTTTTTTGATTTTGATACGGTTCTCTGCATAATATCACTAATCGAACATTAGCTTATCATTATCGCGTTTGCCTCGCCGCTGCCCTTCTCGAACGATACTTCCAGAACGCCGTTATTGTATTTGGCCTTTGCAGTTTCAGGATTTACGCCTTTAGGTAGCAGTATCTCTTTATGATAGCTCCTATTTATGCTTTTGGCATCTATCTTTAGCCTTGATTCCGAAGATTCGAGCTTTATCTGCTCCTTCGAGACGCCAGGAAGCTCCACTATTACAGTTATGCCGCCGCCCACTTCCATTATGTCCACCAGAGGTTCGCGCTCCGCCGCCTTGCGCGGTATGGAAGTCATAGTCTGCCTGTTGATGTTGCCGAACCTGTCCATCATAGGTACGCCATTCTGGTCAATCCTTATGTTGAACCCGTATATCATCGGCTGCTTTGACCCTCCCATATCCTCTATGCTCTTGGTGACGTCCTTTATGAATTTCGCCATGAAAGCATTAAGTTCGGTGTAGCTCTCTGGCTGTTCGTCATTTGCACCTTTCTTTTTCCTACCTTTTGGCACTTCATCACCGTAATCCTTAATATCTGGTTTAAAGGATTTATACTTTTGTGACATCCTCCCACCCGTGAATGGTGTTGGATTTCCAGCTCACTTTGTTAAATGCTACTTAAACCAGTTGTCAATGCTCGGCTGATGCGCCTTTGTCCTGGTCTCCATTGTCCTGTTAACTATCTTCTCTATGCGTTCATTAGAGAAGTCATGTTCGTCGCACATGAACCTCAATATGCCTTCTTTGTCCGGTTGCAGCTTCGCAGCGTCGCGCACAAAGTCTTCCCCGACATCCACCACCTCTGGCTTCTCGAATAGTGAAACTACCTCGCTTATGTCCAGCTCGAACTCTGCATTGAACTTTTCCTTAACGATACGCTTTACATCAGAGATCGAACTCGACAGCTTGGCGAACTTGAGCGCGGTCTTCGGGCCCACCCCCTTTATGCCCTCGTTGAAATCCGTGCCAAGCATTATGCCGATCCATATCAGCTGCTCCCTGCTGACGCCGAGATTGCTCAGGGTGTCTTCAAGGCTGACAAGCTCCGGCTCCACTGTCACGTATATGTTCTTCCTTGGGAGCTTCCTCCTCCCGCTTATCGACAGGTTCCTGACGACCTTGGGCGAGCCGAAAAGCATCGTGTCGTAATCCTGGCTGGCAGCCGCGTATATGAGTCCCTTGCTGCACATGTAGCTGGCCTGCGCTTCGCCTTCGCTTGGCGCGTTTACGCACTGCACACCCATCAGTCCAAGAAGGCGCTTCGAGCTCTCGACCACGTTCTTGTCTATCCTTGTGCTCGCCTGGGCATGCACCCTCGCGGCTTCGACCTCCCCCGCGTCCTTCGCTTCCTGCCAGGCAGCATATGCGGCCTTTCGCCTCTGCATCCTCGCCATTATGGTCTTCTGCTTAAGCATAGAAGGTATGCCGTCGAAAACGTATATAGGGGTTATCCCATATTCGAAAAGCTCGGAAGTCCTGTAGAACAGCCCGGAAAGGTGGCTGGTGAGGTTGCCATGTGGATCGGTGAGCGGGGTGCCATCCTGCTGCCTTATTATTGAAAGGAACTGGTATATGGCGTTGTACGCATCTATCGCTATGGTCTTGTTGTTAAGTTCTGTGAGGCTTATCTTCCTCTTCGAGATGAGCTTGCTCAAATCAACAGACATCAGAAAAACCTAGCGCTTGACGATGAAGTCGCCCAGCGTAGCCTTGTCTCCCCTCTTGCCATGATACGAGTCCTCAGGCTTGCTAGGTGCAGCCAGCCGTATGTTGAGCGCTCTCTCCAGCTTTTTCGTGAGTTGAATCGGCGGCTTCGTCTTCTCCTCCTCCACCCTGAGTAGTAGCGTCTCCTTTTCGTTAAGCATCTCGGCCAGCACTTTCAGCGGAAGCTTCATCGCCTCCCTCGCATTGCGGATCGCAGCGCCGTAATTTTCTATGAGCTCCATGTCCTCTTCTGCGTTACCTCGTGACTGTTGGGGCGCTGGCCGTGAGCTGATCGGCATGGTACTATCCCTGCCTATCACCTTTGCGCCCTTAGCGCATTTTTTGCATACACGAAGTTGCGCAGGATCCACCGCTATTATGAAAACGTCGGTCATCTGCTTGCCGCACATCTCGCAGTCCTCCATTCCCTCACCAAACAATAGTAAATTCGCGGTATAACAACAAATACCTTTCCATGATTTACGCCATGACCCGCTAAGTGTTATATAGTTTTCCGGCAATGACTTAACGGTGGTGCTCTACGGCCTCGAAAGGTAGCGTGAAGAAGGGCTATGGCGTATACGGAGATGTTGGCGTGGCCACGCTCATCGTCTTGGGCATAGCCATGGTTTACATAAGCTACATATCGGCCCAGTTGACCGCATTGTACCAGTTCGGCCTTGCAATAATATCTATGGTTGCCATAGGCATAGCGATAACACGCATAAAGTCGCTAAACGGGGCGTTCGGAGCGTACATGATAGGCGGACGCAGCGGGATAAAGTTCATAGATCGCCTGTCCAGGAGGCATAGGCGATTCTGGAACGCGATGGCGATGTGGGGCCTGGTGCTGGGCTTCGGGCTCTTGACATACCCACTGCTCAAGGGGCGCCTGGACAAAAGGATATACCTGTTCGGCATATTCAGCATAATAGTTTTCGTTGCGGTGCTGCTGCCAAACATGCTGCCTGCCCTGCAGTTGATACAGCTGCCACAACTCCAAAACGTCGTAAGTTCTGCTTCCGCAGCGCAAGGTACGCCGGCAGTTATGGGAGCGGAGATAATAGAGACCGCAGTAAGTGCTGTGCTGGGCTTCTCAGGATACGTCATAATAGCCATACTGTCAAATGCAGTATACATAGGATCCGGGATAGCCGCTTTCATGCTGAGCGTGGCGCAGGGCGCGCCCCAGATATCCCACGTTACACAGCAGGTTCCAAGCGTGGCTCCCTTGCTCCCAGGCATAGACATACCGCTGATACCTGGCATAATCGCCTTGGCTTTCCTATTGGTAGTGCACGAATTCTCCCATGGCGTGCTTTCACGCGTATATGGCATTAAGATAAAATCGATAGGCATGCTGCTCTTCGGGGTCATACCGATGGGCGCATACGTGGAGCCAGATGAGAAAAAGGTAAACAAATTGGACAGCCTCAAGCAGAGCAAGATATTCGCAGCCGGGGTTTCTGCGAACTTCATATTTGCCGTCATATTCTTTATCCCTTTCATGCTTTCCCTGATGTACCTGCTCCCGCTCGTTTCTACGCCCGGAGTCTACATAAACAATACACTGAATGGCTATCCGGCTGCGATAAGCGGGGTCCAGCCGGGCAGCAGGATAATCTCATGGAATGGGCATAACGTAACCAACATAACCGCATTTGAGGATTTCGCCATAGCAAGTGAAAGGCCCAACGCTACAGTAGTATTGGGCACTGACAAAGGCAATTACACGCTAAAGGAAGTGCAGTACGGATCAAACAGCTCCAAATGGATTGTTGGGATAAGCGTAATATACAAGCAGATAGCGCCAAAGAGCGGGTTTCTTGACCAGCTGGGTTTCAATCTCTATGCAACAATGGCATTCCTATTCATGCTGAACTTCCTTGTCGCAGTTGTGAATTACCTCCCGATACCGGGCTTTGACGGCTGGAGGATATACAAGGCCAACATAAAGAACGGAAGGATAGTTACGGCGTTATCGCTCATAGTCATAGTTGGGCTTCTGCTTGGGGTGGCGCCTTTGGTTGCCAACTATTTATAGGCCGCTTTGCGGAGGTTCGCTATCGTTCCGAAGTCCATGGTAGATCCGAATCCTATCGCTATGGCGTGCATCTCGCTTATTTTGGAGGCTCGCAGGACCGGCGATAGTAGATCATCATCCGGCTCTGTTATCACATCTGTGCCTCCGGCGAAGTAGTTGATTGCTGGGATGACCAGGAGCGGGACTTTGTTGTAGGTACCGAAAAGGAAGCATCGCAGTTTCTCCATCCTCCCTATATCGTTGTAAACGCTTATGGCGGGATGCTCATGGCCCATTATCAGCATTGATGCGCCATCCGGATTGATCGGCAACTCCTCGCCATGGAAGAACAGGTACTTGCCGAGCAATGCTTCCTGTCCATATATCTTAAGCTTAAACGGCTCCTTGTATCGCTCGACGAAATTGTCGTGATTGCCTTTTATCAGTATGAGCTCCGCGCAGCTAGACTTTGTGAAGTCTATGAAATCATACAGCTCGTTGAATTCCTCCTGGTCCACTTTTGAGAACTCGTTCTTGATGTCGCCATCCACTATTATCTTGTCTGCCTTAGTAAGCCTTATTGCGGTGGAAAGCGATTCAGTGATTCTTTTGAGGTTTATTTTTGGTATTAAGGTGCCATGCTTGGCCATAACGCCCTCGTAACCCAGATGCGGGTCGGCTATCACAAGCGCATTCAGGCTCCTTATGAATGCTATCGGCAGCCCGTCCACGAGCTCCACATCGTCATTTAGCATCATCCTATCACCCGTTTATCCTCTTGATGACAAGATCGTGAAGATGCTTCAGGTACTCGTGCCTCTCCTTCATGAGTATGGCGTCAGCCTGGCCGAAAGTTATCATGAGTTGGGCGAATGGGGATGGGACGGGGGTGTTTATCAACTTGTAGCGCATCTTGCCTGACTTGATCTTTGAAAGCACCTCGTTGGTCCTTGGCATGTCCATTACGTCCTCGAATATCTCCCTGTACGTTTCCTTTATTATCGGGAAATTTGGGTCTATGCCTTCTGCTGCCTTCAGGAGCAGTTGCGCACTGACCTGCTGCCTCCCTACGCTTATCTTCCACCCCTTGTAGTTCTTGAGCACCATGAAGCTCCTTGCAGCAACATGCCTGAACCTTCGTTTCATCATCTCCGTGTTCCTGATGTTGAGCCTTAGCATTGATGCCATATCACCGGCGGTGAGATCTGCGATAATGCCGTCAAGCATCTTAGAATTCAGGCGCTCCTCCTTTGGCATGGAGAGAACGAAACCGTTGTCATTGACCATCACGCCTATGTCATTGTCGGTGACCTCCCTGAGCTCTATTGCGAATAGCCTTGACAAAGCGTCATTCACCCTTCTTCCGAAAAGCGAATGGAACACTATGTACCTGAGATCCTGGCCGCCGGTGTCTTCTACCTGCTCTATGAGGATTAGCTTGTCGTTAGGCACTGCATGCGCGAATAGCAACTGCTCCAGGAAATACCCGTATATCGCGGCCCTTGAATTCGAATCCACTGGCAGCTTGCCCAGGTATTCGTTGATCGAATTGGGCATCCTGGTCGTTTTGGTTATCCTACTTATCCGGCTCTTCTTTATCTGCGAGCTTACCAGAGCCGCAAATTCACGCCTGAAGGCGCCTATCTCGTTTGCCAGCTCGTAGCTCAGCGGCAACTGCTCGGAAAACCATGGAGGTATTGTGGGCGAGCTGCTCTTTGCATCGCTAACGTAACACTTCATGCCTCTTGCGTACTCAAACCTGTAAAGCCTGCCGCCCAAGCTGAATATGTCGCCTTGCTTCATCCTTGAAAGGAACTCCTCCTCTATGTTGCCTATCCACCTGGCGGTACCTGTCAGGAACACGTTTACGGATACCTCATCAGGTATTGTCCCTAGATTCAGCATGTATATTACTTTTGTGTACTTGCCGCGCTTGCCGAACATGTTCTCTTTAGCGTCGTACCATATCTTGCCGTATACGTGCCTGCTCTCCAGCCCGACATATGCTCCTGACAGGTAATTTATAAGCGACATGAAATCCGATTTGGAGAGCGTATGATATGCGTAGACATTCTTGATCAAGGCGTACGCTTCATCAATATCCCATTTCTTGGTGAACGACATACCGACTATGTGCTGGGCGAGCACGTCCAGTGCGTTCTTTGGCACTATGAACGAGTCGAGGTGGTGCTTGAGCATTGCGTCTAGCATTATAGAGCATTCTATCAGGTCATCCCTGTTCAGTACTATCGTCTCCCCTTTCGCGGTGGACCTGAATGAGTGGCCGGAACGGCCTATCCTCTGCACGGACCTTGTCACGCTTTTAGGCGAGCCTAGCTGCACAACGTCGTCTATCGCACCCACGTCTATCCCGAGCTCAAGGCTTGTGGATGACACTGCGCACTTAAGGGACCCTTTCTTCAGGAGTTCCTCCACTTCCAACCTTGACTCCCTGGACAGTGAGCCGTGATGGGCGGCCACATCCTCGCCATACTTGAACCTATGCTTCAGATTGAAGACGACACGCTCAGTTCCGCTCCTGGTGTTTGTGAATATCAGCGTAGTCTTGCTCCTCTTTATCACGCTGTTCAACTCTTCGTACATCGCGTCTTCTATTTCCTTATCGTCCGTGTTTATCATGTCTTTTACCGGGCTCAGCACCTTTATGTCGAGTTTCTTGCTCCACGAGGCGTCCACTATGGTGCAATCGCGGAGTTCATCGCCATCGAATCCGACAAGGAATTTGGCTGCCTCCTCCATTGGGTAAAGGGTCGCTCCCATGCCCACCCTGACGAAATCCTTCCCTATTATGTCCACAAGCCGTTCGATGGATAGCGATAAATGCACGCCGCGCTTGTTGTTAGCGAGCTCGTGTATCTCGTCCACTATAACGTAGCCGACCTCGTTCAGGTTCTCGACGAATTTTGGGGAGTTGAGCATTATAGCCAGGCTCTCTGGTGTGGTGACCAGTATGTTAGGCGGCTTGACAAGCTGCGCGTGCCTCTCCTTCTGGCTCGTGTCCCCGGTCCTGATCCCTATCGTCACGTTCCTTATGTTCTGCTTTATTATGTCAGTGCCCTTGGCCTTCTTTATCAGTTCGTAGATCGAATCAAGAGGCCTGGATAAGTTCCTATAAACGTCGTTGTTTAGAGCCCTCAACGGCGATATGTATATGCAGTATACCTTGTTTTCGAGCTTGCCCTGAAGAGATATGTCGAAAAGCTTGCTTATTATGGACAGGAATGCGGACAACGTCTTTCCGCTGCCGGTAGGCGCGGTTATCAGCACGTTCATGTTCTCGCTTATCAGCTTGAATGAGTATCTCTGCGGCGGGGTGAGTTCATCGAAGTTATTTCGGAACCACTTGCGCACATACTCGTTCAGCGAGCCGAGGCTCTCCCCTTCGCTAAAAGGCTTGTCTGAATAATTTATCATTGCATATCATCCTGAATTCTGGCTTTGGTGCATAGCATTATGCATACGAAATATTTATACGGAACTATTTGGCGTCGGATTTCTAAACCGGCGATTGGCTGTGCTAAGCGTCACGTAAAAAATAAGGAATAGAAAGTAAAAAGTAAAAATAAACAGTTATGGCTACTTGTATATCGACTGGTACGTCTGGCCGTTGTCATCGGTTATAGTGATGCATTCGCCTTCGCACTCGACTAAGCACGCTTGGCACAGTATGCAAGCATCGCCGCTTACGGCGACTGACAGACCTCCGCTCCTGTCTTCATACTTATCAGCGAAGTGCTTATGGCCGTCCTGTACGGACTCCCACTTGGCCTTCACCGCAGGATCGCTCTGTCCCTTCCATTGCTGCTCTTCCGGTGCTACGTCGGCATTTGCCTCTGCTCCTGACCTATCCTTCATCTGGAATACGGCCACAGGGCACACATCAAAACAGTGAGCACATCCAGTGCATTTCGGTTTGTTAACCCATACCTTCATCAAATCAACTCAATTTATAGTACAAATTTGTATTAACCTATTTATTGTTTGCTATTTTACGCATTACGACACATACACGAACTGTGGCACGGCTGCCGACAACTTAATAATCCAAATCGGCAGCCATTTTTGTATCATTAGCCAAACAGACCTGCCAAACCTCCTGCAGCCTCCTCTTCGCTCTTCTTCTCCTCCTTCTTTTCTTCCTTCTTAGGCTGAGCTCCCTGAGCTTGGGCTGGCGCCGCTGTGGCCTGGACCTGCGCTGCCTGTGCGTTCTTTATGACGTCTTTTATGTTGACGCCCTTTAGGGACGAAACAACAGCTTTTGCCCTGGCCTCATCAGGCGAGAATCCTGCCGCTTTTACTACGTCTATGACGTTCTGTTCGTTGATTTCCTTTCCTGCCGCATCGAGAAGCAATGCAGCGTAGACATATTCCATACATTTCACCTTTTTACTTTAGCATGATTATTTTTTCAATTCACTTTTGCACGGCACCGTCAAGTGCGGCGGCGTGGGATGCAGCGTTGGCTATAAGCTTGTCGGCTATCCCAGTGTCGTACACCTTGCTTGTGATACCCAAGTATTCGGCCTGAGTGTATGCCTCGGATATGAAGTGGCTTATCGTATATTTATTTATTATCTTTGATGACAAGCTGAGCGCCAGCGCCTTGTTGAATCCCTGCATCAAGTCCTGGAGGCTTGAGGCCGCGTCTATGGAAAGCACCTCGCGCTTGAACATCAGCTTCTTATCAGTTATCACGGAAGGCAGTATGTATGCGGTAAATGGCATCACTCCCAGCGTCCTGAGAGCCTTGGCCACGTTAGTTGCTATCACCGCCCCCTTGGCAACCAGCACCTTGTCCTTCGATATGACTACCTTGCCCTTGTCTATCTTTACATCTATGCCTGCCTGTTTCAGCTCTGTTACCGCCTGCCCGGGCTGTATGGATGTTTCGCCGCTCTTTATCTCTATGTCATCGCTAGCTATCTGGTTTGGCTTTGCGGCAAGTTTCAGGGTGTTTGCCTTGAAATTGTTATATATTTCGAATGGGTCTCCGTTGCTTAGTATTATTGCGCTTGTTGCGCTCATCTCCTGAATCAACGGCTTAAGCTCCTTCTTACTCTCAAGTATCTTAGTGAGCAGAGTCCGTCTGCCGAGTATGAACTTGACATCAGATCTCATCTGGTTCTTGGACTTTTGGAGCAGCCTGTCAGGTATGTTGCTCAATGGGACTATACCTACGACAGAGTACTTGTCGAGCAGCTTTGTGTGCTCTTCCACGAACTTTATCTTCTGTTCTTTTGTAAGCATTATATCACACTCATATCAGGCGCAAAGGCTTGCTCATGGTCATCTTGACGTAGACGGACTTTATGTTCTGCTTGCCCACCTTCCTTGTGACCGATCCAAGAACCTCGTCTATGTTGGCGGCCAGTTCTGCCGGCGCCATCTTCTCATTGCCCACCATGCAATTTATGGTCGGCAGGTACTTCCCCTTGCTCTTTAACGTTATTGACTTGGCTGCATTGGATATAAGAGTTGACACGTCAGACCCTATGACGGGCTTCGGCATCTTGCCCCTCGGACCCAAGAACTGTCCAAGCGCTTTGGCGATTTGGGGCATCATGTTTGGCTGCGCCAACAGGTCGCAGTCGAGCAACTCGCTCAGCCTGGCCTTGTCGCTCGCTACGGTGGCCAACTCTTTGCTTTGTATTATCTTGGCGCCATTCTGAGCGGCCTTATCGGACATCGTTTTGTCATCAGCGAATACGATTATGCTGCTTGACTTGCCCCTCCCATTAGGCAGCTTTATCTCGAGATTGAGCCTGTTGTCTTGTTTGTTGAAGTCTATGTTTGCGAAGTTCATAGAAAGCTCTATGCTCTGTGTGAACTTCCTCTTGCCCTTATTCTCTTCGATAAACGTGTTGAATTTGTTGAATGCTTCCGTTTCCATCTTTATCCCTCCTGCAAAATGCAGTGACTGCGGGAAAAGCAGTGAGTAACTATTTGGCGTAAACTTTTATAAACATTGCGTCGACGTGAACGCATTCAGGTAATAGTGTCATATCCGCGTGAATTTCATCTTGTAAACCCGCGAAGCTGCACGTCTCACCATTTCTGCGTACCTCATGCGGCCCTGCTTGTTGAAATTTGAGAACCTAGTCTTGCTTGCCTGGAAACCAGATGCCTGCGGGTGTCCGTTTCCGCCGAGCGCCTTGGAAAGCAATGAGCAGTCAACTCCGTAAAAGCTGCGCAGATGGGCAGATCCATCTTTTGTAGTGACGAATATCTGTATTTTGGAGCCCGTCAACTTAGATATTTCGGAGCTTGCGAAATTTGTCTGCAGGTTATCCGCGAATGCCATTCCTATCTTGAACTTCTTGCTCGCCAATGCACACATCGTCTCCCTCAAAGTGCCCATATTCGCGCGCTCGGAATTCTTGTATTCCCCATATACACGCTTTATCTGCCTGCCGTTCAGCTTGCCATCCGCAACCTCCTTTGTTACTTGCAGCATCTTGGTGTATGCGCTGGTTGATTCGGTGTCAAGATACGTTATAACTGAGGAAATCCTTCTTAGCATGGAATCTTCAGGCACGCTGCGCGGGACGAGATTGAAGTCTGTTATGTGGGCCAGTTGTGAAAGCCGCCTGCATGTCTTATCGCCATTGCATATCTCCATAAAGACGAGCTCTGAGGCGCAATGGTCCTTGTTCTCCCCGGCCACAACGAAATCGGCGTATTTTGATATGCTCTCCATCGCGTTCCAGCTCCATGGATGGTGGTCTAGCCATACCACGTTATTGCCGGCCCTGCGCAACCTCTTGAGCATGCCAGTTATTGCCTCGATCCTGGAATCCTGGGCGGATAAATCTGTTATCACTATAGTAGAATTCTTGGGCTTATCATGCATAAGCGCGCCCATCGCTGACCTGAATGCCATGTCATCGTAATTAGCGAAGTGTATTTTCTTCACTGACTTACTGTACCTACGTACCAATTGAGCCGCGCTTGATATGCCATCGAAATCCCTCCTATGCGTTATCACATACACGTTGCCTTTTATCTCGGGTAATTTGCCTATTTTTACTACTACCATTTCTACCACTCATGGTGCTATACGTTTCCTGTCACGCGGGAATAGGGATGACTCCCTTATGTTGCCAAGGCCACATATTTTCATTGTGATGCGTTCCAAACCGATGCTCCACCCTGCATGCGGAGGCGCACCGCACCTGAAAGCGTTTATATAAAACTCGAAATTCTTTGGATCCATGCCCCTCTTCTTTATGGCTTCGGTAAGCATGCCTGGATCGTGTATTCTCTGCGCACCGCTAGATATCTCCAGCCCCTTGTATATGAAATCGTAACTTTCTGATAGTTCAGGATTGTCTGCCTTTGGCATAGAATAGAATGCCCTTATATCGGATGGGTAGTCGCGCACTATTACGGCATCGCCGTATAGCTCGTATAACGCTTCCTCGTGCTCGCGCGATATATCATCGCCCATCTTTATGCCGTCGCCTTTTGCCTGCAATGCCTTTATCAGCTCGCCATACGCAATGACCTTAGCGTGCGGGACATCCAGATCAGTTACACCTAGCGTTTCAAGGTCTTTTTTATTATTATCCTTCACGTCGGCCACTATATTGCTTACCACTGTAGATAAGAGCGAGACCGCGTCGTCTGCAGTTGCGAAGCCCATCTCTACATCCATCTGAGTTGATTCGGTCAGGTGTGCCGTCGTATTCGACTTTTCCGCCCTGAATACCGGGGTTATTATGAAAACGCGGTCCATGCCCCCTATTATGGCAAGCTGCTTGTAGAGTTGCGGCGACTGGGCCAGATAAGCATTATTCTCGAAATATTGCACTGGGAATAACTCCGCGCCGCCCTCTGTGGCTTCCGCAACTATTGATGGTGTCCTGATCTCTTTGAAGCCTTCCTTGATTAGCGTATTCCTGAAGCTAGATAGTATTGCAGACTGTATATTGAAAACTGCCGCGGTTTCCAGGCGCCTTATGTCTATGTACCTGTAATTTAACCTGACATCCAAGTCGGCTGGAACCTTGCCGGTGACTTCGAATGGTATGCGAGTTGACAATGGGTTCAGATCTTCTATTTTAGTAGGGATTATTTCGAATCCCGCCCTTGCCTGCGAATTGAGCTTTACCGTGCCGGTTATCCTGACGACGCTTTCCTTGGGCAGTGACATGCTTTCGATAATTTTTGGCTCTGTAACCCCGGCCTTGGCCGTTACCTGAACTATGCCGGTGCTGTCCCTTAGCAGTAGAAACGTCAATTTGCCAAGTTCGCGTACTTCGTGCACCCATCCGCATAGGCTGACTTCTTTCTCCGCCATATCCTTCGTGAGTTGGTTTATCCAATTGGTTCGTAGCATTCTCAAAACCGGTTATAAAGCAAACCGCTTATAGCAGTACAGCGCTAGTACTGATACAGGTACAATATGTACCTTATTTATAAGAATTTTTGCAGGCAAAGCCAAACGAACCGCTCGCACTTTGAAATGCGTCGCCGCGTGGCTTGGCTTACTTTTTCAGCGTTATCTGTATTGAGCTAACTTTCGAATTCGTACCGTCCTCGTTTTGCACTTCCTCGGATGTTATAGTTAAACCATCGCTGCTCGGATCCTTTATCTCTTTTATGAACCTATTGCGCGTTATTTCTACAACGTCAACCGCCTTTGCTATCGCGTTGCCGCGAGCCTTGACTGCCACAAACGGCTTCCCATTGTTCATCTGGGTGACCACTGCAAGAACATAGTTCATGGTTGGCTTTTTGCCGATGTATATTATGTTGTCTGTGGGTGCCGAAGCCTCAGCGTCCACGGCATCTTGGGAAACGGAATTTGCAGCTATCTGTATGAAACTTACCTTTGACTTCGTGCCGTCCTCATTCAGCAATTCCTCCGAGCCTATTTTTATGTTTTGATTCGTTGGCCCGTTCAAATCAGGCATGAACCTGTTTTTTACTATTTCTGCAACGTCCACGGCCCTTGCTATTGCATTGCCTCTGGCCTTTATTGTTACTTCCTGCATTCCGCTATTGAACTGCGTAACCACTGCCAAGACATAATTCATAGTAGGCTTCCTGCCTATGTACACGATGTTCTCCATCTTCCTTTCGCCATTGAATTGCTCTTCTTCCATGATATCACTGTTTTGTTTGCCTGCAACAACGCAAATTTTACTGACGAGTTGCGAGAGGATAATTATGTAATACTACTTTAAAAACTTTTCCGATTTGTTTGCGTTATTGATGTTGTCTCATAACCGTGTAATAATTCGAATCATTAAAGGAAAAGTATTTGGAAGAAAAGTTTAAGTTTTGATGGATTAAAGGTTAAGTCGGTTTGGTGATCAGATGCCTAGCGTTTCAAAGTTTACGGAATTTGATGTTAATGTGTACGAAGTAGAGCTTGACAACAGCGAACAGACAAAACTTATATCATCCATGAACACTATACGCGCATCTTTTGATTCACCGGGAAGTGCGGTATCGCAGATAACTTTATACGGGATACAACTCCAGCCTGGAATCGCAGCGGTTGGATATGACATCGGGTCAAAGAAGGCGAACGTAGTATACATCAAGGGCAATAATGGCTTGCTTGAAAGCCCTGCGGAGGTGTCTGACCTTTATGATAGCAGTATGGTGCAGAGGCTCTTGCCATTGCTATTCCAGAAGAAAAGCGCGCGGCTTTTCGTGGTCAGCGGCATAAGCATGTATGACGGCAGCAAGCTGACTAAATTAGTGGTTACGGATTCATTTGTGAAGCTGGGATAACGCGTATTCTGTGGTAATTTACATAGTATACAATTAGGTAGCATATCCGCGGCTTTTGGTTATATCCGAATCCGCTTTGCTTTTCCCATGGCTCCTATAGCTATAGTTTCAAATAGTCCCACAAGGTATTTATTTCTTGTTCATGGAATCTATAAGCATACGGATTCCACATAAAGTTTCATGCACTTTTTTAGTATGTGCTTTTGGCAAACAAGTGCTTGTGGGGTCTTTTCGATGCAGTATTTTAAGCTGCACCTAAGCTGTGGGTTGAGTTAGTGTTATCTGACTTTGGATTGATTTTCCAGCTGTCTACACCAGCTACTAACTGGGTGTCTGCTGGCTCGGTACTTGTAGAGCAGATAATAACGCTGCTGATATCGCTTTTGGCGATATTGGCACTGTCTATGCAGCTGGCAAGGGGTTACTTCCTCAGGATACTTAGGAAGTTCACATTGAGGTTGGCCGCAGACGTATGGTGGCTAGTAGCCATCCTGCTAAGAGACGCCGGCATATTCCTTGTGCTATTCCTTGGCATAACATTATTCTGGCCAGGCACATTCCAGGATTATGCCGTGGCGATGCCATTCCAGCCGCTGGGTATAGACTTCTTCACGTTCGCCCTAGTGCTTCTGTTGCTCAAGGACACGCACGAGGACGCAAAAGCAAACGCGCTCCTTACGGTTTTCATAGCTATAGGCACTGCGTTGATTCTCTTCGGGACCATATTCGTAACGTATAATCCAGCGCAGATAACGGGCATCAGCGTGCCTACTGTATCCACAAGCCCAAGCAACTTCTGGGGCTTCATGTATACATACTTTGATTCGCTGAACTCACCGACCATAGCCATATATTCATTCTATATAACGCTCATAATATTGGCAGCTGCGGGAGGCAGGGCAGTCAAATGGTCGTATGACCAGTGGGGCCTTACTCCGATGAGCTCTATAATGGGCTTGCTAGGCAAGAAGAAAAGTTCCGGCCCAGCAAGCGCAGTGCAGCCCAAAATGAAGTAGTGAAGGTGTAATGATGCTAGAACTATTACCGATGATGTTGCAGGCGGCTCAGGCCAATCTTACGCATATATACAACTTGACCAACAGCACGGCTGCCATAATAGCACCAAAAGCAATAGATGCAGGCTTGGCGGTTTTCGTTGAAGAAACGCTAACCGTAGTCATATTACTACTTATGGTACTGGCCATATCATTGCAGCTGGCAAGGGGTTACTTCCTCAGGATACTTAAGAAATTCACACTTCGCCTTACTGCAGATCTGTGGTGGCTCATATACATACTTTTGAGAGACCTGACTGTGTTCCTTGTGCTGTTCTTGGGATTCGTGTTGTTCCTGCCGTCCGCGGCGCTCGTATACCCGGTAGCAGTACCATTCATGCCGCTTGGCATAGACTTGTATGCATTCGCACTGGTACTCATACTAGTTAAGGAAACGGACGAAAATGGCCACTATGACACGCTTGTTACAACACTGCTTGCTGCAGGAACTGCGCTGTACATGATAGGCACAATAGCGGTTACCGAAAGTGCAGTGCAGTTGTCAACCCTGCCGGGCACAGTATCGATGAGCACAAGCAACCCGTGGGGCTTCTTCTATACCTACTTCAGCTCCGTAAGCAACCCAGCGCTCGAGATATATTCGTTCTACGTAACATTTGCATTGCTCGTTATAGCGGGCTTATACGCCATAAAATGGTCGTTCAACCCCACCGGGGCAAAGCCGAAGACCGTGCCGAACCCCACACCAAAGGTAGCTGCGATGCCATCCGCTACTGCACCGCAGCCCGCTGAACACGCTGCCGCTTCGCCTACGATAGGAAGCGCTGCGCCAAAACCACCTGCGATGTAAGATGATGCTCGATGTCCTTCAAATTCACATTTGATAAGGAGCTATGCATACAATGTGGCATATGTGGTGACTCGTGCCCTGTCAATGCGCTTGACTTCACAAGGCCAAGGCACAATAATGTGGAAGACGATGAGGGCAAAGCAGACCTTAGCAGCGATATGACTGAGTATCCTATTCAAGTAAATAAGTGCATAGGCTGCCAGATATGCCCCGAAGAGTGCCCCGTTTCGTGCATAGATATAATAGAAACCCAGGCGGAGCCTGACTATTACCCAAAACAAGGGCCCATGATGACAGATGAGCCGGATAAAGATGCTTTTGGATTGACGCGATTCACTAAGATAAGGCCAACACGCATGAAATCCAAGGATCAGTGGGGGAATGCGTTCATGTACAGGCCAAGACGCAGGAAGTTCCAGACACAGGCATGGGAAAGCATGGCCCCTGAAGCACCACCGATAGAAGCACCAATCGCTCAGAGTACCGCTATGCAGGCCCCTCAAAACACCAAGGCTTCGACCCCTGCGCCCCAGGTGCATGCTGCCGCCCCTGTAGGTCCAGCAGTGCAGCCAAATCCGGTGGAAAAAGCACCCGAACAACATTCGCAATCGCGTCCAGATGTCCAACATGTTGATAAAAACAAGGAAGTCAAGAACAAAGGAGGCTATGCGATACCAAAGGTCTGAGAAGCGTACAGCCCACTTGCACATCTCATTTTCTTTGCAGCTTTTTTGACTTGTGACATCCTCCCACCCATGAATGGTGTGGGATTTCCCGCTCACTTTGTTAAATAAAAGAAGAAGATTGAATTAAAAAGAAAAATCAGGATTAGCTAAGGCTTATCTCTATCTGGACCGTGTCAGGCACTGGTATCCTCATTATCTGGCGCAGCGCCTGTTCGCTGACATCTATTTGTATAAGCCTCTTATGGAACCTGAGCTCCCACCGTTCATATGTGTGGCTCCCGTCGCCGCAAGGTGTCTTCCTTACGGTCTGGGACAACGTATGAGTAGGCAGAGGCACAGGGCCATTGCACTTGACGTTCATGGAGTTAGCTATAGTCTTTATCTGGCTAGCTATGGAATTGACATCGTCTTTCTTTGTGCTGACCAGTTTTATTACAGCTATGCTCATTCAAACCATCTTTAGAGAGTTCTGGGCACAACATCCAATATTATGCCTGCACCTATCGTCTCTCCCATGTCCCTTATGGCGAACCTGCCAAGCTGCGGGAAGTCGCTGTACTTTTCTAGTGCTATCGGCTTCGTGGGCTTTATCTTCACTATTGCCACATCGCCAGTCTTCAGCGTCTCCGGATTCTTCTCAAGCGTCTGACCGGTCTTTGGATCCTTCTTCTCAAGCAACTCCGAGAATGTGCATGCTATCTGCGCGGTGTGTATGTGAAACACAGGGGTGTAACCCTTTGCAATCACGTTCTGGTGGTGCAGTACTATCACCTGTGCGGTGAACTCGGCTGCCACTGTAGGCGGATTGCTGGAAGGACCGACTACGTCTCCACGCTTTATGTCCTTCTTCTCTACGCCTTTTATGTTGAACCCTACGTTGTCACCAGGCTCAGCCTTCTGCAATTGCTGGTGGTGCATTTCTATGCTCTTCACTTCGGTCTTAACGCCGCCAGGCATTATTATTACAGAATCGCCGACCTTCATGACCCCGGTCTCAACCCTGCCAACCGGCACTGTACCGAATCCTGATATGCTGAATACGTCCTGGACAGGCAGCCTCAGCGCCTTATCTAGCGGCTTGTTCGGCACCTTCAAAGCGTCAAGAGACTCGAGCAATGTCGGACCAGTGTACCAAGCGGTCTTGTCTGACTTCTTGGCTACGTTAGTGCCGTCCAGCGCAGAGTATGGTATGAATGGTATCGTGTCTACCTTGAAGCCCAATGTCTTTAGCAGATCGTAAACTGCCTTCTTGGCCTTCTCGAAATCAGCCTGTGAATAGTTTATTGCGTCCAACTTGTTTATGCCCACTATTAATTGTGGTATGCCAAGTACGCTGGCCAGTATGGCGTGCTCCCTCGTCTGTGCCATGACGCCTTCTTTTCCGCTGACTACCAGCACTGCTGCGTCAGCCTGGCTTGCACCCGTAATCATGTTCTTGACGAAGTCCCTGTGACCAGGTGCGTCTATTATAGTGAAGTAGAACTTCTGCGTCTGGAAGTCTCTGTGCGCTATGTCTATGGTTATGCCACGCTCCCTCTCCTCTTTAAGAGAGTCCATTACGAAAGCGAACTCGAATGTCGGCCTGTTTACCTCCTTTGCAATCTCCTTGAACCTGTCCATATCCCTGTCACTTATGGCTCCGGTCTCGTACAGGAGCCTGCCTACGGTTGTTGACTTGCCGTGGTCTACGTGCCCTATGAAAATCAAATTCATATGTGGTTTGTCTGCCATTTAATTCACCAATTTTTTAACATAAGTTTTATTTACAGCCGAATACATATGTATTGGCGGTACTGAGAGCGCAAATTAGGTGCTTTGTATCAAAAAGCATTTCCTTGAAAACCCAACAGTGTATTTATGATGATATTTGCACGCGTAACAAATTTAAATGTTTTCTTAGAGTAAACTAATGTTGCTTTGGTTTTTTGGCTAATTTACGTCGTAAATTATAGCTATATTAGATATAAAAACCTATGCCTCACCCTTTAAGGATGTTTTAATGCAGCAAGTCTATATCACAAAAGAACGCACCAAGAGCCTCAATGAGGACGCGAAAGCCATTAAGAGGGTCGAGGAACTTTGCAAGTGCTCTATTTCGATAGATGAAGATGTAGTTGTGATAGAAGGGGACGCGTACGGTGAATTCATGGCAAAGAACGTGATATACGCGTATGGGCGGGGCTTTGATATGATAGATGCTGAGAAGCTGCTAGGGGAAGGGACCTATTTCGCATCGATAGACCTGAGGCAGTCTTTCGGGAACAGCAAGAGGATAAAGCAGATAAAGGCCAGGGTAATAGGCGAAAAAGGCAGAACCAAGAAGTACATGGAGCAGGTAACCGGCTCGAAGGTTAGCGTTTATGGAGATACTGTGTCTTTCATAGGCAGCAATGAGGCAGTAGCCGAGGCGGAGGCGGCAGTTGATGCATTGATCGAGGGAAGGACGCACAAGACCGCGTATAATAAGATGGAATTTATGCATAGGAAGAACAAGGAGGAGCTGCATAATCCGGGCTTCTAGGGTGATTCATGTGGTGGAACTAAAAGCTGAGGAGATTTTCAAGGAGTTTAAGCAGCATTCCGTAGCCGAATTCTTCAAGAAGAACAGGCAAATGCTTGGCTACTCAGGAATGACGAGGTCGTTAGTCACCATAGTGCACGAATACGTGACAAACTCGCTCGACGCATGCGAGGAAGCCGGAATCCTTCCGGATATAATGGTCAAAGTAGAGGGAACTGATGAGAACAAGTATAGGCTTAGCGTAGGTGACAATGGGCCGGGCATACCGAAAAATTACATAGGAAAGGTGCTTGCCACTATATTGGCAGGGACAAAGTTCCACAGATACATGCAGCAGCGCGGTCAGCAGGGCATAGGCGCTTCCGGATGTACGCTTTTTTCGCAGATAACCACCGGCAAGCCCATAAAAGCGGTCTCTGCCACCGGAACCGGGAATGGCTACTCCTGCAATGTATCGCTTGACACTGTACACAACAAGCCAGTAATATCGGAGTACAAAGAAGTTGATGGCGCACGGAGGGGGCTTATGGTTGAGGGGGAGTTCGCAGACGTGAAATATGAGAACAGCGATCATGGCATTTATGAGTACCTTAGGAGGACGGCCCTTTCTAATCCTCACGCGCAGATAAAGTTGGTGGATCCTTCAGGCCAGGAGTTCGCATTCCTGAGGGCCATAGATACCATGCCGCTAAGGCCCAAGCCGATAAAGCCGCATCCGCTAGGCTTAACTGTAAACGACCTGATAGACTTCGCACAGGTTAGCGACAGTAGGAAGCTGTCATCGTTTTTGGTGGACACATTTTCCAGGTTTTCGCAGGATAAAGCAAACGAGATAGGAGGGATAGCGAAGGACGTCGACTTATCAAAGGCACCCAAGGATATAAGCTGGGCTGACGCAGAGGCGCTGGTCAAGGCATTCAAGCAGGTTAAATGGATCTCTCCTGATGCCACATCAGTTATTCCGATAGGGGAAGAGCAAGTCAAAGTAGCGATAAAGAACATATTGAACCCCGAATTCATGAACGTCGTTGAGAGGAAGCCGAGGGTATTCAGGGGCGGAGTCCCGTTCATAGTTGAGGCAGCGGTGGCTTATGGAGGAAATGCAGGCAAGAAGACCAGTGAAGGCTATGAGGGCAACATACTCAGATTCGCGAACCGCGTTCCGTTATTGTTTGACAGCGGGACATGTGCAATAACCGCAGCCGCAAAGACGGTCGACTGGAAGAGGTACAACATAGATATAGAAAATCAGCCCATAAGCGTTTTCATAAACGTCTCTTCGGTTTACATCCCATACTCAGGAGTCGGGAAGGAAGCGATCTCGCAAGAGGATGAGATAATCGATGAGATAAAGCTAGCCATAATGGAAGCGGCGAGGGGCGTGCAGCGCTACATAAGCGGTAAGATGCATATAAATCATGAGACTAACAAGTACAAGACCATAACTAGGTACACTGAACAACTGGCCAAGGACCTGGCAGACCTTACGGGCGAAGACAAGGCAAGGATAGACAAGAGCCTGGCCAAGCTTGTCACGAAGCACTATCCGAAAGCCATGATACAGGGTGAGGATGAGGATGGTGAAGTAACGGCGGAAAATGCACCAGACGATGGAGAGGAAGCAGAAGAACAGGAGTAAGCGCGTACATCACGTCAGTATTGGCTGCTGGTTGTCCGCATCGATGAGCTCCACCTCGCCAGACGCTATGTATAATTTTAGCATTTCGGCCTCATTGGTCGTTGCGTTGTAAAGATTATCCTTGAATTCATACATGCTCTCGGAATTTATGAATGCAAGATATGTCTTTGCATTCTGGAAAATCGGCATGTTAGCGAACCTGCTTGTCTTCGAGTATATCACTATGTAAGCATGCTCCCCGTGTTGCGTGGCCACTATGTCAGCGACATTGCTTGCGCCCATGTCAGTGAACACATAGCCGTGAGATACGAAGAACACCCTGAGTTTCTTGAAGGTAGCTAGGTATGAGATGTCGTGCTGACCTACGCCGACCCACGACTGGGGCGCATAGAGGCCGTCTATCGTGACCAATTTGCCCGACTCCACCAGCGCATCTAGTATCCTGTCTATGTTATTGAATGTCAAGTTGAGAGGCATTCCCATAAAGTTCATGTACTTGGACATGCCCAGCTTTATCTCGCCCTTAGACAGTGGCATATGGTTCCAGTGGTAATAGAGATTGAGCTTGTCGAATATACCCACTATCTCTGCGGCCTTCACCTTCACCTGGGTTTTGTTCTTTGGCGGCATGTGCGGCACGTCTATGTAAAACTCATCCCTGTTTGGCGCCCTGACAAAGACGACCATAAGGCCAAGCACTGCAAGCACCACCACTATCTCTATGTCCTGCGTCGTTATCGGTATTACGGGAGGCGGGTTGTATCTGAAAAACTTGAAGTTTGTGGACAGTATGTTAACGGTGAAATTTGACGTGTAGTATGGGGTGGCCAGCCCGCTCTGCAGCGTGTATACCATCATGCCGTTCTGCAGGGTGCCGTTCTCAGTCGGATATGCATACTTTGCATGTGGATTGTATAATGATATTGAGTAGTTTATCCCTGTAAGCGGCTGGCCTGCCGACGTTGCCAGAAAAGTGAATCGCCCAGATGAGAAGTTCGTGTTTTGAAGCACGATTGACACGTTAACGTTGAAAAAGCCATATGCATAAGGCGCGTTTGAGAAGTTGTCTAATGCCACTATGTATTTCCCTGCAGGCAGCGATAGCTGCAGGTATTTCACGAATGAGAAGTTGCCCTGTGCCTCTGGTATTGAAGGAAGCGCTATGCCTTCTACTTCTGACATATTTTGGTCGTATATCTGGAGGTGCGGCAGCAATGAAACAGGCGTGGACGAATGCGTGTATATCTCTATGTTGAATGGAGTAAGCTGACCCGGGATTATGTAGCTAGGCGTCGCTATCGATCCGTTGAAGCTGGAATACGGAACATAGTCGACAGAGCCGTATGCGCTGTCAGGTGCGGTAGCATTGAAGCTGCTGTTGGTATACAGTATTATATGGCCGTAGTACCTGCTTAGCAAAGCGGCAGTTGCGTTGTTGTACTGCAGCCCGCTCATGTTCATTATTACGCCTACCCTTCCGCTGAAATTCTTGAAGTTGCTTATGCTATATGACCCGCTGCCGGATGCTAATGTAGGTATCCAGAACAGCGTGGCTATCGCCTTGGCTATGTCCCTTCCCTCATAAGTCGAGTTCTCCCATGAATTCCCGTAGTTTGAGAATGCGATTAGAGATCCGCCCATCGTGTTTATGTAACTTATGGGGCCATAGAAATGGCTTGCTGAAATGGCGAATGTGGGCTTGTCGAAAGAGAAATTGCCGAATATGCCGTACGTGCTGGCGTTAACGCTGCTTGAGTTGAAAAACACGGACTGGAGAAAGTCGGGCAACGTACCGGACGGCACTATTATTGAGCCCTGTTGAAGCATGTGGGAGAAGTCCGCGCCAACGTATATTATGCTGGTTCCCTTGCGCAGAAGGTACTCCATGGTTGTGTTATGCGTGCCGTTATAAGGGGCCAGGAAAGCCTGCGGTATATAGCCATTCAGAACTATAAGCACCGAATTGCTGGATATGTCCTGCAGCTCGGAAGCGGATACGAAGGAGACTGCGCCTGCGTATTTTATGGCCCCATACCTCAATAGGCCCTCCACTATGGCGCTAGTAGCCTGTGACACGTTGCCGCACGAATAGCACTCGTTAGTCGTGTTGAATATGTATATGTTCTGCGGAGTTGGGCGCTGCAGTATGCTTGCATACACGTTTACGGTAGACGTGTTGAATGACTGCAGGTTAAGAAGAGCATATGGTATCAGCTTTGAGCCAGAAGCACCAGAAAGGAAACTCTGGTTCACCAGATGGGCGGACAGCGATGGAACCGCAAGCGGGCCCGAAGGGGCGGAGTTGACGGAATTGAATGCCGATAATGCAGTATTTATGTATAATGCGAATCCGCCAATCAGCGCGACTAGCAACACGATGACTATTATTATTTTCTTCCTAGTGCTGCCCTTCATCCATCGCACACCGATTTACAAATGTCACTTGTCGCCTGACTGTGCGCCCTTGTTAGCCTTTGAAAATACCTTCATGAACAGCTTGGTTATGAAGTTCTCCTCGGAACCTGCCTTCTTAACTATAGTGTATACTCTGACGTTCCTAGAGCGCTTCTTGACCCTGACGTTGTACCGCATCCTACCACTAGCCCCTGAACTCTATGTACCCCAATGAGACCATCTTGTTCAGCATCTGCTCCACCCTGGGTGCGACTATCTTGTAGTTCTTTGCGAACTCGTCTATGTCTATGGTGTTGTCGTGCGCCTGTATCCAGCCTTCTATCATTGACATGAGAGACTCGTCCGAGTAGGCCTCGAGCGACTTCAGCCTTGCCTTCAGTTCGTCGTTCTCGTTTGACAACTGTGACGCCTGCACTGTAAGGCTTTTGTTGGAACTCATCAACTGGGTGCTCATCCTCTTCAGCTCCCTGTACTCATTGAAGAGAGAGTCGTAGTTGTTAACCAATACGCTGTAGTTCTGATTGAGGGAGCCCAACGCGTCGTCTGTCGAAGCGCTTAGGACCTGAAAAAGCTCAGTAGGGTTGGGCTGGTATATGTCAAGCGTTAGGGATAGCACGCTTAGGAGGTTCCTAAGCACATAGAGCTTGCGCAGCTTAGAGCTGGAGTCCTGGCCCATAGAGTATTCTATGGTTATCTTGTCCCTGTTGAATGTCATCAGGAAAAAAAGGAACGGCCTTTTCTGTATGTCCCTGCTTTCCACCCTCAAGACGGAGAGCGAGTCCGGGGCGACTTTCACAGAGAATACCTGCAATTGGGATAGCCTGTCTGCCATAGCTTCGAATGAACCTTGCAATGAGCCGCCTATTGAGAGCGAGTCAACTTTCGGTTCTAAAATGACGTTTTCATCAGCCAACTCAACCACGGTCAAAAGCGCAATACTTATTCGGCCTTAATTCTATAAATATATTTGCAATGTCTGCATTTTAACTGCCGGGCATTTTAACTGCCGGATTAGCAGGTTGCGGATCATGCGGCGGCCTTGCCGTCAATTTTCTTCTTAGCAATGAACGGCATCTTGACTGCCGGGGCATAGCTCAGTAGTGATAGTGCATACATCGCAGCTATGAGTAGTATGCCAAACGCGAATGCGCCCGGTTGCGCACCTGACACTATAACAAGAAGCACTGTGAATACCACCGCTATGGTGACGTATGATATCTGCTTCCTGACATAAGCGCTGCGGGATTTATCGTATTTCGGGTAGCATCCCCTGCAGACCACTAGCTTGTAATTCTTTGCGTCCTTGGTGACGTTCTGCTTCAAGTATCTTATGGATTTTATTACCATGTCTTCCTTGACCTCAAGGCCGTCCTTCTTCTGACCGCAGATTACGCATCGCGACCCTGCGATCGTTCGATTCGTTTTTGCCTTTTTACTTTCCATGGCCAATCAACTTACGTCCACCGTCACATCGTAAAGCCTGCCCGTTTCGGAGTTTATGCGCTCCTCGTCTACCAGGTCGAAAGCCCTCTTTATCGTTATGTCGCCCATGTTGAGCCTCCTGAATAAGTTGCTTGCCTCGTCCCTGTCCAACCCGGCCTTTTCAAGCATGCTTACGAAAGCTATTATGTTTATGTGCCTGTGGGCCTTCTCCATGGAGCTGAACAGCGCGGCCATGTTCTTCTCAGTCACCCCGAAAGCCGTTAGCATGCGCCTGAGCTCGGGCCTGCTTATCGTGAACGTTTCAGCGTTATCGGCCATCCTTCACACACCGATCATGCTTATTATCCTTGTTATGAGCAGGTCTTCTATGCTCAGCGACTTCAGGAAGGACACCATGTTCTCGTTTGACACTCCGCCTATGTCCTTAGCCATGCGCAGCATGTCAAGCATCTTCATGCTCCTGCCGCTGCTGTCGAACGCAGACAATATACTGTTTATGCCTTCGCTTGTGATGTTGTAGTCCACCAGCCTGTCCTTAAGCTCCTCCTTCTCGAACTGGTAGTCGCGCGTCATCACGCCGGCGGCCACCTCGGCCTGCGTTAGCACGTCGGACATGTCTATCGTGTATACGTAAAGCGGTTCCTCGCCGTGTATTTTCTCGAGTATGAACGTCTCTGGGAACCTTATCGCTGTCTGGAATGCCATCTCCACGGCTGCCTGGCCGACGCCGAACTTCCCTATCTCGTTGCGTATGAAGCCGGAAAAATTCAGCGAGCCTTGCAGGTAGTTCAGGAACTTCTCGAATTTTATCCTAAGTATGAACGTCGTGCCGACGTTGGAGAATATGGCCTCGTTTATGTCGGTCGGGTTCTGTGATGCAACTATCAACCCGAACTGGTACTTCCTGCCCTCCCTAACTATCATTATCGCGTCGCTCTTCTCGTCGCTAGCTATCTTCCAGGCCTCGTCCAGCACCACGATGGTCTTCAGACCCTTGTTCTCGCTCCATCCCTCGCTCCTCATGCGTTCCTTCATAGTCTGAAGTATGAAAAGACCGGCCAGGGCCCTGAACTTCTCATCAGGCAAGCCGGACAGGTCTATGTCGACCAAGCCAGATCCGGTCAGCTTGCCAAGATCTATGGTGCTCTTCCTTGCGAAATAGTCCTCTCCCTCCCTCGCGAACTGCCTGAGCCTGTATATCGTATTCTCCAGCTCCGCAGGGTACTCGTAGGTGCCTTCCTGCAGCTTCTCCTCCAACAGCGATATCGTGTCTTTCAGTGTAGGCGCCTCCTTGTCTTCCTGCGGTTTCTCCGATACTATGAAACCTAAGTTGGCGTACGACTGCTCTATGGCTTCCTCTGTCAGCCTCTTCTGCTCTGGGAACTGTGATATGTCGGTAAGTATGTCTAGCGAATTCATTATCTGCTTGGTCCTATCCAGCGGCTTCATGCCCGACAGGTCCATTATGTTTATGTAGTCACCCTTGGCTAATGATACCACTATCCCGCCGCTCTGCTTCACCCATGCCTTGTACTCCCCGGCCCAGTCTATTATGACGGCATTGCTGTCCCATACGTAACTGGCCCTTATCAGGAGCGTCTTGACGAAATATGACTTACCTGAACCCGTTATACCGACAACTGCTATGTGAGGGTTGGTCAGATTTAGGAAAGACCACGTGAACGGAACCTTGAATATCTTTGTGGTGCCGACATACAGCGACTTGAAAGGGTCCGTCATTAGCGCGCTTACCGGAGGCTCCGGCGGCCTGGAGAAGAAAGCCCGCTTGGCCACCTCATTGCTCATTATGCTCTGCAACTTAAGTAATGTCACTTATACCACCGTGTAAAACATCATGATTGCCTATCGAAAAATGCTGAAAGCTCCTCGAGGCTTGTCGGCATCGAGAAGTTGAATGAGAACAGCGTGTACAGCTCCCTGCCTACGACCTTGGACAACTGCAGGTCCATGCCGCTGAAGGCCACCTGGAGGCTCTTTATCTGGGCATTGAGCCTGTCCGCTGCTGCCTTCTCGGATACGTCCACGGCCGTCGTTTCGAAGTACATCACCGTGGCGATGGGCTTCTCTCCTTGCGATATCCTGTCTATCTTCGTCTGCAGCACGCTTATCTTCCTCCTAAGCTCCGTGACTGCCATCTCATTGGCGTTGCCTTGCTGCGCCCTTGACAGCTGGAACTCCTGATAGGACCGCCTGCCCTCAAGCTCGTCCCTGACGTTCTGTATGTCAAGGCCTGATGAAAGCACATGGAACTTGAAAGGGAAACCTATATTCATTATCGCGCGTTCCCATATGTCCGGTGCAGCGAGCATCTTCCTGTCCTCCTCTTCCTGCCTGGATTCCAGCTTGAACACATAGGGGAACAGGTTTCCGGTCACGTATCCTGTGGCATAATAGAGGCCGTTCACGTTCTTCACTATGGCGTCCTGGCTCTTGACTATCTTGTAGTTCCTTGCCGGCTGGAACGTGATGCCTAGTGCGTTGGTCACCAATGGGAATATTATGAAGTCGGCCCAGTTCAACATCACTATTAAGACAATGGCGATGAGCGTCAGTATTATTGCTATTATGCTGAATATCCCGCCGCCGAACGATGGCAGCACGAGGAATACTATTAGCGCTATGAGGAATGTCAATATAAGGTACATTATTGCCTCTTCATCCATCACATCACCTGTTGTATGTTCTTGCTGAGCTGCTCGCTCACAGTGGAGAACGGTATTAGGTACTCCGGCTCTATGAACTTGAGAAGTTCCTGGCCGATGACTACGCTCGGCGTCACCCCGAATACGGAGCCCACGCCTGCCATCATCTCCCTGGCCCTCTGCTGTGCTATGCTAACGGCCTCGAACTCTTTTGTCCCTTTGGCGGATATGGCTGCATACGTTATCAGCTCAAGCGACTGCGCTTTCTCTATGTTATCAAGCATGTTGTGCCACATCGCCAGCTTTCCTTTCGTGCGGTCCAGCTCCTTCGCCTTGTCCTTCTTGTTAGTCAGCTCGACGGCCTCGTTCTCCAATGAATTTATCGTATCCTTAAGCGTCTGTATGTACGCATCCTTGTTCATCACGTAAAGTTCAGAGGTGAAGCGCACGGTGTCCTTCGAGACCCCCACCAGCCTGCTCACCTGCTTGGTGAAGTCCATCTTCTCCTCGTCGCTCATCTCGGTGGCCGAGCGGTACAAAGGTATGGCAACGTACACCGTAGCTACGAACTCTGAGCCCTCCTTGTGCATTATGGAATCTGCGGACGGGGATATGTTGTAAGGCTCCTCATCGCTTAGGACTATATTCCTGCTCCTCTGCTTCACGGCAGGTATCAATAGGTATGTGTAGAATCTTGATGCGAAAGCTATGACATCGAACATGAGGCCTATGGCGAGCAATAATATCTTAAGGATGTCGAACATTATGCCGGGCGGGAGGGCTGCCGCAAGGGCTATGAAGAATATGGACATGCCAAGGAAGGCCATGAGCACAAATATTTTGATCTGCATCGGACCCCAACCCTAGATTATCGCGCATCTACCTTATCACTTAATCTTTATTAACTTTGCTGTGCCATCCGCCAAGCCTTCCGCATGACATACTTGCCATCATATGAACGACCTCAGCCTGCTTCCGGTGTATGACACGCCGCCTATGAAGTTCGCCAACTGCGTTACGAAAGAGTATGTGAGCGCTATTATCAGGCCAGGGAAGAACAGTATCATCAGCCAGAATGAGCTCATCTCCGGCTCGACCTGCTGCAATTGGTATTGTATCGGGCCGCCGGGCTGACCGTTGTTGATCACGCCGCTGCCCGCACCCAGCACGTTCAGGTTTGAGCTGACGGAATTTAGCGTACTCACCACCCCTGGCGTGGTGAAGTAGAACGCTACGGCGAAGAGCGTCGGCATTACAAGGTAGAACCCTATGCCAAGCGCTATGAGCATGCCGCCGAAAGGCCGCGTCGGCAGGAACGTCCTGAACAGGACCCCCGGTATAAGGAACACTGGTATGGCCGCAACGGAAAAGAATACTATGAGATAATACTCGGACCATAGCACCAGGATGGCATTGCTGATGACCCCTGCTATGACTTGCACCGGTTCCATGACGGTTATCTGAAGACCTTCTTCTTTTACCGCGTTCACGAATGTGGCGAATGAGGAGAAGAATGTGGATTCTGGGAACTCGATGTAGAAATTCACGGAAGCAGCGTAAGCCGCGCCGCTATAGGCGTTGTACAGGCTGGTGTACATTGTCTCCGCTGAGTTTATCGTATTGCTTATCAATCCGAGGGAAGTGCCGTACGGATTTATCGGGCCCACTATCTCCCCTGGAAGCAGGCCAAACAGCGTTGCGCATATGTAGATGAACAAGAGCACTATTATGGCGCTTGCCACGGCCTCGTAAAGCTCGCCTATCCCGAAGTTCCTAACGGCGTCGCTCTTCGCTGCCACCCCTATCATTATTATCAGCGTTGCGACAGCGAACGACAACAGGACCGCGATGAACACGAATGGCAGGTCTGCGGCCCATTCCGATGATATCTGCTGGTTTATCGGGCAGTACCATGGCTCTGCACTTAGTTGGCCTGCCAGGCTGGATGGATATGAACTGCAGCTGCCTGATGTGGCGGCATTGACCGGAAGAGGCAGAGCTGCGACTATGAGCAACGCGGCAAGGAGCACCGCGGCTTTAGGTAAAAGTTTGCCGTATGTCATATCACACTACCTATCATCGACATGAAGTCTACGCGCTCTCCCATGGCCCTTGAGAAGTCAACGATGAATGCATCCAGTATGGCGAAGTTAAGCAGAGGTATTATCAGCAATCCCACTATAAGATATCCCGTGGTGAGCACCGCAGTATCAAGATATCCGCACGTTGATGACTGGACAGCTGCCTGGGCCACATTGACCGTGCATGATACCCCTGTGCCCAGCACCATCGTATACAGAGTGCTGAATATGGCGCCTGCTAGAGTGACCCAGCTGGCCGACTGGAGTTGGACATCTATGAAACCGTAGGTCATGCTGATCAACATTGGATATACCAGGCCGAGGCCGAGGCCCAACGCGATCAGCGAACCGCCGAATGTCCGCGTGAATCCGAAGCATCTTGCCACCAGACCAAGCACCATGAACAGCGACAGGAATAGGAGGGAGCCAGATATCAGTATCATTTGTATCTGGTTAAGCAGTATTAGGAAAAGCAGGCCCGAGGCGCCCGTCTCGAACATGGACTCAAGCGATGACGGAAGGAAGCTTGGGGTGCCCAGCTGGAATGACACTGTCCCTTGGCCTATCACGGTGAAGGGAGTTGCGTTTATTATTACGCCAGGCACAGTGGCGGCAGCTATGAAACCTACGTAGTATATTGTGGCGAAATAGTTTGTAGCGTTCACCATGAACGCCCCCATGTCGCAAGCGGATAAGTTGTATATGTTATTTACGTTGCTGGCATAGCATCCGGTATGCGTTATGACGTTGCCGGGCAATAGCCCGGCGCCGGCGAAGGCGCCCTGTGGGTTCAGGAAGAACATGTATGACAGTGCCCCGAATATGCCGATTAGCAATATCGAAACGAATGCTTCGTATATCTGCATCTTCGACCATGTCCTTGCCGTGGCGCTTCCTGTTGCGCCTGCCAGCATGTAGACTATTGCAGCTATAGCTATTATCAGGAGCACCGCTATTACTGCTATGCCCTCCCAACTCGTCAATGCAAGTGGCAGGGATGAAGCTGCCATCAACGTGGGGCCGTTCATCAGGTATTGGGGCGCGGACGCGTAATGCAGATCGCCTGCGGATGCATCGCCCACTGCGCACGCTGCCAACATAAAGGCGCACATCAAGGCTATTGCAAATTTTGCATTTGACATATTCATATCACATTTTTCAGCATGGTGCTCGCATTCAGGCTTGGCGCGCCGAGCAGGTCGCCGACAGCTTCCATGAAGTCATACGCCATAACAAGCGATAGTATGAAAGCCACCATCGTATAGAACACTGGCTCTATTATGTCCTGCACGAAAAGCTGCACTATGTTGCCATTCAGCAGCGCGCCTATTATCGACAGCGAACTCGCTCCTGTAGAACCTAAGCCTATAGCTGCGCTAAGCGCGCCAGTGGATAATTTTGTAATCTGGGGAATTATGCCGCTGAAGAATCCCGCAGTGTTGCACGGAACCGGCGATGTAGACGAGGTTGAGGTGGGCGGAGGAGGCGTAGTAGATGTCGATAACCCATTTACTGGGCATAATCCCTGTGCAGTTATCGTGCTGTCTGTTATGTAGTTGCTGTTATAGAATAGGAAGAAGTGGAGCATTATGGGCAGAAGTATGTAAAATGCTGCAAATAGGCCCAGCATCGCGCCGCCGGCAGGTCTAGTAATCGGCAGGGTCCTTAGCACTATGCCGGCGAAAAGGAACAATGGGAATAGGCCGTATATCACTGCGAGGAATATGCCCATGCCGAACAGCAGGCCGGTCATGATGCCGCCGATGTTCTCCAGTGTCTGCATTATGGAGCTAAGAAACTGGTCCCCGGCATAAGGCTGGAAGGATATCCCGAATGATGAGAACTGAAGGTTGACTGATGCGCCAGAAGCCATGCTTATGAATCCGGTATCAAGCACAAATGCCAGTTCCGGGGATATCA
Source organism: Microcaldota archaeon (assembly GCA_021818545.1). GTDB lineage: Archaea > Micrarchaeota > Micrarchaeia > Micrarchaeales > Micrarchaeaceae > JAKATK01. The sequence goes on from JAKATX010000001.1 coordinate 137,943, forward strand.
GGGCCGCAGACGAGCTCATCACCGCATTGCAATCGTCAAGGAAGATGTTGCTGTTGAACGAATTTCCTGCAGCCGCAAACAGATTTGAATTCGCAATTGCACTGGTTGCCGTGAATGTGCCAAGGAATATGCCAACAATGATTATGGTTATTGCTATTTCGCCTGCCTCCGTCTTTGCAAAAGTTGTGAGCTTGTCTATGCCGAACGCGTGGCCCAGCGAATAGGCTATGGCTATTATGACCGTCATCAAAAGTATTATCAGCATTGATATGCCTATCAGCGAACTGAAGCTTGCAATGTTCACTATTGTTGGGCTCTGCGTGCCGGGTGGCGGGATTATGCCTACGCATTCTTCAGATAGGGTAGTCGGAGTAGTTGGAGACGCAGCGGCGGATGCTAATTGCATCTGAAGCGCACCGACAAACAATGCGATGACGACGCATAACATTAACGCTCTTTTATTTGACATCGTTCCACTTACACTAACTTTGCAAGCCCAGCCAGCTCAGTGTCACCGCCAAGCAGGCCGGAAAGACCTATGACTGCCGATATGACAACGAGCATGTTTATGAGTGGCATGAAGTATGCGCTTACGCCCACTACCCCGTATGACTGGAATAGGTTGTAGAGCAGACTTAACGCTGACTGCTGCGAACAGAATATGTTTATGTTGAATGAAGACAACACCGCGGATGGGGATGCCCCAAGCAATGCGGATGCGAATGCCGTCGGTAACAACGAATAGCCCATCGCGGAAAGCTCTGACGCGGCTATGCCGCCGCTGGGCCAACAGGCGGCATTGTTGCTGTCGTACGTATGCGTACCGATGTATGTCATGTTGGGCATGACGAAGAAGTTTATATCATAGTAGTTGCCCGTTGTTGGCGAATTCGCAGGAAGCGTAGTTATGCCGTTGTAACCGTATGCGAACGAGTTGAAAGCGAATGCAGCGGTGCTTTGCTGGCGTGCAGCAGACGATGACGGATTAACCTGAGTGCATCCAACTGGGGTGGTGAACAGCGGCTGGCCCGAGGCGCCTTGCACATAGTACGGCACCCCTGCGCAGAGGTTCGTGTACTCTATAGCGTACATCACCGGAAGGAATATGACGGCACCTATTGCTATCGCTATGAATAGGCCCCCTATCTTCCTTGTGAATGGAGTGGCTCTGAGTACCACACCGATGAATAGCATGTAAGGCCATACAAACAGCATCACGACCAGGAAAACGAACTGGGCGACATATGACTCGAAAGCGAGAGCAAGGAGGTCTCCGAGAGGGCCGTATGAATTGAATATGAGATCGTAGCCAGCGAATGGTTGGAATGATATCTTCATGTCAAAGTTTATGGTGCCCAAACCGGGCAGGAGGCAGGCTTCCAGGTTAGACCAGCATGCCGGCTCGACGAAAGGGGTGAAGCTGTCAAGGAAGCCAAGGTACGTGTCTATTGTGAAGAGCGCGTTTAGATTTACAAGCGTCTGGTTTGTCAAGTTCGCTATAAGCACGTCCGAAGCCGCCAATGGATAGTCTATCTGCTGCGTGAATGAGGCCGGTTTAGCTACCATGGCACATATGCCCGGGAACGAAGGCGAACCCTCAAGCAGGTTGGATTGCGAGTTTAAGGGAAGCGGAGGAGAGCCCGCAGTTGTGGAGATCATATTGCCGGAGAAGAGTGTGAGCTTCGATCCTGACGCTATGTTATTGCAGGTATAATACATGGCCTTGGGGCTCATTACCCCTGATCCGTAAGATGACATGTACAAAGATGCGAAAAATGCCAGGATCCCGACTATTATAGCGACCAATATCGTTGTGCCGATCAACTGGACGAACTCGCCGCGTGCGTTGGCCTTTATCCTCTGATCGTTCAATATGTAGCCAAGCATGTACCAGACTGCGACTATTAGCGCGTCAAGCAGTATTGCTATTATTATGAATGCGGCCAGGCTTGTCTGCGCCGCGCAGGCGCTCGTGGGCACTGATGCGGCAGCCTCTTGCGCGCATGAGCCGATGGCGCTTTGCAATATTAAATTCGGTAGTACTAACATGAACCCACTATACGTTGCTCCAGAATGCCGACGCCCCATCCAGGCCGCTTGTAAGCGCCTTCGCCAGGCCGACTCCGAACCCCATTGTTACTGTCATGTCCAATGCAAAAAGCATCACTGATGTAAATAGGAACTGCGCGACTTGGTCCGCCATGCCGAGCACGTTGCTTATTACTGTAGCCGGGTCTATCGCTGCAGACAGTATCTGGGCGTATTCACCCATGCTCAAAGATGTTATCGATATGCCGGACAGGCTTACCGTGCCCTGCTGCGCAGTGGTTGTGGTGAAGAACGTGGATGCGGGTATGTTGGGTATCGCGTACGCCGTACCAAGGTACAAGAATGACGGGTTGCACCAGTTAGTAGCGTTGGGGCATGGAGTGAATATCCATGATATTATCATCGGATTGTACGCCACCATTGTCGGGTATATTATGTACATCGCTACGGCCAAAGCCAGCACCGAGTTGGCCGCTGTCCTCAAACCCGCTCCGGTGAATGTGAAAGAGCGCATTATAAGCGCTATCGGCAGTATTATGAGGAACGCGGCGCCTTTTATGAACGGTATCAAAAGGTACTGGAGGAACATGCTGCCCATTGCTATCATCATTATTGGTGTAAAGACGCTTGTCAGCAGGTCGCTCATTATGGCGTAGGATATGCCGAGATCGCCAGCGAAGACAGGGGTTATGCTGAAGAAGCCGAAGCTGAGGAAGGTCTTTGCTATGTATGACGCTACGTTAGGCGCAACTACGGATGAATAAACGTTCTGCCCTACGCCGGTGTAAAGCCTGGCGTCTATCGCGTAGCCTATGGATGCGGCGTATATGTTGTTTAGAAGCTTGAGGCCCGTATTGAAGGTCAGGTTGCCCACATAGAAGTCAGAAGCGGCAAACGGATTGCAGTGGAAGGTGCTGGTAGAGCCTAGCTGCGCCGTAAATTCAGTCACCATTATGGTAGAACCCAACAGCACCAATATGATCAGCACGCTGACGAGGTTCTGGTTTATCTCGGTGTGCACAAGAGCCTTCAGCTTAGCGCTCATCGATACCGGCATGACGTTACTCAGTATGTATATTACCGCTATCACGGCGAAGCTTAGCATTATCACTATGATGTTTATCGGGAGCCATTGTGTATTGTACGGGTTGGTCGTTATGGGGCATGCAGAGCCCGACGATGCAGTGGATGCGGCTGGGGTTGTGGCTGCAATTGACAGGAGCAACACTGCGAACAATAAGAAAGCTGCGTGCATGCCACTACTATGCTTCGTCTCCATTGCATCACTATGCCAACTTCATCTTCCCGAATCCAATCCTTATGGTGCCGCCCAAGTTCGTGGCTATTGTCTTTGTTATTGTATAGCCCACTATAAAATCTATTATTAACAGCATAAACTGGAGCATGGAGTTGAGGATCACTGAAGTGATCAGGTCAGCTGCAGGGTATATGGAAGTCGACAGGAAAGTATCTATACCAGCGTAGTATCCTGTATTGAACTGCTGTGATGCGCCAACGGTAGGTATTGATGATACCAGAAACTTTGCCAACGCTGACACCGCCCCGCTCAGCACGCTGGTAACACCAGTCCATAGGGTCGGGGTCGAAGACGAAGTGGAATAACCGAGGAACGTACATTGCGTCTGGACGTTGCCGCCGCAATAGACCTGCTGTCCAAGAACAAAATCGCTGATAGGTATGTTAATTACGACAAATAACATAGGGAATACCAATGATACCCCTATGCCTATTGCTATGAAAGTTCCGCCGAAGCCCCTGAGGAATGGTATTGCCCTGAACACCAAGCCTATTGGTATCAGGAGTCCGAAACCTAGCGCGACTATATTGGTGAACAGGTCGGACATTATCTGGAGCAGTATAAGCGACGGTAGGACTATGAACGTGGTTGCAGTGCCGAGCATGGAAGACGAGCCCCCAGAGTAATCCGAGTCTATTATGTTGCTCAGGAAGAGCGGGCCGCTGGACCCGAAGTGCGCATTTATGGTTCCTTCTGGGGGAAGGGTCGGTACTGGAGGATATGGGAACCAGATGCTGTACCTTAAGCTCTTTATAAAGTCTACGCCAGACGCTGTGCCGAATAAGGTTATGAGCGAGTTCTGGGCATACCCTGATGATGAGGATAGGTAACTGTTAGCAACATAGTAAAGGCCGCCGAGATTCTGGGAGACCTGGCCGCTGAACCCCGCGGACGCAGGGGCGCTGCCGGTTCCGGCAAGAGATGATGCCATGGAACTGAATATGACAAGGAGGGAGAATATCGCGGATATCATGAGTATGGTTTTTACGCTCTCCCAAAGCTCATTCCTGTACCATCCCCTGAGCGAGCCCAGCTGGAATATCTCCCCCAGCATGTAGGAGAACCCTACGAGAGCGAACGACAGCATTATGCCTATCGCCCAGAACGGCGCAGAAGATGCTATGCAGGCCCCTATCGATATGTCCGTGCCTGTTATTATGCAAGCCACGCTGCTTAGGGGTGCCGCGGCTTCCGTGATTGCAGGCGCAATGCAAACGAGAAGGAAGGATGCAAGAATAAGCATTACGCGAAGGCGCAATGGGACCCTACTTAGCATGATAGGATAAAGGCAAAAAACTATTAGAATGTTAGTGTTTTAACATCGCGAACCTTTTCATGTACGATTCGCTCTGGAGCACTATTAGGAACGGCAGGATGAAGACCGTGTCCACTATCAGCTCTATTATGAAGAACTGGTAGGGGAAGCCAGTTGCAGTGCCTATGCCGATGAATATGAAGTCAGTCAAAGTCACGAAGGCTATCGCTACGATGAGCCACATCAGGAAGTAGTCGAACTTTTTGAGGAAGAACCTGAAACTGGATGAGAATGCCCTCAGGGTCTTATTTTCATCTATTATTATTGATGCGGGAGCATAGAAGAAGAATGGCGTTATTATGAGGCCAGCTATTGCGGTTATCGCGCCGGAGTAGCTTATGGAACCCGTGATTGCGAAGCTTAGCGCATCCACCAATACTATTATGGCTTCCATTATCAACAGGACGACGAAGACCCTGCTGGTATATTTCTCAAGGCCCCTGAATACCTCCTGCCTTATCTTGGCGTATGTCCTGCTGTGTTTTACTATTATGTTGACGGCCACTATTGCGAAGCTCAGGAACAGTAGAGAGAAGAATATGGACGCGACTATGACTGCCGTGTTTATTATGTCCAAGTTAGTGAAGATGCTGGCCGTCCTTATGTTGATGCCGCCCAAGTCGGTGAATGTCGGGAAGGATGCGAACAGCGGTATGAATACGGCTATGACGAACGATATGGATGACACCAGCAGCAACTGGATGTGGTTCGTGTACGTTTCAATAGCGTTATGCAGCAAGTCTGCCATCCGGTCACCCCAGTTGTACGTTTGTATGGTAAAAAATAAATATGGGAGAGTCGCCGGTCGGGCGGCCCCCAAGCTTACGCTAAGCAAAGTAAAACATAAGACCATAAAAATGGTCCCTAGAAACTAAGAAATCATGGTGCAACTGTCGGGCCGCCGTTGTTATATGCGGTCCAGCCATTGCATGTGGATATCTGTTGCGTGCCTGCCCCAAGTACCTGCAGTATGAACGGAGCTATCAAGTATATCACTATACCGACCACGCCGCCTATTACCATAGACATCCCGTAGCTTTGTATCTGACCCTTCGTCTGCGCAGGCAGCATGTTAGAGCCGGCAAAGAGCGCGCCTCCGACCACTACCAGCACCAGAGCCAGTATGAATATTATGCCAACCACAGTATTGTACACAGAGCAAAGTCCCCATAGGGCGTTATATGCCGCTGAGTATTGATATGACTGTGCAGCCGTGAATGACATGAAAGAACCGAATATCATGAGCATGTATAGTGCGCGTATAAGAGCCGAGTGCTGTACCAATCCGATCGATCCTGCATATAATTTTTCTTTTATACTTCCTTGCATCAAAACCACGTTTAGCATTTAATGTTTAATAGGTAAAGCCATTAAATAAGTACTTATTTATATACACCTATTTATAAGCTTTTCGTTGGTACTGCAACCACAAACAGCTGCTTTGCTGCGTGAGAAATGATTTAAACAATGAGATTACAAATCACTTGGATAATCGGTATTTTGATGTACGTACTTGGGCTCTGGGACGGCCATGACGCTGGCGCTGCGCTGATCGAAGATGATAAGGTATTGTATGCTGCGAACGAAGAACGGTTCACCAAAAGGAAGCTTGAGGTGAAGTTCCCGTACAATTCCATAGCCGCAGCACTTGCATACGCAAGGATAAGGCCCACGGATATTGAGCACGTGGCGTTCACTACGACGGAATTCACTAAGACTCTGGAACGGGTCTTCCCAGGGATGAAGGAGAGCTATTACAAGTTCAGGCGAAGGAGGATACTGAAGCCGCGTTTCGAGAACTTCAGGCATAAGCTAAAGTACGGCATGACGAGCGTTGGGATAGTGCCCGCCTCAACCGCCATAAGCAGGATGATTATAGCCAGGCAGCTCAGGCATATGGGTTTCAGGAACTTCAAATTGCATGTAGTTGAGCACCACATGGCCCATGCAGCCACGGCGGCGTTCACCAGACCGGAGAAGAAATCACTGGTAATTACGATGGACGGGCTTGGGGACGGGCTTTCAGGATCAATAAGCGTGCTCGAGAACGGCAAACTGTCCAGGCATGTCAAGATAAACGCAAGGGACTCTATAGGCATTTTCTATGAGCAGGTCACCAATCTCGTGGGCATGAGGGAACTTGAGGACGAAGGCAAGGTCATGGCGATGGCCGACTATTCGTACCCTTTCAGCTTCGAGGAGAACAGGTTCAAGGATTTCTTCAAGGTTGAAGGCACTATGATAACTGCCAAGTACGGACCGCTGAAGCAGTTCGACATGCTGCAGAGGATGGGGTGGCAGATGCCCAGGGAGCAGTTCTCCTACATGGCGCAACAGCTCCTTGAAAGCGTGACCGTGAAGATGGTGAGCAACGCGGTCGACAGGTTCAACATCAGCAACGTCGCATTCGCGGGAGGGCTCTTTTCCAACATAAAGGCGAACATGAGGATAAGGGCGCTTGACACGGTAAAGCACTGGTACGTATTCCCGCACATGGGAGACGGGGGCATAGCGCTCGGCAGCGCACTTTATACGAGCTATGCGCTCACAGGGAAGAGCCATTATGACTTCTGCGCATACCTGGGCGAGGAATACGACCAGGAGCAAACCGAGCATGCGATAAAGAAGGAGGGATGGCTCAGGCACGAGAAGGAGGCCCCGCACGAGCAGGCGAAGCACGCAGCCGAGTTGATAGCCGATGGCAATTACATAATGTGGTTCCAAGGGCGCATGGAGTACGGGCCGAGGGCGCTGGGTGACAGGAGCATACTCGCCCCAAGCGATTCCGAGGAAGTGAAGGACAAGCTCAACATGTACGTGAAGAGGAGGGAATGGTTCCAGCCATTCGCACCTGCGATGCTTGACAGCGAAGTGCCCAGGATGCTAGAATACGATGGCAAGGGGCTTGACAAGCTAATGACCATGGGCTACTTCGTGAAGAGGGATTTCAGGGACGCGGTGAAATCAGTGGTAAACGTGGACGGCTCGGCGAGGCCGCAGATGGTGGGCGCCGAGAACAGGATGTACGAGGACATCCTTAACAACATAAAGCGCATTAAGGGCAATGGCATCATGCTGAACACCAGCTTCAACCTGCACGGGATGCCAATAGTTATGTCGCCGGATGATGCGATCAACACGATGAAGCTGACAAAGACAAAGTATATGTTCATGAACGGATTCTTCTTGACCAATAGAAAGGGCGCATGAGGGCTTGAGATGGCAGACTTATCGCTTTCCTTATCATTGGAAGAGTACATGTTCACGGCAGGCATATTGATTGCCTTCCTGGGGCTCATAGTATCCGCATTCCTTTCAAGGAGGCGGATTTCAGAAGCCCTGAAGGATAGCGGATTTGGCAGGAAAGCCGCGGCCATGCTTGTGATTTCCGTACTTGCATTCATAGCCATAGAGGCATTAGTGGTGCACCCGACGCAGCAGATATTCTTTGACGATGACATATACCTTGCAATGGCGCAGGATCTCGTGCATACTGGGCAGGCATGGATGTGCAACTATGGCACGCCAACATACTGCTATAGCGGCGCGATACTGCATGAGCCCATAGGCGAGTCTTTCAATCTGGCCATGGGGTTCCTTATATTTGGGACAAGCAGGGGAGTTGCGTATGGCACAGGGGTGCTGCTCGGCGCTTTGTCCGTGGCGTTCACGTTCCTGGATGCGCTCATGCTATTCAGGGAGAGGACGGCTGCGTTCTTGTCTTCGGCACTGATCATGCTGGCGCCTGTTTTGCTGCTCTGGACCATGCCGACCAACTCTGATCTGCCGACGCTGACCTACTCCCTGATCGCCATATTCTTTATGCTGGTGTTCATGCGCAAGAAGGGCTTGTGGACGCTTGGCTCGGCAGCCATGGCCCTGGCGCTCGTGACATACATGAAGGTGGATGCGATAGCGTATGTCCTGATAATACCTTTGATGTACCTAGCGCTTGACGACGATGGGATACTCGCTTCCATAAAGGGCAACGCGGACAGGATAATCAAGGGACTGTCCGATACCAGGACGCTGCTTGTGCTCCTTGTCTTTGTGATAGCAATCGCGCCGGAGATGATATTCGTGCAGCAGGAACTCGGGGGAGGGTATGGGTATGCGGGCACCACAATACAAAACACGTGCAACATCAGCCAGTCGGCCAGCCCTAGCGGCACCTCCAACTTGCAGAATCTCGAGTTCAACATATGCGCCAACGTGCTTTTCTGGTTCGACCAGTATGGCGCCGTAAACGGATATCCTGCTTATCCAATCGCACAGCCCATCGCATTCACGCTGTTTGCCATTATGGGCGTAGCGCTTATGTTTGCTGTGCGAGAGAATCGCAGGACGCTGATGTCCATCGCGCTATGGTCCGCCGCGTTCTTCATTATTTACACATCGTTCTACGCGGGCAGCGTGCTGTACGGGGTTGACTGGAGGTTCCAGCTGGGCCTGATAGCGCAGGCATCGCTTCTTGGTGGTTTTGGCGCTGCGTGGCTGCTCCTTGAATTGCCGCGATCCATAGGGCGCAAGTTTGGCAGGCCGGCCCTTTACTGCATGGCCATCCTCATAATTGCGGCGATTGCGTATTCGTTTTACGCGGAACTGCCTGCGGTAGGGATCATGCCGATGCAGATATCGCAGGCGCAACCAGCGAGATTCTACGAGAACCTGGTTTTCAACAGCAGCCATATGATACCGGCAAACAGCCTGGTGCTCTCCTACGATCCCACACTGTTCATAATAAACAACAAGACCTCGGCGCAGATGGGCACCATATTTGACAAGACGCAGTTCCAGCAGTACAGCTCCCAGTACGAGCACCTGGTGCTGGACTGGGGTTACTGGTGCTACACGCCAAACAATTATTGCACCCAAGTGCAGAAACAGTTCAACCTTGTGCCGATATACACCCAAGTAGACGATTTGGCACAGCCGGCGCCGCAGACCTTCGGGTTCTACCTAATCAACGGCACCAAATAGCCCTAGCGCAGCAGACCTTTCAGTATTGCCTTCATTATTATCCATCCATCCCTGAATGTTCGCAGGTGCGCCTGCCCGGCCGCACGCTTTTTCTCGAAGCTTGGCACTTCCAGTATGCGCATGTGCCTCTTCTGCGCGTTTATGCTTATCTCGGTCTCTATGCCGAAGCCCGTTTCCCTGAGCCCGAGTTTCTGCGCCACGCCCTTAGCAAAGCTGCGGTAGCCGTAGCACATGTCAGTGTAATGCGCACCGTACAACATGTTTACCATTATGACGAAGAATTTGTTTCCCAGCTTCCTTATCCGGGGCATATCATCCGAGCCGCCGCCCGCAAGGAATCTCGAGCCCATGCACACATCGTATCCTGCCTCTATGCCAGCGATGAGCAGCTTCAGCTCGTCCGGCCTGTTGGACAGGTCCGCGTCCATTGATATTACAACGTCGCCTTTCGCGGCTCTGAACCCCTTTATCAGAGCTGAGCCCTTGCCCACATCATCAAACAGCACCTTTGCGCCCAGCCGCCTCGCCGCCGAGGCCGTACCATCGGGTGAGTGCTTGTCCACAACTATCATTTCGTAGTCATATGTTCCGTCAAGCACTTTCTTGACGCCGCCCATCACGTCCTGCATATTGCGGGACTCGTTGAACGTAGGGATTATGACGCTGACAAAAAGACTTCTCCCTCCAGATGCACTTTTAGCCATTCTAATCACCGGCTTTTCCGGCCTTTGCTTTGCCGCCGCCCCTAATGACAGATAAGATGAGCAGTATAATTATACATATTATTACGGCGCCTATGGCGATAAGCGTGAAGTTGCCGGTGCCGGCCGCCGCATGCGAACCTATGCTGACGCCGAACGCGCGCATGGATGCGTAATGCATCCCTTCGTATATGTACGATACCTCTATCGCGGAAGTGAACGTACCTACCTCGCTCACGATAGGCGTTACATTGTAGCTTATCTGGCTAACTGACGACTGGCCAAGCGTTAGGTTGAACGATTGTGGTTTGGCGGAAAGCTCTGGGGGCACTGCGACCTGCACCACGGCATTTACGGGGAACGACGGATTCTCTATTGTGGCGTTGTAAAGACTTCCGCTGGGGTTTGATACGCTGCCAACTACGACAGCGCCCTGCGCATTTGATATTATCGGCACTATGCACGGAAACAATGCTATGAAGGCGCTTGACCCCTGGCCGTATTCCACTAGGAAGTTCTGGGCGTAGCTGCCCGGATACGACAGGTTGTGCATGTAGATATCGAATCCTATCGCGCTATCAGGGGCCAGTATGTTGGCGTGCATGCTTGTGTTGGCAGTGATTCCGCCAGACACCCTTGGCAGGAGCAGTATGTTCGTGGCGGTGCCGTTGCCCGAATTCGACAGGTTGAACGTAATGTGGTTGTTTGTAGCATTTACTATGGATTGGGAGCAGGTCCCGGTCAGCGTTATCGTATCGGCACATGCGAAGCCAGAGCTGAGAGATATTAGTACAACGGCCAACAACGCCATCTTTGGCTGCAGGCTAACTGCCGACATAAGGAGTGATTAGCAATATCGTAAATAATAAATATTTGGTTTGGAGCAATAATCTTGTATCCATGGAACGTAGGTATTACCGCGCTCTGCAATGTAGCCCGATAATCATAGGATGATTACAATGACCGTGAAGAATCTGCTTGGCCTGGGGCTCACCGCCCTTAAATCTAACTTCACCACACTGGACAAGCCGTACAAGCTTAACTACTGCATAACTTACCTCTGCCAAAGCAGGTGCTTGACCTGCAACATATGGCAGATGAGGCCGAAAGGCGAACTTACGCTTGATGAGGTAAGGGAGTTCGCAAGGAAGAACACTAGCTTCAAGTGGGTTGAGCTGACTGGCGGCGAGCCTTTCCTTAGGGACGACATAGACGAGATAGCGAAGGCCTTCAAGGAGCATTCAAAGAGCCTTTATATCCTGACCATGCCGACCAACTCGCTGGTGAATCACGATAAGGTGGTGTTCAAGCTGGAGCGCATACTCAAGCTGGGCATACCAAGAGTTGCAGTCACTGTCAGCCTTGACGGCTATAGGGAGCTTCATGACAGGATAAGAGGCATACCGGGCAACTACGACAAGGCCATAGACATGTTCAGGCGGTTGAAGGAGCTGAAGAAGGCGTATCCGAATCTCTTCTTCGTGTTCGGTTACACATTGAGCAAGTTCAACCAAGGGCAATTCGAGAAGACGTTCAGCATGGTGAAGCAGGACATACCCGACCTTAGGAGAAACGATTTCCACATAAACCTTGCGCAGCTTTCATCGAACTACTATGGCAACGAGACGCTGGACATCAAGCCCAACGACCCGGTGGTCGTATCAGAGATAGCAAACATACTCAAAAAGAGGGACTTCCAGGTCGGCATCATACCGATAATAGAGAGGGCTTACATCAAGAGGCTGGTCGCGTATGCGAAAACCGGGAAGCAGCCGATGAGGAGCAGGAGCCTCGAGGCCTCAACTTTCATTGACAGCTATGGGAACGTGTATCCTTCGATAATGTGGGACAGGAAGATGGCAAACCTGAGGGAGATAGGCTATGACCTCTCGAGGATCTGGCACAGCGAAGCCGCGGAGGAGGTCAGGGGAATGACAAGGTCAGGCACCGAACCGGCGCAGTGGACCTCATGCGAGGCTTACCAGACGCTCGTGGGCGACGTGCTGAGCTTGCTATGATGGAATTCAAAAGTTTCTTATTACATAAAACATAATAGTCAATGCAATGGTGCTGCGCATGTACAATGGAAGCAACGGATGGAAGAAGCAGGAGGAATTCAACGAGCTTGTCGTAGCGTCCGGCATAATAGGATTCTTCGACAAGCCGGTGGAGATAAAGAGGGGCATGTTCTCTAACTGGTACGTCAACTGGCGCACGCTGTCCAGCGATGCTTACATGCTGGACAAGGTGGCGGATTACATAGTGGATTTCATAAAGCACATAGGCGCAAAGCCGAAGTGCATATACGGCGTGCCCGACGGCGCGACAAAGTGGGCCGTGATATCGCAGATGAAATGGGCAAAGTCCATGCCTGATTTCGCCAAGGGCAAGTACCCGGTACCGATGGGGAGAAGCAAGCCCAAGGAGCACGGGATGCCGAAGGACAGGCTATTCGTAGGCGAGCCGAAGGGGCCCACGCTTGTCGTGGAGGACGTCACGGTGATGGGCGAGTCCCTCATGAACGTTGTCAACACGCTGGAGTCCATGCACGTCAATGTCATAGGCACGATAGCGCTCACGGACAGGAACGAGCGCAGCGTGTATGGCAAGAGCGTCAAGGACACTCTTGCATCTATTCACATGGATTATCACGCAATGAGCAATGCCGTTGACCTGTTGCCGGAGGCTCTAAAAAGGAGCAATGCCAGCCTCGCTGTGCGCAGAGCGGTGAGCAATGAATTCAAGCTCCTGGGCGTCAAGAACATCAAGCTATGATTCGACAGAAGTATGGCGTATGCTTATGGCTGTTTTAGGGATAGAGAGCAGTGCGCACACGTTCGGCGCAGGGGTCGTGGAACGCGGCGGCATCCTCTCGAATAGCAAGATCATGTATAAGATCAGGTCAGAGGGTATGGTGCCCATGAAAGTTGCCGATTTTCATGTGCGCAATGCACGCAAAGTCATAGAGGACGCGATAAGCAAAGCAGGCATAGACAGTGGCGATATAGAGGCAGTAGGGTATACGAAAGGCCCTGGGCTGGGGCCGTGCCTTAGGATCGGGCAGATTTCGGCCAAGACCATTGCAAGAAGGCTTGGCGTCCCGTTGTTCCCCGTAAACCACTGCATAGGCCACATAGAGATAACAAGGCAGTCTTTCGGGATGGAGGATCCATTGGTACTTTACGTAAGCGGCGGCAACTCACAGATACTGGCGCTTGACGAGCATCCATTCCGCCACTTCAAAGTGTACGGCGAGACCCTGGACATAGGGATAGGCAACATGCTGGACAATTTCGCAAGAGCCGCCGGGCTTGTCCCGGCATGGGGCTCGAAGGTCGCAGAAGTGGCTGGCGGAGGCGGATACCTGCAGATGCCCTATACAGTAAAGGGGATGGACTTTGCTTTCACAGGCATACTTACACATGCCATAAAGATGCTAGAGACGGCGAACTTGAAAGACGTCGCTTATTCTCTGCAGGAAACCGCTTTCGGCATGGTGTGCGAGGCAACGGAGCGCGCGCTTATGCTTAGCGGCAAGGCTGAACTGCTGGCTTGCGGAGGCGTCGCGCAAAGTTCCAGACTTAAGGAGATGCTCGGCATTATTGCAGAATCGCATGGCGCCAGATTCGCGGCTGCACCGAACGAATTCAATGCCGATAACGGCGCCATGATAGCCGTGGTTGCGGAGAAGGCGCTACGTTCTGGCAGCAGACAGGAACCTCCCATAATAAACCAAAAAAGCAGACCTGATACGGTGAGGATAACATGGTGAACCGCGGGACTCTTATGGCTGAAGGCGCGGAGGCCAAAGTGTACCTGACCAGGTTGATCGGGATAGACGCAGTGGTGAAGCGGAGGCTAAGCAAGAGGTACAGGGAGGAGCACCTGGACGCCAAGCTACGCAGCGAGCGCACCAAATCAGAAGCCAGGATCATGTGGATAGCTCGCGAGGCAGGAGCCAGCGTTCCGATTGTGCTGCTTGTGGATACGCACGACATTTACATGAGCAGGATAACGGGCGCATGGATGGCGGAATTGCTGAGGAAGGATATTGTTACAGATGAAACTCTTGAGCACAGCGGCACAGAGCTCGGGCTACTGCATTCGGCAGATATAGCGCATGGCGACTACACTCCGGCAAACATAATAGTCAAGCCAAACGATGCGGCGTTCATAATAGATTTCGGGCTTGCGGAGATAACACAATCGACAGAAGCAAAGGCGATAGACGTTCTGCTGATGAAGCGCTCGCTTAACGCGGCGCAGTATCTGGCGTTCGCCAGGGGCTACAGGAACAGCTACAAAGACGCAAAGGACGTGCTGTCAAGGCTTGCGAAGGTAGAGGCCAGGGGCAGGTACAAGACCAGGACGCTCATGACGGGTTCCGAAGCAACGGCTTAGAACTTGCCCGTGTTGGCCCACCCAAGCTGCTCTATCGTATGGGGTGTTTCAGCGTCTTCCCTGCCCAATGTGAAGTTCTTTGACACGACCAGCAACGCCAGCGCCAGAAGCGTCACGGCAGGGTATATCAAGTAATACGCTTCGGACGACGCTATGTACATGTAGCTGAAGAAAAATGCGATTATCAGGCTCACCGCTATGCTGAAGATGAAGCTCAGCTGCGCCCTCATCAGTATCAATATGCCGCTCGCCACACCCAGAATTATCAGTGCTGGGCCCACGATGGCATAGATGTCTTGCGAGCTTATGGAGTACAGCGCCCCTATAGCCCCGACCTTTGAAGCATTGCCAGTTATGGAGTATAGCGCAGCGGCCGTGGAGCCGCCGTTGTAGTATATGAAAAGGAAAAACGAGCAGAATAATAGCAGTGCGGATATCATGCTCAGCATGTTGTACTGGCCGCTGAGCGATTCTATGGGCTTAGATGCCACTTTGTCGATATCCTCCAAACAGTAGTAGTTGCCATCGAAGTTGGCCGTGTCCTCCAAACAGAATGGCCTGTGGCAGTAGCCGCATGCCGCGAATGCAGGCCTCCATGGATGCCAGACGCAGAACATTCCGTAGACAGATGCTTTGCTTTCTGCGCCTGCCTTTGATTCCCTCTTGCTGTCATGCAGTAGGGTATTTTTCTGCCCTGTGCCAAGCGCGGCCTTTATGGCCTCCTCAACGTCACTGTACGAGGCGGAAGCGACAACATGCGGTGTCTCCTTGGGTACTGGAACATTGACCTTCGGTGCCTCGGTTGGCGCTTCTAGTTTAGCGGAAGCCTTGGGTTGGGAAGCCGCAGCGGCAGGCTGGCCAGTTGGCTGTGGCTTCTGCTGGGACTGAGGCTTCGGTTTATTTTGAGGGAAAAGTTTCAACAGGACCTGCGGCGATTTGGGCTCCATCCTCGGCAGCTGTATCTCCGGCTGCTGGGGTTTTTGGGGTGCGGGCTGGGGCTTAGGCTGTTCAGGTTTTGGTTCAGCCGGCTCCTGCTGCGCATTCGGCTGTTCCGCCGGACCCTTGCGCCTCACCTTGAATATTAAGAGGTCATCAGGATCCATCGGCATCTAAATCACAGACGTCTGGCACGTTCTATCGCTTGCCTCTTCTTCTTTTCGAATATGCCCCTGTGCTTAGCGCAACTTATGCAGTAGTATGTCTTCCTCCTTTCGAAGAACCTGACATCATTCGTGGTGTGCGTGTCGGTGCTGAAGCTGATGGCCCTTTCGTATATTATGGCCTTGTCCCTCGGCACGCTTCTTCCGCATGATTCGCAGGTAGTAGTTGTTTCGCTTCCGCGCATTATAACACCAACATGATTAGATTTTATTAGATAATAAAGTTAATAAGTACTACTGTGAAATAAGCTAAAGACGGTCAACCGCCAGACCCGCCACGGCAGCCCCGGAACGCTGAATTTTTAATCTTTGGCTGGGTTAAATACTTGGCCTGATAGGGAGGACGATATGAGGATATATATAACCGGAGACAGCAACGAACTGGTCATAGCAGCTGCAAACATGCTCAACAATGGCAACCAGTCCGGCATAGTCAGCGAGGCAAAGAGAAATGATTATGAAAACCTGATAAACGAGGCCGCAGTAAGGACGAAGAACTACGATATAGTCATGCTATTCTCCAGGAAACCGCTTGAGGCATGCGCAGACATAAACAAGCTGGAAGGTACGAAGGCAGTAGTCTGCGAGAACGATGACAGGGCCAAGCGCATACACGCCGTTGGCAAGTTCAACATCGTAGTGATAGACTCGAATTCCATGTCCAAGCGCGAACTTTCCAACATAATCAGCACGCTCACCGCATCCAAGGTCACAGAGCAAAGCAGCGCAGCTGACGACGAACCGGAGCCTGCACCTAGGCCGCAAAAGAAAGGTACGGGCATAGCTGCGGGACTGAAAAGCATAGCCGGCAGGGCAAGGCCAAAACACGTTGAGATTGAGGAGGAAGAGTATGCGCACGATGCCAACGGCCCTAATTTCATAGATAAAGCAAAGAAAAAAGGCTTCATGAGCGCGCTGAAGGACGAGCTAGGGATGGAATGAATTACGTAAACTGCGAGAAACTCATCAAGGTATCATTGCCCGCCATACGGATTGCGCTTGCGTCAAGCTTAAAGGATGAATATGGGCTTGGGCAGGAAGGCATTGCGGAGAGGCTGGGCATAACCCAGGCTTCCGTAAGCAAGTACTCGAATGGCAGATACTCTGTTGATATAGCAAAACTAAGCAAGGCGATTTGCAGTACGGAGACATTGAAGGCATTGGCTAAAGAGGCAGCGGGTGCGGTGAAGGACTACGCGCAGATATGGCATAAAATAAACACGTATGCAACGGCGAAGGAGACGATAGATATTGCATGGAAGTTATTTGGCAGCGCGGCTTTTGAATGAGAGTATCTCGCTTCCGGCATTCTCCACCTGGATTCTTGCGGTGTCCTGTTTGTGCCTGAAGCCCTGCAACACGGCTTCGGCGAACCTCATGCCCCTAGTTGCATCATATATGATCCTCATATTGTCGAAAAAGTCCTCTGCTTCTGCGACATTTCCACTCCGCAGCGATTCGAGTATTTCGCGCTTCAGCTCGCCGACAACGTCCATCAGGCCCATCAGGTAGGCGTCCTGCATTACTCCCACTGCATTGTGGTCTGGTATTCCATTGCCATCCTTTATGCTCTTCAGTATGACAGCCTCTGCATATTCCTGGTATGCCTGCAACGAGTTGTACTTGAAATCCGAATCCACGCGCTTCAGCTCGGCGACCTTAGAATCTAGCTCTTCCATAAGCGCGATTGTTTCCTTGCCGTTGTGTATTTGGGTTATCACTTGCGCAGAAAGCCTTATGACATCGCGCGATATGCGCATGACCGAATCGAATGAATCCTGCTTCGCCGCAAGGTACTCCGTTATCCCATCAACTTCCGTTTCGATCTTGTCCATGTCATCCCTTCTTGGGCGGCTTCTTGGGGCGCGGCCTGCTCGCTTTTTTGGGCTGGGGCGGCGGCCCCATAGGAGCGCTGGCCTCTTCCTGCTCCTTTTGTATTTCTGACTCTGGTATGAGGTGCATGCCATGCCAGAATATGTATTGCTGTGCGTATCCCGCATATTCGCCCCATCTCTTTGTGGCGAACTTGTGCAGCTCTTTTATCGGCTTCTTCTTGCCCTTGAAATAAGCCCTCTCCAGCGTCCTCTCCACCCATACGTCTATCGGAAAAGCCTCCAGCTTCCCGTATCCCATGAGTGCTATGCAGTCTGCCACCTTGTCGCCTACCCCGGTTATGGTGAGCAGCTCTTCCTTCAATGCGTCGTATTTCTTGTTCTTTAGCTTTGCCAGATCCAGGTTTTCAGTGCAATACGCAGCGGCTTCCTTTATGTACTTTGCGCGGAAGCCGGCGCCGCATTCCTCCAGGTCCTTCTCGCTTGCCATCATGAGGTCCGCGCTGCCGGGGAAGCTCCTTGCGATTGTTTTGTCCTCCTCGTCCCTTATCGGGGCGCCGTACCTGTTGATTATGTTCCTCACTATACTGCGTATGCGCTTCATGTTGTTATACTGCGATATTATGAAGCACAGGGTAGTCTCCCATGGGTCGTTGAGCGTAAGGCGCATGCCGTTGTACTTCTCTATCGCAGTCCTCATGAAGTCGTCGGTCGCCATCTCTTCATAGTAATGCTCCATATCATCTGAGAGCCTGAACCTTGTATGCACGTCAGCGGATGCAAAACGGATATCCTTTCCCACGATTGTCAGGCTCCCTACGGTCCTGGTGCCGGAAAACCTCACGTTTATTATGTGGGTGCCGCTAACGTATGTGAGCGTGTCGCTGAATTGGTCGTAATTTGCGTGAAACGCAAGCGGCTGGCCGCTGTCGAATGTGTCTTTCAAGTAGAAATGGTTAACAGGTATCGTTGTGCTCGATAGCATGGAAGTCACTTGAATCCTGTAAATTTATTGAATGGGTTGAAACGGGTGTTGCTGTCCAAGAATTCCCTGAGCTCATCGACATGCATCCTTACCTGTTTTTTGTCGTCGCGAATCCTCACCGTGACGGTCCTATAGTTGGGCGATGACTCCGTTATGGTATCAAAATCTATTGTTATGCCGAACGGCACGCCAATCTCGTCTACCCTGGCGTATCTCCTGCCTATCGAACCGGATTGGTCAGTGCATAGCTTGAAGTATTGCCTGAGGTCGTTGAATATTGAGTTAGCTTCACCGACTATCCTCTCGTCCTTTTGCAGCGGGAAGATTGCAGCTTGGTAAGGCGCAAGATACGGAGCCAGGCTAAGGAAGGACCTATCTCCGTCTTTCTTGTGAAAGACGTCTATCAGCATCCATATGTTCCTGTCAACGCCGAAGCTCAGCTCCAGGACATTTGGCAGCACCTTCTTATCCTCGATATTCACCGAAAGGTCCTGCATCGAGCCTTTAGAATGCGATGTCAGGTCGTAGTCGCCCCTGTAATGGAGGCCGCCGACCTCCTTGAACCCGCCCCAGCTATCCACGCTGACCTCTATGTCCATGTGCACCTTATTGTAGAACGCCTTCTCGTCGCCGCCCTTTTCCAAGAAACGCAGGCGGTCTTCTGGTACGCCTATCACATCCCTGTAGAATGCATCTATCATGGCTACATGATAGGCATAGAATTCGGGTATGTCGTCGTCGCGCACAAGTTCCGCTATCGTCTTCCTCTCTGTTACCTTCTTGCCATACGTAACCACGGTGACTTTCCTGTCATTGACTTTGTCCATGTCAACTTTCCAGGTATTGGGATCGAAGAATATCTGAAGCTCTGCTTGTGTTAACTCGCGCATGCGGTAAAGGCCCTGCCTAGGCGATATTTCGTTCCTGTATGCCCTGCCTATTATCGCCAAACCAAACGGCAAAGCCTTCCTGAGTATGTTGAACTCCCTGTAGAAATTAAGGTACGAAGACTGCGCGGTCTCCGGCCTTAGGTATCCCTTGTCGGATTTCTCAGGGCCGAGATAAAGATCAAGCATCATGTTGAACGGCTTGGACTTCAGGAATGGGGCCTTGCACTTCGGGCATTTCAGGCCTTTCTGTACCACCATAACGTCTATCTCATCCGGCGTCGCGCCCTCAGAAACAGGAGAGCCCAGGTCCGCAAGAAGCACATCCGCCCTGTAATACGTCCCGCATTTGCTGCAGCCCATTATTATGTCGTTGAATCTTGCAGCGTGGCCCGATGCGATCAACGGCTTCTCAGGCAGCATGTTGGAGCCTTCTATCAAGTGATACGATTCGTTTGTATCTATGAAATATGATAGCCAAACCTGCTCAAAGCGCCTCTTGATCAACGCGCCGATATGACCGTAGTCGTATAGGCCTGCTGCTGAGCCGTATATCTCTGCGCTCTGCCAGAAAAGACCCCTGCTCTTCGCAAAGGCCAATATCTCATCAATGTTCATTGTAAGCACACTGAGCACAGTATTATCGTGTTATAAGGCTATTAAGGCTGTGCTTAATCATTTCCCACCAAAATCATATTAAATGCTTTTGTTGATAATAACAGTGCTTCCCGATCTGTGGTGTTCCGTTGGACTCATTTGAAGAACTTAGAAAAAATATGCTAAAAAATGCGAAGGAGGGCATCAAAAGCGCGTATCAAAACGAAGAATTCGCCTTGATGCAAGCTAGCAATGCTTACAGGGAGCTCTCTAAATCCTACAACCTGGCTTACGAGAGGCTTAGCGAATGGTATGGCATATACTTCCCGGAGATAAGGATGGGAAGCCCGAAGGCTCTCGCCCAGTTGGCAGTCGCACTGAATGGTAATCCACCAGACATGGAAGTAATCTCAAAGGCCGTAAGCGATAAGTCTAAGGCTGAAGAGGTTTATAGGAAGGCTTCCGCGACCATGGGCAGGAAGATGGGAGGTGAGGAACGCGATGCGATAGTGAAATTCTCCGAGCTATGCCTCAGCATGGATGCGGCGCTGGAGCAGCTGAAGGCGTATATAAAATCCGCATCGACTAGGATGCTGCCAAACACCGCATATTTGACAGACGAAACCATAGCGGCCGAGCTGTTGAGCAAGGCAGGGTCGTTGGATAAGCTCGCCACAATGCCTGCGAGCACAATACAATTATTGGGCGCTGAGAAGGCTCTTTTCAAGCACATAAAATTTGGCAGCAAACCGCCGAAGTATGGGATACTGTTCAAGCTGCCTGCCATAGGCACCGCGCCTATTTACATGAGAGGCAGGATTGCCAGGGTGTACGCGACCAAGATAAGCATAGGTCTCAAGGGCGACGTGTACAGCAAGCGATTCATAGCGGAAGGCCTCAAAAAGAGCCTTGATGCCGCTGTTGAAAGGATAAAGAGCGCGCCCAAACCAGAGCACAAAAATGTTGATATGGGAAGGCCGCAGCATGGCCGTTTCGGAGGGAGAAGGGACTTTGGAAGGCGCAGGGGCGGCAATCCGGCAGCAGGAAGGCGCGGGAGGCGGCCCAGATAAACGCTTGGCCAATGGTTAGATGAAGAGGCTTTCCAAATCCGCTGGATCTGGAGGGGACATAAAATGCTCCGCGGATGACTTTATAGTAGAAGAAATACAGAAGGATAATGTGGTTTTAGAGCTAGGCAGGACTTATTCTAACATTGAACTTGGAATGGATGCCAATCCAAAAGGAAAATTCACGGTATTCGTGATGCAGAAAAACTGCTGGAACACCACGCAAGCCCTTAAGGCAATCGCTAAGAGATGTGGCCGTGGCTTCAGGTCTGTCGGGTTCGCAGGAACGAAGGATAGGGTCAGCGTTTCTACCCAGCTTTGCAGCGTGTTCGGCGCTACGCCGGAAATCCTTGGAAGCCTGCATATGAAGGATTTAATTGTAAATGGAGCGTGGGCAAGCGATGCTGGGATAAGCCTTGGGGACCTCTTAGGGAACAGGTTCACAATCGTAGTTAGAGACCCAGATGATTATGATGCCGTATCAAGTATAAATGATGAATTAGAGGGAGTATTCCCAAACTATTTTGGCGAGCAGAGGTTTGGATTTAGGGACAATAATGTTAGCGTTGGCACATCCATATTAAAGGGGGATTTTGAAGCTGCAGTGATGGAATTCCTTACAGGAACAAAGAACGAGCATAATGAAGCGGCAATAGAGGCCAGGGAGAGGCTTGGGAAGGAGCGAGATTTCTTTGAGGCACTGGACTATTTCCCAGAATACCTTAAGTATGAGAGATCGATGCTTGAAAGGCTTTCGCAGTACCCTACCGACTACACCAACGCGCTTAGGAAACTGCCGCGTCAGCTCCTGCTTATGTTCGTGCATTCTATTGAGGCGCAATTATTCAATGCCGAACTAGAGTCCAGAGTAGCCGAAGGCGATATTGCACCGCGAGGCGGGGATAATGCATGCCTTACGGACAGGTTCGGCTTCCCGGACATCAACAAAGTAGTAACCGCAAAGGATGCAGATGGCAAGAAATGCTTTGGACTAGGCAGCATAGTCGGTTTTGAGACCGGTAAATTGACGGATAGCGAGACGGATATGCTTGAGAAGCTTGGTTTGTCCAAGGAGCAGTTCAAAGTAAAACGGATGCCAGAACTAAGCATGAAGGGCTCTTACAGGGTGCTTTTTGCGCCGTATACCGGTTTCTCCTCTTTTATCGAAGACTCCGCGATAAAGATGCAATTCTCGCTGCCTGCCGGGTCTTATGCTACCGTGTTGTTGAACGAGTTCGTTTCCTGATTTTTGACAGTATGGCACCATTATGCGCCTCTATCTCGTCGCGCGCGCCTTTCGGCACAAGGGATTGCCATCTTCCGTATTTCCTGATCAAAGATCTTACGTTAGTTCCCGAAAGCCGCTTTCTATCGTGCCATTTTGGCACGACGACTTTTATCTTATGGCCCCTGAATATCGATTTGACCAATGCATTGGATGAGAATACGACATCGAATTTTGGTACTTTTTTGATTATGTAGGAAAACCATTTTTCGTTGTCCTGAAAGTCAGGTATCTCGGCAAAATTTATCTTGCCGCCAATGCCCGGCGAAGCATTGATGGCGGCCTTTATTATCTTAATTCTCATTGAGGCAGGCATAGGATTGCGTTTGGTGCTGCCCATCTGTGAACTGCCTATAGCTATAACTAATTTATCGCACATTGCTGCAGCCTCCATGACTGCATGCATATGACCTTTATGGAACGGCTGAAAGCGACCTATCAGCAGCCCCCTATTGAATTTTTTGGGCATTCTTGCACGCCGTTTACCCTACGCAATCTGACAAATAACTGGCCAGCAAAGGTATACAGGTAATCGAAACTTGTGTACTTTTATTATATGGCTTATTGAACCTTTAAGCCGCCCACCTTGGAAAAAACTGGACTATATAACATATTGTATATGAATGCAAATATCAGGCCGCTTATGAATCCGCCTATGGCACCCATTATAATGCCTGCAACAAATGCGATTACAACGACTATCGGATTGAATGACAATATGGAAATAAGCCCATCTATTATTCCGCCTATGACCCCGAATATCGCCAATACGGTTCCTGCAGATACGTAATCTATCTGTTTTACTACGGTCATTTAAACACTGCAAATATATCTTATGTGAAGGTTTTTATATCGATTTATTCGTTGGAAAGGCGTGATGATGCGTTAGCACAAACCGCCTGATTTAACTCAGTTAAGGATTATTTTATCCCCTACGCTTATGTTGTTCCTGACAACGAAACCGGACTTTGCTTCAATTACGTAATTAGAAGATACATTAGGATAATATGTTTGGTTCAGACATTTTGCAAGGATGAAACAGCTAGTTGCGTTTTGGGCAATGTAGACTATTGTGCCACTGTTAGTGCTGTAATTTACCCATATCATGTCTAGATTGGCGTATGTGTCGTACATCCAGAAAGGATGCACGCCAGGTGTTGGGAACTCAAATAGCATTATTGTGCTGTTGGTTATCGTAGTGTTCATTAAGCCGTGGAGCAACTGGCTCTGAGTTGCAGCTATATAAGATATATTGAATCCCTTGCCATTCAGGTAGAATGATTTATATGGATGGAGCGTGCCTGCGGACATGTATACTGTGAAAATAGCTAGTGATAACAGTATAGCGAACAGCATCAGCAACGCGATTATTGCTTTGATATTTAGCGCTACCATAGAGCCACATTTATAAGCGCGCGCCAGTTTGATAATTGGTATTGCAGATGCGTGACATCCTCCCACCCGTGAACGGCGTGGGCTTCCTCTGCGTTCATGCAATCGCTGCATCCCGCAAAGGATGTGTTTTATCGGTTCCCAGTTCGCCGAGAGTCGCCTCCTGTTGGGGTCTTACGTTCTCTCCCTGAGCGTGACTTTCCCTCTGTCCGAGGGTAGCTCTTTTGAGTACGTTTATTGATGCGCTGATGTCCCTGTCCTTTGACATTCCGCATCTCTGGCAGATGTACGTCCTTTCCGAGAGTGGCATCTCCTGAATGTTGCCGCAATTACTGCACTCCTTTGAGGTGTTCCTTGCATCCACTTTGACTACACTCAAACCAGCACTTTCAGCCTTGTATGAGAGGAGTTGGATGAACC